>NZ_CP083951.1:2386885-3066270 GCF_006440675.2 Mesorhizobium sp. B2-8-5
AAGAGCGATCCTGTCGGGTCGGAATCAAGCAATAATCAGGCGAAGCGGCAAACAGAGACATTGCCGGAGCAAGACCCCGCGGAAGGATCGCGCAAGACGGTGGATCGCGAGTTGGAACGGCAAAAGCGCTCGCCTGGGGCTGAAGATCGAAAGTCCGGACGACAGGCGCTGCGGGATCAGGTCGAGGAAGAGACCGAGCTGCCTCAGAAAGGGTCGGCCTGATCGCGAGCAGCGACGCGACTGCTCTCGTGACAACAAGGTCCAAGCGGAACCTGCTCCTGTTGCTTTCAGCGGCAACGGCTGGGCTGGCGCTCTACAACAATCTTCTCGCGAGACGGGCATTGGCCGGACGCCCGCTCGGGCGTTTCATCCACCTCCGCGGAACCAAGCTGCATTTCCTGGAGGCGGGAGACGGGCAACCGTTGCTGCTCCTGCACGGCAACGGCGCTTCGGCGGAGGACTTCACGACAAGCGGCATCTTCGACAAAGCCGCTGCCAAGTATCGTGTGCTTGCCTTTGACAGACCCGGCTTTGGCCTGAGCCCACGCCCGGTGGGCAGATTTTGGACCGCCGGCGCCCAGGCCGATCTCATCCAGGCCGCGGCCGAAAAACTCGGCGTCGAGCGCTATGTGGTTGTCGGGCATTCATGGGGAGCCGCCGTGGCGCTCGAGATGGCACGCCGGCACACCCGATTCGTCGCCGGTGTTGTCGTTGTCGCTGGCTATCACTATCCGCCGCCAAGGCTGGCGCTAGCCATCTCCGCGCTGCCGGCGGTCCCGCTGATCGGGACGGTATTGCGTCACGCCATACTGCCTTCGCTGGTCAGGCTGAACTGGCGCTGGGCGATGGAGAAGATATTCCACCCGGCAAGGGTCGCGACCCTTTTCGCGGCAACGACAAGCGGGCTGGCGAGCCGCCCCTCGCAACTGCGGTCCATCTCTGCGGAATCCTTCCTGATGCTGGCGTCGGCTCTGTTCCCCAATCGTCGATATGCCGACATCGCCATTCCTGTCGGGATAATTGCCGGCGCAGGTGATCAGCTGTTTGATGCCAAGGCCGAGGCGCTACGGCTGCACGCCGAGATAGACCACTCGCTGGTCGATATCGTCCGGGATGCCGGACATATGGTGCATCAAAGCAAGCCGCAGGCGGTTCTAGCAATGATCGACAAGGTTGCCGCTCTCGCGAGCGTTGCCGACCCGGTCTCTGGGGCCCCTATTCAAGTCTCCGGTTCCTAAGACACGTCCGCGTCGCCTTGCAACGAGCCATCCGGTCAGGAACCGGGTGGCTGCAGCAGGCCAGCGCATAAATCCCGGATGGCTTGAGGCAGGACCTCGAGAGCAAGCCTGCTGGATTGGCCGGAACGGCATGGTGGCACGGTCGAGGACGATGCTTTCCCGAGCCGGGTCGATCTCGCACACCACATGAGGACAACGCAGTACGCCCGTCTCGTGACGAATTGGTGACTGCGATCGGTCTGCGTCCAGAGGAGTACGGCACTCATTCGCTTCGGCGCGAAGGCTTCGATGATCTACAAGGCGACGGGCAATATCCGCACCATCCAGATCGTGCTCGGCCACTCAAAGATTGAGAATACTGTCCGATATCTTGGCGTCGACGTGGAGGACGCACTGCTCTTGGCAGAGCGGACCGAAATCTGACGCTGGGCGGTCACCGTCGCAGCGCGGATGACCGTTTCAGCTCCCGAGACTACGTTGCTTGTCTTGGGGTGGGAAGCGGAGGTGCAGGTTTCGGGCGATCACCCCGGGAAAGCTGCCCTGCATGTGGCAATGAGCTTCGGCGGCAACGCCTATGTTGGCCGCACTCTTGCGCTCTATCGTTGACCAAAAGCTGTCGTGGCCAAGCCCATTGCCCAATTCCCTCAGGCAATTACTGCTCAGAGTGTCAGGTTCACCGCTCCAGGCAGATTGCCACTCCTTGTCCGCCGCCGATGCAGAGCGATGCCAATCCTTTTTTCGCGTCGCGGCGGACCATCTCGTGCAGTAGCGTCACCACGATGCGGCAGCCGGAGCCGGCCAGCGGATGTCCAAGCGCGATGGCGCCGCCGTTAATGTTGATAATGTCCTCGTCCCAGCCCATCTCACGATTGACCGCGATGGCCTGCGCGGCGAAGGCCTCGTTGATCTCCATCACGTCGAGGTCGGACGCCCGCCAGCCAGCCTTGTCGAGCGCGCGGCGCGAGGCCGCCACCGGTCCGAGGCCCATGTCCATCGGTTCGACACCGGCGCAAGCATAAGACGCGATGCGGGCGAGGGGGGTCAGGCCGAGTTCCTTCATCCGCGCCTCCGACATCACCAGCACCGCCGCTGCCCCGTCGTTGAGGCCTGACGAGCTGCCTGCCGTGATCGTTCCCGCCGCATCGAAGACCGGTCTCAGCCGGCGGAGGCCTTCCATGGTGGTGGAAGGATTGGGATGCTCGTCACGCTCGACGACAAGGTCACCTTGCCTGGCCTTGATCGACACCCGCGCAATCTCGGCGTCGAACCTGCCAGCCCGGATGGCGGCGTCCGCCTTCTCCTGCGAGCGCAGCGCGAAGCGGTCCTGTTCCTCGCGGGTGATCTGGTAGCGCTGCGCCAGCGCTTCGGCGGTTACGCCCATATGCACCTGATGGAAGGCGTCCCACAGCCCGTCGGTGATCATCGAATCCTTGACGGTCCGGTCGCCCATGCGGATGCCGGCGCGGGCGCCGTGAATGAAATGCGGCGCCGAGGTCATCGAATCCTGCCCGCCGGCGATCACGCAATCGGCGTCGCCGCAGCGAATGGCCTGCGCGGCGAGATGGATCGACTTCTGGCCGGCGCCGCAGACTTTGTTGACCGTCATCGCGGGGACGCTGACCGGCAGGCCTGCCTTGAGCGCGGCCTGTCGCGCCGGATTCTGCCCGGCGCCGCCGGTCAGCACCTGGCCCATGATCACTTCGCTGACGGCATCGGGCGCGAGCTGCGTTGCCGTCAGCATCGCCTGGATAAGCTTCGCCCCCAGCTCCGCCGCCGAAAGGCTGGCGAACGCGCCGTTCAGCTTGCCGATGGGAGTCCGCTTCGCGGCAACGATATGCACGGCATCCATAGTCTGCTCCTCCGCCAGCGCTGTCCACGTGGTCGCGATCGCAGCTTGACATTCTGGTTATAACCAATAATCTGAAACGCATCGGCAGGCAAGGCCGCGGTGTCGAGCCGAGCCTGCGTTGCGGGAGGAAATCCATGTCATCCGTGCTTTGGACGCCGGCGCCGGCCGCGTTCCAATCGTCCAACCTTGCGCGCTTTTCGATAGCCAACGGCTTCGACCCGCGCCACTACGAGACGCTGCATCGCTGGTCGGTCGGCGATCCTGGCGCGTTCTGGCGCGCGGTGTGGGATTTCGCCGAGGTCATCGGCGAGTCCGGCGCGATCGCCTTCCTGCGCGACGACAATGCGCCGATGACCGGGAGCCGCTTCCTGCCGGGGGCATCGCTCAATCTTGCCGAAAACCTGCTGTGTGGCGACGGCGAGAGGGTCGCAGTGATCGAGGCCGACGAGAGCGGCCATTTCCGGACCGTCACGCTTGCCGAATTGCGCCGGCTCGTGGCTAGAATGGCCGACGGCCTGCGCGCGGCCGGTATCGCCAAGGGCGATTGTGTCGGCGGCATCCTGCCCAATCGCGTTGAAGGTCTCGTCGCATTGCTGGCGACGCTTTCCGTCGGCGCCGTCTGGTCGTCCTGCTCGCCGGATTTCGGCGCCACCGCGATCGCCGACCGTCTTGGCCAGATCGGCGTCAAGGTGCTGTTCGCAGCATCTCGCTATCGCTATGCGGGCAAGGAGCACGACATCTCCGGCAGATTGGCCGAGATCGTCGCCGCGATGCCGACGGTGACGACGCTGGTGCTGACCGGCGAACCCGGCCTCAGGCCGGACTGCGCGGCAGATTGCGTTGCGTTCGACGATTTCGGCGGCGACGGCCCGCTGACCTTCGAGCGCGTGCCCTTCGACCATCCGGCCTATGTGCTCTACACCTCCGGCACGACTGGCGCGCCGAAGGCGATCGTCCATCGTACTGGCGGCGTTCTGCTCCAGCACCAGAAGGAGCACCTGCTGCACGGGGACGTCCGTCCGGGCGACGTCATGAGCTGGTACACCAACGCCGCCTGGATGATGTATCACTGGCTGATCTCAGGCCTTGGCTGCGGGGCGACGGTAGTGCTCTATGACGGCGCGCCGATCCTGAAATCGCCCGCTGGCCTCGATTCCAGTCCGCTCTGGACAATGGCGGAGCGCGCCAACGTTACGCATTTCGGCACCAGCCCGAAATATTTGGCCACACTCGCCGCCGAGAACTACGCACCGCGACGCCTGCACGATCTGTCGTCGCTGCGCTCGCTGCTCTCTGCCGGTGCGCCCGTTTCGCCCGGACAGTTCGACTGGGTCTACGAGCATGTGAAGCGCGACATGATCTTTGCCTCCATGTCCGGCGGCACAGAGATCATCGGCTGCTTCCTGCTGGGGTCGCCGATTCACCCCGTGCGCCGGGGCGAGCTGACCGTGAAAGGGCTTGGCCTCGCGGTCGCCGTCATGGACGAGCGCAACGCGCCGGTCATCGGCAGGCAAGGCGATCTCGTCTGCACCGAGCCATTCCCGTCCATGCCGCTGACCTTCTGGGGCAAGGACGGCGACGCGCGCTATCACGCCACCTATTTCGCCGTCCGCCGCGAGATCTGGACGCATGGCGACGTCGCCGAAATAACGGCTTATGGCTCGGGGATCATCCACGGCCGCTCCGACACGACGCTGAAGCCCGGCGGCGTGCGCATTGGCACCGCCGAGATCTACGCGGCCTGCGAGAACTTCGCCGAGATCGAGGATTGCCTAGTCTTTGGGGCGCCGGTCGAGGGCGACGAAGAAATCGTGCTCTGCGTCAAACTCAATGACGGTTTTGAACTGACCCCCGAGCTTGCCGAGCAAATCCGCAGGGCGATCCGCGAAGCCGCGTCGCCGCGCCACGTGCCGCATCGCATCCACGCGGTGCAGGCCGTGCCTTACACGCTGAACGGCAAGCGCGTCGAGGGCGCCGCCCGCACCACGCTCGAAGGCCAGCCGGTCAAGAACATGGCTTCGCTCGCCAATCCGGCATGTCTCGAGGAATACCGCGCGCTCGACCGGAGCAAGGCGGCATGAGCCGATCAAAAGGATCAATCGTCGGCATCGGCGAACTGAAGCCGCAACGTCTGACCCGCGGCGTGACGACGCTGGAGATGATCGCTGAGGTCTCGCGCCTGGCGGTGCTCGATGCGGGCTTGGAGCCGGGCGCGATCGACGGGCTGCTGGTCGGGCCGCAGGTTGGCGAGACGCCGCAGCATGTCCCGGCAACCATCGCCGAATATCTGGGGTTGGCGCCGAACATGGCCAATGTCGTCGATCTCGGCGGCGCGTCCGGCGCCGGCATGGTCTGGCGCGCGGCGGCCGCGATCGAGGCCGGCATGTGCGAGACGGTGCTGTGCGTGCTCGCCAACAACCGAGAGGAGGCAGCACCCCGCTCGCCCAATCGCAATCCGATCCGCGAGTTCGACGTGCCCTTCGGCGCCTCGGGCGCCAACATCTCCTACGCGCTGCTGATGCAGGCGCATATGGCGGAATACGGCTCGACCGCGCGGGACTTCGCCATGATCGCCGCGGCGGCGCGCGCCAACGCGCAGCTCAATCCCGACGCCATCTTTTTCGGCAAGCCTGCCGATGTGGAAGCGGTGCTGGCGTCGCCGATGATCGCCTCTCCGCTGCATCTTCTCGAAATCGTCATGCCGGTCGCCGGCGGTGAAGCGGTCGTCGTCACGTCTGCCAAGCGCGCGCGGTCGTTGCGCAAGCTGCCCGTGCATCTGTTCGGCGCCGGCGAGAAGGTCACGCATCGCGCCGTGAGCCAGGCGCCGAGCCTGACCTCCGGTCCGCTGAAGGGCGCCATGGCCCGGGCCTTCGCGCAGTCCGGCACGCATGCCGACGAGATGCATCTTCTGTCGCTCTACGATTGCTACACGATCATGGTCGCGACGACGATCGAGGATGCCGGCCTCTGCGCACCGGGCCAGTTCGGCGCGTGGCTCGGCGACCGCGACCTTTCCCACAAGGGTGACAAGCCGCTGAACACGCATGGCGGCCAGCTTGGCTTCGGCCAGCCCGATCTCGCCGGCGGCATGACCCATGTCGTCGAGGCGGCGCGCCAGCTGCGCGGCGAGGCGGGCGAACGCCAGATCGGCGAGGCCGGGCTCGCGCTGGTCACCGGCAATGGCGCGACGATGAGCGAAGCCACAGCGCTCGTGCTGGGAGCCGCCTGATGTCTGTCGATTTGAGCACGCTTAAGACCGCCGGCCCAACGATCACCGCGCTGACCAAGCCGTTCTGGGATGCCGCCGCCGAAGGCCGGCTGACCATCCAGCACTGCGAGGATTGCGGCAAGGCTGTCTTTTACCCGCGCCCGATCTGCCCGCATTGCTGGAGCGGGCGTCTGGTTTGGAAGGACGCATCGGGCAGGGGACGGCTGAAATCCTTTTCGGAAGTGCACAAGCCAGGGCATCCCGGCTGGCTGCCGGCGGCACCCTACGTGGTCGGTCTGGTCGAGTTGGCCGAAGGCCCGACGATACTGAGCTTCATCCTGCCCGGCACACGGCCGCGACAGGTCGGGGCCATGCTCCGGCTTGCGCCCACAGCCATCGGTGGCCGCGTCCTGCCGGCCTTCAAACCAGTCGAACCCGGAGCAGAGGAGAAGCCGCAATGAGCACCGAGACGAAAGACGGTTGGGTGGGTGTCGTGAAGGGCCGCCCGCAGGTAGGTGCCTTCGCCGAGCGCACGCGCCGCACGAAGATGAGCGACATCGAGGCCTTCACCGACATCACCGGCGACCGCAATCCGCTGCATTACGATCGCGCGCTGGCCGAGAAGTCGGTGTTCGGCAAGCTGATCGTCCAGGGCGGCGTCACGTCTGGTATTCTCAATGCGCTGGTGGCTGAGGATCTGCCCGGCCCAGGAACCGTGTTCCTCGAAGTGGCCTGGAAGTTCGTCAAGGCCGTCGGCGTTGACGAGGAGATCACCGGACGCGTGGAGGTCAAGGAAGTGCGGCACGACAAGCCGATCTGCAAGATCGAGACGAGCGTGCGCAATGGCCAGGGCGAGCTTTGCCTCACCGGCACGGCCACGGTCTTCACCGTGCCGCTGCAAAGCGCATGAGCACGGTCGGCGGCGGTCGGATTGGCGTGGCGTCCGACAGCGAGCGCTGGCGGGTGCTGTCGCTGCTTTGCCTGGCGGTCGTCCTGTCGCTGACCACCTGGTTTTCGGCCACCGCGATCCTTCCCGAACTGAAGCGGGAGCTGGCACTGGGCGCGAGCGCCGAGGCCTGGCTGACCAATGGCGTCCAGGTCGGTTTCGTCCTCGGCGCGCTGGCGGCGAGCTTTGTCAACCTCCCCGATCTTGTGCGGCTCGGCCGCCTGATGGCAGTGGCGGCGCTGGTGGCCGCGCTCGCCAACGCAAGCCTGCTGCTTCATCTTGGGCCGGGCGGCGTGATTGCCGCCCGCATTGTCACCGGTGTGGCACTCGCAGGCGTCTATCCGCCGGCACTGAAGCTGGTCGCCACCTGGTTCACCCGCGACCGGGGCCTTGCGCTCGGCGCGGTCATCGGCGCGCTCACCATCGGCTCGGCGCTGCCGCATCTCTTCCGCGCCGTCTCGACCGCGCTCGACTGGCGGCCGGTGGTCGCCGCCGCCAGCGTGGCGACGGCGGCAGGCGCGCTGCTGTTCCTACTGTTCGCCAAGGAAGGCCCTTATCCCTTCGGCAAGGCTATCTTCGAGCCCTCGCGCATCGGCCAGGTGTTTCGCGAAAAGCCGTTGCTGCTCGCCAATCTCGGCTATCTCGGTCACATGTGGGAGCTCTACGCCATGTGGGCATGGCTGCTTGCCTATACGCGGGCGGCCTTCGACGCGCAGGCGATCGGCACGGCGGCTGCCGCTTCGCTCTCGACCTTCTTCGTCGTCGCGTCCGGCATTCTCGGCTGCCTGCTCGGCGGCTATCTTTCGGACCGCGTCGGCCGCACGGCGACCACCGCCGGCATGATGATCGTGTCGGGCGGCTGCGCATTGCTGATGGGCTTCCTTTTCACCGGTCCGCTCTGGCTGTTCATGCTGGTGGCTATCGTCTGGGGCGTTTCGGTGATCGGCGATTCGGCGCAGTTTTCCGCCGCCGTCACCGAGCTTGCCGACCGCCGCTTCGTCGGCACAGCGCTCTCGGTGCAACTGGGCGCCGGTTTCGCGCTGACGGTGCTCGCCATCTGGCTGACGCCGCGCTTCGCCGACTTCATGGGCGGCTGGCGCTGGGCCTTCCTGCTGTTGGTTCCCGGACCGCTGCTGGGAGCAGCCGCGATGCTATGGTTGCGAAACTTGCCGGAGAGCGAGAAAATGGCTGGCGGGCTCCGTTAGGAGCCGCTGCTGCGCGTTGAATCGCGGCAAACATTCATACCGGGCGGTTTGCCCGCAGCCTGAAGACCGATGATGGAACAAGCAACCAGAATGCGCGGGCGTCCTCGTTACGACCAGGAAGATGCCGAGGCGGCCGAGGCTTTCCGCTCGATCGGCTCCAAGGTCAAGCTCAACCGCGACGAGGCCGCACCCCTCTGGGTGCAGTTGCGCAACCAGGTCGAGGAAGCGATCAACACCGGCCTGCTGGCCGCCAATTCGCGCATTCCCTCCGAACAGGCGCTTTGCGATTTCTTCGGCGTCTCGCGCCCTGTCGTGCGCGCTGCGATCGGCTCGCTTTCCAACGAAGGGCGCATCATCAAGATGCCGCGCAAGGGCATGTTCGTCGCGGCACCCCGCGAGCATGTCGACTTCATGACCGCCAATCTCGGTGTGTTCGACGACCTGACCGCCAAAGGCCACAAGGTCTCGACCCGCACGCTGGGGATCTACCGCTGCCCGCCGAACGAGAAGGAGTCGAAGGTTTTCGGCATTCCCGCCAATGGCAGCGTGGTCCGCATCAGCCGCGTCTACATGACCGACGGCGCGCCGATCACCATGACGCGCATCAGCCTGCCGGGACATCGGGTACCGGGCCTGGAGAACATCCTGTCGGAAAACCAGTCGATCTTCGGCACCATCCGCGCCGTCTTCGGCCTGACCGTGAAGCGCGCCGACCGCTGGCTGCGCGCCGCCCTGCCCACCAAGGAAGAGGCCGATGAGATGGGCGTCGCCGCCAACACGCCGCTGATCGAGATCGAGTCGATCGCTTATGACGCCGACGGCGCCGCGCTCGAATATTATGAGGCCTTCTACAACTCCTCCGTGGCTCGCATCCACATGGCGGTCGAGCAGCCTTCGGCGACGGTGAATGGCGTCGACCGCACCTGATCATGGATCATTCAAAAAAGATTGCTGTTTTCTGGTTATAACCAGATTGACGGACCCCGGAAGCTTCTGTAACGTGCTCGCCATGGGGTCGGGAGGAGCCTGACCCCGGAGGCATTATCAGGACCGGTCGGCTTGCGGCGCTGCCTCGGCGGCGAGGGCGAATGTTGCCCGCGCTCGAGCCTGTCCTGATGGAGGACGTGCATGGATTACCGGTCGCAATTCGACCTGACGGGCGAGGTCGCCGTCGTCACCGGCGGCGCCAGCGGCATCGGCTTGGAGGCCGCTAAGGCGCTCGGAACTTGCGGCGCGAATATCGTCCTGCTCGACATGAATGCGGATGGGCTGAAGGCCGGCGCCGAGGCGCTCGAGTCCGCCGGTGTCGTAAGCGTCGATGGCCGCGTGCTCGACGTCACCAATCCGGAAGCCGTCGAGGCGATGGCTGCCAAGGTCGTAGCTGACTTCGGCAAGGTCGATATCCTGGTCAACAGCGCCGGCATCGCGCGCCTCAACACCGCGCTCGACACGCCGGACGAGGAATGGCGCCTGGTGATGGATGTCAACGTCAACGGCGTCTACTGGGCCTCGCGCGCCTTCGGCCGCTCGATGGTCGACCGCAACAAGGGTTCCATCGTCAATCTCGGCTCGATGTCGGGCCTGATCATCAACCGCCCGCAGACGGCGCCGTCCTACATGGTGAGCAAGGGCGCCGTGCACATGATGACCAAGGCGCTCGCGGTCGAGTGGGCGAAATCGGGCGTGCGCGTCAACGCGCTGGCCCCGGGTTACGTTGGCACCGAGATGACGCTGAAGATGCGCGAGCGTCCCGAACTCTTCAACACCTGGATCGACATGACGCCGATGGGCCGGCTGGGTACGCCGAAGGAGATCGCCTCGGCGATCCTGTTCCTGGCCTCACCGGCCTCGAGCTACGTCACCGGCGCGATCCTGTCGATCGATGGCGGTTACACGGCCTGGTAATTGGCCTCGCAAGGATTGGTATATCGCATGACCGTTTCGGATCTAGAGGCGCGCCAGGCCATCATCGATGCCTGCATCCAGATGAACGCGCTGGGCATCAACCAGGGCACATCCGGCAACATCAGCCGGCGCCATGGCGACGGCATGCTGATCTCGCCGACCAGCACGCCCTATGACACGCTGCAGCCGGAAGACATCGTCTTCATGGGCTGGGATGGCGAGGTCGACGGCCGCCTGCCGCCGTCCAGCGAATGGCGCTTCCATTTCGACGTCATGAAGGCGCGGCCCGAGGTCAACGCCGTCGTCCACGCCCATCCGACCTACTGCACCACGATCGCCATCATGGGCAGGAAAATACCGGCGATCCATTACATGGTCGCGGTCGGCGGCGGCAGCGACATACGCTGCGCGCCCTACGCCACCTTCGGCACGGCCGAGCTTTCGGCGCATGCCGTGGAGGCGCTGCGCGACCGCAAGGCCTGCCTGCTTGCCCAGCACGGCATGATCGCTGTCGGATCGAGCCTCGCTCAGGCCATGTGGCTTGCCGTCGAGGTCGAGACGCTGGCGCGCCAGTATCACGGCGCCCTGCAGATCGGAGAGCCGCCGGTGCTGTCCGACGAGGAGATCGAAAACGTCATCAAGCGCATGGCGAGCTACGGTCTGCGCGGCGAGGAGGCCGCCGCCTGAGCGGCGGCCATCAGGCAGAATCCTCCGGAAGGCCCGGAGCGATCAAGAAGGGAGGAAATGAAATGACCAGATCCATGAAAGGCCTCGTTAAGGCGCTCGCCCTGGGGTTGGCGGCGGCTTGCAGCCTTGCCGCCGTCTCGGGCGCAACCGCCGAGGAGCTGTCGCTCAAGGGCAAGCGCATTGGCGTCTCGGCCATCGGCACGGACCATTACTGGGACCTGATGGCCTTCAAAGGCATCCAGGACCGCGTCAAGGAGCTCGGCGGCGAAGTCATCGCGCTCGACGCCGGTCGCAAGGACCAGCAGCAGATCGCGCAACTGCAGACGCTGATCGCGCAGAAGCCCGACGCCATCATCGAGCAGCTCGGCAATCTCGAAGTGCTGAACCCGTGGCTGCAGAAGATCCGCGATGCCGGCATCCCGCTGTTCACGGTCGATACCGCCACCCCGCACGCCATCAACAACACGACCTCCAACAACTACAATATCGGCGCCGAGATCGCCTTGCAGATGGTCGCCGACATGGGCGGCAAGGGTAATGTGCTGGTCTTCAACGGCTTCTACAGCGTGCCGGTCTGCAAGATCCGCTACGACCAGCTGAAATATGTGCTGACCTCGTTCCCGGATGTGAAGATCGTCGAGCCCGAGCTGCGCGACGTTATCCCCAATACGGTGCAGAGCGCCTATTCCAACGTCACCGACATGCTGACCAAGTCGCCCGAGAAGGGCTCGATCGGCGCGGTCTGGGCTTGCTGGGACGTGCCGCAGATCGGCGCCACGCAGGCGGTCGAAGCCGCCGGCCGCAACGAAGTCAAGACCTATGGCATCGACGGCAGCCCGGAAGTCATCAAGATGGTGATGGATCCGAAGTCGTCCGCCGGCGCCGTGGCAGCGCAACAGCCCTATGAGATCGGCAAGACCTCGGTCGACAACGTCGCCAAGTACTTGGCTGGCCAGAAGGTGCCGCCCTTCACTTTCGTGCCTTCGGTGCTGATCAACAAGGAAAACGCCGCCGAAAAAGGAAAGCCGTTCCTCGACGCCGCCGAGAAGGCTGGCGTTAAATAGGACGGAACGAAACGACGGGCAGCCCAACGACTGTGGCTGCCCGTCATATCCAACCAGGATTGACGGCCATGCAGACAGCAAAGCGTGACATTGCTGTATCGATGACGGGCATATCGAAGCGGTTCGGACCGGTTCGCGCGCTGGAAAACGCCAACCTCGAGATCGCGCGCGGCTCGATCCTCGGCCTTGTCGGCCAGAACGGTGCCGGCAAGTCGACTATCATCAAGGTGCTGGCCGGCATCATCAAGCCGGACAGCGGCACCATCCTCATCAACGGCGAGACCGTCAGCACGCTGACGCCGGCTTCGGTCGAAAAGCTCGGCGTGCATTTCATCCACCAAGACAGGCTTTTGGTGCCGACCGCGACCGTCGGCGAAGCTGTCTTCCTCGGCCACGAAATCGGCCTCGGCCCGTTCGTCAGCCGCCGCGCCATGGAGCGCAGGGCCGCGGACCTGTTGAAGCGCTTCTTCGGCATGGAATTGCCAGCGGGAACTCTTGTGAAAGACCTGACGACCGCGCAGCAGAAGGTCGTGCAGATCACCCGCGCGCTGGCTCAGAAAGCGTCGGTGCTGGTGCTCGACGAGCCGACCGCGGCATTGGTCAAACGCGAGGTCGACAGCCTGTTCGACGTGCTGCGCCGGCTGCGCGACGACGGCATCGCCGTGGTCTTCATTTCCCACTACATGCAGGAGATCGAGAAGCTCTGCGACCGCGTCACCGTGATGCGCAACGGTACCGATGTCGGCACGGTCGATCCGCGCCCGACGTCGATCGACGAGATCATCTCGATGATGATCGCCCGCGATGTCGGCGAGATGTTCCCGAAGCGCTCGGTCACTCTAGGCGCCCCGGTCCTGGAGGTTTCCTCCCTCCGCCTCGGCGGCAGCTTCGAGAATATCGGCTTCAACGTGCGCGCCGGCGAGATCGTCGGCCTCACCGGCCTGCTCGGCTCCGGCGCCAAGGAAATCGTCCAGTGTCTGTTCGGCCTCAAGACCGCCGATGGCGGCCAGGTCAAGGTCGAGGGTAGGGAGCTTGCGTTGTCGACGCCGGTCAAGGCGGTGCGCGACGGCATTGCGATGCTGCCGGAAGATCGCCGCGCGCATGGAGTGGCGCTTGGCCTGTCGGTGCGCGAGAATATTTCTTTGGCCAGCCTGCGCCGCTACTCCAGGAGCGGCATGGTCAGCCGCGGCTTGGAGAACAAGGCGGTCGACGGCCTGATCAAGGAACTGTCGATCAAGACGCCGCATCGCGACGCGCTGGTGCGCGAGCTCTCTGGCGGCAACCAGCAGAAGGTGGCTTTGGCCAAATGGCTGAGCTGCCAGTCGCGCGTCTATGTGCTGGACGAGCCGACAGTCGCCGTCGATGTCGGCGCCAAGGTCGAGATCTACAATCTGTTGAACCGATTGGCGGGAGAGGGCGCGGCGATCCTGCTTCTGTCCTCCGACCTGCTCGAACTGGTCGGCGTCTGCGACCGCGTTCTGGTCGTCTATCGCGGCAGGCTCGCCGGCAGCTTCTCCGGTCCTTCGATGAACAGCGACGCGCTGCTCGCCGCTTCGTCCGGTGCGCGCTCGATCACCGGTGGAGTGGCCGCATGAGCGCGACTGTTCTCCACACCGAAGTCGGCGCGTCCGATGAAAAGCAAGCCGCCGTCAAAAGCGCGGGCCGGCGCTTCGGCGCGCTGGTCGTGCGGCTTGGCGCGATCGCCGCCTTCGCCGCGATCATGGCCTATTTCGTCATCTTCGCGCCGGGCTTCACCTCGACCTTCAACCTGATCAATGTCGTCGAGCAGTCGGCGATCCTAGGCGTGCTCGCCTATGGCATGACGGCCGTCATCATCGGCGGCGGGTCCGATGTCACCGAAGGCGGCATCGACCTGTCGATCGCCGCCAATATGGGGCTCTGCGCCGCCGTCTACGCGACACTTTTGTCGATGGGCTATGGCGACTTCCTTTCGGTGCTCGCGGCCATCGCCGTCGGCATGGCGGTCGGCGCGTTGAACGCCCTTGCCGTGGTCGGCCTCGGCATCCTTCCCCTGCTTGCGACGCTTGCCGTGCTCAATGTCGCGGCCGGCATGGAACTCACGCTCACCCAGAACACGGTCGTCGGCGCATCCTCGCCGCTGCTCGGCGTGCTGGTTTCGGGAAGCTTCCTCGGCATCTCGGCGCTTGCCTGGGCGCTGATCGTCTTCTCCGCTATCATGATCGCAGTCGTCCACGGCACGGCATTCGGGCTCAGGCTCTACGCTGTCGGCGGTCATCCCGAGGCAGCGCGGGCGGCCGGTATCGGCGTCCCGTTCTACGTCTCCTTCACGTACATCCTCAGCGGCTTCTGTGCTGCTGTAGCGAGCATCCTCACCGTCTCTCGCCTGTCGGCCAGCACACCCGGTTCCGGCGAGCTGCTCCTGTCAGTGCTGGCGGCGGCATTGCTCGGCACGGTCTTTTCCCGCCGCTTCGTGCCGACCATGGGCGGCACGCTGCTCAGCGTGCTATTCATCGGCCTTCTGGCCAACGGCTTCCAACTGCTCAACGTCTCCAGCTATTGGGTCAACGGGGTGCAGGGCGCGCTGATCCTGCTGGTGGTGGCGATCACATCCTTTGCCCGCGGTTCGGAGGGTTCGCGATGAGTGTCTCGGCCAACGAGAACGCAGCCAAGGCGAGCCTGCGCGGCTTCCTCGCCAAATACAGCGTGCTCATTGCCTTCGCGGCCATCGTCATCTTCTTTTCGGTGGCGAGCCCGACCTTCCTGACGCCGGCCAATCTCTTCAACGTGCTGGTCAACAACGTCGTCATGCTGGCGATCGTGGCGCTGGGGCTGACCATCGTCATCTCGTCGGGCGGCATCGACCTTTCGGTCGGCGTGTCCGTCGACATGGCAAGCATGATCTTCGTCATGCTGCTGGCCGCCGGCTACAGCGGCGCGGTCGGCGTCGCGGGCGGGCTCGGCGCCGCGCTGATCGTCGGCCTGCTGAATGCGATCCTCATCACCAGGCTCAACATCAGCCCCTTCCTGGCGACGCTCGGCGTGCTCTTCATCGGGCAGAGCACGCAGCAGCTCGCCACCAGCGGTGGCCAGCCGATCTATCTAACAAGCGGCTATGCAGCAGACCAATTCAACGCCATTGCCCGCACCGCTATGTTCGGAATACCGACGCCGGTCATCGTGCTGATCGTCCTGGCGGTCGCGGTCCATCTCCTGCTGCATCGCGCGGTCTTCGGCCGCTATGTCCAGGCCATGGGCGCCCAGCCCGGCGTCGCCTGGTATTCCGGCATCCGCGTGCCGCGCGAATTGTCGATGGTGCATGTGCTGTGCGCGCTGCTTGCCGGCATCACAGGTATATTGTTGTCCGCGACGGTGAAGTCCTACGTGCCGCTGTCGGGCAACGCTTTCCTGCTCGACGCGATTGGCGCCACCTTCATCGGCACGACGCTCAGCCGCGAGCGCAAGCCCTCGGTGATCGGCACGCTGCTCGGCGTGCTGCTGCTCGCCATCGTCAAGAACGGGCTGCTGCTCGTCGGCTGGAATTTCTACTGGCAGCAGGTCGGCATCGGCGTGCTCGTCTTCCTGGTGCTGGCCGCAAGCTTCGGCCTGCGCCGCGCCGCCCATTGAGTTCGAAAGGTCCAGTCAGCCATGCCACAATTCGACGTCAGCTCGATCGGCTTCTACGTCCTCGACATCCTGGGACGGCCGGTCTCGCGCATCCCCGAAGGCGGCCGCGCCGACTATATTGAGGAAATCCGCATGACTGTCGCCGGCACGGCCGGCGCGACCGGGATGGACTGCGCCATCCTCGGCCTGAAGACCCGGGCGGTCACCACGCTCGGCACCGACGACATGGGCGACTGGTTCCTGGCCAAACTTCAGAAATATGGGCTGGAGACGAGCCTTGTGCGCCGTGACGGCAGCGTCCAGACGTCATCCACCATCCTGCCGGTGCGGCCGAACGGCGAGCGGCCAGCCTTGCATGTTCCCGGCACCGCCACCCTGTTCGAGGTCGCCGATGCCGATCTCGACGCGGCGCTCGACGCCACCGTCGTCCATGTCGGCGGCACCGGCCTGCTGAAGCGCTTTGATGGCGAGCCGACCGTCAGGCTCTTGAAGCGCGCCAAGGAGCTTGGCCGCGTCACCACTTTCGATCTCATCCAGGCGACGCCGGAGACCTGGAAGCTGGTCGAGCCGTGCCTGCCCTACATCGACTATTTCGTGCCCAGCATCGACGAGGCCGGTGAGATGGCGCATGACCGCGATCCGGCCCGCGTCGCTGCCTTCTTCAAGGCGAGGGGCGTGAAGAACTGCATCCTCACGCTCGGTGCCGGCGGCGTCTATGTCTCGCCCGAGCATCGCGACGATTTCCATCTGCCGGCCTTCGAGGTCGAGCTGTTCGACACCACGGGCTGCGGCGACTCCTTCACCGCCGGCATCATCGTCGGCATCGTCAAGGGCTGGGACCTGAGGCAGTCCGCACGCTTTGCCAGCGCCGTCGCCGCCAAGGTGGCGATGGGGCTCGGCTCCGACGGCAAACTCGTTTCGTTCGACGACACGATCGCGGCGATGAACTCGCTTCCGGTCAAGACATCAAAGGTGGAAGCAGCATGACCATTCTTCCTGAGGCCAAGGGCAAGACGGCTCTCGTCACCGGCGCCAGCCGTGGCATCGGCAGGGCGCTCGCAAAGGGGCTCGCCGAAGCGGGCTTCGACGTTGCCATCACCGATCTGCAATCGCAGGCGGCCGAGCTCGACGTGACCAAAGGCGAGATCGAGGCGGCCGGCCGCAAGGCCTATGTCTACACGATGGACGTCAGCAAGAAGAAGGACATCGAAGCCACCGCGCAGGCGCTGCTCAAGGCTGCCGGAAGCATCGACGTGCTGGTCAACAATGCCGGTATCCTCAAGCCCAGCCTGCTGCAGGATCTCGACGAGGCCAATTGGGACGCGCATTTCGACGTCAACGCCAAGGGCGTGCTGATGATGTGCCAGGCGGTGCTGCCGCATATGCGCGCCAGGAAGTCGGGCAGGGTGATCAACATCGCGTCGATCGCCGGCCGGCAGGGCGTGCCGACGCAGGGCCACTACGCCGCGACCAAGGCGGTGGTGATAACGCTCACCCGCGTGCTGGCGCAGGAGGTCGGCATGGACGGGGTCACCGTCAACGCGATCTGCCCCGGCATCATCCTGACCGAAATGGGCAAGAACAATCTGGGCAGCGAAGCCGCCATCCGCCACTGGGAGGACGTCGCCGCGCTGAAGCGCCTCGGCGCGCCGGAGGATATCATAGGCCCGGCGCTGTTCTTCGCCTCCGATCTCTCGGCCTTTGTCACTGGCCAGGCGCTCAACGTCGACGGCGGCATTTACTATCACTGACCGCTCGCTGAGTTGGCCCGCGCGGTCGCCATATCCGCTTCGCTCCGAAGCCGTCGAGACTATGCGGGCTGGAACGTCGGCTTCGTAGTTTACCTCAACCATCCCCTAACCGGACCTTCCGCTTCCGTGAAGAGTTTCGGGCGCCGGCAAGCGTACGAAAGTCCCCGAGGAAGGAACCCGTGGGCCACAGGTGATGGCTATGGGGATTTCGGATTTTGGCAGATGTCGGCAATGGCGCGACCGGGGAACTCTGGGGTGAATACGGACAGACCGCTTCGTTGCGCCTCCGCGCGGTGTTGTCGGGACGGTGGGCGGCCGGGCGCGGCTCTGTCGGAGTCGATCATCACCATAGATGTGTGTCGATCCGCTGCCGGAGGCTGAGTGCCCGCAGCTGAAGGCTGAACCATTCCATGCCGGGACATGGCGTGCTGCTCCCGGTCGACCGGGAACCGTGTGGCGGTTCGCGCGGCTGCCTCCATCGTTCGAACACCTCGATCACGATCATGCGGCCGTCACAGCATGGGCATGGCGGGCGGAAGTTGTCCGGTTCGTCCGTGGTGTCATCGTCGGACGGTACGGCTACGTTGAGGAGTTCACGAGCAAGCGCGAGGCTGGCCTTGCGAGCGGAACCGGCAAGCGATTCGGGAATACCTACACCCTATCCGATTACATCAAACGCCTGACTGAGCGGATTGACCAGTTGGAACAGCGTCAACTGAAGCAAGCAGTGCCTTAACATTTGTGAAAGCGCTCGCCGCCCGCTGCGCGTATTGTGTTGGTTCGTCCCTTTGGTGGGTCGAGACCATAGCCAACCTTTGCCCGCTGGCCCTGGCCGGCGGGCTTTTTCATTTGATATTTGAGCGCACCGCTTGGCTCGGCGCCGCGTCCCTTGACGGAACCTTTGACACCTGCCACTTGAGAATTGCCAGGATGGCTCCTGGTCATTTCAAACCTACCTCCAACCCCGGCTCCGGCCGGCGGGTTTTTTGTCGGGCGGTGGCCTAGTCTAGGCGTGGTCAGCCTCCGTTTGCGGGATGTAGAGCGCGTTTCCTGAAGGCACTTTCGCCGCGAACTGAAGCGTAAACAGGAGATGATTTTCATCGTCCGTCATATTCATGATCCAAGGCGTCATACCCTCCCAGAACGAGCGCTTGCTCTCGTTTATCATCTCGCCCGCAGCACGCACGGCTTCTTGCCGCGCCGCGTCCAGATCCGGGAGATCGACACCATCTCCGTCGGGGATGAATTCGCCGTTGTCGACGTGGAAATAATAGGTTGTCATGATGCTTTGCCCTTGTTGGACAGGCCCAAACTGTTGCGGGGCAACTTTGTTTCTCCCAGCTTGGCAACCAAAGAAGGCCAGGGGACAGTGTCATGGTGTTTGAGGGATCAACCGAAACCGGGGGAATTCCCATGAAGAAGGCCTGCGAGAAGCCCATGCTGGTGCGCCAGGGCAAGCTTTCCGCAGTCGTTGCAACGGCGTCTGTTGTAGTCGTCCTGCCGCCAGGCTGACGACACCGCATTTTAGCGCCCGTCGGCTCCGGCCGGCGAGGCTTTTACATCATCGGTTTGTCGGGTCGCTATCAGATGCCTGTGCTTCTCGAAGAGGTGTAGCTTCTCGGCGTATCCAAGCCTCACCGCCGCCTTGCAGGACAGGCATTTGAATGAGGAAATGGTCTTGAACCATATGCCTTTTCGAACGATCGCGCGTTCGCATCGTGGGCATTCAAAGGTGAGATATTCGTCTTCAAGTTCTTGAGGAAGCGGCAATCCGGCACCTTTTGAATGATGGATGCCCACCATCATCGCAGGTAGTGGCGGGCATCCATGACCTGGCGACGAAGGGACTATGCTCGCCAGCACCTCCTAATGAAGATCTGCGGAAGATGTTTCGCCTTCGGGACTTATGAGTTGGCGGATAAGACGTTCGTCCGACGGATATTACGACTGACGGAGCAAGACACAGGTGTCGAGGGAACTACTCGGGTTTTGCGCTGTTGCTGAGTAGCGTGCCGCGCACGTTGCCAGTTTGCGCGCCCAGGCTACTCCAGTAACTGCCCGCTGGCTTTGGCCGGCGGGCTTTCTTGTCTTGACAACCAGCGGTGGCGCCGGTCATTTTCACCGCGTTTGAGGGATCTTCAACCTTGGGGGAGTTTTCAGCGAAGAAGACCTACGAGAAGCCCGTCCTCGTTCGCAAGGGCAAACTTTCCGTTATCGTTGCCGGACCGTCTGTGCCTCCGCCTGAGCCGGCTTGATCTATCACCGATCAGCCGAACTGCATAATCCCCCAGGTTCCGGCCGGCGGGTTTTCTTTTAGGACGCCTTGTCGATGAGCGGCGCCTTCCGCTTCGGAGGCACATAGCGCGTCTTCAGAGTGACTATTTCGGCATCGACGGTGACACGAATGCCGAGGTTCACGGTGACCTTTGCCCCATCGACATGCGTGACATCGCCACCAGCTCGATCGGCCGACCCTTGCTGACCTTCGATGTCCGGTCGAGGATCGAATGCGGCTGGTTGTAGCCAGGGATTGCGACGCTGACGCGATCCTCGTGTGACTCGCCGGCGCACCGTCGCCATGATCGCGACCTCGTCGCCAATGTTGATGTTACCCTTCGCCATGCCCTTGAGTGTGCGACGGCTGGGTTCGTCAAGCCTTCGCTAATATTCTCGCTGCCTGCTCATTCGTTGCCTTCCTGGCGGCGCAAAGCCTGGACGCCGCCCCAAGCTAGCGGCCCGACAGTTCCGCGTTGGGGTGCGTGGGTTAAACCGCCGGGCCTAACCGACTCGTAGGGGAGAGTCGGCTAATCGGAAGCTAAATTAGCATAATTGCATTGACATAAGTTTTTATGTCTTTCCACCGGTTTCGCTGCCGAGTTCGCGCTGCTTTCCGCTGTCCCCCGACCAGCCTGTCGCGCATCTTTCCACTTAGCGAACCCTACTCCAGTAACTCTGCCGCTGGCTTTGGCCGGCGGGCTTCTTTGTCGGGCTCAACCCTAGTCGCGCTCAGCCTCCATGCGCGGGATGTAGAGCGCATCGCCTGAAGGCACTTTCGCCGCGAACTGAAGCGTGAACAGGAGATGATTCTCATCATCCGTCACATTCATGATCCAAGGCGTCATATGCTCCCAGAAAGACTGCTTGCTGTCGTTTATCATCTCGCCAGCAGTGCGCACTGCTTCCTGCCGCGCCGCGTCTAAATCCGGGAGATCGACCCCTTCAGGGTCGGGGACGAAGGTGCCGTTGTCAACGTGGAAATAGTATCTGGTCATGCTGCTCTGGCCCGTGAACAAGCTCCAACGCTCTCAGCGCAACTTTGTTTCTCCCGAGATTGGGTAGTGGGTCAGTTTGAAATTTGACGGCGATCAGTGCAGGCTCTTCAAAAGCGCATCAATCTCCTCTGGCCAATCCGTCGGCACCAGAAAGAATGGATGTAGCTCGCCACTTGCGCGCGGACTTCCTGGTTACCGATGACGGTAAGGGGATCGCGTTCCATCAGTCACTCCCTTAAAAAAAGGAAGAGCCGAAGGCGCCTCCGGCATACCCTCACTCCGGCTTTTCCCGATGAGCGAAGATGCACCCGGGACCACTACATGCCCAACCACCCAGCCATGTTAATGGTTGCGGCTCTCAGTTCCTATTTCGGCAACGCGCTTTTTGTAAGGGCACCGAGTTGTCGTCTTCTCGACTTCCTTAGCCTCGATTAGCGCGACGATATCGCCAATCTCCCAAAGCTTGTCAGTCACACCAGCGGCCATTGCCGACGTCATGCGGTAGTGAGGCGTGGATGCGAACAAAGTTGTAATACATGAAGTGCAGCGCTACCGCGTTGGCGTGGGCTTCCACCTTCTTTGAGAGGCGATTATCTGGTTGACAAACCCAAAGTGATTACGTGGGGTAAGGACATAGGAGATTTCCATGTCCATTCTGTCCCGCCCCGAGTTCCATGACGAAGCAAAGGCTTTCGAGCATGTGGAGTCAATACTGTGGCCGAATGGTCCGGTTTGCCCCAAGTGCGGTAGCGTTGATCGCCACTACGCATTGAAGGGTGTTCGCACTAAGCCTTCCAAGAAGAACCCGAACGGTGTCGAGCGTCACGGCCTGTACAAGTGCAGCGCCTGCCGCTCGCAGTTCACCGTCCGCATGGGAACGATCTTCGAGGAAAGCCATCTGCCGCTGACCAAGTGGCTACAGGCCATCCACCTTATGTGCGCCTCTAAGAAGGGTATCAGCGCTCACCAGATGCACCGCATACTCGAATGCACCTATGAGGCAGCTTGGTTCCTGTGCCACCGCATTCGCCTTGCAATGGCGTCTGGCGAGCTTGCCCCGATGGGTAGCAACGGCAAGACCGTCGAGGTTGACGAGACCTACATTGGTCGTCTTAAGGGCACTCCTGTGAAGCCCGGCGGCGGCTCTCACAAGAATACCTTTGTCACGCTGGTAGAGCGTGGTGGGCGCGCCCGTTCCTTCCACGTTGATACCGCCCGCATTGGCACGATCATGCCGATTGTCCGCGCCAACATCGCCAAGGAAAGCGCGTTGATGACGGACGAGGCTGGCATGTATCGCCGCGTTGGCCAGGAATTCGCCTCGCATGATGTCGTGACGCACTCTAGAATCGCCCGAAACCGATGAGGGTGCAGGCAAGCCTGACCCCGAAGTTGATAAGGGTAAAGTCATGGAAAACAAAAACCAATCGCCAGCTTGGGACCCATTCCCGCAGACCCCGCCCCCCGCCGGCTCAGCCGACGTTAAAACCAATCGTTTTCGATATGGAAACCGTGTCGGGTCACTACCAATTCGACAACGCCGACGATCTGTCGGAGTTCATTCAAAAGCTGGAAAAAATCAAAGGGCTGATGCCATCGAAGCATTAGGGATCATGAAAGAAAAAACCCAAAAAGAGAAATTCGAGGAGGCTGCGCGCGAACTCGGCACCGACCAATCCGACGAAGCCTTTGAGGCTGCCGTCAATAAGATCGCCCACGCGCCCAAGCTCACCAACGAGCAGATAAAGGAACTGGCGCGCCGGAAGCGCGACAAGGCCAAGGGCTAAGGCAATCACCCTTCGTTCGCGATATGAGCGCAAGCTAACGTAAGGTCATGCCGGTACAGCGTCGGCCGCCTACTGGTGACTTTCGCTTTGCACTATCCATTCCACCAAGTCGGGATCGACAGTCGATGAGCCGGTATATGTAGCAATCAGCTGCGCGGCCAATTCTCGCCACTTGCTCTCCGGCGTGCTCTCGTCCTTCACGGCCTTATGGAAGGCCGTCCGCAAGATGTCGGCATCGAATGGAGATAGGCCGCGTTTCGCCATTGTCCCCTCATAAATGGCGGGGCGAAAACCATCCCCCGCGAATGAGCGATTTATATCCCTACACGACCTATTTCGCGAGTCTCACCGTTGCATGAGCGAGGAGCGGGCCAACGATGCCACTAATGCGTCGAGTCGTCGTCATCCCCTTCGCCTTCCTCCGCTTCCTCAAGAGCCTTGAGTAGCGAGACGAAGTTAAGCGGCAACACCGGATCGATTTCCAGCCCTAAAAGCTTGTGTAATGCGCGGCGGTTTTGCTCGTCTCGGATCATCGAGCGGATGGCTTCGCCGCTAGCCTTTTGTGCCATGAGATTTCGTCCCCGAATCGAATCCAACTCCCGTTAGCCAGGAAGGTTCCAATCCAGTCGAAAGTTTTGGCTGTGCGGCCTGTCGAGGACCATATTCCCATTTCACTTAGCGCAAGCTAACGCAAGGTCATGCTGATGCGGCTTGCATGCCCCAAAAGCTCCGGCGCCGACCCCTCAGCGCCGGGACTTTTTCGTTGTTAAGACCGTGTGACGTTATTCAGACCTAGGCGCATGCGCTGTCCTTCCGCGTAGGATAGCGCATATTCTTCCAGTTCAAATGATCGGGTGAGTTCTTGGTCGTTTTCGATGACGCGGACGAGCCATTCGCCAGAGACTTCCGCCAGTTCGACCCGCGCGGCCGGGCTGCGGAATAGAACCACGTTATCCATCGCAGTGCCTCCCCAGAGAGCAAGGGTAACGTCGATTTTTATAATTCCGTCGAGATCGGTTGTTCAAGCTGATTCGATTGTACGTTTTCATACCAAGAGATAGCTTGCCGGCCCGTGCTGATTATATTCCTATTTCGCTTTGGGTTTTCAACCAGATAATCGCCCTTTGAGAAGCCGTTGGTCAGGCGCGTGAAGCGGCGCATATGCATCCGCATGGTGGAACGGAAACGGCCATGCCATATTGAATCAAATTCGAAATGGCGTCGGGGTAACCTCGGTGCGTCTGACGTTCATACCGCCGTTGATGCCGACGCTCGTGGACAAGCCGCCAGAAGGCGATGGCTGGATGCACGAGCTCAAGTTCGACGGCTACCGCTCTCAGTAGCTCAGAGAGGATTGGAGTGCGGACCACGGCTCACCTGGGAACAAGTTTGGCCCTGCCGGCCTGTGTTCCAGGCGGACGCGTTCCCCTCTCGCCGCCGTTGGCTCAGGCCAGATGCCCGTCGCTGCATTTCCTTCCGACGACGGGCATCTTCTTGCATCTGCGCGTCTTTGAGCCGACGCGGAACCATTGTGGCGAGGCCAAGTTTCCCCCGTCAGGATGTTCCACAAATCATGAGTTGACCAAATGGCGGCACCACGCGCGGTATGGAAAGGATTCCTCAAGGTCGGATCGGTGACTTGCGGGGTCAAGCTGGTCGGGGCGACCACCGAGGCCGGCAAGGTCCATTTCAAGATCCTGAGCCGCGAGGACGGACTTCCCGTCAAGAGCGCCTATGTCGACGAGCAGACAGGCGACGTGGTTCCCGCGGAAGACCAGATCAAAGGCTATGAGGTGGAGAAGGGCGAGTTTCTCGAAATCGAGCCGGACGAAATCAAGAAACTGAAGCTCACGTCGCAGCACACGCTCGATGTTGAAGGGTTCGTTTCGATTGACGAGATCGACACGCGCTATCTGGAAAAGCCCTATTACGTCATTCCGGCCGACGGCGCCGCTGTGGAGGCGTTTTCGGTGCTGCGTGAAGCCATGGTCAAGAAGCGGGTCGCGGCGCGATCCTGCGTTGTCCTCTACCAGCGCGGCAGGGAGGTGATTATTCAGCCATTCGGCAAGGGAATGCTGCTGACCGAACTGCGCACGCATAACGAGATGATTTCGGAAAACAGCGTCTTCGACGATCTGAAGAGCCCGAAGTACGACAAGGATTTGCTCGAAATTGCCGGGCTCCTGATCGACAAGAAGGTGACTAAGTTCGACCCATCGAAGTTCGAAAATACCTATGAGGATGCGTTGATCGCAATGATCGACGCCAAGCGCAAGGGCAAGAAGCCGCCCAAGCCGGCACAGAAACCCGAGGAGAATGTTGTCGACCTCGCCGCCGTACTGAAGAAGAGCCTCGCCAAGGAGGGCATTAGGCCGGCGCCAAAGTCGAAGCCTGCACGAAAATCGGCCTAGTAGCTTCCCAAGATCATCTTCGTCGTTTCCGCGGGAAACTCCATGTGCAACGACTACGAGCAGCACGTCGCCTGGGCAGAATATTGCCGGATGATGGAATCGTTGGCGCTGAATATCCCGACCCATCAAACCGAGCTTGATCTTCCCCAAGCTGACGACATTCGCATCAACGATCCGGCGCCGATCATGCGTGCTGCCGGGGACGGCGTTGAACTTGCGTCGATGACGTTTGGTTTTCCGCCGGCCGGCCCGAAGGGAGGGCCGGTGTTCAACTTCCGGTCCGAAGGACGTCGTTTTGCTGACAGCAAACGCTGCCTCGTGCCGGCATCGGCGTTCTTCGAGTTCACGGGCACGAAATATCCAAAAGCCAAACACCGCTTCACGTTGAACGGTGCTCCATTCCTAACCATTGCCGGGCTCTGGCGTGAGGCGGCCGGCAACAAGCCGCCCACCTTCACGATGTTGACGACCGATCCTGGGCCGGATGTCGCGCCGTATCACAATCGGCAGGTGGTCGTTCTTCAGCCTGAGAATTGGAGAGTCTGGCTCGATCTGTCGAGACCGGAAAGCGAGTTGTTGCGACCCTTGCCGGCGGGATCGTTATCCGTTGAAACGGTACGGCCAGAGCGCGCCTGAGTTCAGTTCCGCAGGACTTCCGGCACACTGAGAGGTCCAATCTCGAAGATCCGCTGATAGACGCCCTTGCGGCGCCAGGCGCCACGTGCTCGGCCATTCTCCCGGTCATGCTTGGGATCGAACATGAACCCGCCGAAGTGCTCAAAGAAGGCGGCGGCGGCATCGCGATCTGCGAAACAGTGCAGTCGCCATTGCTCCTGCTTGCCGTCTTCCCAGATCGCAATCACCGATCGCGTCCGGCATGATAGCCCTTGCTCCTCGAGAAACCGTCGGATCAGCGTGAAGTTGTATGCTGTGCAGATGTCGTCGGGCAGGGCGACCTGGTGCGGCATCTCGCGATCGATGACCGTTGGCGGCGGAATACTGCGATTTCGTCTCACCATGCCGGGGGCAGAAAACCCTGCAGGCGCATTGCCGCGAGTGTAAGTGCAATTGCCGCGTTGGCAGGAGGCTTCTCCATGTGTTGATAGCCATCTGAGCAACGCCACGCAGCCACGCTCAAATCGTCGTGCTCATCCCTGTCGCGATCCGGCTCGATGATGCGAGCATCGCATGGTTCGTGGTCGACTTCGATCGTCCATTTGGGAAGGGATTTCTTGGTGATCTCCACAATCTGTGCCAGTTTGCCCGTGAGATAGGGGAGCTCCATTTCGGCCGCGTCTTCGGGTGTGCACGGCCCATCGATCCAGCCCATTACGTAACAGGTATCGATATCGAGTTGCCGGTCGGGACCAATGGCCGTCTCCAAGCGCTCGATGATCTCCCGGTATCGCCCCTGCCTGTCCGGCCATGTAGCAAGGTTCGCCGTCTTCACCCTCGGTTCAACTGGACCGATCCCCAAAACCCGGTGCGGGCGAACGACCTTGTCTTCGAGCCATCCCGCACAGCAAGCTTGGCAAGCGGCGCGTTCGGCCTCGTACCAGACGCTGGCTGCCGTCTCCTGTTTCTTGCTGGGCTCTGGAAAGTCAGGAAAATTCTCTTTCATCCAGGGATCGGCTGCCAGCATCCCGTTGACAGCATCTTCGTATGAAATTCCCGAGCGGGCGAAAACAGCCTCCGCGGCCGCGACGCCGCGGCACAACTCTTCCCAGGTTGCATTCTCAATCACCAGTCGAAGCGGCATTCGTGCCTCCTGTGGCTATCATGCAAGAAGTGAACAAAATAGGAACAAAACTGTCAAGCTGCCATTGACCGGCTAGGAATTTGTTCTCTATTCAAAGGGGATCAGCATTTCGGAGGAATAGGCGGTCGCCCAAGCGTCCGGCTGCGGAGCTATGGGGAAAACAGCAGAGGACAATTTCCGAATCGAGGTGTGGGATCGCGACGAGGTCGCCCCTATCGAAACCATATCGCGATCACCGGATTTCGTCGTGTCGCAGGCCGGATGGCAAGCGGCAATTCGGCGTCGGCCGGGAATGCTGCTCATTCATCGAAACGCCAATTACGCAATGGAGAAGCTGCTCACACCTGGCGAGCCAACAGTTCCTCTCGAGACGATAGTGGACGGTAGCATCCACGCCGGTCTCGATGTGGCGCTTGGCGATCTCCGAAGCTGGCACACGCTTCGGGCCTGGTGCAAAAACTGCTCGCATCATGCATCGGTGAAACCCGAGGCGCTCATCAAACGCTATGGCAAGGCCGCGCTGTTCAGTTCTGTGGAGCGGGCGCTTTTTTGCACAAGTTGTAATCGAGGTGGACCAGTTCGCCTCGAAATCCTGTCGCTGCCTCGATGAACGGTTTGGACAGCGACTTTCCAGGTTGAGGTTGGAACAACGGTGGCAAGCGAAGATTAGGACACCCTAACGCATGGGAGCGCGGCGATGAGGTTCGAGACAATGTGTGATCCAGCCGATGAGTGGCTGGTATATGACCGGTCGACGGATTTGCCCGCACTCCGCTACGACAGTTTGCTTATCGGGCTGTCGCGAGCGGAAGCGGAGCGCTTGGCTCATGAGGCCAATTCGCTGAAGGCCTCGGAACCAGCATATGAAGCTAGCGTTGCTGATGAAACCGACGTCACCAGGATTCGACAATGCCCAACAATATTTCCCGACACGAAGAGCAGCGCGGCACTCGAAATGTTCTAATGTGGGGCGCTGTTGCAGCCCTGGTGATATTCGTGGTGTTGTTGGCTTTTATATTCTGGCCCGCTGTAACACCATAACCTAGGTGGACCGGCCGCGTTCGACGGCGTGACGTTCACGCCGCCGGCGCCGGGTGCTCCGCATTTTGGGATACGGAGATGCCACATACATCGTCATTCGGGTTACTTACCGCAACAGGGACAAATATCAGGAGCGAACGATATTGTGGTGTCGCTCTTTATCCGGCGATTTGCGATGGAGTTTCCCAAGTCGCGCTCTAACTGGTCGGCAATGTTAGCGACGGCATTGCCCGTGATGGTGTTAGTCGCTATCTGACCGGTTCTAGCCTGCCTCGAAAACTCCCGAAGCATCTTTCGAAAACGATCAACTTGCATTATCCCATCCCTTGCAAACTAGTACAGAAGGGTACGCTAAAGCATTTCTGACACCAAGGCTATTGGCTACCTTGGAAACCATTGCTCTCTTGTTTCTCCCTGTGCGATCCGCGCTTTCGCTTGCGACGTGACTCTGATGCGCTACCGCGCTTGTGATCCGGCCCAGTCTTAAGCACCCCTGGAGCATTTCGTTAGAGCGCTTCGTGTCAGTGGACGCTTGCTGCTTCGGCAGCCCTAACGAATCGCCCGTGCTTTGTCATTCCTTCGCCAGCCGGCCTTCAAGCTCTTTCATAAAATGGGCTTCGTTGAGCAGCATTTCCCAATCGGTGCCGAAACGCCCAATAAGATCGTGGGCTTGCTCGTTGGAGATGTTTGCTTCTCGGGACAACCGGTCTGCCAAGAGATCAAAGGTGGCGGGATCTGCCTCGAGCAAGCTGCCATCGCGATGCTGCATCGCCGCCGCGATCACTTCGAAGACGCTGCCGACTTCCTCATAGATTTCGCTTATCGCGATGCCCTCTCGGTCTGCGGCTTCCATAGCCTGGTCGGCTAGATCCTTTATCGCGGCCGGGTCGTCGGTCACCGCATCCGGCAGATGCTCTGCCATCCATTTGTCGAAGAAATTTATCCCGCGAGTGCTCATCTCGCCATAAGCGGCAGGCGAACATTAGGTTCCGCTGATAGGAGAAGCTCCGATTTGAGCCCGCCACCGTTGAGGGACGATAGCGGGCTCTCGGGCTGTGGGCAGCCCGAAGGCAGCGCGACCGTCTGGCGAGGTGAGCTACCCGATGGACTAAGCCGGTGATGTGGCTTATGTTCCATCCCCATTGTTGCCACGGTAGGCAAACAACTCACGGTGAGCTGTGGACGGGAAACAGCCGAGGGCTGAAATACAGCCGCGTGTCATTCATCGTTCATTCATAATATCAGCGGATTCTCATAAGCGGGCATGCTGATGCTCCTCAACTGCAAACACCAGACTGTGGCAGGCCGCGGATTCGGGCGGCGGCGAAACAGGCACGGGCGGGGGGAGGAGGACTGACCAAAATGTCGAATCGAGAAATCGGAACATCCCGTTCGCTCGGAATGCGTGTCGCCGATCTCAAAGCCAGGATGCGGGACGCCCGCATCACCGAGCATGAGATCAAGACCTTCCAGAAGGTCGCGGCCATCATGGCGCGCGGAGAAGGTTCCTTACGCATCGACGCGGACGACTTGATCGCCGCGTCCTTTCTCACCGAGATGACGGTGGGCGAACCGACGCTGACCTGAGAGCATGGCCATCCCTCCCGACGCTGGCACGGCTACCCGCCGCCAGGGATGGTAAATTTCCGCGCAATCAAAGGCCCGTCGACCGATGCCGATGGGCAGCCGGGAAGTAGCCTGCCACGCAAGGCGTGCGCGGCAGGCAGTGCGAGAACTACGGAAATTCTGCGTCGTTCCGCGCATCGCTGCCCCTTGCTGGTCAGCTGTATTGGACGTGAGACGAACGTCCCACCCTGGAACTCATAAGTTCCGTCTGCGAACACATTTCAGAAACCTCCATCAGAGTGGGCTGGTCCCTTCATTGCAATTCGGGGATCACCCTAAGGCGGCGTGGGCAACCTCTCGCTCTGTAGACGCTTTCGATGATTTGAAGCACTTCGTCGCGTGGTAGCCCACATCGCCGGGCGGCCTCAAGCAGCCGCTCCTCCGATACGCTCGCGGTAATTAGGATCGCTTTCGTCCCCATCGGATTCGCAACTACGGAACAAGAATGGGCCGAACGGGAGGCGCGTCATCTGAAGGTCGAACTAACGCGGGCCGATCTGACATATGACGAGCTGGCCGAGCGTATGAAGGCACACGGCTTCAAAGAGACAAAGGCCATCCATCTGATGCCGAAGAAAACCGCGCCGATCATGCTAGCCACCCGCTGGCATGTGAGTTTAGTTCTGTCGCCGCGCGCCATAATACCGCAGTGCTCCTCAATCGTCGCCCTGATCAACTGGAGCGCGGCGCGGCACTCGGGATCGTTCTTCATCCGAAGAGTCTGGGGCGGTGGCGGCGCACGTCAAGCGATTGCTAATGGAACATTCCGCCGCCTCAGAAATTGCTCTTGCACGGCGCACTTCGGACGAGCAGCGCGCTGGGTCGGAACGATTGCAACCGTTCCGGCGAGAGCCCGTTTCCCACAGGGCGGGCTCTCACGCCGCCTTGAGTTGTTTGCTCTTCGTCTGCCACGGCGTTCTCCTCCTGGTCAGGAGGAACCATGTATATTGCAAATGTTCCGATTTACCGTTTCGAACGCTTGCGGTGCTTAGATCTGTCCTGCTTTTTGAAGCCCGTCGCGCTGTAGGCGCTTTCGATGATTTGAAGCACTTCGTCGCGTGGTAGCCCACATCGCCGGGCGTAAAAATCGGCCTCAACCAGCCGCTCCTCCGAAACGCTCTCGGTAATTAGGATCGCCTTCTTCCCCATCGGATATCTCCAAGGCCATGCTGGCTTATAACCGATTCTCGGGAAGACTTGTTTCAGCGAATGCTAATGGAACTGAAACTTCATCGCGTTATTGAGTGAAATCGTAGAGTTGGGGCTGTGATGCGTAAGCGCGCCGACGGTGAACGGTTGCCCATTATCCATCCAATGAAGCCCAAGCTCTTCAGGGATCCTCCGAAGGGCGACGACTGGATTCATGAGGTCAAGCAGGACGGGTACCGAACGCAGATTCTCAAGGACCGCGACGGCATCCGGCTTTTCACCAAAAGGGACTATACTGGACCGGCATATTTGCCGAGTTGGCGGCCGCGGCGACCGCGATCCGAGCCGAAAACTTCATTCCTGAGGGCGAAACGATCAAGATCAATGCCGCCGGCCTCGCCGATTTCCAAGCGCTCTAAAAAGCTGTTGGCATCCGAAAAGCTCGGGACATTTATCTGGTCGCTTCGATCTTATCTATCTGAATGGCAAGGATCTCCGGAACGAGCCGGTGGAAAGGCGCCGCGATATCCTCCAGGCCTTGATCCCCGCCGGCAATCGCATCCAGTTCAGCGAAGCGATGGCGGGCCTGGCGACGCAGTGTTCCACCTGGTCGACATGGCCTGCGTCGAAGGCATGGTTTCGAAGCGGAAGGGGAGCCGCTACCGCAGCGGCCCGACCACTGACTGGCACAAGGTGAAATGCTTCCAGCTGAAGACGGTAGACATCATGGGCCACCAGCGCGATCCTGGGCAAGCCGCGCGCGTGCTGATGGCCGACAAGGGCCGGTACGTCGGGACCGCTGTCGTCAACTTCAAGCTCGACCGGCGGCAGCGGCTTTGGGACCAGGTGCAGGGCCTGACCGGCGCGCCGTCGCCGAAGGGGCTGGCGAAGGAAAAGGCCGAGTGGCTGCGGCCCGAGCTCGTCGGACGAGTGAAGTTCCTGAAGGGCGAGGAGATGCTGCGCCTCGTCTCGCTGAAGGATTTCAAGGAAACGTAGGCGTGCCGGCGCTGCTCCCTCGGAGCGGAACATTAGGCTTGTCTAACGGTTCCGATCCTAGTGCGTTTTCCGAGGATAGAGCGATGGCCGTGCTAGCGTTTGATTTCGTCTATTTCTGCCAACTGACAGGGGCCGATCTCTTAGGCGGTATCGTCTGCCTGTTGGCGTTCCTCATGCTCTACAACGTCATGGCGGAAGACCGTCCAAATCGGTAGGCTGAGCGGCGCTCCAGTCCTCACAAGGCTTGTCGATGCGCGGTGTTTTTCTCTTCGGCGGCACGTGGCTTGTGAAGAGGCGCACGGCATGGACTTTGAAGGTGATCCCCAGATCATTCCCGTCTGAGTGGATCAGCTTTCTACAGAGCATTGCCGCAGCGCTCGACAAGCACCTAACAAGCTTCAACAAAAGCAGACATCACCCGATCAGCCGATAGCGACCGCTCCCGCCAGATTCCTTCGCATCTCCTGGCCTCCAGCCGACGACCACCTTCCGACGGTCTTACCCGATCGGGCGGCGATCGTGTGCTAAAGCTGGGAATGCAGTCGGCTAGCCATCCAATCCGTCACCCTTTCAGTCCAGGGGCGGGCTTGCCATTCCTCGAGACTGATCTGCTTAGACCGTGCTAGGTCCCGGTTGAACAGATCGATTTGGGTTTGTCCAAAGTCCTTGCCATAGATATTCAGATTGGCCTCATCGTTAAGACCAAGGGATCGCTCATCAAGGTTGGCGGAACCGAAGCTCGCCCAGACGTCGTCGACGATCAGCAGCTTAGGATGGTACATCGTGGGCTGGAACTCATAAATCCGCACGCCCGCCTTGAGTAATTCGCCCCAGAAGTAGCGCGAGCCTTTTCGAACGATAGGAACATCCGTCAGCGAGTTGGGGACGATGATATCGACGATCACGCTCCTTTTTCGGGCATCCAGTATCTGCTGCAGGGCGATGTCGTCCGGAACGAAATAAGCCATTCCGATCCGCAAGTGATCCTTGGCAGCAGCCATCGCAGCCAACATCATCAGCTCCATGTCTTCGGAGCCATTTGGTTGCGAGGACAAGATAAGTTGAGCGCTCAGGTTCCCCGCAGCTGCGAGCGGCGGGTAGAACTTCTCGCCCTGCAACGGCTCGCCCGCGGTCTCCAGCCAGTTTTCGGCGAATGCCGCCTGGAATGCGGCTGCGGCACGTCCCTCGATGCGGTAGTGCGTGTCACGCCACTCTGTCGGATTGCGAGCGTCTCCGAGCCAATTGTCCGCAATGCCGACACCGCCGGTGAACGCTATCCGACCGTCGACGATGAGCAGTTTGCGATGCGTTCGGTTGTTCACGCGATCCAGGGTATACCAGTAGATGGGCCGGTAGCGCTGGAACCGCACTCCAGCACTCGTCATGATGTGGATCAGTTCTTCATCGAAGGGGAGACTGCCGACCCAGTCGACGAGCACACGAACCTCGACGCCTTCTCGGGCTTTCGCCGCCAAGGCCGCGGCGAACTCGTAGCCCACCTTTCCCGACCAATAGATGTAGGTTTCCATGTTGATGGTCGAACGCGCAGTGCGGATGGCTTCCAGCATTGCTGGAAAGATCTCATCGCCATTGACCAGCGTCTGCACCGCGTTGGCGTCGAACATTTGTCCCTGGGAATAGCTGGTCATGCTCCTCGCGAATTGAGGATCGGCTGCGTCAAAACGGTGGGGAACGATTGCGCGGATACTCCGGGAATCGGGGATCAAGTTCATCACGATCACAGTGATCGAACTCACGACAATCGCGATGGCAACATACTTAAGTACGTTGAACCAACGACCGAACTTTCCTCTGAGTACGGTCGGCTTTTCCCGAGTCAAACCCTTACACCCCGTGCCGCCCGCGCTGTGGATGGTGGCCATGTGCAACACAAGAACTTCGAGTGCGACGGGAGGTTCCCAGCTGCGGACGAGGGCCGCTATCCTTTGCGCCCGCGCAATTCACCACACATGAATGCTGCAGCGGCGGAAGCGGTCCGACCGCTTGCGGCCGACAACAGACATGGCCGCTTTGCGCCGCAAAGCGGTCGTCAACACGGGCTTTTCCCTCACCTGAAAGCGATGGTCAAATTGGACCGGCGTAATGTCCGTCGGGATCACCGAAAAGGATGGCCATAGTCGTGTCAGGTGTGATCAAGAGCTACGAAGTCAACGCACAGCAGTAATAAAAGAACAGAGACGTTTGGGTCAGATGACTAAAAACCCTGATCCAGAACATTGATTGTGGTGGCTTATAGATGGTCTATTTCTTGGCAAAAGGCCGCGAACTCCAATTTTGTTGAGTGTTTTCGTTGTCATTAGCTATATGAATATCAACCATTAGAAAGGGTTGGATTGACAAAATCCACCCCATAGCTGGTTGTCAGCAGTACTGACTTGAATTCGTATCACGGTGGCGTGGGATGGTGGGCGGGGAACCGGACGACGTGCGGGTGAAATCTGCCGGAACTGAGTGGGTAGTCCGCGTCGTCGAAAAGGGGACCGCAACCATTCACCTGTTCGAGGTTCAGACCTTAGCGGAAGCCTTCGCCGATGTCGAAAGGAGCAGGCTGGGTTTGCCCGCACAGCCACCAATCCACAATGGGTACTAATCGGCTCGACCATTCGTAAAGTCGAGGCCACTGCTCGGCCACGTTGCTGCATGATGCTCACAAGGGAGGGGGGTATGGTGGCGGGGGGACGCGCAGGGCAAATATTTGGGGGTACAGACCATATGAGAAGGTTTCGATAAACTAAAATGAAAATAGTCGCTGATGTTATTGATAAGCTGAAAGAAGATCAAATGAATGACCCGCCTGAAGTGCAAGACTTCGTTGTTGAGGATGTTCTGGAGCTAACCGATTATTCCGAGTATGGAGCTGTAGTTACCATAGTCGACGTAGGAGGGAGACGTGTTCGCCTTCATGTCAGCATCATCAGAGGTGAACTGCTTTGCGAGCGGATTGCTGACGCGCTGGAGTGCCGGTACGGGACATAAACCTTCGAACACCGAGCGAATGCCCCGATCATTGAATATCCGGATGCGAGTTCAATGGCAAAACAGCGTCCCGGAGACGATCTGTGCTTGCAGGACTTGGCAGACGCGGCGGAGTCCGGCGCCGATAAGGCGCCCGGAGCTGCTATTGGTCGGTCCCGGCTCTGACACTTAGCCGAACACCACCTTGTGCTCATGCTCGTTCTTGGCAGTTCCCGCCGTTTCGAAACGCACCCCAAAATGGCTGCTTATGGCGCGACCCGGACCGTACTGCGTTGGACGCATCGGTCCGCTCTTCAGCACGTTCCCAAAACGGACAGTCAGTTGTCGGCCCCATTCCGGTCGAAGCAGGGAAACCGATGCATTGAATCAGCTTTGCCGCTGCTTAAACGCGCACATCATTTGGGGATGCGGATCTCAGGCGGAATTTCCCCTTATCGTCAATGTCCAATTCCGGGCCGGGCTCCTTTGCAACCAAAACCTCACGGGCACGTTGTGTTTCGGTCCGCAATCAGGAGGAGGATGCCGTGAACGGAATAATCTATCTTGTTGGCCTCGTCGTGATCGTTTTGTTCATTCTATCATTTTTTGGACTTCGGTAAGATCATGGCCAAAATAGCCCCCACGGAAAGCGCTGCAGTGACCCCAAAAGTGGCTACATCGTCCTATCTTGAGTGGGGAGGCATATTTGGCGGGGGTGTCATCGCTTGCGCCATTTCGGTGGTTCTTCTGCAATTCGGGTCGAGCGCTGGTTTGGCGCTGGGTTCTCCGACTCTTCCCAACGGTGGCGCCTCCTGGAATGTGCTGGTGGCCGGGCTGTGGGTAGTTATCGTTGCTATAGCAAGTTCCGCAGCCGGCGGTTATGTAGCTGGACGGATGCGCACGCGCTGGGAAGATAGCAACCAAAGTGAAAGCGAATTCCGCGACGGCATACACGGCATCGCAGTCTGGGCCCTAGCGACACTTGGAGCAGCGTTTTTCTTGGCAATGATTGGTGGGCACGGCGCAGCCGCCGTGGTCAATCGCCCCGACGCGCAACTCAACGAAAGCACGGTGCGCCTTTCAGCCCACATAACTGCCATTTTTAGCTTTGCGACTGCTGCAGGCTCCGCGCTTGGCGCTGCGGCAGCATGGTTTGCAGCGATTGCCGGGGGTGAACACCGCGATGAGGGGATCGCTTTTCACCACGTCGTACCGGTTTTCTTGCGCAAGCGTTAGTGCAAAACAATGCACTCGCCCGGCCGGCAAAGCCAACCGCAGCTGTTCCAAGGTCATAGAGATCATCCGTTGGAGAGTGTCTACTTGTCGCCAAACTTGGCCAATACCGGACGGGCTGAAAACGGTCCCGGAGCCGACGATATCATCCCGGTCTGTCTCTCCGACGTCCTTCCAAAGACCCTCGCCGGCGCCTGGAGATAGGCCGTCACGCCATCGAAGCGGGTCGCTAGTTCTTCTTTCAGACGATCGAAATCCCTTCCGGGGAAGAGTTGACCTTGGTGTAACAGCATTTGGACGAGGTACATAGTAATCACCGCTATGCTGCGGATCTGAGGAGGTTGCTTTCGAGGAGAGTGATCTTCGACTAGCCTGACGAGGCAAAAGGAATACGGGCGGCGCTCGCCCGTATTCTCACAGTTAGCGATCTCAGGCCAAATGCATGTGCTTGGACTTTCGCTCGCCGCCTTTTTCAGCTTCTTGAGGCGTCTCTTACTCCCTCGCATGAGTTAAAATGCGAAATACCGGCCAATGGGCAATCGCTTCACGCAATCTGCTGAAAAGCTTGCCTTCCTTGTCGCCGGCAGATCGGACCTGAACGGCAGCCCATCCGGCCTTCATGGTCCCGCCGACGTGGCAGTGGCAAACAATCGCGTGCAGTTGCCAATCCGTTAGCTCGAAGAAGCGTTTCGATTCGCCATAGGTATCGTTCTTCAGTCCTTGCGCGCGCAATATTGGATCGGCGAAAGCGATGCTGAGCGCGGAGTCCAGGGACCGCGCCTTGTCACGCACGTCCAGGGTCATGTATTCCGTCCCGGGGAAGGCGGCGAGGCACCGCTCGGGATTTCGCTCGAGCAGCATGGCCCAATGTTCCAAACGCTGACGCCGCGCCATAGTCGGAAAGGATACTTCGACTTCCGCGACCTCATGCAGTTCTTCAAGTGTCTGATGTTTCATGGCCGTCTCCTGTTGGCGAGGCGCTCTGCCTGCAGAATGCACAGGGCGGAATGGGCCTCGGTCGTCCCTATGCAGGCGAACCAGCAGTCCGTCGGGAAGTTCCATTGGCCAGGAAATTTGACAGTGTGCCTGCTTCAATTTCCCGCTGTCTCTGTGCCTTGGACCATCCCGTGCAATGAGCTACTGCGATGCTTCGACCAGCCGTTGGAGCAATGGGTAATCCTTCAGGTCCTTGTAAGGCGTGAGATCTAACTCCCATGGCACGCAGCGAAGCTGTTCCTCATCGATCGCTTTCTCGTGCCCCTTGATGACGCTTTGGTAGTGCCGCCAGGTCAGGCCAGCCCCTCTCACCGCATCTCTTTCGATGCGCGAGGCAATTTGATGGGCGTGCAGATAATGAAGCCGCAACTCGTCCAAGAGAGCTTTTTCAATAATTTCGTGGCACACCAGAAATGGTTCGAGCCGCACGTCCTTGCCTCTCCACCTGATGGTGCGCGGCAGATGTCGGTCGATGTAAATCGTCGTTGCATCCCTGCTGTACCCAGCAATGTAGGGAATATCGAACTCGTGGCTGATCCTAACTCGTCGATGAAGCGCAGAAACGACATCAGACAGAACGAGGTCGCTAATATCTTCAGAGCTATGACGGACCTCGTCGGCTAATTTCAAGTCCGCTCCCGCGTTTTCCAGTCTAAGCGCCCGCCACACGGGCGAGCGCTTAGCGATGATTTTTTTATTTGTTGACGATGATGCGCTGCTTGTCCCGGTTTTGGGCGTAAGTGGCCTTGTCGTAGGCAGTCTGCGCCTCCAGCTGGTCCTTGGTGAAGTTCGTATAGAGGTAACGGTTGCCGTTCTTGTCGGTCATGAACTTGAGGTTCTCCATACCGACGGCGACCTTCTTTTCGCCAATGCCCAGAAAGCCCCCTACATCAACGATTATTGTGTCGACCTTCTTGTCACCAGTCAGGATGACGTCGCCAATCTCGCCGACCTTCGCATCATCTGCGCCATAGACGTTGGTTCCGATCAGATTTGCCGCACTGATTTTGTCTGACGGCATTTCGGTCAAGGTCGACTTGTCAATCGAGGCCGTCGCAGTGGTATCGGTTTTGCCATTGGCCGCCTGGCTGTCGGCCGTGCTGTTGGTGGGTGGGGACGTCGACGCTGCCGCGGTATCATAAGCCTTCGTATCGAAATTAGGTTGAGCTTTGAGCTCATCCTTCGTCGTCTTCGCGACTAACCAGCGATCGCCCTTCTTGTTGACCCATTCAAGCTTGCTGAAATCATAGGCCACATTCTTTTCCCCCACGCCAAGGAACCCGCCGACGCCAATGACGACAAGTTTGGCGTTCCCGTCCTTGTCGAGGACGATGTCATTAACATCGCCGATTTTCGCAGCGTCATCAGCGGTGCTGTCATAGACCGCGGCTCCCATGATCTTGGAGACGAGCTTGCCATCAGTGACCGGGGCAACAACCTCCGTCTGGATAGCGGGCTTGCTGGTATTTGCGGCGTGGGCACCCGCCGTGCAGAGCGCCGTCGACATGAGAGCAGCCGTCGCGGCCGTAACTAGTATCTTGCGGATCATTGGTGAAATTCCTCCTGTTGCCTGGTCGATTGACGTCGGGATCTGCCAACGTCAGTTCATCCAACGAAAGGAACCGCCTTACGTTCCGGGAGGGGCCAATGGTCGCAACCGGCCCCAGACCGAAGGCTCACGCAGAAATAGGCGCGCGGCTATTCCTGCGGCCGGTGCAATCCCATGGCCCGCCGGCAGCATAGTCTTCTTGAGGGTTTTTCAAGCGGTGGCCTTCCGCGAGCTGGCTCTCAATTGACATCCGAGCGCCACTCTGACCTTGCCCTGATGGATAGTTCGCCAGCACGGTCCCAGCCGGACAAGACGCGCCTTTATTAGCGTTCACTCATTCCAGAACGCCAGGATTTCCAGTTCGGCTTGGAGCCGATGCACCGAACCGCATCGATCTGATTGACAAGCGCGGCCGTTTACGAGCTTTCGACCTTGCACGGGTTTACCTCCCCCAACGAAGACAATCCCGAACTTGGTCCACGGGGAAAGTTCCTCGGCATCCAAAACGTAAAACGCCGGTCTAAACGCTGAGAGGCAGAGGGTCTCTGCATGTTCTCACTTGACCTGCGAAGGGCATGTTGACCGCCACAGGAAAGAGTGCGTTATGAGGTTCCTTGCTGGCGTTGACGGCGCGCTAGGGAACCATACCGGCGGCGGCCCGTCCGAGACCCGTTGCCTGTTCTGCCGACAGGAACTCGAGCCTCATGCGATAGCTTTCCGCGCAGGCGAGCGGCGCTTGCCGCCGGTCTTGGACGTGCACTTGCGCTTTGAAAGGTGCGCAAGCAGAGCCGCCAAACCCATCGCATTGAGAACGCGCGTCCTGGGGACACCTCCCTTGCGGGCCATCTCGACACCCCAATGCATGTGGTCGAGTTCGCGGATTGAATGAGCGTCCGGATTGATGCTGAAGATGCAGCCGTAGTCGAGTGCCTTTTGATGCCACCGCCAGTCGAGATCGAGCCGCCACGGATGCGCGTTGATTTCGACAGCGACGCCATATCTCGCGCACGCTCTGAGGACCTTGTCGATGTCAAGCTCATAGCCGGGGCGACGCAACAACTGGCGACCGGTCATGTGCCCGATGATTGTCGTCAGAGGGTTCGCGATTGCCTGGATGATACGATCCGTTTGCTCTTGCTTAGGCAACTTGAAGCGGCTGTGCACGCTCGCCACAACAAAATCAAACTGCTTCAAGACGTGATCCGGATAGTCAAGCGAGCCGTCGGCTAGGATGTCTGCCTCGATGCCCTTCAGGATATGGAATTCTCCACCGTAGTTCGTGTTCAACCGATCGGCTTCGCGGTGCTGTTCGGCAACCTCCTGCGATGAGAGCCCACCCGCGTAGTGGGCCGACTGTGAATGGTCGGCGACACCATAGTACTCGAACCCACGCTTGCGGGTCGCTTCAGCCATTGCCTCAAGCGTCTCGGTGCCATCGGATGCGGTCGTGTGAGAATGCAGGATGCCATGCAGATCTTCATCCCGGACGAGAGTAGGGAGGTGCCGCCTCGCTGCCTCCTCAATCTCGTCCCTGCCTTCGCGTAGTTCGGGTTCAATGAACTGCAGGTCCAACGCTTCGTAGATTTCCTCCTCTGTCGCTGATGCGATCAGCTTTTTCCCGCGGTAGAGCCCATCGGGTCTGAGGGCGAACCCCCTCTCGGTCGCATACATCTTCAACTGCTCAAGATGGGCCGCCGAACCGGTTGCTTCGAGTAAGCTCGCGCCAAAGTGCTTCTTGTCCGTGACGACAAGCCTGAGGGTGGACTGCTCGATTTCGATCGGCTGCTTTCCCAGCGCTACCAGCGCGAGGTCGGCAACAAGTTCGCAACCGCGCCGGAAATCACCGGCGATTTCCACGCGCGAAAACTCCGGATGCTCTTGCTTCACGGATACAACTGCATGCTCGAGGAGAGCGGCGGCCTTATGCAGGTGAAGCTGTGTTTCGCCGCTTCGCGCTATAGCCAGGTTCTGCAGAATCTTTGTCTGAAGCGAAGCACCGAGGCCTTTAAGTGGCCGGATGCGATCTGCCTTTGCTGCGGCTTCGAGCTCAGCCAACGAGTTCACGCCGAGCGCCCGATGAAGTTTCAGGATCTTGTCGGGCCGAAGCCCAGGCACGGCAAAAAGCTCCATCACACCTGCTGGCACCTCCTCGCGCAGCTTCTCAAGGCGTGGATGCGTGCCCGTTTCATGGAGCTTGCGCACAATGTCTGCGATTGCGTCACCGATTCCCGGAATCCTGGTGAGGGCGCCTGCGGCGATGAGCCGATCGAGCGGCTGCGACAACGCAGCCAGACTATCGGCCGCGCGCAAGTAAGCCTTGGTGCGATAGGGATTGTCCCCGCGCAGTGACGTGCGATGTGCATATTCCCTTAAGAGGCTGGCGACTGTCCGCGGATCGGTTTTTGCCATGGTCGAGGCAAACGGGGCCAATCTTCGCAGGTTCCATTCAGGCCAAGGCAGCGACGCCCCTAATCCAGTCTTGCTGCCTTTCGCGGAATGGGGCTACAGATCTGGCAACGATTGGTCAGCTCGGTCCCACCCCGCCAGGGATTTGCTGGCTGCGCGTTTCTTTAATTCAGCAGCGTCGCCGACATGGAAATGCGAGGGCGCATCTATCGTCTTCATCTCCGCCCAGGTGATCAGCGCCGCGATCGGAGCGCCCGGTCGGGACCTTGCGCTGTACGGCATGATCGCGGTCGCCCACGCTGGTTACGCAAATAGTCCACAAAGATGCGCCCCTTGCGGCGCGCCTTCGGCAACGCGGCCGTGAAGTGAGAGGGATCGCTCGGAAACGCGGCGCATGGCGCCCGCTGCTTTCGGCTGGTGACGCCATGACCGATGCGATCGCGGTTCATGATGCACGGTTGCGCTTCGGCCAGACGGTGGCGTTGGACGGCGTCTCGATTTCGATCCCGCGGGGTACATGCTTCGGCATCGTCGGCGAATCCGGATCCGGCAAGACGACGCTGACGCGTGCCGTGCTCGGCCTGCAGCGACTGGACGCTGGCGAAATCCGCATCCTTGACACACGCCGTTGCAGCAGGGGCGTGCCGCGCTCAAGCAGCGCGCCCTCATTGTCCAACCGATCTGCCAGGATCCAGCCGCCTCGTTGTCGCCACGCAGCCGCATCCGCACACTGATGAACGAGGCCGGCACTGTGTTGAAGGAACCGCATGTGGCGACGCATGAGCGTCTGCTTGTCATCCTGAAGCGACTCGGCCTGCCGGACAGTATCATCGACAAATATCCGCATGAGATCAGCGGCGGGCAGGCGAGGCGGGTGGCGATAGTGCGCGCCCTTTTGATGAAGCCTTCCATCCACGCGGACGAGCCGACCGCCGGCCTTGACGTTTCCGTCCAGGGCGACCTGCTCAACCTGTTGCAGGACATCAGGCGCGTGCAGAACATCACGCTTGTCGTCATCAGCCACAATCTGGCAGTGATATGGCTGATCGCCGAGAACGCCGTCGTGATGCGGGCCGGCAGGGTGGTGGAGATCGGCGAGGCCGCGTCTCTGTTCCAGTCGCCGCGCGATGCCTATACCCGAGAACTGCTGGCAGCGTGGCCGAGTGTTCATCCTTTAGGTCGGTCTGGGTGAGCCGCCGCTGGTTGGCGACATTGCCTGAAAATTCAACGGATAGCGCAGTTGCGCCTGCTGGACGCCGCCTTCGTTCTTCGGCACCGCCAAGCCGCCCTTGCCGATGCCGGAGCGGTTTGGTCCATCGACAAATCGCCCGGGCCACCACCTGGCCGGGGTCTGCCCTGGTCGCGGTCACAATGCCGTCGTCCAGCGCTTTGAGCTCCGTATAGGCGAGTTGGTGCTGTGCGATGCGCGCAGATTGGCCTCAACCGCCTGAACCTGAGCTTGCGCGCTCCGCAGTGACTTCAGTGCATCATCATACTGCGAATGCGTGGCGAAGCCCTTGCCGAGGAGGAGCCGAAACCTGTCTTCCTGCGCGGCAGCCTGAGCAAGCGCGGCCTTGGCCGCGTCGAGGTCCGCCGCGGTGGCGGTGACCTTGTTCTGGTAATCGACGGCGCTGAGTTCCGCGAGCTTCTGGCCCTTCTTGACCGTTGCGCCGGCGTCGGCATCGCATGAGACGAGCCGCCCCCAACCTCGAAGCCAACCTGGCTAACATAGCGCGATTGGAGGCGGCCGGCGCCTTACGTCACCAGCACGAACTTGTAGGGCGGCGTGACCACCACCACGCGGGCCGTTCGTGGCGCCGCCGGCGCCCCGGCCTCCTTTTGTGAACAACCGGCAAGACAAAGGCCGGCGATACCGGCCAAAAGGAAATGACGCGACGACAGGCGCCACTGGCAGAAGTCCGCGGCGCTTCACGGGCGCGTGCTAGGCCGTGAACTCATAAATTCAAACGGCGATGATGTTTGGATTGCAAACAAAGCTCGGCATTGACGAGTTTGCTACTTGCATGATTGATTGGAGCACCGCCATTTCAACCCGGTTGCCGGGTAGGAGGCGCCGCAAAGCCCTCGTGCAGCGGAAATCCCCTCTTCAGCGTACCGAAGACGAACAGGTTTTCATCCATACCCGGGGAACGCTTGAGCCTCGCCAAGGTTCATTGGGATTGCACCAAGCGGAGCGGTTCCATTCAAGGATTAAACATAAGGCTGTCGGCGCAAGCCGATGCAAAGGCGCAGGCGGCGGATGCGCTCTATCGCTACAACGTTGCGGCAACGGCCGTGGACGACCGTGCCGCCATTGGAGCCGAGCTGTGCGACGACGCCGGAAAGGTGTTAGGCGGCCTGTGGGGGCGGACGGAAATGGGCCTTCTCTTCCTCGACATGTTTTTCCTGCCCGAGCATTTGCGGGGGCAATCCCACGGCACGCGGCTCCTCGCCTTGGTCGAAGCGGAGGCAAAGCGCCGTGGCTGCAGCGGGGCGGTGGTGGAGACGAGCAGCTTCCAAGCGCCGGGTTTCTACACCAGACATGGCTACCAGGAGTTCGGCAGGGTTGATTTCGGGGTCGGCGGACACGCCCGCATCTTCCTGCACAGGCATTTGGCTTGAGCGCGGTGCGCAAGCGCCCGGACCGCACCCTCATGGCGGCGACAAGCGATTCCAGGAAACGTGAAATGGTGTCCGCCCGAAATGTCGTCAAGACAACAGCTAAGCACGAGAGCTGTGTAGCTTTGAAACGCTTGATCCGCATTTTACCAGCGGCCGCGCGGTGCTCCCACCCGGCCGCGATGTCTGAGCTGGTCTGGTCAGGGTGGCCGAGGATAGAGGGTGGTAGTGGTAAGCCGGACAGGGCGTGAGCGGGGCGAAGATTCCGCCGGGCTCGCGAGCCCTTCAGACGCTGTGGTGTCCGAGGTCGGTCGGCTAGTGCGATATGCTGGTCTTCGGCGCCCGGTGCGATCAGGGCGACAAGCAGAATAGGGCGGGTCGTCGGGTCCTGCTTCAGCCGGGCACACAGCGCGGCGACTGGAAGGCCGTCGGGACGACAGTGCAGGATGATCGAGCAGTTTAACGCGTCTAGTCTAGGCGCGGGGCTTATCGCGTTAGGGAACCGAGACCGTGCGGTTTTCCGAGGTATAGCCGTCCCCGAAGCGAAGGCCGATCGCGTACTCAAGACCCTTCGCGGTGGCGCTAGTTCCTAGCTAAGCAGCGCCGGTACTGAAATGACATCCCGCAACCACCCGAATCCGCTCCGTCTTCCCCGCGGACCGGCATTTCCGCGCCTCAAACAGATCGCGCGAGTCGCTGGGCGACGCACTTGGCCAACGACTATGCGCCGGCTATGGCCGCGGAAAATACGTCGACTATCTTTTCGACCAGAAGGGATCGGTAGAAATCAGCAGCCAGCAACGCCGCGTCGTTGGGTTGGAGCGAAGGTGGCTCAATCAGCTTGGCACGCGCCACGTCATCCAGCGCGCTCATGAGTCGGATGAGCGCAACAGCGCAACAGCGTCGTCGAAACCATCTTCCCCTCCCGGCCAAGAAGCCGGGATTCCTCGCGCAGCAAGATAGTTCCTCCTTTGCCGTCAGCCCCCTTCGGGTGCGCCGTCGATCGCCTTCGGACGATCGCCATCGAAGCCGCATGGTGCGGGCTCGAGCAGAACCAAGGAGAACTACCATGGCCACCGTCGGCACCTTCAAGAAGACTGGCACCAACGAGTTCACCGGTGTAATCGTCACTCTTTCGGTCCAGGCCAAGAACTTTCGCGTCGTCCCCGACAGCCGCGCCAGCGGCGAGAATGCTCCGACCCACCGGCTCTTCGTTGGCCGAGCCGAGATCGGCGCAGCCTGGAACAAGCAGTCCAACGAGGGACGTCCGTACCTGGGCTTCAAGCTCGACGATCCCTCGTTCACGGGCCCCATCTACGCCAACCTTGTAGAGGGCGAGGACGGGGAGAGCTACAGCCTTATCTGGTCCCGCCCGACCCGCCGCAACGGCGACTCAGGTTTTCACTTTCCCGCCCGGCTGGTCCTGGCGGATGCTTCCTGCATTCGGCATGGCGAACCACTTCGCGGCGAACACGGCCAACCGCCTCAACCAAGAGCGTCGCGCGCAACGTGAACAAGACCGTAAGGCACTCGACAAGATCGAGCGCGCCATTGCGGGGATCATGGCCGCGATCGAGGATGGGCTTACCAACCTTCGATGAAAGCGAGAATGGAAGACCTGGAGAGGCAGAAGGCGGAGACCGCCGAGCGTCTGGCGTGGCGCCCACTGACGTGCCTGACCTGCATCCCAGCACCGCCACTCTCTACCGCAGGCGGGTAGAGCAGTTTACGCAAGCGCTCGCCGACCCCGAGGACGGACGTCCAGCCGCCGAGGCACTGCGCTCGTTGATCGGAGAGATCGTCCTCACTCCCGGCGACAAGCGCGGGGAGGTCCATGCCGAGCTACGCCGCGAGCTGTTCGGCATCCTCGAATTCGCTAATCCTGACCAAAATCAAAAGCCTGTCGATCTTATGACAAAAGGGGCTGCAGGTCCCCGCAACCAATTTTATCATAAATCAATAACCGTCCCGGTCTAACCCAGGGCTATCGCATATGAGTGATTGCATTGATGAGATAGTCGTCGTTCCAGGCGCATTTCTTGATGCGATGGCTGATGGGGACTTTGGCAGCATCGGCGGCCTGAAGGATGTTTCTAGCGAGGCGATTGAGAAGGGCTGTGTTGGCGGGAGCATTGTCCTTGCGGGCCCGGCTGAGATCCTCATCAAGATGGACATCGAGCATCCAATGCAGGCCGTTCTCGATCTGCCAATGAGCTCTAGTGAGGTCGAGCGCCTGCTGAGGCGACATGAGCGTGGAGGCCATGAACAGGCGCATCAACGGCTTGGCCTGATCGCGTCGGCTGGTGATGCGGATGAAGGCCAGGTGACCAGGCATCAGCGGCTCGGCCGCCGCCACGATCTCGGCTTGCCGCCATTCGTTGCGGCCGTGGCTGGTCTCGGTCCGCTCGGCAATGGAAGGGGTCGCGTCGGCCAGTTTCAAGTTGGCACGGCGCAGCCAATGACGCCGGTTGCCCTTCAGCGCAAGCAGGTAATCGCCACCTCTTTGGGTAATGGCCGCAGCCATTCGGGTATGACAGTGGAGCGCGTCGGCGGTGACCAATCTGCCCGTAAGATCAATGAGTTCGACGACTTTGAGCGCGGCCTCGACTTCGTTCTCACCATCACTCGGCGAGACTGCCGCCAGGCACAGCCGGGTCTCGGCTGCGAAGGCCGACACCGTCAACGGCGGACTGGCTGCCAAGCCCTTCTCGTAGGCCCGCCGCAAAGCCTTGCCGTCAAGCGATACCACCTCGGGCGTCTCTCGGCTGGCTCGGGCGAAAGCGGCGGCAAAGGCGGCAAAAGCGCGACCGAAGGCCTCCGGGTCGAGCAGGCGCAGCAGCCGCGAGAAAGTGTCGTGGCTGGGAGCTGCGTCATAGTCGATCAGCCGCGACAGCGCTTGCTTGCGCTCCTGTGCGAACAAGGCAAATTCCGTCGCATTACTGGCACCGCACAGGCTTGCCGCGATCATCATCACGATCAGGTCGCCAAGCCGGTGCGTGGCGTTGGGCGCGCGGGGATCAGGCACCGCGCCAAAGTAGCTCTCAAGGCAGGAAATGGCAGTCGCTCCTTCGCTCAACTGCCTCTCCAAAGAATCCTTTCTCAGCCTAAACTCAACCCAAAAAACGCCATATGCGATTCCCCTGCGGTCTAACCGGGGCGGCTTTTGCGTTTCGAGAGGCGCGAGTGACCTTTGATCCACATGAAGCTGGTGAGGCGGGTGGCAAAGAGTGTGCTGCACTGGTAGTCGTGCCCCCTCATAGAGGCCGGTCAGGGAAGTGTCGTGGCACGCTAGTCTAGAACCGGTCACGCGAATCGGCCGCTTTGCGCCTCTTCTCGGTCGTAGAGGCAAACTTTGCCGCCGTTCATAAGCGAACGTAGCGACCGGGACGACGAATTGCGGCAACTGCCGCATACCAGTCTCTTGGAACGATGGCCAGAAAGCCACAGTCCCGTACGTATGACCTAACGTTCAACCATCTCGCGAATTGCCTCGTCACCGCTTACAAGACTCATATGGTGGTGCTGTTCGTCGTCATCTTGGCGATTTCCTCAGCGGTATGCGGTGCGGCCGGCGGTGCGAGCAACGTCTTGCCCTTTAGGGCGTTGCCGGACGCTGTTCAAACTTGCCACCAGCCTGAAGTTGAGACTTGATCATGCGCGGGGGAAAAATGGGTGTCGAACTGTCGCGCCGCGAAGCTACGAACGTCCCGCATCGCATCGATCAACGTGGCCGCTTTAGCCAAGGAAATTCGCGATGCGATCAACAAGGCGAGGCCGATCGCGCTCGATGTCAATTTTGATGGCATCAGTTGGGCGGCGCGTTAATGTCGGTGCCGGTCGTCCGGGCAAAGGCCATGACGGAGCCGAGCGCCAGGCGCGCGATGTGCCGGGCATCGCCGCGAAGGCGCTTGATGCGTCGGAGTCGCCACACATTGGGCAGGCGATATGTGCCGATGCCTGCGATCTCGACTTCTGTAAAAGGGCAACGTGCCAGCATTTCGCGCCTCGCTAGATGCGTGCGCGACATGATGCATAGGTCACGACTTATTCGCAAGGTCACGGACAAGGCGTCCAGCCCTTCCGCTGCTCCGGCGTCAAGGCAAGACACTGCAGGCCCGCGCATCATTAGCTTTTCCTTCACATATGCGAGCCTACTAATACATGATGGTAACCAAAGCGCGCATTTGGGACTCAATGCGGAAAATCCGCCGTGAGGCGGGCGGGAACGTCGCCACCATATTCGCGCTCACCTTGCCGATCGTCGTCGGCGGCGCAGGGCTAGGCGTCGAGACGTCCTATTGGTACTATTCAAGCCTAAAGCTGCAGGCGATCGCAGACGCAGCGGCCTATGCCGGCGCCCTTGAGAAGGTCGCAGGATCGAACACGCAGACGATCACGGCAGCGGCGGTCCAGGCGGCTTCCGACAATGGCCTCGGCACGGGCACCATCGTCGTGAATATCCCGCCGAAATCGGGTGCGAACACCGCCAAGAACGCAGTCGAGGTGATGGTCAGCCAGAACCTCGACCGGATATTCACCTCGATCTTCACCCGGGGCAAAGTACCCGAGCAGGCGAGGTCAGTTGCACTGATCAAGAGCTCGTCAAAGGCTTGTGTGCTGGCGCTGAATGCGACCGCCTCGAAGGCGGCGCTGTTCTCGGGAAACAGCAGCCTCAAGCTCACCGGCTGTTCGATCATGGCCGACTCGGACGCTTCAGACGCGATCAAGCTTCAGGGATCGGCGGCATTGCAGGCCGACTGCCTGATGTCGACCGGCGGCGTCTCGCTGAGCAATCCAGTGACTACGATCTGCCCGGCTCCGGTTACTCAAGCACTGCCCGCGCCCGATCCGTATGCCGGCCTGCCGACACCAGCAGCCTCAGGGCAATGCCTGAGCGATAGCGCGCCGACGCTCAGCCCAGGGACTTACTGCAGCGGAATGAGCCCCAAGGGCAATGTCACGCTTTCTCCAGGTGTCTATGTCGTCCAGGGCAACCTGAAGATCAACGGCAACACGACCGTCTCGGGCAGCGGAGTGACTATCTTCATGGAGGGTAGTTCGACGGTGACCATCAACGGCAACGCCACAGTCACGCTGAGCGCGCCAACGTCGGGGACGTATTCGGGGGTGCTATTTTATGGCGATAGAACGGGCAATTCGGCATCGAGCAACTTCAACGGGAACGCTGCCTCCCTGTTGACCGGCGCGATTTATTTCCCTCGCCAGCAGGTCAACTATCTCGGCAATTTCTCGGGAAAGAACGGCTGCACCCAAGTCGTTGCCGACACCATTCAGTGGTCAGGCAACACGTCCATAAACCAGAATTGCTCCAGCCTTGGGATGAAGGACATTCCGGCTGCGCAGTCCGTTGCGGTTGTCGAGTAGGGAAGCGGGATCAGCAGCAAGGATCTTGGGATCACGGTCAAGCTGTCCGCGGTCAGGCTGGTCACTTCGCATCCCGCCGAAGCGAACGAAAGCCTAGTGTAGCACCAACGCGCCGACGACGGCGATCGCGGCGATGAGGGCGAGCATGATGGCGGCAAGTCGAATGCGCTTGACCCATATCTGCCGAGGCCGTCGCGCTATAGCTGCGGCATCATAGGCGCTGTAGAGGCGTCGGCCATCCACTCCGAAGCGGTCGGCGGTTCGGATAGACCTTCTTTGGCTTCTGTCGTGCCTTGAGCATTGAGGGCCCCTCCAGCCCGGCACGGTACATTAGCACATGCTTGTTCTCAATTGGCAGGAGGAGCAAAATGCGGTCTGCGTACGAGGAGCTTTTGAGGGAGAGTTCCATGCTTGCCGAATTCGCCTTCAACCGGATCGCCGCTGACCCGAAAATCTGTCAGGAGAGATAGACAGAATCGTCCGTTTTCTGCCCATGTGTTAGACCGGACAGTCTTCTTACGGCCCCAGTCCAGTCATCTCGAACATTCATTGGGAGGCCGGTCCCTGGAGGCTAGCGGAGACGATTGGTGAAGCTGGAATGCGGCGATAACGCGGTACGCATTCGGTTTGGCAGTCGTTCATAAACCAGGAATCGGTGGCGACTTCCGGGTATCTGCGCCATCTCGGAGTCCACGGCCACGGTCAAAAGTCGACGACCAGCGAATGTCGGTTTCAGTGGCTTGGCGTCCGTGATTTGAACCTACGATTTTGCCAACAAGGCTGAAAACGGAGAGCAATCGATCAGGCTAGCGGATTTCCGAATAACACGCCTTACTATCCCTTTCTGCGACCGATCGATCTGACGTCTATCCCGGCTCCAGCACGAGCATATCTTGCGAGGCATGGACCAAGATCATGATCTCGGCAGGATTGAAGAAGGCCACGCATCCTCTGGACTGCTATTTTCCGCAGGAGCACAACTGGCGCTATTCCTGACCCATAGCGAGCGCTACCCGCAGTGGTTGTGAAATCGCACAAACGGGTCTTGCGCCAAGTGCCTGACAGAGCGATTCTGCGCCTTGCAAGCGCTCTCGCGCGCCAAGCGGCCCGCGAAGATCACGAGGGTGAACAGGCCGACAAGATACATCATGAATCGAACCGCGATCTACGCACGCTTCTCAACCGATCTTCAGAATGAGCGATCGATAGACGACCAACTCGCGCTATGCCGGACGTATGCCGAGCGTGAGGGGTTGAACGTTGTCGCAACGTTCGAAGACCGAGCTCGCTCCGGCGGCTCCGTCATGGGCCGTGACGGTTTGTTACAACTGATGGACAAAGCTCGTGAGCACGAATTTGATGTGCTCGTCGTGGAGGCACTTGATCGCCTTTCTCGCGACATGGAAGACCTTGCGGGCATTCACAAGCGCCTTTCATTTCTTGGCATCGAAATTCGTGCTGTCCACGAGGGCGTGGTGAACACGGTCTTGGTCGGGCTTCGCGGTCTCGTTGGGCAACTCTATCGAGAGGACATCGCTCACAAGGTTCGGAGAGGCCAAGCGGGCCGAATCAGCAAGGGACTCCATGCCGGTGGATTGACTTACGGCTACTCGTACGTGCTGGGCGACCCTGGAAAGCGCCTTATCATGGAGGAGGAAGCGGATATCGTGCGGCGTGTTTTCAAGGAGTACGTCGACGGACAGACACCGCGTGATATCGCCCACAATCTAAATAGAGACCGCATACCGCCGCCTCGTGGGCGAGCCTGGAATGCCTCTACTATCAATGGAAATGGGCAGAGAGGGACGGGGCTCCTTCACAATGAGCTTTATGCAGGCCGCTTGATCTGGAACAGGGTCAGGATGATCAAGGATCCTGATACAGGGAAACGTGTCTCGCGTCCGAATCCCAAAGGTGAATGGCGGATAGTTGAAGTTCCCGATCTTGCCATTGTTTCGCCCGACCTGTTCGACGCAGCACACGCGCGGAAGAAGGCGCGCGCAATCACCCATCCAAGCCATCAGCGCCGACCACGGCATATGTTGGCGGGGCTTCTGAGGTGCGGTGCCTGTGGTGCGGGAATGTCGTCAAAAGGCATGGACAATTCCAAGCGCGTTCGTATCCGCTGTTCCGCTGCGACAGAAAGCGGAACATGCGCTGATCCTAAGACCTTTTATTTGGATACCGTCGAAGCTGCAGTTCTGAACGGGCTTACCACCGAGCTGCGCCACCCTGAAGTGATTGCCCAGTACGTCCAGACGTACCACGAAGAACGGAAGCGCTTGGCAGCCGACACCGATGCCAGGCGCACTCGTTTGGAGCGACGGCTTGGAGAACTATCTCGGGAGATCGAGCGGCTGGTCAACGCTATTGCCAAGGGCCACGGCGACCCAGCCGTACTGGGACCGCAATCAACAATGCTGCATGAAGAGCGTAAGTCCATTTTGGCAGAGTTGGATCAGGTGCCCACCGCGGCCGGAGTGATCGCGCTGCATCCTGCGGTGCTGGCACGCTACGAGGAACAACTGAACCAGCTTCAGGCAGGGCTTGCCAAGGGCATTGCTAGCGGTGATTCCGAATCTGCAGAGGCGATGCGGGACCTGATCGAGACCGTCACGGTGTTTCGAGATCCGTCGAGGATCGGCGGGGTTGAAGTCGAAATCGCTGGGCGGCTAACGGCCCTCTTGGGCGAGGGTGCCTTCCCCCACGGTGTCAAAGGAGTGGGGGGAATGGTGGTAGCGGGAGAGGGACTTGAACCCCCGACCCCAGGATTATGATTCCCGTGCTCTAACCAACTGAGCTACCCCGCCAGGGTGGCAAATGGCCCGAAAAACCGTCCTGGATGGATGGGTGTTTCAAGGCGTTCGCCAAGGTCGCGCGGATATAAGGTTGGGAGGGTGAGCGTGTCAAGCTTCGAAGCGGCCGACATGCCGGCATAATCCGGCCGGCATAATCTCATCCCAGAAAAGCTTTGCCGGACAGATACTCAAGGCATGTCCCGGGGTTGAGTTCGGCGGGGCACGTCGCTATGTCTCGGCCATGAAATTCTAGAGTTTGAGCGAATGAAGCCGCGCATCGCCGTCCTCGGTTGCGGATACTGGGGCAGCAACCATATCCGCACCCTCAAGGCGCTTGGCGCGCTCCATGCCGTTTCCGACGTCAACCGCGCCCGCGCCGAAGGTTTCGCCAGCGAGCAGGACTGCCTGGCGATCGAGCCGGACAGACTGTTCGAGCGAACGGATATCGACGCCATCGTCATGGCGTTGCCGCCGCAATTCCATGCCGACACCGCGGTGCGCGCGGTCGAAAGCGGCAAGGACGTGCTGGTGGAAAAGCCGATCGCGCTGACGGTCACGGATGCAGAGCGCGCGGTGAAGGCGGCCAAAGACAATGGCCGCGTGTTCATGGTCGGCCATGTGCTGCGCTTCCATCCGGCTTTCGAGACACTGAAGGCGCTGATCGACAATGGCGAGCTCGGCGAAGTGCGCTATATCCACTCGCACCGGCTCGGCCTCGGCAAGTTCCATACTGAAAACGATGCGTTGTGGGACCTTGCGCCCCACGATTTGTCGATGATCCTCGCCATCACCGGCACCGAGCCGATCGAGGTGAGGGGCGAGGGGGCGGCGCTGCTCGACAATCTCAGCGACTTCGCCCATTTGCACATGCGCTTCCCGAACGGCCTGCGCAGCCATCTCTTCGCCTCGCGCCTCAATCCCTATCGCGAGCGGCGGCTGACGGTCGTCGGCACCAAGGCGATGGCGGTGTTCGACGACGTCGAGCCCTGGGAGCGCAAACTTGCCGTCTACCGACACGCGGTCTGGCAGGACAGCGGCCAGTGGGCCTTCACCGCCAATGAGCCTGCCTACGTGCCGGTTGGCGAGGGCATGCCGCTGACGCGCGAGCTTGCCCATTTCATGCAGTGCATCGAGACTCGCGCCGAGCCGCGCACCGATGGCGAGGAAGCGATCAGAGTGCTGCGCATCCTGACCGCCGGCACGGTGATCCACACCGGTTCGTCCGCCTGAAGCGTCCGGAAACGGCGGCGATAAGACTAAGAAACTTATTCGGCTGGGATCTGCGCGGGCCTTGCGGCAAGCCTGGACAACATAGCCTCGGCTTCCGCGCCTCGTTCCGAGCGCTCGATGAAGCCGCCGCCGAGCACCCGCGCCTCGTTGCCGTCGTCGGAATAGAGCACGCAGGCCTGGCCAGGCGCGATGCCGGACTCGCCGTCGGCCAGTTCGACGGAGGTCACGCCGTCGCGGTGACGCAGCACGGCCGGACGCGGCGGCCTGGTCGAGCGAACCTTGGCGAAAAGCTCGATCCCGCCGGCCGGAACGTCCGACAGCGGTCCATCGCCCAGCCAGTTCATGTTGCGCAGATAGATCTTGTGCGTCTCCAGCGCCTCGCGCGGGCCGACGATGACGCGCGCCCGGTCGGCGTCGAGATGGACGACATAAAGCGGCTCGCCGGACGCGATGCCGATGCCGCGACGCTGTCCGATCGTGTAGCGCAGAATGCCTTCGTGGCGGCCGAGCACGCGGCCGTCGATATGCACGATGTCGCCCGGATTGGCGGCGGCCGGCTTCAGCTTGGCGATGATGTCGGAATACTTGCCCTGCGGCACGAAGCAGATGTCCTGGCTGTCCTGCTTGGCGGCGACAGTTAGGCCCATCTCCTCGGCAATGGCGCGGACCTGCGGCTTCGACAGGCCGCCGAGCGGGAAGCGCAGATAATCGATCTGCGCCTGCGTGGTGGCGAACAGGAAATAACTCTGGTCGCGGTCGGCGTCGACCGGACGGTAGAGCGCGCGATGCGCGCCGTTGGCGCGCGAACGGATATAGTGGCCAGTGGCCAAGGCGTCGGCGCCGAGATCCTGGGCGGTGGCCAGAAGATCGGCGAACTTCACCGTCTGGTTGCAGGCCACGCAAGGGATCGGCGTCTCGCCGGCGACATAGCTCTCGGCAAACGGATCGATGACCGCCTTGCGGAAACGCTCCTCATAGTCGAGCACGTAATGCGGGATGCCAAGCGTCTCGGAAACGCGGCGGGCATCGTCGATGTCCTGGCCGGCGCAGCACGAACCGGCACGGTGCGTGGCCGCGCCGTGGTCGTAAAGCTGCAGCGTCACGCCGACGACGTCATAGCCTTCGCGCTTCAGAATGCCTGCGACGACAGACGAATCGACGCCGCCCGACATCGCGACGACGACGCGGGTTTCTTCGGGGCGGCGGGGAAGATCGAGGCTGTTCATGGTGCTTTCACTGTGCGGCGCTCAATGCCAATGGCCGGAATATAGGTCAAGCCCCACGTGTGCGCCAGCTTGCGGCGCAAGACGAGCCTACCGGCAAAACCAAGGCCTGGAGGCCGGTGTTTCAAATTCTAAACGAAATCCTAACCAGGCGTTCATGATCCTTACCTAGTGATTAGGGTTCGCTTAGGCAATTTTTAAAGCTGTGGCGGTACTGTGGCGGGGATTGGGTCTTTGAGTTTTTAGTAGAGAGTACGATGACCGATCTGGTTAGACCTAGAGTCAAGTATGTTATTGGGCCTGACGGCAGCCCTCTTACGATTGCAGATCTGCCGCCGACGAACACTCGGCGCTGGGTTATCCGGCGCAAGGCGGAAGTGGTCGCCGCGGTACGCGGCGGCCTGCTCAGCCTTGAGGAAGCCTGCCAGCGCTACAAGCTCACAACCGAAGAATTTCTCTCCTGGCAGGCATCGATCGACGAATACGGCCTTGCCGGGCTGCGCACCACGCGGATCCAGCAATACCGCCACTAGGCCAGACAGCTATTAAACGTAAGGGCGCGGAACACCGCGCCCTTACGCTTTTTGAAGCGGCCTTCCACTCAAACAGTCAGCACGACCTTGCCGATGGGTCGGGCCGCAAGGAAGGCATGGGCGGCCGCCGCCTGATCGAGCGGAAAAGCTTTGGCCACGTGCGGCATCAGCTTTTTGGCGTCGACCAGCCTGGCGAGTTCGACAAGGCCCTCGCGATCGGGCACCACGGACATGCGCTCGACGCGGACACCGCGCGCCTTGGCCTTCGCCCTGGTGGCGTCGTGAACGTCGAGCAGCGACACCAGGACGCCACCATCACGCACCACCTTCAGCGACTCGCCGACATGGTCGCCGCCGATGGGGTCGAGCACAAGATCGACATTGCCGACCTGTTCGACGAAGTTGCCTTTGGTGTAGTCGACGACGTCATCGGCGCCGAGCGAACGGACGAAGTCGAGCTTGTTCGGGCTGGCTGTAGCGATGACATAAGCGCCGCGCGCCTTGGCGATCTGGACCGCCAGATGGCCGACACCGCCGGCGCCGGCGTGAACCAGCACGCGTTGTCCGGCCTGCAGGCCGCCATGGCGCACGAGGCCTTGCCAGGCCGTCAGTCCGGCCAGCGGCAAGGCCGCAGCCTGCTCATGGTCGATGGCGGCGGGCTTCGCGGCGATCTCGTCCGCCGGCGCCGCGGCGAGCTCGGCATAGGCTCCAGCCTGTTTGGGGAAGTGCGGCATGCCAAACACCTCGTCGCCGACCTTGAAGGCGGTCACTCCGGGGCCGAGCGCCGCGACGGTCCCCGAAATGTCCCAGCCCAGGATGAAAGGCGGTTCGCCAAGCAACGGATAGAAACCGCCGCGCACGGCGCCGTCGACCGGGTTGATGCCCGCCGCCTTGACGCGGACGAGCACTTCACCGGGTCTGGGCGCCGGGTCGGGCGGCTCGGCCACGAAAAGGACCTCGGGTCCGCCGACGGAAGTCTGGATAACGGCACGCATGAACGCCTCCTGTTCGATGAATGTGCCGCTATCATTTGGATAGTAATATTCGATTGTCGAGTATGCACCTTTTCTATATATAGGTACCTCATGGATAGTGAAGACAGATCGCCATTCGGCTACGACGCGTTCCGACGCACCTGCCCGTCGCATACGGTGCTGGAGATGCTGGCCAGCAAATGGGTTTATCTCACGGTCTGCGCGTTGCGGCGCGGGCGGCTGCGCAATGGCGAGTTGGCGCGCAAGCTGGAAGGCATCACGCCCAAGATGCTGACGCAGACGCTGCGCGTGCTGGAGCGCGACGGCCTCGTGCGACGCGAGGTGTTTGCGGTCATCCCGCCGCGCGTAGAGTATGAGCTGACGGAGCTTGGCCAGAACCTGGCGGGGCTGCTCAGCCAGATACGCTCCTGGGCGGAAGAGCATGCGCCGGAAATCAAGGATGCCCGGGCCCGGGCATCGGCCGATCATGGCGAGATGGGCGCTGTGCCGTGAAGACGGCGAGTCCGATTTCTGCCGATTGCCGGTTCTGAAGATGCCGGAGATATCTCCGGCATGATTGCAAATATGCCAGGCGATCAGCCGATCATGGCGCTGCGGCCGCCAATTTCGGTTTCGCGGATCTTGGTGTCTCGCGATTCCAGCATCTCCGCCTTGGACAGCTCCGCTTCAGCTTCGCCGAGTAATGATTCGGCGGTGCTTCGCTGCTGGGCGAGGTCGCTTTGTGAGTTCCTGAGATTGTCGCGGCGCAGGCGAGCCGCCTTGGCGAAGGTCGGATAGGCGAAATGGTTGATGTCGGTGATGCCGGCTTTTTTCTCTTCGGCGATGATCTGCGCTTCCAGCTCTACGGCCATGCGCTCGAACTCGGCGATCATCATGTCCAGCTGCAAGAGCTGGCGCCGCTTCTCATTCACCTGAAACTGCTTCAGTCGAACGAGGTTTTCACGTGACTTCATGATTCGATACTCCGCAAACGCACACCTGCAATACCGCCCAGTCCGCCCGGAACGACCCAAGCGCCGCCCGTTTCCCCCGGCTTTCCCTGGGCTATGGGAAACAAAGCCCTAAAGATTTTTGCCGACGGTAACCATTCGTTTACGGGCATTGTTAATCATACGGGCGAGGACTTAAGGCCGGGTAAAAATTCCGGCTGCGGCGGGAAGCCCGGGCCAGCGAGTCTCTGGAGTCACTTAGGCTGACTTATTAATGTGGTGCATTAGCGATTTTGGTCTGTGATTCGTTATTAGATTCAAGTGGGTGTAGAAAGGGGTTAAAAAATCTGGTATCGTGGATGACACGAAATTAGGATTTGTTAACCAATCGGTGGCACCTTCTGTTCAGGCAATCACTGCTCCGGTCCCGGACGGGTCGTGACACGGTCCGGCAGCAGAAAAGGGGAATGAAATGCGTGTTCTGCTGATTGAAGATGACAGTGCAACCGCACAGAGCATCGAACTGATGCTGAAATCGGAAAGCTTCAACGTCTATACGACCGATCTCGGCGAAGAAGGTGTCGATCTCGGCAAGCTCTACGATTACGACATCATCCTTCTGGATCTCAATCTCCCCGACATGTCGGGCTATGAAGTCCTGCGGACGCTGCGCCTCTCCAAGGTCAAGACACCGATCCTGATCCTCTCCGGCATGGCCGGTATCGAGGACAAGGTGCGCGGCCTGGGCTTTGGCGCCGACGACTATATGACCAAGCCCTTCCACAAGGACGAGCTGGTGGCGCGCATCCATGCGATCGTGCGCCGCTCCAAGGGCCATGCCCAGTCGGTCATCACCACGGGCGACCTGGTGGTCAATCTCGACGCCAAGACGGTCGAGGTCGGCGGCCAGCGCGTGCACCTGACCGGCAAGGAATACCAGATGCTGGAGCTGCTCTCGCTGCGCAAGGGCACCACGCTCACCAAGGAAATGTTCCTCAACCATCTCTATGGCGGCATGGACGAGCCGGAGCTGAAGATCATCGACGTCTTCATCTGCAAGCTGCGCAAGAAACTCGACGCGGCGTCCGGCGGCCAGAACTACATCGAGACGGTCTGGGGCCGCGGCTATGTGCTGCGCGAGCCCGAAGACATCCGCGTCAGCGCGTAAACGATCCAAGTGATTCGAACGAAAACCCGGCTCAGGCCGGGTTTTTTGTTTGAAAACGGTCTCGGCGAATCAGGCGGCTATCTTCAGGACGCGGAAGCTTTCGAGCAGTTGCGCACGGTTGAAGGGCTTCAGCAGATAGCCCTGGGCGCCGGCGCGCTTGGCGCGCATGATCGCAGCCACATCGACTTCAACCAGCGAGATCAGGATCTGCGGCCGGGCAGAGCTTTCGATGGCGCGGATACGGCGAATGAGGTCGACCGCCTGGATGTCGGCAAGACCACCGTCGATGACGATGACATCGGGCATCTCGCCGGCGCAAATCTCGGCAGCCTCGACCCCGGTCGAGGCCTCGACGACAATCATGTCCGAGCCGCCAAGAATGCGTTTTGCGACCTTCCTGATGACGCTCGAATCATCGACGAACAGGCAGCGCTTCATATCCGGGGTCCTCTTTGCCATCTGCCGAACCGGCAACTTCCGGCAACCGGAAAGCACCATAGGCCAATCCGGTAAAGAAGCCGAAAAGCCGTTAGGTAAAGTTTTTCCAAACGAGCGTCTCGCGCCGTTTTAACGCGCAGCGCCGTTACATGCATTGCGGCCGGCATTGCTCGACCTGCACTGCCAGCACAAATATTAGCAATCGAATATACTTCGGCTTTTCTTATGCAGCCGTCAACACGATCTCGTCGGCGGTCGCGTGGATCGAGATCGTCATATTGGCCTCGCGCGCCAGAAGCAGCGTATAGTAAGGCTGGACCGAATGGGCGTCGATCGGCTCCTCCGGCTTGTGGCCGGAATGCAGTTCGAGGAATTTCGGCGGCACGCGCAGCATCGGGCCACCGGCCGCCAGCGAAAAACGCGGCTCGGTTTCGAGACTTTCCAGCGTGACCACCAGCTTGCCGCCGCGCGGTATGGCCGCGTTGGCGACGAGAATGAGGTTAAGCAGCAGCTTGACCTTGTTCTTGGGCAAGAGCGCTCGGGGGCCGTTCCACACCAGTTCCGGCTTTTCGTTCTTCAGGAAAGCGATGGCCACGGCCTCGGCATCGCCGGTGTCGATCATCATGCCGGCGGAACCCGCGGCGCCGAAGGCGATGCGGGCAAACTGCAATCGCGCCGAGGCGTTCTTGGCGCTCTGGCGAATGAGCTTCATGGCGTCTTCGTCGGCGCCGCCTTCGTCGAGCAGCTCAAGGCCGTTGTTGATCGCGCCCACCGGCGAAATGATGTCGTGGCAGACACGGCTGCAAAGCAGCGCAGCGAGATCTGGCGCGGAAAGAGTGAAAAGCTCGGCCATCGGCGAAATCCCTGCTTAAGTCATTTGTTCATGGCCGAGCGACCGTTTTCGCGCCTGTCCACACGAATCACGCTCTTTTCCAAGGCTTTCTGAATACACAGGGCCTGAGCGCGCATCAACAAATCCAAAATTGCCGACAGCGAAAATGGTGTGTTCGCAGGGGAAACCCGCCGCCGGGGCGCAAGCGCAGCCTTCGAACCGCCATCTTCGTGTGGGAGCTTAATGGTTGAAAAAGGATTACGGCATAGTTTGCCCGTGATAGCCACCCCGAACGGCCGGCAAGAGCCGCAGGGGTGCGAGGCGTCGGCGAAAGTGCTCCCTGACGGAGATTGGAAGCATGTTTTCCCGATACTACGACCGGACGTTCGTCCGTGTCCTCGCCATGACCATCACGCTCCTGGGGGCTCTTGTCCTTTCGACCGCTGCGTCACGGGCCCAACAATACACCGCTCAGGAGATCGTCGATTCCGGTCATAAATTCTTCGGCGAGACGTCCGGCGGCCTTGCCACCGTCGTCGAGAAGATCTTTGCCTCCTACGGCCTGCCCAACGGCTACCTGCTGGGCGAGGAAGGATCCGGCGCGCTGATCGGCGGCCTGACCTATGGCGAAGGGACGCTCTACACCAAGAACGCTGGCGACCATAAGGTGTTCTGGCAAGGTCCGTCGCTCGGCTGGGATTTCGGCGGCGAGGGATCGCGGGTGATGATGCTTGTCTACAACCTCGACGACATCAGCAGCCTTTATAACCGCTTCGGCGGCGTTGCCGGCTCCGCCTATGTCATTGCGGGCGTCGGTTTCAACGTATTGCAGAGCAACCGGGTGCTGATTGTGCCGATCCGCACCGGCGTAGGTGCCCGTCTCGGGGTCAATCTCGGCTATCTGAAGCTCACCGAAAGGCCGACCTGGAACCCGTTCTGATCGGATTGCGCTCGCTGCAATCGCTCGGACAGTGCTGATCGCGCTGCGGCAAACTCTTGCCGCGGCGTTGAATTTCCGCCATGCCAAGGTGGCACAATCCAGCGATTGCCGCTCCGTAAAGTGGATAGCACGCCTTGGTCCAGTCGGTTCTGTTCTTCGTACTCGGTTTCCTTTGCGCCGTTTTTCTGGTGTCGCTGGTCGCGCCGGCGGTCTGGCGGCGGGCCGTCATCCTGACGCGCAGGCGCCTCGAGGCTTCGCTGCCGCTGACGCCAGCCGAAATCCAGGCGGACAAGGACCGGGTCCGGGCGGAATATGCCATGACGACGCGCCGGCTGGAGATAACCGTCAAGAACCTTCAGGAGAAGGCGGCCGAACAACTGGTGGAGATCGGTCGCGGGCGCGAGGCCCTGAAGGGACTGGCGGTCGAAAAGAAGGACAAGAACCAGGCGCTCTCCGATCTACAGGCAAAGAATGCGGAGCTCAGGCAGCGCGAGGAGGATCTGCACCGGCTGTCGGAAAAGCACGTACAGACGGAGCGGGCGCTGGAAAAACGCGCGCTGGAGTTGCAGAAGCTCGAGCAGATGTATGACGACGCCAGCTTCTCGTCCTCGAACCGCCAGATCGAACTGGTTGCCCGCGAATCGGAGCTGGAAAAGCTCGCCAGCGACATTGCGTTGCTCAAGGGCCAGCGCAAGGAGGCGGACCGGCACAACCAGGAGATCGCGTTGGAAAGCAAGGCCGCGCGCGAAGCGTTGAAGGCGGAGAAGAAGAAAACGGCCGAGCTCGACAAGAAGGTCGAGCGGCTGCTTGCCACGCTTGCCGACCGCGAGGAAAAGCTCGACCGGCGCGAGAAGGATCTCGCTCGAATGCGCGAACGTTCGAAGGAGAGCGCCGCGAACGGCGTCGCGCAACTGGCTGCCGGCACGGATACGAAAGGCGACAATGTCGACAAGGCGATCGCCAGGCTCGAGGGCGACCGGGAACGGCTGGAGGCAAGGCTGACGGCGCTGGCGCGCGAGAACAAGCGGCTGAAAACCGATCTTGCAGCCTCCGGGACGGCAATGCCCGAAGCGGCGGGCGACGCGCGCTCCGGCGCCGGCCTTCGCGAACAAATGAACGAGCTGGCCGCCGAGGTGGTCAATCTGACGATGAAGCTGGACGGGCCGGACTCGCCTATCGCCAAGGCCCTGGCGGGCGAGGGGCAGCAAAATGGGCGCGGCGTCAGCCTGGCCGACCGGGTGAGGGCTTTGCAGAAGGCCGGCTCGGCCAACTGAACGACACGACCGCCGTTATTCAGCCTATGCGTCGCCGGCTTTCGAAAAGCGATGCAGGGCTATTGCCGACGCGGCGGCGACGTTCAGGCTGTCGAAACCTTCCGCCATTGCGATCCTCACCGTTTGCAGCCGGGCAAGCAGATCCCGGGGCAGGCCTTCGCCTTCGGTGCCGAGATAGAGCGCCAGGCGCGCCGAGCGTTCCACGGCGCGGATGTCGACGTTTCCGCGTGGCGAGAGCGCGAACTGGCTGAAGCCGAGCCGATCGAGCGTCGCGGTGAAGGTTCCGGTATCGTCGAAGGTGGCGAAGGGAACCTTCAGCGCCGCGCCGACCGAAACACGGATTGCCTTGCGGTAGAGCGGATCGCAGCACGTTCGGTCGAGCAGTACCGCGCCCGCGCCGAAGGCGGCCGCATTGCGGAAGATCGCCCCCATATTGTCATGATTGGATATGCCGACCAGGACGACGGCCAATGCGCGCCGGGGCAAGGTCTCCACCAGAATCTCGGCGGGCGCCGGATCGCCACGCATGCCGATCGCCAGGATGCCGCGATGCATGTGGAAACCGGCGATCCGGTCCATGACCTCGCCCGCGGCGACATAGACCGGAAACTCGGGAGGCGCCTTGCGCAAGATCTCCTGCACGCCCGCCAGCCTGTTTTCGAGGATGAGGGCCGATTCGGCGGCGAAGCGCCCAGTCGACAACAGGAGGTCCAGCACCACCTTGCCTTCGGCGACGAAGCGGCCATGCCGGCCGGCGAGATCGCGCTCGCGGATATCGAGATAGGCAGCGACGCGCGGGTCCTGAGGATCGTCGATGGGGATGAGGTTCATGCAAATCTCGCCGGCAAAAAATGCCAGCGAGGTAAGAGGCTTTGGATGGCGCGGGTCAAGCCCCGGCGCGGCGCAGCCGATAGGCCATCTGGGAGAGGTCGCCGTCGCCGAAAATGCCTTCCAGCATGCGCAGCAATTCGCGCACCGCCTCGGATTTGCAGGAATAGTAAATCATCTGGCGGTCGCGCCGGGTTTCGACGAGATCGAGCGCCCTCAGCTTGGCGAGATGCTGCGACAGCGCGGATTGGCTGAGTTGCACCTTCTCGGCGATGGCGCCGACCGACATTTCATCGTCGATCAGATGGGCCACGATCAGCAAGCGCTTTTCGTTGCCCATGAGGGTGAGAAAGGCGGCCGCCGATTCCGCATTGGCGATTAGCTTATTTGAGATCATAGATCCCCCAAGGGTCTTGGCTCATCCAGGCGCCAGGGGGCAATGGTGCCTGATTCCGCGATGTTCAGATGTCGATGGGCGCTGCTGAATCAGCGTCACTACAAGGGTAGATCATTTCGTCCAAATCTCAAGCGTTGCTTTCGCCGCAGCGCGATCAACTATCGCTCTTGCTCCGCGGCGCGTCCCGCCTTTGCCATCTCGACAAGCGCCGAACGCAATTCGCGTGCGCTTTGCAGAGACCGGGGAAAGAAAATCCTGCAGGTCGCATCGGCGGCGGCGAGATCCATGCCATCGGGATCGAAACCGGTGGCGATCCAGCCGTCGCCTTCGGCGCGGCCGAGATGACGGGCATAAAGGGCAAGCGCGTCGCGATGGTCGGCATTCATGTGATCGAGTGCCGCCTGTTCGCTGCCGGCGAACTCCTCGACAAGGGCGGCGCCGTTGATGAAATCGTCGCGGTCGAGAAGAAAGGCCTTGCCGAAGCCGCCGTTCAGGCTGGCGCGTTCGGGCTCGAGCCGGAAGAACGAGAAGTCGCCGAGCCCGGCATAAAGCCTCGCCTTCGGATTGCGGTTGAGGTAGCGCCGCTCGCCGCGGATCTGATCGGTCGATCCCCGCTCCAGCCGCAGGGCCCGGCATGCCAGGCTGATGCGCGGATGCGCCAGCGGATCGCCCTTGCCGGGTTCGCCAAGCAGCAGCGAACAACGCGGATCGGCGAGCAACGCACCGGTATGCGCGGACAGCATCGAGATCAGGATCAGCGGCGCGCCGTCGATGTCGGTGGCGACGCCAACCCTGCTTGCCAGCGGCGCGCCGGTGCCAGGCTCGATCGCCGCGAGCGCGCCGAAACGCGCCGCGCGGATCAGGGTTTTCGCCAGCCTGATCGCCTCTGCGTCGGTCTCGCGGATGACGTCCTTCTTCGGTTCGGTCACAAGCGCACCCGAGATAAGCTGATTTTCGTTCTCCGGTTATCGACCGAATACACCCGCCTTTGCAAGCGCTCCGATCTCCTCTTCGCTCAAGCCGAAACGGGTCAATATGCCTAAGGGCTCTCGATCGGCGACGGCCGGAGCTGCGGCAAGCGTTTGTGCGCCTTGCGAGAAACGCGGTGCCGGCGCCGGGCGATCGAGTTCGCCGGACTTCACGAAGCTTTGCCTGGCACGATTGTGCGGATGGTTCCTGGCTTCGACCAGGGACAGCACGGGCGCCACGCAGGCATCCGTCGCGGCGAAAAGCTCGGCCCATTCGTCGCGCGTCTTTGCCTTGATCCGGCCGGCAATGGCGGCGCGCATCGCGGGCCATGACGACTTGTCGTACTGGCTGCCGACAAAATGCCCGTCGAGCGGCAGCAGCCTGGCGAATTCGTCGAAGAAGCGCGGTTCGAAACAGCCGACGGCAACGTGCCTTGCGTCCGCCGTCTCATAGGTATCGTAGAAAGGCGCCCCGGAATCGAGCAGGTTCTCGCCGCGCCTGTCGCTCCACAGACCCGCCGCCATATAGGCGTGAATGGGTGCGGCGAGCATCGAGGCTCCCTCGATCATCGAGGCATCGACCACCTGGCCCTTTCCGCTGCGCGAGCGCTGGAAGAGAGCGGCGAGCACGCCCGCGATCAGCATCATGGCGCCGCCGCCTTGATCCGCGACGAGGTTGAGCGGCGGCGCCGGCGGCGCGTCCTGCCTGCCGACCGCGTGCAGGAGGCCCGCATAGGCGAGATAGGTGATGTCGTGCCCGGCTCGCCCGGACAGCGGCCCGTCCTGGCCGAAGCCGGTCAGGCGACCATAGATCAGCGCCGGATTGCGCTGGACAACGACATCCGGCCCCAGCCCGAGCCGCTCCATCACGCCGGGGCGGAAGCCTTCGACGAGCAAGTCGGCCTGTGCCGCAAGGCGCAGCAGCAATTCCGCGCCCGCCGGGTGCTTGAGGTCGAGCTTGAGGACGGAACGGCCGTGGCGGTCGAGATCGTATTCTTGCGGTAGGCTCAGGAGCGGCTGGCCAGCGTCGGCGCGTTCGATGCGCAGCACCTCGGCGCCCATTTCGGACAGCATCAGGGCGGCAAGCGGCACCGGACCGAGCCCGGCCATCTCGATCACTTTGAGGCCAGCGAGCGGGCCGGTCTTTCCGGCGGCAGCACCGGCGCCTGTCGGCGAGCCATTCATCCCCGCTTATTTCGGCGCCATGCGGATGGCGCCGTCGAGGCGGATGGTCTCGCCGTTCAGCATCTGGTTCTCGACGATGTGGAGGGCAAGTGCTGCATATTCCGACGGCTCGCCGAGCCGCGGCGGGAAGGGCACGGAAGCGCCGAGCGAATCCTGCACTTCCTGCGGCATGCCTGCCATCATCGGCGTCTTGAAGATACCGGGCGCGATGGTGCAGACGCGAATGCCGGAGCGGGCGAGATCGCGCGCCACAGGCAGCGTCATGCCGACGACGCCACCCTTGGAGGCCGCGTAGGCGGCCTGGCCGATCTGGCCGTCATAGGCGGCGACGGAGGCGGTGTTGACGATGACGCCGCGCTCGCCGCCGGCGAGCGGATCGAGTTTCGCCGCCCGGTCGGCGACGAGGCGGATCATGTTGAAGGTGCCGATCAGGTTGATCTCGATCACCTTGCGGTACTGGTCGAGCGGATGCGGTCCGTCCTTGCCGATCGTCTTCACGCCGATGGCGATGCCGGCGCAATTGACCAGGATGCGCGGCGGCCCGAGCTTTTCAGCCACTTCGGCGATCGCGGCGGCAGCGCCGTCGCCGCTGCCGACATCGCATTGGACGGCAATGCCGCCGATGTCGGCCGCGACTTTTGCCGCGCGCTCGATGCCCACGTCGAGGATGGCGACACTGGCGCCCTTGGCCGCCAACGCGCGCGCCGTCGCCTCGCCAAGGCCCGATCCGCCGCCGGTGACGATCGCGATCTGGCCGTTCGGGTTCATGCAAGCCTCCCAGGATTTCGATTTATGCTACGAGGCGCGCAAGGGAGGCGCAACCGCCATAGCCGGATCGATCGACTGCTGCGCCGTGGCAGCCGACCGCGCCAAGGCCGGCGCAGGTTCGGCAACCCTCGCCGTATTGGCGTGACAGACATCGCCGGCAAAGCGAGCGACGGCTCCGGGCTTGATTTCGTGATGCAGCAGGCGGTCGAGATCGACCGGACGCGGCATGGTGATCTGCCCGCGCGGAAAGCGCTTGAAGCCCAGCGGCCCATAATATGGCTCGTCGCCGACCAGGATGACGGCCGGCGCGCCGGCTTTCCTGGCCGCCTCCAGCGCGATCGCCACCAGCTTGCGGCCGATGCCGAGATTCTTGTAGGCGGGGCGCACCGCGAGCGGGCCGAGCATCATGGCGCGACCGGCGCCAGCGGCCACGCGCGTCATGCGCACGGAAGCGATGACCGTGCCGTCCTTGACGGCGACGAAGGACATCGAGCGGTCATGTCCGCCGGCCTCGCGGATCTTGTAGGCAGCAAGCACGAAACGACCCGGGCCGAAGGCCTCGTCGTTGATGGCTTCGATTTCAGGGTCATGCGCCGGGGTTTCCGGCAGGTATTTCACGTCGGCAAGGCTCATGGTCTTTGCGTTCCGGTATGCGAGGAAGGTTTGCTGCAAGCGGCAGCGTTCGCCAGTCAGCGCTACTTAAGCGCGGGCGCCCTTTCGTCGTCGGTCGAACCGGATCGAGGCAAAGTCGAACATGGGCGCCTCCGCTAGCACCAATTCTGCGCCGCTGCAATCGGTGCTTTCCGGCTTTCTTTGCCTCGCGCGCCGAACTTGTCCGTCTCCGACCGGTTTCGTCATTTGACGAACTGTTCAGCGCCTGAGGGCTTCGCCGGCCCGGTCATCAACCTAGATAATCTCCAACCGCAAGGGAGATTTTCGCATGGGATTGCTGATCGAAGGCAAATGGCAGGATCGCGCGCCGAACACCGACAGCGGTGGGCGGTTCGTGCGGACGGAGTCGCAATGGCGCGACTGGATTACGCGCGATGGCAGGCCGGCCGAAGGGCGCGCACGCGGCTTCAAGGCGGAACCCGGCCGCTATCACCTCTATGTCTCGCTCGCCTGCCCATGGGCGCATCGCACACTGATCTTCCGTGCCCTGAAGAAGCTCGAGGACATCATTTCGGTCTCCGTGGTGCATCATTTCATGGGCGAGAACGGCTGGACCTTCAAAGCCGAGGACGGCGCCACCGGCGACACGCTCTACGGTCTCGATTTCCTGCACCAGATCTATGCCAAGGCCGATCCGGCCTATTCAGGCCGTGTGACGGTGCCGGTGCTGTGGGACAAAAGGCAGCAGACCATCGTGAACAACGAGTCCTCCGAGATCATCCGCATGCTCAATTCCGCCTTCGACGAATGGGGCGATGCCGGTCTCGACTTCTATCCGGCGGCGCTGCGGGCGGAGATCGACAAGATCAACGCGCTGGTCTATCCGGCGATCAACAACGGCGTCTATCGCGCCGGCTTCGCCACCGCGCAGAAAGCCTATGAGGAAGCGTTCGGCGAATTGTTCTCGGCGCTCGATACGATCGAGGAGCGGCTTTCGAACCAACGCTATCTGGCCGGCGAACGCATCACCGAGGCCGATTGGCGGCTGTTCACGACGCTGGTTCGTTTCGATCCGGTCTATGTCGGCCACTTCAAATGCAATTTGCGCCGCATCGCCGACTATCCGAACCTGTCGAACTATCTGCGCGATCTCTATCAGGTGCCCGGCGTCGCGGGCACGGTCAACCTGCATCACATCAAGGCGCATTACTACGGCAGCCACGGGTCGATCAATCCGACGGGAATCGTTCCGGCAGGGCCTGAGCTTGATTATGCCGCGCCGCATGACCGGAACAGGTTCAGGAAGGCGGCTTGAAATCCATCGACCGCGAGCAGGTTATTGAAAGGGCTCCGCATCGAGTTGAGCCCGTCTGCCGCGGTTGGCCTTCAAAAACCTTTTGCCGAACCGTTTGTTGAAGCCGATGGCGTTGATGCAAAAACCAAACAGCGCAAGTATTGCCAGAACCATTACCCAGGCTCCGGCGGAGACGTGTTCCAAGCTCGCCGGCGTGATGCCTACCGCCATTGAAAACAGCAGGCAAACCATTGAAAACAGCAGCGATGCGGCTGTCGAAAATATGACTATTTTCCAGTACTCGTTTCGCTCAAAAAGCCTTCCGTGTCGTTTTATGAATGCCCAGTAAGAGAAAGAGGTGGATGCGAATACTATGGCTAGATTAACGGGTGTTGCCGTGGCTGACTCCATGGATGGAACCATATACACAAAGGCGATCCATGCGAGATACAATACGATTGTAATAGTAATGTAAATTCCGACGTAGCGCCAAATATTCACCGTTTCCATGTTGTCTATGAGCATCATATTTCCCCGCGTTTCAGAAATGATAGAGTCTTGAATTTCAAACGCAAGAAAAATCGCCGGGATCAAGTCACCAGTAGAGGGATGGTAATTCGGCTCCAAGAATTTCAGCGATCCGTCGAAGTGTCGCCGGCGTCGTATTTTCCGGCAAACGATCGAGCGGAAAGAAAACCGCCTCGGCGATCTCATGGTCGGGCAGTTTCGGCGCCGTCTGGCGGAAAGCTTCGATCAGATAAAGGCCGACATGATCGCGCTTGCTGGGGCGGCGGTTGAAATGCATCGATTTCAGCACCGGCGGCGCGGTCAGAGCGATATTGCCTTCCTCGGCCAGTTCGCGCGCCAGCGCTTCCTCGAGAGTTTCGCCGACCTCGACGCCGCCGCCCGGCAATTGCCAACCGGGAACATAGGTGTGGCGGATCAGGAAGACGGAGTTGGAGGCGCGGTCATAGACCAGTCCGCGCACGCCAAGCGTCATCGGGCGGCGCAACAGGAAGTAAAAATGGAACAGCCTTGCCCGCAACCCCGGCCAGCCGGTCTGGCGGAATGCCTCTTCCGAATCGGTTCGGCGATTCATCCAACGATCCCCAAGCAGATGTTCGTGGGTTGCCCCACGAACATCTGCTTGGCTTTCCTTGTTTTTCGCAGGTTCGGACCGCAAAACCGTGGGACACTTTTGCGGAACCTGCGTGGGCGAACAGCAAACGGTGAGTGGAAAGCCTCGCCGGCGTCGCTTAAGAAGGGGCCATGTTCAGGCTCGCGCATATTTCCGATGCTCATCTGGGACCGCTGCCCGATGTAACCTATCGCGACCTCGCGTCCAAGCGCGTGCTGGGCTATGTCAACTGGCAGCGCAATCGCCGCCGCCATATGCATGACGCGGTGATCGACACCATCGTCGCCGACATCAAGGCCGGCACGCCCGATCACCTCGCCGTCACCGGCGATCTCGTCAACCTGGCGCTCGACGGCGAGATCGAGATGGCCAAGCACTGGCTGGAGACGCTCGGATCGCCGCATGACGTCTCCGTGGTCCCCGGCAATCACGACGCCTATGTGCCAGGCGCCTTCGACAAGGTTTGCCGGGCGTGGGCTCCCTGGATGACGGGCGACGGCGTCAACAGCCCGGTCGACCGCAATTCCTTTCCGTATCTGCGCGTGCGCGCCAATGTCGCGCTGATCGGCGTCACCACGGCGCGCGCCACCGCGCCCTTCATGGCCAACGGCTTCTTCATGGAGGGGCAGGCCGAGCGGCTCGGCAAGATCCTCGACGATGCGGCGAAACAAGGGCTTTTCCGCGCCATCATGATCCACCACCCGCCGGTGCGCGGCGCCGTACCGCAGCATAAGCGGCTGTTCGGCATCGCTCGCTTTCACAAGGTCATTCGCCGGCATGGCGCGGAACTCGTCCTGCACGGCCATTCGCATCTGCCGTCGCTGTTCACCATCGGCGCACGTGGCGCCAAGGTGCCCGTGGTCGGGGTTGCCGCCGCAGGCCAGGCACCGGGCGGCAAGCATCCGGCCGCTCAGTACAATCTGTTCGAAATCGACGGCGAAAAAGGCGACTGGCGTCTCCGCCTGATCCGGCGCGGCCTGACGGGGCCGGCGCTGCCGCCTTCGGATCTGCAAACGATGGATCTCGACGTGCCGGTCGTGAAGGACCGTGAACTCGTCAGAAGCTGATCTTCATGTGCACGATGCGATCCCAGAACAACGCCAGCGAAACAGCCAGGCCGACAAGGGCGCCGGCGGCGATCAGGCCGAGGCCGGCGAAGAACGTCGTCCAGCCATTGCTGCGGCGGGTTTCGGATCGGATCGGCGGCTCCGCTTCCTTGACCATGGGGCGATGCAGGCCCGGAACGGCGCTCTCCATGCTCCCTTCCATCATGCGCTGCCGCTCGACGACACGTTCCGCCACGTAGCGCGTCACCGCATCGGCAACGGCTTTCAGCTCGGTCGATTCGGCCAGCACCACGCGGCCGACGCGCGTATCCTTGAGGAATCGATAGGTGCGGCGGTCGCGTCCCATGGCGACGTGGCTCACCGCGTCGATCCATAGCCGCGGCTGCAGGCCGGACGAGACGGCGAAGTCGAAGCTGTCCATGTCGGCCGGAACATCGGCAAAGACCGGGGCGAGCTCGGCTGCCAGAAGATCGAGGCGCATGCGGTGCGCGTCCCGCATCTCCACAATCACATCGTCGCGGTCGGCGAAGGCGTTCTTGATGTCGCGTACCGCATCGGCGAGCTTCCGCGACGGCTCGATCGGGGTGATTTTGTCGCCTGCATCCTTCATGGCGGCTGCCTCGTTGTTGGTTAACAGCGAGTTAACACAATCGCGGGCAAAATGCACTGCCGACGACGAGCCGTGCGACTGCTGCGGTCCGGCGGAAGCGGGTTACGGATATTTTTCGAGGTCGGTTCGGGAGAGGTCAGCTCGCCGCGGCGCCCAGCGGTGGAAGCAATCGTCTGCCGCGCCGGCGCGTGTTGCGACGCACGATTTCGGCAATCAAGTCTGGAGCTTCCTCAACCAGCATATGACCCGCGTCAAGGACATGGTGCAGGTGGAAATGCGACGGCAGCGCCTCGGCCTGCTCGACCGGCAGCAGCGGATCCTCCGCTCCCCAGACAACCATCACCGGCATGTCAAGCGTATCCAGCTGCGCGCGGGGGATCACTCCTTGCCGGTCATCCCTTGTCATCGCGGCCGCCATATCGATCAGGGTCTGCAACTGGCCCGGCCGGGTGCGCATCCGGCACAACGCATCCACCACGTGGTTGGGCGGCGCGCTGCGCGGACCCGACATGGCCGCAAGACTGGCGCGGACCTGCTTCCTGCCGGCCGCAGCGGCATAGCGGCGCAGCAAGGCTGCGTTTACCTCCGGGCCGAAGCCGCCGGGCGCCAACAGAGTGAGCGAAGCAATCCTGTCGGGGTCGGCGAGCGCCATCAGTGTCGCGATCGCGCCGCCCATGGAGTGACCGACGAGGTGGACCTTGCCCAACTGGCGCGCGGCAAGATCGGCCAAGATGGCCCGCGCGGTCGGCTTGGCGCCGCCCATGCCTTCGCATTCGAGTGATTGTCCATGGCCCGGCAGATCATAGGCCAGCACTCTCGCCTCCGCCGCCAGCGAGGTCGCGACGTCACGCCAGATCTCACTACAGGCTCCTAAGCCGTGCAGAAGGACGATCGTCTTCGGACCAGCGCCGCCCACGGCGGCATAAGGGAATGGAAGCATGAAAATGGAGCGGTGAAGAAGACAGGCAGCAATTTCAAATTGTGGCTGAATTGCTCCCGATCCAGACCCATGGCCAGTAAAATTTTCGCGACCGCGGCGCCCGTCAGGCGTTCGACGCGCAAGCATGTCCTAATACTTGCTGGATCACAGCATCATACTTTCGCGCTCCGGCGATCGTGTGGCCCAAACACAGGCGCGGAGTGGATTAGCTCGGGTTGCCGATCCCGGCGGCCCGCAGGGACTGCACCAGCCGGTCGGTGAGATCGGCGGGGTATTTGCGGTCGACGAATGTCGCGCGCGGGTCGGCGGCGAATTTCGGGAATTCAGCGGTGAGCTTGTTGGCAAGCTCGCCCGCCAGCTTGTCGCGGCCTGAAATCCTGGCGCCGATCAGGCGCGCGGCCAGGTAGTGCGGCTTGGATGCCGTCGTGCGTAAAGACTCGCTGGTGACCGCCGCCTTTCTCATATCGCCCTGCATGAAGGCTCCGATGAACAGGCCATAGTCCCACCAGGTCGGATGGCCGCTGAAGGCCTCGACCGCGTGGCCCAGGATTGGCGTTCCCTCGTCATATTTGCCGGCGAAGATCAGACCGTAACCATAGCCGGCGGCCATGCCGAGATCGTACGGGTTGAGTTCGTAGGCCTTTCGCATCCACCGGATCGCTTCGTCGGTGTTGCCGAGACGCGAGTTGAGGTAGCCGAAGGCGAGATGCGCATGCGGGCTCATCGGCCCCATCTGAACGGCGCGGTGGGCAAGCGACATGGCCTTTTCCAGCGAAGCGCCGGCGGGATACGCATAGTGGTTGGTGACAGCTTCCGTATGAAGCGAGGCCAGTTCCGCGTAGACAAGCGACGATTTGGTGCCTTCGCTGACCAGCTTCTCCAGGCAGCGATACGCAGCCTCGTGGGTCGCGGCGCTCATGTCGAGATAATAGCGGTCGTCGAGCACCAGGCATCCGATCTGGCTGGTCCGGATGTCGCTCTGGTCAATGTAGCTGTAGATCGCGCCCGACGCGGGAACGGTCGAGGTAAGAAGGCTGGCGATGTTGCTTTCAACCGCAACGGAGGCGCTCTCGGCCGATGTCAGGTTGCGCGACAGGAGAACCCGGCCGGTCGCGACGCTCTGCAATTCCACCGTGACGTCGCCGGCAGCAGGCCCGGGGACAATTTCGAAAACGAAACTGATTGGATCGGCGGACCGATCGCGCGTCGAATCCGGGTCACGCCCGATGAAATCGATGGTGTCGAAACCGGCAAGCCCGGCGCGCAGCGATGACGCGACGCGAGCTGCTTCCGCTCCATCCGCCTTCATCGCAATGTAGATCAGCGGCAGCGAGTCGAATGCCGGCTGGGCGGCGGTGCCAGCCAGGCGCGCCGTTTCGACTGTCGCGGTCGTGTCGCCGCCGTTGAGGAAGGCACTGCTTTGACGCGCGATGAGCACGCCGAGCATGACAATGACCAGGACCATGGCAGCCCAGAAGAACCGCAACTGCCGCGTGAGCGACTGGGCAGGTGCCGCGGGCGCCATGAGCGCTACAGGCTCACCGAGCGTCGGGCCATGGAGATATTCGGCCGCGGCCGGAGCAGCGTTGGCAGATGCGCCTGATCGTGCGATGGCGCCGGAGGCGGACCTGGCGTCGCCAGGCAGGCGAATTGCATTCAGCTCATAGGACGGGACATAGCCGCCACGCGGAATCGCGATGCGCACGGGCTCGGCGACACCTTCATTGGCGAAGTACTGCTCGAGGAGCTCGCGCAGGCGGCCGGCCTGGACCCTGACCACGGCATCGGTGGAGGCATCGAAATCGCCGTCCTTGCCGAAGACGTCCATGGCGATGGAAACGCCTTTCAGCCTGTCCGCCTCGCCGGCCTGCTCGCGTTCGACCAGATAACGTAATAGCCTGCGGGCACGCTCGGATCGTCCGAACGTTTCGCTGGCTAGCAGTCGCTCCAATGTCTCGCGCACTGCGGGGGCGGCAGGCGGGGCATGCTCCAAGTGTCGAACCTTTCGAAGTCGGCACAGGTTAGGGCGCGATAATATAGCGCTCGCGCCGGCGCACAAGGATGCTTCTATTATGCTTTCGCGTAAGCCACCGGAAATTCCCCCGCAGGTTAACGAATGGCAGCTTTCGCATCTGTGTCTGAAGCGTGGCGCAATTGGAATGCGCCACGCTTGAACAGATCTACCCGGTCAAGCCTGCCGCCGAGCCTGATCGTTTCGCATCATCTGCTCGAGCCGCCGATGATCCGGTTGGCGGCCGAAACAACGGCCTCCAGCGACGCGGCTACGATGTTGGTGTTGATGCCGGCGCCGAACAGCTTGCCGCCCGGATACTCCATCTCGACATAGGAGATCGCCGAGGCGTTGGAGCCGCGCTGCAAGGAATGCTCGGAATAGTCGAGCACCGACATGTCGATGCCGACATGGCGCGAAAGCGCATCGACAAAGCCGTCGATTGGGCCGGTGCCCGAGCCGGTGATGGTGACTTCCTTGCCGTTGTCGAGGATCTCCGCCTCAACGATACGCCGGCCCTTCACCTCGGTGTCAGGGAAGGTGCGATGGTCGAGGAACTTCAGGCGCGCGCCGGGCTGGTCGACATAGGTTTCGAGGAAGCGTTCGTGGATGCGCTTGGCCGGAACTTCCTTGCCTTCCGCATCGGTGATCGCCTGGATCGCCTGGCTGAACTCGATTTGCAGATTGCGCGGCAAATTGAGGCCGTAATCGGCCTGCAGCACATAGGCGATGCCGCCCTTGCCCGACTGCGAATTGATGCGGATGATCGCCTCGTAGGTACGGCCGACATCGGCCGGATCGATCGGCAGATAGGGCACTTCCCAGATCGGCGTGTTGGCCTTCTTCAGCGCCTTCATGCCCTTGTTGATGGCATCCTGGTGCGAGCCGGAGAAAGCCGTGTAGACCAGTTCGCCGACATAAGGGTGGCGCTCCGGGATCTTCAGCTGGTTCGAATACTCGTAGACATCCTTCATCCGGTTGATGTCGGAGCAGTCGAGCTCCGGGTCGACGCCCTGGGTGAACATGTTGAGCGCCAGCGTGACGATGTCGACATTGCCGGTGCGCTCGCCATTGCCGAACAGCGTGCCTTCGACGCGGTCGGCGCCAGCCATCAGGCCGAGCTCGGTGGTGGCGATGCCGGTGCCGCGGTCATTATGCGGGTGCAGCGAGACGATCAGGTTCTCGCGGTTGTCGAGATTGCGGCACATCCACTCGATGCGGTCGGCATAGACGTTGGGCGTCGACATCTCGACCGTCGAGGGCAGGTTGATGATGAGCTTGTTGTCGGCCGTCGGCTTCACGATCTCGGTGACGGCGTTGCAGATTTCCAGCGCGACCTCGAGCTCGGTGCCGGTGAAGCTTTCGGGCGAATATTCGAAGCGGTAGCCGCCGCCGGCCTTGGCCGCCATGTCGGTGATCATCTTGGCGGCGTCGGTGGCGATGCGCTTGATGCCGGCGACGTCCTTCTCGAAGACGACGCGGCGCTGCAGCTCGCTGGTCGAATTGTAGAAATGCACGATCGGGCGGTGCGCGCCTTTGAGCGCCTCGAAGGTTCGCGTGATCAGCTCGGGCCGGCACTGCACCAGCACTTGGAGCGATACATCGCGCGGCACGCCGCCTTCCTCGATGCACCAGCGGGCGAAGTCGAAGTCGGTCTGCGAGGCCGAGGGGAAACCGATCTCGATTTCCTTGAAGCCCATGTCGAGCAGCATGGCGAACATGCGCGCCTTACGTTCGTGGCCCATCGGATCGATCAGCGCCTGGTTGCCGTCGCGCAGGTCGACCGAGCACCAGATCGGCGCCTTGTCGATCACCTTGTTCGGCCAGGTGCGGTCGGTCAGGCCGACCGTCGGGTAAGATTGGTATTTGCGTGCTGCATCCGGCATGTGGCCGGCCGCGCGCTTCCCGGCTTCAGCCTCGCCGGCGCGGATTTCTTCTCGTGCGTTCATCGTCTCTTCTCCGGGCGGCTCGCGTTCGCCTTGGGCGGATTGGTGGCGAGCGTCGCCTCTACCAGAATTTCATTCGCTTGATATGATTTTGCCAAGGAGCATGCGCCTGAGGCGGCGGGTACCGACCGCCGGGCGCTCCTTCAGCGAACCCGGCGATCGCCGATAAGGCCGAGAAGAAGCAGGGTCGAAGCGAGCGCGCGCGCGGTCTCGCCGGCAAAGCCGATGCGAGAGGAGGCGACGGAGCGGACGCGCGTGGTCATGGCGGCTCTCTTACAGGAGCGGCCCGGCGGAGGCAAGCGGGACGCATGGCCGAGTGCGCCTTGACTGATAACGCTGCCGCTGCGGGTGCTCTTCCCCGCGCCTCGCAAATGGGCCAGACTTGGCTTCGAAGGCTTCGCTACCGAGCGAGGCTTCGGGGAGGAGTCGCCCATGAATTTCGTGTTCTTCTCGCCGCATTTCCCGGCCAATGGCGCCGAGTTCTGCGACCGGCTGAAGAAAGCCGGCGCCGCCGTGCTCGGCATCGGCGATGCGCCTTATGAGACCTTGAACGGCAAGCTGAAGGCGGCGCTTTCGGAATATTACCGCATCGCCGACATGGAAAATTACGATGCCGTGTTCCGGGCGATGGGGCATTTCATCCACAAATGGGGCCGCATCGACCGCTTCGAGTCGCTCAACGAGCATTGGCTCGAACTCGAAGCCAACATCCGAACCGACTTCAACATCTTCGGCACCAAGGTCGATTTCGTGAAGAATTTGAAGCGGAAGAGCCGCATGCGCGCCTTCTTCCGCAAGAGCGGCGTCGAGACCATTCCGCAGCGCAAATGCTCCGACCGCGCCGGTGCCATGACCTTCATCCGCCGTGTCGGCTACCCGGTGGTGGTCAAGCCGGATTCGGGCTCCGGCGCTTCCAACACCTTCAAGATCTCCAACGCCAAGGAGCTCGACCAGTTCTTCAGGGACAAGCCGGAGGGCGTCACTTTCGTCATGGAGCAGTTCATCGAAGGGTTGGTGGTGACCTTTGACGGGCTGGTCAACCGCGACGGCGAGGTGGTGCTGGCGGCCAGTCACCGTTACGACCAAAGCATCATGGATGCGGTCAACAAGGACCGCCACATGAGCTACACCTGCTTCCCCGAAATCACCCCGGCGGTCGAGGAGGCGGGGCGCAAGATCCTGAAAGCGTTCGACGTGCGCGAGCGCTTCTTCCACATCGAGCTGTTCGAAACCAGGGACAAGCGCATCATCGCGCTCGAGGTCAACATGCGCCCGCCCGGCGCCTGGATGACGGACGCCATCAACTACACGTTCGACATCGACGTCTATGCCGCCTGGGCCGACATGGTGGTCAAGGATGCCTCCGGCGGCCCTTACAAGGGCAAGTATTTCACCGCCTATGCCAGCCGCAAACGCCATATCGACTATTTGCACAGCCATGCGGACGTGCTAGCCGCCCACGGCGACAAGATCGTCCACCACCAGGCCATCGAAGAGGTCTTCAGCCGCGCCATGGGTAATTACGCCTATCAGATGCGTTCGAAGGATCCGAAGGCGCTGCGCCAGGCGGTCGACTATATCCACGCGGAAAAGGCCTGAGCCGATGGACGTCTCCTATCACAAGGGCCATGCCCGCAATCTCGGCCGCGACATGGAATACAAGCGCTATGGCCATGCCGGCCGCCCGGTGGTGGTGTTCCCGACCTCGCAGGGGCGGTTCTATCAGTTCGAGGATTCCGGCGGCGTCGGCGCGCTCGCCGAGTTCATCGACACCGGCCGCATCCAGCTGTTCACGCTCGACGGCATCGATTCGGAATCCTTCTTCAACAAGCATGCCGACGCGGCGCATCGCATCGCCCGCCACGAGGCCTATTTCCGCTATGTGCGCGAGGAAGCGCTGCCGGAGTTGCAGGCGGTCGCCGCCAAGTCCAATGGCGGCCGCGCCTTGAAGCCGCTGCTTTGCGGCTGCTCGATGGGCGGCTACCACTCGTCGAACTTCGTGTTCCGCTTCCCGGAGCTGGCGAGCGGCGTGATCTCGCTGTCCGGCGTCTATTCGGTCCGCGATTTCTTCGGCCGGACGCTTGAAGGCAACATCTATTTCAACTCGCCGCTCGACTATCTGCCCGGCATCGTCGACCAGAAGCTGCTCGGGCGGCTCAGGGCGCTGCGGCTCATCTTCTGCTGCGGGCAGGGCGCCTGGGAAGAGCGCATGCTGGTCGAGACGCGCGAGCTGGAACAGGTGCTGCGCGATAAATCCATCCCGGCCTGGGTCGACTATTGGGGCGGGGACGTCAGCCACGACTGGCCGTGGTGGCACAAGCAGCTTGTCTATTTCTTCGGGCGCTGGCTAGATGACGACCTCATGCACAGGTTGGACTGATGACCACGCCCGACGCGATCCGCCGCTTTGTCGAAGCCACCAATGCCGGCGATACCGAAGCCTTTCTGGCCGCATTTACCGACGATGCTTTCCTCAGCGACTGGGGTCGCGATTTCCACGGCCGCGACGGGATCGCGCGGTGGAACCAGTCGGACAATATCGGCGTCCAGTCCAACCTTCGCATCGTGCGCGTCGCGCAGCGCGACGGCGTCTACCACGCCCGCGTTGCCGTGACGGGCAACGGCTTCAATGGTGAGGGCGACATGGCCTTCACGCTGGACGGCGACCGGATCGCAAGCCTGATCATCAGCTGAGGCCGGACAGGCCGTGGGGCGGTCGGCGGAGAAGGCCGGAAGAGCGCGCCCGGCTTGGTGACCTCAGCCTTCCTGGCAGGCCGGGATAGGAGCGACGTCTTGTTCCGGCGCCGATCCGCGACGCAGGCCGAGAAAGACGACGATGGCGGTCAGCACGGTGATGGTCGCCAGCACGACGAGCAACCGGTCGAAGGCCGTCTCGTAGGCTTGAACCAGGGCACTGGCGTCAGCCAAGTGCAGATGTTGCACCGTTCCCACGATGTTGCCGGTAACCAGAAGTTGCGCCGCCGCAGCCGCTTCGGCGGGCGAGGCCAGCCCTTGAGCGCCGAGCCGCGCGGCCGTGAAACCGGACAAGGTCGCCATGACGATCGCCAGCGCCACGCCCTCGCAGGCGACGCGGGTGGTGTTGAAGATGCCGACCGCCATGCCGGCGCGCTCCTTCGGCACGACGCTGACGGCAAGTCCGTCCATCAGCCCCCAGGGCAAGGCGATGCCGATGCCGATCAGGATCAGCGGAGCCACCAGCGCGCTGTCCGCCGCGGGCACCCGGCTGAGCCAGATAAGGCCGGTCGCGGCGACGAGCAGGCCAGCACCGCAGATCGTCGCCGGAGCGATCCAGCGCGCCGCCTGGCCGGCCAGCAGCGGCAAGATCAGCAGCGGCCCGGAGAGGCAGATCATCAATTGCCCCGCCTTGATCTCGCTCATCCCCTCGACGCTGATGAAGCGGATCGGCAGGAGCACGAGCAGGACGACGAAGGCATAGGCGGGCGCCGCGGCCAGGAACTGGACGCCGACGAAACGCGGGAAGCGAAACAGCGTCAGGTCCAGCATCGGCCGGCGCACGCGCCGCTCGACAATGACGAAGGCGGCAAAGAAGATGGCGGCCACGCCGAGAAGCGCGACAACGAAGGGATTGGCCCAGCCGCTCTGCGGCGCCTGCAGCACGCCATAGGTCAGCGCGGCAAGCGCGACGGTAAAGGTGCCGGCTCCCGCCCAGTCGAGTCCGGTTGCGTCAGGGTCGCGCGATTCGGCGACAGTGCGCAGGGCAAGTGCGGCGGCAGCAATCGCAAGCGTCGCCACGAGAAGAAAGATCGCGCGCCAGCCGAATGTATCGATGAGCAGGCCGGAGGCGACTGGCCCGAAGGCGAGCCCGATGCCGAAGCTGGTGCCGAGGAAACTGAAGGCGCGCAGCCGCAATTGCCCATCGAATTCCTGGGCAAGCGCAGAGGCGCCGCCGGCGAAGGCGGCAGCGCCGCCAATGCCTTGCAGGGCTCTGAACATGTCGAACCGGACGATGTCCGGCGCCAGCATGCAGCTCAGCGCGGCAAGCACATAGGTCGCGAGGCCGACGAGGAAGATCCGCTTGCGGCCATGGTTGTCGGCCAATGCCCCGGCAGCCATCAAGCCGGCGCCGAAGGTCAGCATGAAGGCATTGGTCACCCAGTTGAGTTCGATCGGACTGCCGCCGAGATCGGCGGCAATGCGGGACAGCGCCACGGCAGGGCCGGTGAAGCTCAACGGCATCGTCATGGCTGCGAGGCAAACCGATAGCAACACAAGCCATCTGCCGGCCGGGCCGGTTCTGGTCATCAAAGTCATGGATTTTCCTATCTGTGGCGGGCTTGCCGGCGTGCCCCTGACTGGCGGCGCCGATCGTAACGACAAGATAGGGCGGTGACATTTCCGGCAAAATAGTATTAGATCTCCAGTCATCCCGGAATGAAACGCTCGAATAGGTTTGTACCGTGGATCGTCTAAACGGCCTTCTGGCTTTCACCCGCACTGCCGAGCTCGGCAGTTTCGTCACCGCCGGACGGGCGCTCGGCATCTCCGCCTCCGCCGTCGGCAAGAGCGTCGCCCGGCTCGAGCAGGAGCTTGGCGTGCGGCTGCTGCAGCGCAGCACGCGGCGCATCGGCCTGACCGAGGAGGGCAAGCTGTTCAACGAGCGGGTGCGCCGCATCCTCGACGACATGGAAGACGCGGAGGCGATGCTGTCGCGCACACGCGAGACGCCGCATGGCCGGCTACGCATCTCGACGCCGATCGTCACCTATCACCTGCTGTTGCCGGTGCTGTCGGAGTTCATGGCCCGCTATCCCGAAATCGAACTCGACATCGATTTCAACGATCGCATCGTCGACGTCATCGACGAGGGTATCGACGTCGCGATCCGCAGCGGCGAGTTGCCCGACTCACGATTGGTGTCGAGGCCGGTCGCGCCCTTTCGCATGCTTCTGTATGCGGCCGCTTCCTATCTCGACCGGCATGGCACGCCCCGAACGCCCGCGGATCTCACGGCGCATTTCGGCATACATTTCCGCTTTCTCAACAGCGGCAGGCTGCTCGACTGGCCGTTCATCACCGGGAGCGCCGCGCCGCAGATCCGTTCGATGCTGACCTGCAACAACATGGAGGCGTTGAAAGGCGCGACGCTTGCCGGTCTCGGCATCGCCTGCATGCCCGATTTCCTGGTGCGGGAGGCGCTGCATGAGGGAAAGTTGCGCACCGTGCTTGAAGACGATGTCGACGGCCGCGGCCAGTTCCGCATGCTGTGGCCGTCCAATCGCCACCTCTCGCCGAAGGTCCGCGTCTTCGTCGATTTCCTGCCCGAACGGCTTGCGGCAGGGCGGGACGAGAGCCCGCGGCGATGATCAGTAGGTCGTGCGTCCGCCGGAGAGGTCGAAGGTCGCGCCGGTGGTGAAGGAGTTCTCGTCCGACAGCATGAAGACGATCATAGCGGCCGCCTCTTCGACCTCGACGAAACGGCCGCGCGGCACTTTGCCGAGCATATAAGCGACCTGGGCCTCGGTGAGTTGCTCCAGAATGCGGGTGCGAGCGGGCGAGGGGGTCAGCGCGTTGACGGCGATGTCGTGTCCGGCGAGTTCCTTGCCGAGCGACTTGGTCAGCGCCAGCACGCCGGCTTTTGCAGCGGAATAAGCGGCGGCATTGGGATTGCCTTCCTTGCCGGCCACCGAGGAGATGTTGACGATGCGGCCGTAATTGCGCGCGATCATGCCGGGCAGCACGCGCTTGCAGCAATAGAAGACGCCGTTGAGATCGATATCGACGATCTGGCGCCATGCGGCGGGATCGTAGTCCACCACCGTCGCCGCCGGCCCGGCAATGCCGGCATTGTTGACCAGGAGATCGACGGGGCCGAGCGTCCGCTCGGTCTCAGTGGCGGCGCGGTCGACGGCCTCGATCTGCGACTGGTCGCAAAGGATGGCCTCGACGCGGCCGAGCGAAGCGAGTTCGGCGGCGGCCTTGGCCATCGCGGCCTGGTCGACGTCCCAGATAGCGACACCGGCGCCCGACGACAGCAGGCGTCGCGCGACCGCAAGGCCGATGCCTTGCGCGCCGCCCGTCACCACGGCGATGCGGCCGGAAAGATCGACGGCGTTCAACGGCGGTTCATCGGCAATTCCCCTGCTTCTTTAGAGCAATTCAGCATCCCGCCAGGATTGCCGACCTGCTCCAATTTTCTGTTTTTACGCAATTCCGGACGGAAAACCGCCGAGCACTTTCCTGGAATGCTTTGGCATTGGATAGCCCGGATCAGGTCCCGACGTTTCGCGCCACCAGCTTGGCTACGCTTGGCCCAATGAGCAGCACGACCAGGAAGCGCGGCGGCTGCAGCGCCATGACGAAGGAGATTCCGCGCCATGCGCTCCAGAAGCGCCGCGTCCGAGGGCGCTCTGGTGAGGAGTCCACCTTTTGGTCTTAGACCCGGAGCCGGGAATGCGAACCCCCGTGGCACCTTGTTGGCAGGGCCGCAACACCCTCACTTGTCCATGCCAAACAACGCTTCGATCTCTTCGCCACCCATGCGATCGAAACTTTCGGGGCTGGAAAACTGGCCAGCCATAAAGCCCACACGCCATATCTGTGCAGCGGTAGGTTGACCGATAGGCACGACCTTGACCAACGGCTTGCCTGCCTTGGTGATGATAAACGGCTCACCTCCGGCGGCCTGGTCTACCAGACGTGATAAATTAGTCTTTGCATGGTGGATACGGTCCGCATTAGGTGCTCCAACAAACGATAGAGCTGTTCCCCAGTCAGCCGGCCTTTTCGGGCGCGGGAAGGCCAAAGCCGCCGACCGGGTTGGTCTCGACCTGGAACTCGAAGCCGGCGATGAAGGGACGCGCCTTGGCGATCGCGGCCTGGACTTCCGGCAATTGCAGCGAGGCCTTGTGGCTCGCTTGGTCGGTCCATACTTCGGTGACCCAGATCGCGTCGGCGTCGACCGGATCGATGGCGATGATGTAGCTCAGGCAACCGGGGAGGGCGCCGGTGCTTTCGCGCAGCACGTCCATGACCGCATCGCGCTGGCCGCGCGCCGCCCGCATCTTGCCGATCAGTCCGTACATGCCTTTGCTCTCCCTCCAGGTTGCGCGCTGCACCGAGTATGCAATCGACCGCTCACGGCATCAACTGGCCACCATTGACCTCGATCACCTGGCCGATGATGTAGCCGCTCAACAGGTCGGACGACAGGAACAGATAGGCGCCGACGCAATCCTCAGGCGTTCCGGCGCGGCCCTGCGGTATGGTGGCGACCATCGCCTTGATCTGCTCGGCGTTCGAATAGCGTTCGTGGAAGGGCGTCAGGATCGTGCCCGGCGCCACGGCGTTGACGCGGATGCCGAAGCCGATCAACTCCTTGGCCATGCCGCGCGTCACGTTGGAGACGAAGGCTTTGGACGAACCATAGAGGCCGGCGCCGCCGCCGGCGCCGTTGCGGGCGGCGATCGAAGTGGTGTTGATGATGAAGCCGCCCTGGCGCTTCAGCCACGGTATCGCCTTGCGCGAGGCGGTCAAGACAGAGCGCGCATTGAGGTCCATGACCGCGTCGTACTGCGCCTCGTCCTGATCGGCATAAGCGACGCGGCCGAGCATGCCGCCGGCATTGTTGACCAGGCCGTCGAGCCGGCCGAAATGGTTTGCGCTCTCCTCGACGACACGCTCGACGTCGGCAGGTTTCGAAAAGTCGCCCTGGACCAGAAACACCTCGCCGCCATCGTCGCGGATGGATCCGGCCACGATTTCGGCGGGCGCTAGGCTCGCGTTGTAATGCAGCGCCACGCGGCATTTCTGTGCCGTGTAAGCACGGGCAAGGGCCGCGCCGATGCCGGTCGAAGCGCCGGTGACTAGCACCGCCTTTCCGGCAAGATCGGGGATGGCAAGTGTCGTCATGTCGGCTGGCCTCCGGGCTGCCATCCTTCGTAGGCCATTGTCGGCCTGGCCTTCAAGTCCGCGCATTCAGGGCCTGAGATAGACATAACCCTGGTGCTGCAACTCGGCGAGCCTCACGACGCCGCCCTTCTCGGCAAGCTCGAAGCCCGCCAGCAGGTCGGTCAGTGCGATATCCATGCCATGCAAGGTGTTGCCGCAGGCTTGCGGGACAAGTCCCTGCTGGACCAGGCCGGCGAAGCGGCTGGAAACAGCGCCGGAAGCGCCCTTGGACTTGAAGGCGGCCAGAGCCGGACCGTGCACCACAAGCACGATATCGACATTGCCGCCGGTGCCTTCATAGTGGTTCTTGATGTTGCCGAGGACGAAGTTGACCTTGTCCGCGTCGCTGAGATGATAGGCGACTTTCAGCCGCCCCTCAGGTGTTGCCGCATTTGCCCGGCTCAGGCCGAACAGGCCCGTGGCGCCTGCGAAACCGGCACGAAAAATGTCACGGCGCAGCATCCTATCCTCCCTTGCCTCGCCCGCTCGCGCGATTTTGCGTGGTCCAGGCGGCACTCCTAGACTAGCATATCCCGGCCCTGTCGGTGGGAGGAGGATCACATGACATCGAGGACCATGGTGGCGAGGACCATGGCGGGCGTGGCGCTTTGCGCCGCCCTTGCCGCTTTTGCCGGCGCGGCGCGCGCCGAACAGCCGCCCAAACTTCCCGAGCTCAGCCCGACCGGCGCCGACGCCTGCTTCGGCCGCGTCTACGACGCCGCCCATCTCAAGGCGCATCCGCATCAGAAGGTGGCGCGCATCTTCTTCCTCTACGGCCATGACCCGGTGAGCCGGCCGAACGAAGAACCCGCCGCCAACCAGGATACTTCCTATAACGGCTTCCTCACCACCACGGCGCGCGGCGCCAAGAAGCCGGAATGGGCAAGCAGCTGGTGCAACAAGGAGGATCCAAGCGACAAGGCGAGCGGCATCCGCTGCGGCATGGATTGCGACCGCACGCTGGCTTCGCTGAAAGTCGACGACAAGGGAAAGCTGCTTCTGTCCGGCTTGTCGCAAGACGTCTATCTCGATCCGGATTCGGAAGAACAGCTCGGCAAAGCGGAATACAACAAGCAGGCGCTGGGCAGCGAGGATGATAATTTCAAACTGGATCCGATGCCGGCCGACAGCTGCAAGGCGGAGTTCGCGCGCATCGATCCGATCGACCCGGCGCTTGGCGATCCGCTGCGCGTGCGGCTGAAGCCCGATCAGCCCTTCTGCTTCGGGCGTGACTACGACGATGCGCATCTGAAGTCGCATCCCAACCAGCTGACGCAATCGATCCGCGTCTTCCGCGGACCCGTCGAGCTTGCCTCCTTCGCCGCCGGCGGCGATGCGGCGAACTGGCCAGACGGGGCGGACATCGCCGTTTCGGCGACGACGAGGCAGAAAGGGAAAAAGGTCACGCAGACCTATTCCTGCCAGGGCGAGGCCGACCAGTGGCGCTGCTCGGCCAGCTCGAAGATGAGCGACTTTTCCTGCGACATCTCGCAGAAGGAGATTTTCCTCAAGCGCGGCGCCAACGGCACGATGATGGTCGCGAACCCCAACAATGCGGTGGCGGTCCTCGATCTCTGCTCGAAGGCGGCGAATGGCAAGACCAGATCCGACGACAAGGTCTATCGGCTGCAGCCACTGCCACAGTCGGCCTGCGCGCCGTGACCAGCGCTTCGTCATTCTATGGCGGAGCAAGGAGCGAAGCGACGCGGCGCAGACCATAGAATCCATGCCGTGACTTGGAAGCGCCGCCTCGGTGCAGAATTTTGTTCCGTTGCACGCCTTGGCGAAGGTAACGGAATGGATTCTAGGGTCTTCGCGACGGAGCTTCGCTCCTGCTCCGCCCTAGAATGACGAAGTTGAGAGGCTCCGGCCAATCTCCAACGTCTGCCATGCTTACACCGTCAGGCGAAAGGCACCGCCGTGGTGCCTTTCGGCAGCTTGGCCTCGTCGTCCGGCTCGACATGGATGGTGACACGCACCGAGGGAATTTCGGCTTTCAGCGCATCCTCGATGCGGTCGCAGATGACATGGCTGGCGCCGACCGTCATGTCGGCGTCGACGACGAGGTGGAACTCGATGAAGGTGGCGCGCCCGGCTATGCGCGTCTTGAGATCATGGACCTCGAGCGCGCCCTTCGAATTGGCCGAGATGATGTCGCGGATCTGCATGTGCTCGTGGTTGTCGACGGCGCGGTCCATCAGCCCGTTCATCGAGGAGCCGATGACATGCCAGCCCTGCCACAGGATGTTGAGCGCGACGATGACGGCAAGCGCCGGGTCGAGGATCTGCCAGCCGGTGAGCACGGCGCCGACAAGACCGCCGAACACGCCGACGGATGTCACCACATCGGTCATGATGTGCTGGCCGTCGGCGACGAGAGCCGGCGACTTCGCGTTCCGGCCGGTGCGGATCAGCGTCCAGGCCCAGATCGCATTGATGACCGTCGCGACGCCGTTGACCGCAAGGCCTTCCCAGGGCTGTTCGAGCGGGGCCGGATGCTGCCAGGACTGCCAGACCTCGTTGAGGATCAGCAGCGCCGCGACGACGATCAGCACGCCTTCCAGCACCGCTGAAAGATACTCGGCCTTGTGGTGGCCGAAGGGATGGTCCTGATCGGGGGGCTTGTAGCTGACCTGGATCGCCCAGAAGGCGGCGGCCGAGGCAATCACGTTGACGATCGATTCCAGCGCGTCGGAATAGAGCGCGACGGAGCCGGTGATGTACCAGGCGGCAAGCTTCAAGACCAGCACGACGCAGGCGACGACGATCGACCAGAAGGCAAGCCTGGCGACCTTCTCCCGGGTCGCGGCTTTCGCCGCGGCCGCTGTCGTGTCCAGCGTTTGCGCCATCTTTTCTAAGCGGCCTTTTCCTTGGCCTTGCGCGGCAGATGCGCGACGATGTTCTCGATGATGCGCATGCCGGCATTGTGACCGAGCGTCATGATCGATTCCGGATGGAACTGCACCGCCGCGATCGGCTCCCTGCGGTGCTCGAAAGCCATGATGACGCCGTCCTCGGTCTCGGCGGTGACCACGAAACCGTCGGGCAGGCGCACCGGGTCGGCGAAGATCGAGTGGTAGCGGCCGACGGTCACTTCCTTTGGCAGTCCGGAGAAGATGATGCCCGGCTTCGAGACGCGGATGCGCGACGGCTTGCCATGCATGGGGATGTGCAACTGCCGCAACTCGCCGCCATAGGCCTCGGCCAGTGCCTGCAGGCCGAGACAGACGCCGAAGATCGGCAGGTCGCGGCTGCGCGCCTTCTTGATGGTGGCGGCGCAGTCGAAATCCTTCGGCGTGCCCGGTCCGGGCGACAGCACGACGAGATCGGGCTTGAGCCGCTCGAAGACCTCTTCGGGCACCGGCGAGCGCACCGTGGAAACATTGGCGCCGGTCTGCCGAAAGTAGTTGGCCAAGGTGTGGACGAAACTGTCCTCATGGTCGACCAGCAGGATGTTGACACCGTCGCCGACGCGCGCGGTGGTGCGCTCGGTTCCGGTGGCGTTGCCGGTCTTGGCGTCGCGGATGGCGGAGAGCATGGCGGATGCCTTCAGTTCGGTTTCGGCTTCTTCTTCCTCGGGCACGCTGTCGAAAAGCAGCGTGGCGCCGGCGCGCACCTCGGCGATGCCGTCCTTGATGCGGATGGTGCGCAAGGTCAGGCCGGTGTTCATGTCGCCGTTGAAGTTGACCATGCCGATGGCGCCGCCATACCAGGCGCGCGGGCTCTTCTCGTTCTGCTCGATGAAGCGCATGGCCCACAGCTTCGGCGCGCCGGTGACGGTGACAGCCCAGGCGTGTGAGAGAAACGCGTCGAAGGCGTCCATGCCTTCGCGCAGCCGCCCCTCGATGTGGTCGACGGTGTGGATCAGACGCGAATACATCTCGATCTGGCGGCGACCGATGACGCGCACCGAGCCCGGCTCGCAGACGCGCGACTTGTCATTGCGGTCGACGTCCGAGCACATGGTGAGCTCGGACTCATCCTTCTTCGAGTTGAGCAGCTTCAGGATCTGCTCGCTATCGGAAATGGCGTCGTCGCCGCGCTTGATTGTGCCTGAGATCGGGCAGGTTTCGACGCGGCGGCCGTTGACGCGCACGAACATCTCGGGCGAGGCGCCGATCAGATATTCGTTTTCGCCGAGATTGATGAAGAAGGAATAGGGCGACGGGTTGATCGACTTGAGCTTGCGCGAGATGTCTGAAGGCTGGGTCTCGCAGCGCTCGTAGAACATCTGTCCGGGCACGACCTCGAACAGGTCGCCGCGCTTGAAGCTCTCCATGGCGCGCCGCACCAGGTTGGCATATTCGCCCGGCTCGTGGTCGCCGCGCGGCGGGATGCGGTCGGCGGTCTTGAACGGCTCGGCATGGGCGTCGCGCGGCAGGCCCTCGGTCGAGAAGCCTTCGCCGGAATAGTCATAGCGGTCGGTCCAGGCCTTGGTCGAATAATGGTCGACGACCAGGATCTCGTCAGGCAGGAACAGCACGAGATCGCGCTGGCTTTCCTTGCGCTCGAGCTTGTAGTCGACCGGGTCGAACTGGAAGGCCAGGTCGTAGCCGAAGGCGCCGTAAAGGCCGAGATTGGCGTCCTCGGTGGTCTTGAACAGCGCAGTGATGGCGCGAAGCACGGTGAAAACCGACGGAACGCGGCTGCGTTCCTCCTCGGTGAAGACGCGGCCGGGTTTCGCCACATCGAGACGAATGAGCGTCTTCGAGGTCTCGGAGATCGTCACTTCGCTCAAGCTGGCAAGCGCCTTGCCGATCACGGGCAACAGCGCTTCGCCGCGCTGGTTCAGCGCTTCGATGCGCATCGTGCGCCCTCGCGCGGAGATCACCAGCGGCGGATCGATGATGGCCGTATCCCAGCGCGTGTAGCGGCCCGGATATTCGTAGTTGGAGGAAAACACAGCGCCGCGGCGAGAATTCAGGCCGTCGACATAGGCATCGATCGCGCCTTCATAGGGCTTGTCGTGGCGTTCGCGGGTGATCGTCACACCGCCCGCGGTGACGAAACGCTCCGCCCCGTTGTCCAGAACTTTAGTCGTCATTGCCGTCTCCATCAGCGTTTTGGGCAACGGACCCGGGAATGGCTTTAAAAAACAAATGGCCGCCCGGACATTCCGTTGCGGCCACCCTCTACTTTCACGCGCACACGCACGAACAGGCCGCTGTCAGCGAGCCCACCACCAAACGGTCTTGTTCGAACGCATGTTCATGGCGACTCCCATAGCGGCGAATGACTGGATCGGCAAGCGGAATCGGGAAACTCACCGGACGACGCAGATCGCCTGCCACCTTCGTGCGCGGCGCGAGAGAGCGGGAGCCGGTTTCGATATCTCGCGCGGTCCGGTCGAGACAGGCGAGCAGCCATTCAGCGCGGCGGGACCGGTGAGGGATCGTGCTTAGGCTCAGCAACTATGAATTTGATCGGCCGGCTGACGGCGCCGGCTACCATGTCCATGTGCCCAATCTGGAGAGCCTGCGCGGCCTCTGATCCGAGGCGCTCATCGACGGATGAGACCTTCAGTCTTCCAGCGTGCCGGAGCGCGCGTCGCTGCTCCTGGCGTCGCCGGCAAGCTTCAGAAGATCCTCGCCGGCGCGGATGATGCGGCGCGCGCGGCGGGTCAGGATGAAGCCTGATTGCGGGGCAAACACTTCCGTGCGGCCGCCAGCCTCGCCGGGCGCATGGACGATCGTCGCCAGCCTGTCGCCTTTCTTGACGCGGTCGCCGGGCTTGACGTCGTAGAGGATCGCGCCGGCCCTGGGCGAAGGCATCATGTCGATGTTTTCCAGCGGTACGACAGGGCCGGAAAATTTCTCGAATTTCGGTACGGACGGGTCCCGAACGACGCCCCGCGTCACCAGCAGTCGGTAGAGTCCTGTCGCATCGGCCGCGGCCAGGGCGCCATCGACGTCGAGTATGCCGCGATATTCGACCGTGGTGACGGCGCGGCGGTCGAAGCGCGCGACGCTCGCTGGCACGTTCTGATAGGGCATGATCGAGGCGCCTTCGAAGGTGCCGGTGTTGTCCTCACTCCACAGCAGGACGGCTTCGGCGCCCATGGCGGCCGCGCAGTCGGCCATATGCGGCCACAGGCTGGTGTGGATGTAGAGATAGGCAAGGCCTTCGTCGTCGCAGTGGAGGTCAAGGACGATGTCGTTGCCGAGGGAGAGCTGGACGAGCCGGTTCTTCAGCCGGCGATCGGCGCCGCCGAGGCTGACATCGGGCAAGAGCCTGGCGTCGGGCGCGGCAAGCAACGGAAAGGAGCGGTTGAAGTTGGTGCGGGTGCCGAGATTGAAGCGGCCCTGATGCTCGCCGAAATGATATTGCGCGCGGCCGATCGGATTGGCCCAGGGTACGATGGTGATCGGACCCTTGATGCGCCCCTCGGCCTCCGCCTTGGCCAGCATCGGCATCAGCGCGTCGATGGCGACGACGCCCGGCAGCTCGCCGGCATGCAGCGCCGCCTGCAGATAGGCGGAAGGAGCCGCCTTGTCCTTGCCCTCGAAGCGCAGGACCGGAAATTCGTAAACGACACCCTCGCTGTCGCCGGCGATGCGCTCGATCGTCTTCTGCATGGGATACCTCCGCGTGAAGAGGTTTCACCCATGCATTTTTGCGATCGGGCTGTCGAGTGGTCCAGCAGTGCCGTGCTGTCGGGGCAGGGTGGCTACGGCAAAGACGCCGAGCTGCTACGACGAAGACGCCGAGCTTTATTCAGCTGGTTGTGGCTTCAGGACCGTGCGGCGGTCGAGCGCCTGCGACAGCACGGCCACCGCGACGGCCAGAAGCGCGAGCCCCGCGCCCACCAGCGGCAGGCTGGCGTAGGATACGCCCCAGGAGATGGCGAGGCCGCCGATCCAGGCGCCGCCGGCATTGCCGACATTGAAGGCGCCCTGGTTGAGCGTGGCGGCAAGGTTCGGTCCTTCGGCAGCCGCTTCGACGACGCGTATCTGCAGCGGCGGCACGACGATGAAGATCAGCATGCCCCACAGGAAGACGATGGCGACAGCCACGCTTGCGATGGCGCCGAGCTCGGTAAAGACGACGAAGAGCAGGGCCATGGCGAGCAGCGTGGCAATCACCGTCGGCATCAGCTTCCAGTCCGCCAGCCTGCCGCCGATGATGTTGCCGATGGTCATGCCGGCGCCGAAGAGTAGCAGCACCCAGGTGACGGTCGCCGTCGACAGGCCGGAGACGTCGGTGAGGTAAGGCTTGATGTAGGTGAATACGGCGAACAGGCTGGCGGAGGCGAGCGAGGCGATCAGCATCGCCAGCCAGACCTGCAGCTTGCCGAGCACGCGCAGTTCGCCGACCAGACCGCCGCCGCTGGGCTCGGCGACATCCGACGGCACCAGCCAGGCGATGGCCGCGACCGAGATGAGGCCGATGCCGACGACGGCGAGGAAGGTGGCACGCCAGCCGAAAGCCTCGCCGAGCGCCGTGCCGGCGGGAACGCCGAGGATGTTGGAGAGCGTCAGGCCGGCAAACATCAGCGCGATGGCGCTCGCCCGCTTGTTGCGCGGCACGAGGCTCGCTGCAACGACGGAGCCGATGCCGAAGAACGCGCCGTGGCCGAAAGCGGTGAAGACGCGCGCCGCCATCAGCAGCCAGTAGTTCGGCGCGATGGCGCAGAAGAGATTGCCGATGACGAAGAGGGTGGCGAGGCCGACAAGCACCGGCTTGCGTGGCAGGCGGGCGGTTGCCATGGCTACGATCGGCGCGCCGAAGACGACGCCCAGCGCATAGCCGGTTACCAGAAGGCCAGCGGACGGGATCGAGACGCCGAGGTCGGCCGCGACTTCCGGCAGCAGGCCCATGATGACGAATTCGGTGGTGCCGATGCAGAAGGATGCAATGGCGAGCGCTAGGATCGGCAGCGGCATGGGATGTCCGGACTGAATCGGTTCAAAATTTAGACTGGCGCTGGATATGCCCGGCGCACAAGCGCCATTGTTGCAACGCAGCAATGCAGAAACGGAAGAGCGCCCGGCTGGGCTCAGAGACCTTTGTTTCACGGCTGCGGCGAAGTCGCCGAGCCTGACCGCTTCGCACTTTTCCTGGACTTAACCTAAACCAGCGGCTTCAGCTCCTGGGCGATGGTCGGCAGCAGCTCCGAGACGGTGGGGTGGATGTGCATGGCGCGCGCCAGCGTCGAGATCGGTGCCTTGGCATACATGAGGTCGAGCACGCAGTGGATAGCCTCGTCGCCGCCCGGTCCGAGCACCGAGCAGCCGAGGATTTCGCCGGTGTCGGCATCGGCCAGGATCTTCATGAAGCCTTGCGTCTCGCCTTTTTCGACCGCGCGGCCGACACGCGTCATCGGCCGCTGTCCGACCAGGGCGCGGCGGCCGGATTTCTTCACGGCGGCTTCCGTCATGCCGCAGCGCCCAAGCGGCGGATCGATATAGAGCGCATAGGCTTCGATGCGGTCGCTGACCTTGCGCGGATCGTTGTCGAGCAGGTTGGCGGCGACGATCTCGAAGTCGTTGTAGGAGGTATGGGTGAAGGCGCCCTTGCCGTTGCAGTCGCCCATCGCCCAGATGCCGGGCACATTGGTGCGCAACTGGTCGTCGACGACGACGAAGCCGCGCTGATCGACCGCGACGCCGGCCTTGTCGAGGCCGAGATCGTCGGTGTTCGGAACGCGCCCCAGCGCCAGCAGCACATGCGAGCCGACCGCCGCCGGCTTGTCGGCGGAGAAGGTGACGGCGATGTCGCTGCCTTGTTTGGCGAAGCTTATATCGCCGGCGCCGACATGAACGGCGATGCCTTCGTTTTCGAGGATGGACAGGATGGCCGCGGAGGTGTCCTCGTCCTCGCGGCCGGTCAGCCGCGGCGCCTTCTCGATCACCGTGACCTCGGAGCCGAAGCGGCGGAACATCTGCGCGAATTCGAGCGAAATGTAGCTGCCGCCGACGACGATCAGATGGCTGGGCAGCACATCGAGGTCCATCATCGAGGCATTGGTGAGATAGGGTACGTCGTTGACGCCGGGCAGGTTGGGCACCGAGGCGCGGCCGCCGGTGTTGAGGAAGATCTTTGGCGCCGTGAGCAACTCATCGCCGACGCGCACAGTGTCGGCGGATTCGAAACGCGCATGGCCGCGATAGAGCGTGCAGCCCTTCAGGCCGGCGATCCATTTTTCGAGATTGCCGCGGGCGTCGTTGGTCACCTTGTCCTTGCGCGCCTTGATCCGTTTGTAGTCCACGCCGACGGGGCCCGAGAGCGCGACGCCGTAGTCGGCGGCGCGGCGGGCGAGATGCGCGGCATAGGCGCTCGCCACCATCGTCTTGGTCGGCATGCAGCCGGTGTTGACGCAGGTGCCGCCGATGAACTTGCGCTCGACCAGCGCGACCTTCATGCCGGCGGCCTCGAGCCGGCCGACGAGCGGCGGGCCGGCCTGGCCGGCGCCGATGACGATGGCGTCGAAGCTCTTTGCGCTCATGCGACCGCCGCCACGATGAGCAGCCCGCCGATGATGGCGACCGCATCCTCGATGAAGGCGGCGGGCGGATCCTTGCCGAAGGCGGCGGCCAGCCGGCCGCGCGCTTCGGCGCCGCCCAGTGTGCCGATCACCGCGCCGATCGCGCCTGCGACCAGGCCGCCGATGGTGGCGCCTGCGGTCGCGCCGATGACTGCGCCGCAGAAGGCGCCGGTCACGATGCGGGCGCCGAATTGCTGCGGCACTTTCCGGCTCGGCGTCGACGGCAGCTGATCGGTGACCAGCTCAACGATTGCCAGGATGGTGAAGATGCCGACGGCAATCCAGTGACCCATGAAGCTCGCCCAGGTGCCTGCGACCGGGAGCCAGCCGAGATAGGAACCCCAGGCGACGGCGGCGGGCGCGGTCATGGCGCGCAGGCCGGCAATGACGCCTATCAGCAGTGCAAGAATGTAAAGCATGATCGACCCCCCAAATTGAGACCGTCGCATGGTCTCGCAACGGCAGGCTAGCATAAGCCAAGCGTTTGGCTACGGGGCTTTTGTCAGACAATCGATTATGCTTTGGCGATTATGCTTTGGCAGCAGACGAAACCTGGAGGTGCCACCATGAGGACAAGCGAACGCATGAAGATGGCGGCGGGCGAATGGTACACCTGCATCGACGATGAGCTGGAGGCGTTGCGCGTTGCCGCGCGCGATGCGGTGTTCGAGCACAACGGCCTGCTGCCCCGGCAGCGCGGCAATATCGCTCCGGCCTTGCGGGCGCTGCTCGGCGGCGTGGGCGAGGGCGCCCGCATCGAGGCGCCGTTCCATTGCGCCTATGGCTTCAACCTGTTCCTCGGCGATGGCGTCTTCCTCAATGCCGGCTGCACCATCCTGGATACCGCGCCAGTGCGCATCGGCAAGGGATCGCTGCTTGGGCCCAATGTGCAGATCTACTGCGCCGAGCATCATCGCGAGGCCGCCGGCCGGCTGGCCGGGCTGGAGATCGCCAGGCCCGTGACGATCGGCGACAATGCCTGGATCGGCGGCAGCGCGGTCATCCTCGCCGGGGTCAGCATAGGCGAGGGCGCGACCGTCGGCGCGGGTGCGGTGGTGACGCGCGACGTGGCGGCGAACACCACCGTCGTCGGCAACCGGCGCGAGGCGTTGCGCCTCGCTGAGCGCACTGCGGTTCGAGCGTTCCGGTATGCTGTTCTATGCGCTTCCTGACGGAAAACCGTCGCGCAGGGTTCCTGGAATTGCTGTGGCGCAAGCAAACCGGATCGTCGCTTCGAAACCGTCTTCGCGGCCCGATGCCGGCGAATTCAGGCTCAGTGCCGCGCCAATCTGCTGTAGGATCTTGCCGACGATCGCCAGGCCGAGACCCGAGCCGCCAGAAGGCGTCGTTCCGCGTTCGAAGCGTCTCAGCAGCTTGTCGGGCGCCGGCACGACGGGACCTTCATTGATCACGCTCAACCCCGCGCTGTCGTCGACCCGTATCACCACCGTTCGACCCTGGGCGCCGTGTCGAAGGGCGTTTTCGATCAGGTTGCGCGTCACGATCGCCAGCGCGTCGGGATCGATGGCCACCTCCACCGTGCCTTTTGACGGCCCTTCGAGGCTCAACCGGGATTTGTTCTCGGCATGCTGTTCGAAATCCGCGACCACAAGCGCAACCACTGCGCCCAGATCAGCCGATTTTCCGGCGGCAATTCCGGCATCGGCGCGCGCCAGTTGCATGAGTTTCTCCGAAAGGTTGGACAGGCTGACGAGCGCCGCCTTGATCTGTCGCGGGCGCTTCATACCTGCATCGTCGGTTGCCTCGGCGATCATCCGCTCGGCCTGGGCCAACGCTCCGGCGATCGGAGTGCGCAGTTCGTGGGCGGCGTTGGCGGTGAATTCCTTTTCGGCTTCCATTGCCATGTGGAGCCGCCGCATCAGCCTGTTGACCGACTTGGCGATTGCCGCAAGCTCGACGGGGAGATGCTCGGTGTCGATTGCGGCGAGATTGTCGCCATCGCGGGCGCTGATGTCGGCGCGCAGCTTTCCGATCGGGCGCATGAACCGTGTCAGGGTCAGCCAGGCAAGTATCGCGCTGAGCGGTGTCAGGGCAATCATCGGCACGAGGAAGCCAGCGGCGGCTTCCAACGTCTCTTCGTTGCGGCGTTCGTCGCTCTCGGCGACCTGGACGAACAAGGTGCCGCTTACCGCCGGCTCGGTGTAGACGCGCCATCCCGCCTCTTGCGAGAAGCCTCGCGTGAGCCCGGTCGTCAGCGGAGTGGCTGGCGCGCCGTGGGAATGGAGCATTATCCGACCCTGGCTGTCCCGCACCTGGTAGATCAGCCGTTGGCCATCTTCTTCTTGCGAGACAGCCTCCGCAAGTTCGCGCGGAGGCTGAAGCGTTTCGCGTCCAAAGAGGTCGTCAATGACGAGCGGCAGCAACCTGCGGGCCGCCTCTTGCATCGAATTATCCATGGCCTCGTTGATTTCGCGATGAAGCGTGAAGGTTCCGGTGGCGGCAGCCACAACTCCAAACATGACGGTTACGATGATCAACGAGGCGACCAGCCGTCCGACAAGGCTGAATCGCCAGCTCATCGGGCCACTAGGCGATAGCCCAGCCCCCTCACGGTCGAGATCACGTCGCGGCCGAGTTTTCTGCGCAGGCGGCTCACATAGACCTCGACGGTATTGCTCTCCACCTCGGCGCCAAAAGCGTAAAGCGCGTCCTCTACCTGACCCTTGCTGACCGTGACGCCTGGCCGGCCGAGAAATTGTTCCAGCACGGTCCATTCGCGGGCGGTCAACTGGATCTCCTTGCCGCCGACCAGAACGCGGCGATGGGCAGTGTCGACCTCGACCGGCCCGATCCGGATGAGCGGGTTGGGGTTCCCGACATAGCGGCGCGCCACCGCCGCCAGGCGGGCGGACAATTCGCCCAGATCGAATGGCTTGACCAGATAATCGTCCGCACCGGAATTCAACCCGTCTATCCTGTCCGAGAGCTGATCGCGAGCAGTGAGGATTATGACCGGAGTGCGGTGGCCGTCGCGGCGGAAAACCTTGAGGAATTCCAGGCCCTTGCCGTCCGGCAAATGCAGATCGAGCAGCATCAGCTGATACGTCACGACACGCAAATGCTCACGGGCTTCCTCAAGTGTGCCGTTCCAATCGACGGCATGGCCATCGGCGGCCACGTGGTCGCGCACGGCTTCACCCAGCACCCGATCATCCTCGATCAACAGAACACGCACGCCGCCTCCGCTGCCTGACCCATTCGTCCTATGCAGAACGATACTGACAGTAGCCTGAACGCCAGTCCCATCAATCGGCGCGTCTGCTCTCCAAGTGCGGCATTTGCACGAACCGGCCGGCGTTCAGGCTGCTGTCAGCTTTCGGTCGCAGGTTTTCGGCATCGGAATCAACCGATGGAGAAAACCGATATGAGAACAATCGTCCTGACCGCGCTGGCGCTGGGCCTGGCCGCGCCAGCCTTCGCAGCAGACCGATGCAACGTGCCGACCGACCAGTGGCAGCCGCGCGAGGCATTGCAGAAGAAGCTGGAAGGAGAGGGCTGGAAGGTCCGCAGCATCAAGACCGAAAACGGCTGCTACGAAGCCAAGGCGGTCGACGCCAGCGGCAAGAGGCTGGAAGGCGTGTTCAATCCCAAGACGCTGGAGTCGGTCGGCGCCGATTCCGACGACGGTTGATCGCCATGAACGCCACCGTTTCGACACGGGAAACCTCGGTCGGGGTCTGGAGCTCCTATGTTCGCCTCTTCCACTGGTCGCTGGTTCTGTGCATTGCCGTGGCGTGGCTTTCTTCCGGGGAGATCATGAAGGTGCATGAGCTGGCCGGCTATTGCGCCGGAGTCCTGATCGCCTCGCGCCTGGTCGCGGGGCTGGCCGGGTCCGGGTATACGCGCTTCGATCAATTCGTGCGCGGACCGCGTATGGTGCGATCGTATCTCGCCGACGTGGCGCATGGCCGTGAGAGGCGATATCTCGGCCACAATCCTGCTGGCGGCGCCATGGTGCTGGCACTTGTGATTTGCATCGCGGGAATTGCGCTGACCGGATGGATGCAGACCACCGACGCCTGGTGGGGCGTGGCGTGGGTTGAGGACACGCACAAGGTTCTGGGCAATGGTATCCTGGTGCTGATCGGTCTCCATGTCGGCGGCGTGGTTCTGGCAAGCCTGCGCCATGGCGAGAACCTGGTTCGGGCGATGGTCACCGGCCGGAAACGCGCGCCATCGCCGGAAGACGTTGCCTGAAGAATGAGACTGGAGAATGCAAAGGGCGCCGCGTCGACGTGGTGCCCCTTGCTGTTCTCAAGACGCGTGCTTCATGCGCTCGTCCTGATCGACCCGCCCCGAAAACTCGCGCCTGTACCGCATCGGCGAGGTTCCGAGCCGCGCGGCGAAATGCTGGCGCAGCGACGTGGCGCTGCCGAAGCCTGCCTCGAAGGCCACCATGTCCATCGATTTGTCCGTCTGCTCCAGCAGCCTTTGCGCCAGTGCCACGCGCTGGTCGGCGAGCCAGTCGCCGAAACTGGTGCCGATCGAGTTCTGGAAGCGGCGGGTGAAGGTGCGGCGCGTGAGGCCAGCCCTATCGGCGACGCTGTCTAGACTGTGCGTTTCGCCGAGCGTTGCCCGCACCTGGTCGAGAGCGCGCGTGAACCGGTCCGCGTTCGGCGTTGGCGCAAGCGGACGCTCGATGAACTGTGCCTGTCCGCCTTGCCGGTGCGGCGAGAGCACGACATGGCGGGCAAGCCGAAGGGCGGCCTCCGCGCCATAGCGGGCGCGCACGATGTGCAGGCAACAGTCTAGCCCGGCGGCGACGCCGGCCGACGTGATGATGTCGCCGTCGTCGACATAGAGCACGTCCGCGTCGATCGCGAGATCGGGATGCAGCGCCTGCAACCGGTCGGTATAAGCCCAATGGGTGGTCGCCTTGCGCCCGGCCAGCAATCCAGCGCCGGCAATGGCGAAGGTGCCGAGGCACAAGCCGACGATCAGCGCGCCGCGCCGATGCGCGCGTCGCAGCGCATCCTTGAACGGCGCGGCCAGCGGAGCCTCGAGATCCTTCCAGCTCGGAATGATGACGATGTCGGCCTCGTCTAGCGCGGAAAGTCCATGCGGCACCAGGATGCTCAGCCCGGCATCGGTATGAATGGGTCCCTCCTCCATCGCGCAGACACGGAAGTCGAAGCGCGGCAGTCCGAGCCTGGTTCGATCGGTGCCGAACACCAGGCACGGCACGGAGAGATGAAACGGGCTGATACCGTCGAAGGCGACGGCAGCGATGATCGGGTTCTTCATGACAAATATCGTTCCGTTGAAAGTCGAATGTCCCAATTCTTTCGAATGATGTCAATCGGGCCACTTTCTGGAGCCGAACCAGCCGACTAGCTTTGACCCATCAACACGATCGAAAGGAAACCGCCATGTCAGCTCCCGCCACCCAGCCACGCCGCGCGCTTGTCGTCGTCGATGTTCAGAACGACTACAATGGCGGCAATCTCGCCATCCAACATCCGCCATTCACCGAGACGGTCGCCAATGTTGCGCGCGCCATGGATGCCGCCGCGGCGGCCGGCATCAAGATCGTCGTGGTCAGGCAGATGGCGCCCGAGACCTCGCCGATCTTCGCCAAGGGCAGCCATGGTGGCGAGTTGCATCCCGAGATCGCCAGGCGCAGCCGCGACCACTATGTCGAAAAGACGCTGCCTTCGGCCTTCACCGGCACGGATCTCGAAGCCTGGCTGCGCGCCAACGCCATCGATACGATCGCGGTCGTCGGTTACATGACCCACAATTGCGATCTGTCGACCATCATCCACGCGGTTCACATGGGCTTTGCCGTCGAGTTCCTTTCCGATGCCAGCGGCTCGGTGCCCTATGCCAACAGCGCCGGCTATGCATCGGCCGAGGACATCCACCGGGTGGTGAGCGTCGTCTTGCAGTCGCGCTTCGCCGCCGTGCTGAAGACCGCCGAGTGGATCGATTGCCTGAAGACCGGCGCCCTGCCTGAGCGCGACACGATCTATGCATCGAACCAGCGTGCCTTGCAGCGTAATGCCGCCTAGCTTGAACCGCTTTCGAACGGCAAGGCGCCGCCTGGATGCGGCGCCTTTTTCTTGGCGCGCCAACTATCCAGCAGAGCGTGAGCCATTTCACGGACGTCGCTCCGGTATTTTCGGAAAGTCACCACGCATGTGAGTAAGCGCGGTTGGCTTTTTGGGGGCTGGATTGAAGGCGCGCGTTGCACGAACCATGGTCGTCCTGGCCCTCGCCGTCGGCGCGGCGCTGCTGCCATGGCCCGCTCTTGCGCAAGTCCCGCCGCATGCGCCGGGGACGATCTGCTTCACCCAATTCTTCTGGTGCTGGGCGCAGCCGCCCGGACCGCCCGGCTACCCCTGCGGATGCCCGTCGCAATATGGCTTCGTGCCGGGCTATCTGGGCTAGTCGTCGGGGGAAGCGATGACGACGTCCCACGACCCTCTTGTCTCCGGGTTGCTCGCCGACGCAAAGCTGGTTGCCGGCTACGGCCGCTACGGCGTGTTCAAGGACAGCGCCCTCTTCGCCGCCATCGGCGATGCGGAAAAGCTCAATGACGCGACCGCAAGCCAGCCCGAGGTCGTCAAGCTTCAGACAGTGTTCAACGACTGCTCCAACACCGTGCCGTTTTCCACGCTGGCCGCGCTCCGCACCGGCTGGTCGCCCGGCGACATGTCGCGGCGGACCGCGCTCGCGACCTATTTTCTCATAGCCCTGTCGGTGACGATGATGATCATCATCGGCAAGCTGACCTATGTCTACAACAGAGGCGTTTCGATCAATGCGGAACTGCAGGAGATCGACAACAACGATTTCAGCGCCCGGTTCGGACAGTCGATCCGGCAGGTCTGGGCGACGAAGAAGCAATTGAGCTCGGCCGCCGCCCAGCAGGCGTCGGCGACCGATCTGACGCTTCTGAAGGACGCCTACTACAATTCCGTCGACAGCCTGCATTCGCTCGATCAACGTTTTTCCTCGCTGCTGGTGCGGGCGCAGGGGTTCATGACACAGGAAGCGCCATTCCCGCTCTGGGGCATGCAATGGGCCTATTGCAAGCTTTCGGCTTCGTCGGCCAAGGCGGGCGCGCCAATCGATTTCTCCAACCCCCGGCAGATGGCCATAGACCAGTTCTGCGGTCAGCAAATCGCGCTGGCGCAACAGCAAAGCGGGGCCGGGAACAGCCAGCCGCTCAAGCAGTCGGATTTCGATTGCAAGAACAACGGCAATACCGAAGGCGGCACGCAAGCCGTAAGCGCCACCGGCATCGCCGGCCAGGCCGAAGATGTGAACGCCGATTTCGATGAGGCGACGCGCGATCTGCAGTGCGAAGGCGTCATCACCATCACGCCGAATTCGATTTCGACGCTGACACTGCAGGCCAAGACGCTCAGCGAGGTCCTCAGCCCCTATGCGCTGTGGATCCTGCCCGCGCTTTACGGCGCGCTTGGCGGCATCATGTTCCACATGCGCATGATCCTGAACCCGCTTTTGCCCAATCCGTCGCTGTCCCGGCTCATTCACCGCATCGCGCTCGGCGGGCTTGCCGGCATGATCCTCGCCTGGTTCATGGCGCCGGGGACCAAGCTCGGCGGCGAGGTGACCGGCATAGGATTCAGCCTGTTCACCTTCGCTTTCTTGTTCGGCTTCAGCCTCGATATCTTCTTCGCCATCCTCGACCAGTTCGTCTCGATGTCGGTCGCCGGCATCAAGAAGTTCGGCTCGCCCACGGTGGCATGAAGGCCGGCGAAACAAAAAGGGCGCCGCGATGAGGCGGCGCCCTTGGTCGTTCAATTCGAACGAAGTTTTAGAACAGGCCCTCGATCTGGCCGGCCTCGTTCAAGAAGATCTTTTCCGAAGACGGCGCCTTGGGCAGGCCGGGCATGGTCATGACCTCGCCGCAGATGATGACGACGAAGCCGGCGCCGGCCGAGAGCCTGACCTCGCGCACCGGCACGGTGTGGCCGGTCGGCGCGCCGCGCAGGTTCGGGTCGGTCGAGAAGGAATACTGGGTCTTGGCCATGCAGACCGGCAGATTGCCGTAGCCGGCTTCTTCCCACGCCTTGAGCTGATCGCGCACCGACTTGTCGGCGATCGCTTCCGAGCCGCGATAGATACGCTGGACGATGGTGTTGATCTTCTCGAACAGCGGCATTGCGTCGGGATAGAGCGGCGCGAACTGGGAGGCGCCGGATTCGGCGAGCGCCACCACCTTGTTGGCAAGGTCCTCGATGCCGGCCGAACCGTTGGCCCAGTGCTTGCACAGGATCGCCTCTTCGCCCATCGAGGCGACATAGTCTTTCATCGCCTGGATCTCGGCCTCGGTGTCGGAATAGAAGTGGTTGATGGCAACCACAGCCGGCACGCCGAACTGGCGGATGTTCTCGATGTGACGGCCGAGATTGGCGCAGCCCTTCTTGACCGCCTCGATGTTTTCCTTGCCGAGGTCTTCCTTCTTGACGCCGCCATTCATCTTCATGGCGCGCACGGTCGCGACGATGACCGCAGCGGAAGGCTTCAGGCCCGCCTTGCGGCATTTGATGTCGAAGAATTTCTCGGCACCAAGGTCCGCGCCGAAGCCGGCTTCGGTGACGACATAGTCGGCGAGCTTGAGCGCCGTCGTGGTGGCGACGACGGAGTTGCAGCCATGCGCGATGTTGGCGAACGGGCCGCCATGCACGAAGGCCGGGTTGTTCTCCAGCGTCTGCACCAGGTTGGGCTGCATGGCGTCCTTCAACAGCACCGCCATGGCGCCGTCGGCCTTGAGGTCGCGGGCATAGACCGGCGACTTGTCGCGGCGGTAGGCGACGATGATGTCGCCGAGGCGCTTCTCAAGGTCCTTGAGGTCGGTGGCCAGGCACAGGATCGCCATCACTTCCGAGGCGACAGTGATGTCGAAGCCGGCTTCGCGCGGATAGCCGTTGGCGACGCCGCCGAGCGAGCAGATGATCTCGCGCAGCGCCCGGTCGTTCATATCCATGACGCGGCGCCAGGCGACCCGGCGGGTGTCGATGCCGAGTTCGTTGCCCCAGTAGATGTGGTTGTCGATCAGCGCCGAGAGCAGATTGTGCGCGGTGGTGATGGCGTGGAAGTCGCCGGTGAAATGGAGGTTCATGTCCTCCATCGGCACGACCTGCGCGTAGCCGCCGCCGGCGGCGCCGCCCTTGACGCCGAAATTCGGGCCGAGCGAGGCTTCGCGGATGCAGATGATCGCCTTCTTGCCGATGCGGTTCAGGCCGTCGCCGAGGCCGACGGTGGTGGTGGTCTTGCCTTCGCCGGCCGGCGTTGGGTTGATGGCGGTGACCAGGATCAGCTTGCCGTCCTTGTTGCCCTTGACCGACTTGATGAACTCGGCCGAGATTTTTGCCTTGTCGTGGCCGTAGGGCAGAAGGTGTTCGGTCGGAATGCCGATCTTGGCGCCGATCTCCTGGATTTGTTTTTTCTTGGCGGCGCGCGCGATCTCGATGTCGGACTTCACTTCGGCCATGACGGCTTTCCTCTGGATTGGGCGTTGGAAGGGACTGTTTTGATCAATTGTGCATGTTTGGAACGCCGCACGGGCGCAAGGGTGTTTCCTAACCCTGTCGCTGCCTGGGCGTCAACTTTCATGCAACTATGTTTCCTGTAAAGAAAGAATATTGCTGTTCCCGGTGCGACCCTGTTCGGGTCTTCGACCCCAGTCGTTTGCGGCGTATAGAAGCCAGAGCGAAGGCCGTTCCGCCGTCTCAAAACAGCCGCTGAATACGCGAAAAGCGACAGAAGCGACGGCGCAAATCCACCATCCCTGTCTTGGCCGAAGAGGCTGCTACTGCGTCAGCACGTTGCTGATCTCGACCATGTTGGAGCGCACCCGCAGGATGTAGAAGCCCATCGTCGTCAGATGCGTCGGCAACAGCCAACCATCCTCGCGGCCATTGGCGATGATGAAGGGCTGGATGCGCAGCGCCGAGACGAATTGCTGGTCCATCGTGTCCCACAGGTTCTGCAGGTGCTTCTCCTTGATCACGTCGTCGAAGTCGGCCTGGGCGCCCTTCATCAGGCCGTAATAGGCGTAGAGCTGGCCATAAGCGAACCAGAAGCGGTCGTCGGCGCGGGTATCGAACCAGCCATTGTTGTGGTTTTCGGCGCGTTCCTTGAGGATGGCCGAGGTCGAGCCGATGTCCGAAGCGATGCGGTCGATATATTGCTTCAGATTGTCGGCGCGGGCGTCGAAGGTCGCCTGGCAGGTGGCGAGACGGGCGTTGAAGGAGCGCAGCTTGCGCACAGCGTCGCGATAATAGCTCGGCGTCGGCGTCTTGGGGCCGAATGGGTTCAGGCCGAAATACCAGGTGTATTCGTCGAACTGCAGATTGCCGCGCGCGTCCTGCAGGTCGGCGTCGATCTGCGAGGTCGTGCGAACGCGGCCAAGATTGTCGGCAAGCTCGGTCGCGGTGCGCCGCACCGCCTGGTTGATGCCGCGCTGGAAGGACGCCTTGTTGTCCATCCAGGGCGTGTTGTCCCAATCGATGCCGAACAGGCCGAGCTTGTAGAGGATCATCGACGAGATCCAGGCATTCTGGTTGACGTTGAAGTCCGTCAGATCGGCGGCAACCTGGGCGATGGCGGAGTTGCCGCAGGTCTTGGCCGTATCGGTGCCGCTGCCGGCCGAAACCTGCTCGCCCGCCGACACGTTCCGCTTCTCGAACGTGTAGGTGTCGGGATAGTTCGGGTTGAAATTGTTCCACCACTGGGTAGCGTAGAAGAAATTGGCGTAGAGGCCGATCAGCACCAGGAGGGCAAGACCGACCACGGCCTTCAGAATCCAGCCGCGTTGCCCGTACCAGCGGCCGACCCACATGAATGGCCACAGGATGACGCCGATGACGAAGCCGATGCCGCGGCCGATCCACTGGAATATCTGGGTGAAGAAGTTCACGATCGGGTCGAGCATGGCTGTGGCACCCCCTAGCATGATGCCAAAAAGTTGCAGACTTTTTGGATAACATCATGCGCCAAAACAATAAGTTAGAACGAAATGACGGTTCATTTCGTTCTAGTCAGTCAAGCCGTAAAGGCGCGCGCGGAACGCCGCCTTTTCCTTCAAATATGTGGTTTTCAGAACGTCCACAACATGGCTTCTCCAGGCGTCGCTGAAGCCGTCATAGTCCTTGTAGAAACCCGGCTTGTTGAAGACGTAACGCGAAACGAAGTCCTGCGGCACGAAATCCGAGATCAACTGGTTGGTCAGCCAGGCATCGGGGTGGTCGGGCTTGGCGCGCACGACCAGGAATCGCTGGCGCGGCGGCACATCCTCGATCTTGAGATGGCCGAACTGGGCGATTTCGCGCTTGGCGGCATTGAGGAAGGGAAAGTTCCCGTCCTGGGCGATCAGATCGGCATGGCCGTGGATCCAGGTCTGCAGCCACACCTTGTCGACATCGGTCAGATTGCGGTTGGGCTCGGCGTCGCGGATCAGCGCGCGCACGACCATCTCTGCGCGATGCTCGAGATAGCCGGAAGCCTCGATCCAGGAAGCGCGCGGCAGGTCGAGCCGGCCGGTGGCGGCCAGGAAGCGGAACACCTTGTCGGCGTCGTTGATCGACAGATAGCTTACCTGCCAGGGGCGCGAGCGGCGGAAGCCGGGGGCGGCCGGATCGCTGATCACCGTCGTCATATCGGGGTCGACGAAGACGTAGAGCCCGCCGAAATGGCTGGTCCAGTAGGCGTTGTGACGGAAGATAACCTGGTCCGGCACCAGCGCGTTCTCGCGGATGTCGCCGCAGACCTTGGCAAGATCGACCATGCGCTGGAGCATGGCGTTGTCGCGCCAGGCGTCGGGCTCCTGCTTCAGCCGGTCGACCAGCTTGCCGAGCTCGACCGCCTTGCCCAGCACGTCCTCTGCCGACAGCACCTTGAACTCGACCTGGTTGATCGACAGCAGGTCCTCGATGTCGTTGACCTTGGGAACCGAGTCCTCGATCTCGCCGTAGATCACGTCCTTGATGGTCAGCGCGTCGATGGCACGCTGGTTCTTCGACATGAACTCGAACATCAGCTGCGAGGTGTTGGAGAAGGCGGTATGCACCACCGGCAGGTCGATCTGCGACGGCGTCAGGATGATGAAGCGGCGGTTGACCTCGTTGGGGTCGAGATAGTCATAGTCGCCGCATTCCTCGGCGATCTCCGGCGAGAAGCCGGTGCGGTCGATCTGGAAGCTTGCGAGCTTGGTGGGCTCGAGGCCGAAGGCGGCAAGCGCCTTGTTGTAGCGCTGGATGAGGTGCGGCTCGTCGATGGCGAGCAAGCGGCCGTAGATCAGCTCGTTGTCGCGCAGAAGATCGGGCTTTTTGGCGGCGGGCGGCGCAGCCGCCGCCGGCGAAGGCTTACGCATTCCATGAGCCCTTCTTCTTCAATTCCTCCATCTCGCGCGCCGCCCGCTCGCGCAGCCTTGCGTCGCGCAGGAGCTTCTCCACCGCGGCATCGTCGGACTTGTCGGAATAACGGAACTCGGAATCGGCGTAGCGGTTGATCTCCTGCATGACCATGTCCATCGAGAATGGTCCGCGCAGTTCCTCGATCATCGCCTTCTTGTCGTCGTAGCTCTTGTGCATGAAGGCTTCCGGCTTCTCGAACCAGTCGTCCGGCAACTCGATATCCATGGCGCGCATCTTGATGGCGTCGGTGACGTTCTTGATCGCGCGGCCGGTGAAACGCGGCTCGGCGTCCTTGATCATGTGCAGGTAAGTGCCGACATCGGCCATGGTCTTCGGCGCGCCGTTCTCCTTCATGTAGCGCTCATAGACCTTCATCAGCCCGTCTTCCCGCGGCTTTTCGTGCTCTTCATAGGCCTCGCTCACCGCACGCTGGATCTCCTGCGCGGCATAGAGCTCGTGCTTGCCGAGCGGGATCTTGTGGTTCTTGCCGGCAAGCAGCACGAAGATGTCGATATAGTCGTCGCGGGTCTGCGGGCCGTCGACCAGCCATCGCGCGCCGGCGCGCTGGCGCAGCGCATCGTCGACATTTTCCGGATAGTTGGAAAACATGCCGAAGGAGCAGTTGCCGCGCACCACGGTGGATGCGCCGGCAAAAGCGTCCATCAAGACGCCGGTGATCTCCTGCTGGCCGGCCGAGGCGCGGTCGTCGGAACGGCGCGCCGCCACCTGGTCGATGTCGTCGATGGTGCCGAAGCCGATGACGCGCGGATTGAGCACGTTGTTGATGAACTGGCGGCAGTTTTGGCCGGACTTGCCCTGATAGGACGAGATCTGGTCGACGCCGAAATTCTCGTAGGCGAACGGATAGCCGGCGACCTGACAGTAGCCATTGACGAGGCCGGCGATCATCTGGATCAGCGTCGTCTTGCCGGTGCCCGGCGCGCCGTCGCCGATGAAGGTGAAGAGGAAGCCGCCAAGCTCGACAAAGGGATTGAGCTCGCGCTCGAAATCATAGGCCATCAGCATCTTGGCCAGTTTGACCGACTGGTATTTGGCGATGTGGTTGCCGACGACCTCTTCCGGCTTCTTGAAGGTCATCACCAGCGGCTTGGATCGTTTGCCGGGCGCGACGTCGAAGCCATCGAGGATGAAATCGTCGACATCGATGCGGATATGCGCGTTCTCGAATGGGCCGATGCCGTCGAAGCGGCCCTTGCGCGCCAAGAGCCCGTCGATGGCGACCCGGGCAAAGGCCCGCGCCCGCGTCATCAGGTCCGCATCGTCCTTCGAGCCGGCGATCGCCTTGTCGAGGCCGGCGACGATCGACTTCACCGCGTCCTGCGGGGTGTCGAACAGGAAGTCGGGTTCGGGGCTGTCGTTCGGCGCCTCCCCGTCGCTGTCGACCAGCTGGAACAGGTAGGAAGCGAAGCTGAAGGCCGACACGTAAGCCGACGCCGACAGAAGTTTTTTGAACCTCGCGGCTTCGTCGCCTTCGAGCGGCGCGCGGACGTTCCTTGCCTGCAGGCTTTCGAGGTCGGATCCCTCGGCGAAGACATCCGAAATGGCCAGCGCGATCGCCAGGCCGCGGCGGGCGCGGTAGAGCAGCGTGTGCTGCGGGATGCTCATCAGCTGGTCGTCGGGATGGATGGCCGCGACCGTCTTCGACAGCTCGACCTCGCGCGTGCGGCGCACCGAACCGACCGACACGGTCGAGACGAAGCGGCGGTTGGTGCCGGCGAGCGCGGTGCCTGATTCGCGGGACGGATCCTCCAGCACGACGATGCGGGTGATGAAGCTCTGCGCTGTCGCGCGGTGCTTTTCGATTGCGGCTTCCGAGATCGTTGTCAGGCCGGTGTCCATGAAGGATGCTCCGCGGTTTGACGGTCAGACGTCGCTGATGACCTGTCCGTTGGACAGGATGTGGACCTTGTAGCCGGAAAAGATCTTTTGCGCCTCACCCGCGGCATAGAGCGCCTGGTAGGCCTCGTGCGGGATCAGCGCGTGGTTCTCGTAGCTCGACACGCCCTGGCGCGCCGCTTCGAGGTCGTCGGTGTTGATGAAGAATTCCTGCGTTGTCTTCTCGCTGGAGAACAGGCCCTTGCGGCCGGGTTTCTCGGCCTTGGAGAAGACCTCCTGGATGGTCCACGTAAGCAGCCAGGCGTTTTGCGGCTTGCGCACCTTGGCCAGCACCTCGGTCACTGTCGAATTGTTGTCGGTGATGCCGGCCGAGTAGAAGGGGCCCAGCACCACGCGCCGCAGCTGCTTGGGATGCAGCGGCTCGAAATCCTTGTCGAGATTGACCGCGATCGTCGCCGGCGAGAGCGTATAGGCCGAGTTCTTCTCGGTGAAATCGTCGAAGCGGTGCGCAAGCTCCGGGTTGAGCAGGCCGTCGACGGGAAGCGGGATATCGACCTTCTCGTTGAGCTTGCCGTTCACGTCGACCAGCTGGCGCACCATGTTTTCGGAGGAGTCCTCCACCGTCACCATATAGACCAGCGGCAGATTGGCGCTGCCGTCGAACGTCGCCCAGTGGACGAGATAATAAGGCCGCATGGTCTTCGGGTTGACCGAGACCTTGGCCGTCTGCGCCAGGGTAAACGGACCGAAGGTCGCCTCGCTCTTGACGTCCTCCAGATAGAGCCGCTCGGCCATCGATTTCTGCAGCGCCTCGGGAAACTCCTTGTGGCGCAGGATGAAGTCGGCCATCTCCTCGCGCAGTTCGCCCGCCTGCGGGATGTTGGCCAGGCGGGCATCGGCCTGCTGGCGGTCGTTTTCCAACTCGAGCAGGTTCTGGAAAACGGGATAGCCGCTGTCGGCGCGCGAAATGCGGAACGTGTCCATGAAGCGCAGCCGGTTGCGCCAGCAGGCAAAGGACTTGTCCAGCCGCGCGATATACTCCGCGACGATCCTGGCGACGATGCCGTGCCGGTAAAGCGGCGAGCGGTCGTCGCGCATGAATACTTCCAGCCCGCTCAGCGCCGCTGTGATGGCGGAGAAATAGCGTGCCGCCGCGTCGTTTTCAGGTGTCATGTGGCTGCCGTGGAAATGAAGTCAGCGGCGCCGCCTACGACTGCACGTAGTTTGCCGAATTGTGCTTCTTCATCACATCGTCGAAGCGGCGGGCGAAGGCATCGTCGGCGAGCTTCTTGCGGCGCTGGATGTCGGCGCTGGCGACCATGTTCTTCTCGTGCATCTCCAAGAGGTCGCCGATGTGCTTCTGCGAGGCGGCGCCGATGCCGGCCATCGTCTCCTCGGCCGTGTTATCGACCTGGCTGCCCAGCGTGTTGATCTTGTGGGCGACGTCCTGCTGGGCGGCGGTCTTCAGCGAATCCTCCAGCGCCTTGTACAGCACGATGCGTTGTTCGGTGTCGATGGTCAGCTTGTTGATCAGCGTCGACTGCGCGGCGATCTGGTTGTTGAGCGAATCGACGAAGGTCTGGAACATCGAAGTGTAGCGCTCCAGCGTCTGGCTTTCGGCCAGCAGCTCCTGCTCCTTGGCCTGCTTTTCATTGTATTCGGTCGCCATTTTCGAGCGCTCGCCCTCAAGCTCGGTGCGCTCCTTCTGGGTCGTGGAGGCGGCGATCTTGTTTTCGATGTCGAGCAACATCGGGTTCAATTCCTCGATGCGCTTTTGCACCGCTTCAAGATTGGTCATCGTCACCTTGCGGCGCTCGATAACCTGCGACAGGCTGGTCTCCGAGGTCTTGTAGCGCTGGTCGAGGACCTGCTTCTGCGCTTTCAGGATGCCGACGATGGTGTCCGACTTCGCCAAAAGCTCCTGAAGATTGCCGGCCAGCGACATATTGCGGACGCGGTCGGTGCGCATGCGTTGCTTGCGCTGCGCCGAAAAGACACCGACGAAGTTTTCCCAGCCGGTGTAGTTCTTCATGCTTTCGAATTCGGCGCCGAAGACATTGGTGGCGTCCTCCAGCCCGATGATCAGGTCGGCGATGTTGCCTTCCATGACCTTCTGTTGCTTGAGCACGTCCTCGATGCGGGCGTTCTCGATGTCGAAATTGGCGTCGCCGATCTTCTTGTCGGCCTGGGCGAGCGTGTCGAGCACGGTGCCGGACTGCTCGATCTTGGTGCGCATGTCCTGCACGACCTGCTTGGTCTTGGCAATTTCGGCATCGAAATTCTGCAATGTCGCCATTGGGGCCTCCCGCTTCGGCATCCGTTTCCGTGTCGTGGCGGCGAATATATGTGGGGCTTCAAGGGATTGAAAGAAGGAAGACAAGGAGAAGCGTCGAAACAAAAGAATTGGTTGGATCCTTGAAAGGCAAGGCAAGCATGCGCATGGTGCCTAGTAACGCGCACCATCATCGAACAGCTTTGGCTGATATGCCTTAAGGTCTTGTTTTTGCGAACGGCCATGAAACAGCGCCGGCAAATATCTTGCCGCGGCGATGCCCGTTTCGCCGGCGCCGGTCAAGGCTTGAAGCGGTTTTCGGACGACATCCGGCTCTAGGCAGCCTTCCGGCTCAGCGGCTGACAAAACCGATGAAGTCGTCGGGCGCGGCGCGGCCCATCTCCTCTTCCCAATGCCGGCGGCAGAGCGAGACGTAGACATCCTTGCCGATCGCCACCTGATCGCCCTGTTTCGCCACCTTGCCTTCGGGACCCAGCCGCACGACCATCGTCGCCTTGCGCCCGCAACGGCAGATGGTGCGCACCTCGCGCAGGTCGTCGGCGATGGCGAGCAGCGCTCGCGAGCCGGAGAAGAGATTGCCCTGGAAATCGGTGCGCAGGCCGTAGCACATGACCGGAATATTCAGCCGGTCGGCGATGCGGGCGAGCTGCCAGACCTGCTCCTCCTCGAGGAACTGCGCCTCATCGACGAAGATGCAATGCACCGGGGCATGCCGGTGGTGCTCGGCGACCCTGGCATAGAGGTCGTCGCCGCCGCGGAACATCTCGGCCTCGGATTCGAGGCCGATGCGCGACGAGATCAATCCGGTGTCGCCCTTGCAGTAATGGCCGGCGACCAACAGCATCGTCGACATGCCGCGTTCGCGATAGTTGTAGGATGCCTGCAAAAGCATGGTCGTCTTGCCGGCGTTCATCGTCGCGTAGTGGAAATAAAGCTTGGCCATAGGTGCTTTTAAGCCGACTTGCCGCCGCGCGGGGAGAGGGCACCGGCTCCGTCCACCAAAAACTCCCTGCCGTTCAAAAACTCCATGTCGCTCAAAAGGGTGTCATGTCGCTTAATGACCAGCGCGCGCCGTTCATCGTGATGTTGAACCGCTTGAAACAACATCAAAATGGTGTTTGGCTGACGAAACAAGGCGGGCGCAAGAACCGTGACTTCGCTTTGCCTTAAGAATTGCAATGGGAGAAAGTTCATGTCGCGTATGAAATCTTTCGTCGCAGGCCTCGGCCTCGCGGCGCTTCTGTCCACGACCGCCGCTTATGCCGGCGATCCTGCGAGCTGCAAGGCGGTTCGGCTCTCCGATGTCGGCTGGACCGACATCCAGGCCACCACGGGGCTGGCCTCGGTGCTGCTCACCGCGCTCGGTTATGAGCCGCAGGTGATCCAGCTCTCGGTGCCGGTGACCATGGCTTCGCTGAAGAACAAGGACCTCGACGTCTTCCTCGGCAACTGGATGCCGTCGATGACCAACGACATCAAGGACTACACCGCCGACGGGTCGGTCGAGACGATCAGCACCAACTTGACCGGTGCAGGCTACGGCATCGTCGTACCGACCTATGTCGCGGATGCCGGCGTCAAGACACTGACCGATCTCGGCAAGTTCAAGGACAAGTTCAACGGCAAGATCTACGGCATCGAGGCCGGCAATGACGGCAACCGCATCATCCTCGACATGATCAAGAACCCGAAGGACAACCTCGAAGGCTTCGAACTGGTCGAGTCGTCCGAAGCCGGCATGCTGACTCAGGCCGAGCAGTCGATGAAGAACAACGAGTGGATCGCCTTCCTCGGCTGGACGCCGCATCCGGTGATGGGCGCCATGAAGATCACCTATCTCGACGGCATGGGCGATAGCGGCTTCGGCGCCGCCACCGTCTATACCAATGTGCGCAAGGGCTACACCACCGAATGCCCGAACGCCGGCAAGTTCATCGCCAACCTGAAGTTCAATCTCGACATGGAAGGCGAGATGATGGACGCGATCCTGAAGGGCGGCGACGCCCAGACGGTGGCGACGGACTGGCTGAAGAAGCATCCTGACGCGGTCGCGCCCTGGATTGCCGGCGTCACCACTTTCGATGGCGGCGACGCGGCCGCTGCCGTCAAGACCGCGCTCGGAGGTTGAGCCGGCTTTGAATCCGGAACGATGATCCGGAAGAGGGCAGCCAGATAGAAAAGGCTGCCCTTTTTTCTTAAAGCGCATCGCGCTTTAAGTCTCTGTTTTACGCATGCCATTTTCCCAAAACCGCTGCACACTTTTGGGTGACATGCGTTAAGCTGCGAGAAGCTGACCGTGCGGCAAGCGCGGCAAAGCCGAGAGGGGAAAGATGGATCCGATTTCGAAATTCCTGACCGACTACAAAATCCCGATCGGGCCGTGGGGCAAGGCCTTCTTCGGCTTCCTGACCGACAATTTCGACACCATCTTCCGGGCGTTTTCAAACGGGCTGAACTTCATCCTCGACGGGGCGGTGGATCTGCTGCTGGTGGTCCCGCCCGTGCTTCTGGCGCTGGTCATCGCGATCATCGCCTGGCTGCTGCAGCGTTCGCGGCCGCTCGCCATCGGCGTCTTCCTGGGTCTGATCTTCATCATCAACCAGAATCTGTGGAAGCAGACGGTCCAGACGCTGGTGCTGGTGGTTGCCGCCGCCGCCATGGCCATGGCGATCGGCGTGCCGCTCGGCATCTGGGCCGCGCACAAGCCGAAGGTCTACCGGGTCATGCTGCCGGTGCTCGACCTGATGCAGACGCTGCCGACCTTCGTCTACCTGATCCCGGTGCTGACGCTGTTCGGCCTCGGCAACGCACCCGGCCTGATCGTCACCATCATCTTCGTCATCCCGACAGCCGTGCGCCTCACACATCTCGGCGTGGTTTCAGTGCCCAAGGCAATCGTCGAAGCGGGCGAGGCGTTCGGCGCCACCAAGCGCCAGCTTCTGTGGAAGGTGGAGCTGCCGTCGGCGCTGCCGACCATCATGGCGGGCCTGACGCAATCGATCATGCTGTCGCTGTCGATGGTGGTGTTCGCCGCCCTGATCGGCGCCGGCGGCCTCGGCACGGAAATCAACCGCGCGCTCGGCTCGCGCCGCATCGATCTCGGGCTTGAGGCGGGCCTCGCCATCGTCGTGCTCGCCATCGTGCTCGACCGCATGACCCGCATCGGCGCTGGAGGCAAGAAATGACCGTCGCGGTTGATTTCAAGAATGTGGACATCGTCTTCGGCGCCGATCAGGCAGGTTCGCTGGCGATGATCGACAAGGGCGCTACGCGCGCCGAAATTCTCGAAAAGACCGGTAACGTGCTGGGTTGTGCCGGTGCCAGCCTTACCGTGCATGAAGGCGAGATCTCGGTGCTGATGGGCCTGTCCGGCTCCGGCAAGTCGACGCTGCTGCGGGCCGTCAACCGGCTCAATGTGGTGTCGCGAGGCCAGGTGCTGGTCAAGGACGGCGACCGCACCGTCGATGTCGTCACCTGCGACGAGGCGACCTTGCGGCGGTTGCGCCAGAAGCAGGTGGCCATGGTGTTCCAGCAGTTCGGCCTGCTGCCATGGCGTACGGTCGAGGAAAATGTCGGCTTCGGCCTCGAGCTTGCCGGCGTGCCGGAGGCGGAACGCAAGGCGCGCGTGCAGAAGCAGCTGCAGCTGGTCCATCTCGACCAATGGTCGAAGAAATACGCCCATGAGCTTTCGGGCGGCATGCAGCAGCGCGTCGGTCTTGCGCGCGCTTTCGCCACCGAAGCGCCTATCCTGTTGATGGACGAGCCGTTCTCGGCGCTCGACCCGCTGATCCGCACCAAGCTGCAGGATGAGTTGCTGCAACTGCAGGCCGAGCTGAAGAAGACCATCATCTTCGTCAGCCACGACCTCGAGGAGGCGCTGAAGATCGGCAGCCACATCACGATCATGGAAGGCGGCCGCATCGTCCAGACCGGCGCGCCGGAAGACATCGTGCTTAGGCCCGCCAACGACTATGTCCGCGACTTCATCGCCAATGTGAATCCGCTCTCGGTGCTGACGGCATGGAATGTGATGCGCGATCGCCGCGATCTCGAACAGGGCGAGGACGGCTGGGTGTGGCTCGACCGGCGCAAGACGACGCGCTTCAAGATCGACGACCACGGCCTGGTGGCCGCGGCCGAACGCGACGGCAAGCCGGCGATATGGATCTCCTGCGCCGATGTCGAGGGTCAGCCGGAGGAGGGGGCCCAGGTGTTCTGGGCCAATCCCGGCACGCCGCTGAAGACGGTGATGCTCGCCATGCACCGCTCGCAGACGGCGCCGGTGGCGCTGTTCGATGAAGGCTCGCGCTTCGTCGGCGCGATCGGCATCCGCGACGTGCTGAGCGCGGTGCTGCGGCGATAGGCTTCTTCGAAGGCGCCCGGGTCTCCGGTCCGGGCGCGCTGCCCGCGGCTTGTTTTCCGGTTCCTTCCAGCGCAGAATCTATCTGTTGTATGCCCATGCGCCGAGGGGGTGATGCCGACGTCGCGCACAGGGGTTCCAGGCGCGATAGCGCTGTCGATGTTCGCCGGGATATCGCTCGCAGGAGGCGCGGCGTTTTCCCAAGGTTTTGTCATCGGCAATGGCGTCGTCGCCAGCCAGCAGACGATGGCCGCTGCCGGCGATACCGGCATCGTGCAGCCGAACGGGGCGATCGAGACATTCAGCGCCGGCATCGATGCCGTGCGAATGCTCAACTCGAACCAGCGGCTCACCAATGACGGGTTGATTGCAACCTTGGGCGGCGCCGCCGCCAATGTGCATTCGCAAGGCAGCAGCGCGACCATCCTCAACAACGGAGCCATCCTGGCGATAGGCGATGCCTCCATCGGCATCTTGTCGGAGGGCGGCAATGCGCACATCGTGAACAACGGCTCGATCGAAGCGCTTGGGGTCGCCACATACGGCATCATCAGCGACGCCCCGGGCGGGCGCGTGGACAACCGTGGCTTTATCGGCGTTTCAGGCACGGCCGCCGCAGGCATAATCGGCGATGGGCCGGACCTGGGGATAGACAACAGCGGCTCGATCGAGGCCCATGGGACCGCCGCCGCCGGGATCATCTGGCAGAGCAACGGTCTTCAACTGCAAAATTCCGGGTCGATCGTTGTGTCGGGGCTGGCTTCCGTCGGCATCGGCGCCAGCGGCAATGACATCGCAATTGCCAACAGCGGCACGGTCGATGTCTTCGGGACAGCCTCGACAGGCATAGGCACCCTGTTCGGCAACGCCACGATCGTCAATTCGGGTTCGGTCGTCGTGGGGGGCGTGGGCGGTGTTGCCATCGCCGCCCAGGGCAGCAACTCTGTCGTCACCAATTCCGGCCGAGTCTTCAGCGACCAGAGCGTGGCGATCTATTTCGGCGCGCCCGACGCGGTGCTGAATCTTTTGGGCGGGACGGCCATTCAGGGGCCGATCGTCTTTTCCGGCGCCGGCAACACCGTCACCTTCGGCCCCGGACTGAATGCCGTCATGAGCTTTTCAGGAAGCGGCCTGCCGCAAACCGTGCTGACCGGCGGCAGGCCGTTCGTGACGAGCGGCGCCAGCGTGGCGGTGGTGGACATCACCGGGTTTGCCAGCAGCGGGCCGTTGGTCGAGGACCTTGTCGACGGCATAGCCGGTGTTGCCGAGGCGCGCATGTCCGCTCCAAGCGACGATTTGCCTGCGCCGCAAAAAGGTCCAGACGCCTGGATCTCGACATTCGGCGGACTACGCTCCCAGGGCGGTTCCGGCGCATCGGCCGGGTTCAGCGAGGCGCTTGGCGGCATGGTCGCCGGCGCCGAAACGCGCTCGGGCGACGGGTTCCTCGGTGGCTTGTTCATCGGAGGCGCCGCCGGATCGACCGAGGTCGACGACGACGCGCAGGAGATCGTCCATCGCGGCGTGTTCGCGGGCGGCTATCTCGGCTATGACGGAGGCGTCAATTTTGCCGAAGCGGCATTCGTCGCCGGCGTGCTCCAGGAGCGCAGCCGCCGCCGTGTCGCGAACAATCTGGTGCTCGACGGCATCGAGACGGCGCGGGCGGATTTCAACGGCGTCTTCCTCAGCCCGTCGGTTACGCTCGGCACGCGGCTGCCGGTTTCGTCCGGTACGCTGATACCCAGCGTGCGGCTGCGTTACGCCGGACTGTTCTTCGACGATTACGCCGAGACCGGTTCGGACGGGGATCTCGCGGTCGCGCGGCGCAACGTCAACGTCTTCGAGGCGCGTGGCCAGGTCGCGCTGGCATTGGCGCCCGTCAGCATGCCAAGCCAGACCTGGCAAACCACGCTTCGAGCCGGGATCGACGCGATTGCGCAAAGCAGCGATGACGTTTCGGCGACACTGTTCGGCCAAGACATCTCTTTTCCCGTCGGCGGCAAAAAATTTGTGTTGCGCGGCTTTGCCGGCGCGGACGTCGCGGCGGAGGTGGGCGCCGGCATGACGCTCAATGCCGGCTTCGAGGCGGGTTACGGGACCGACAATGCCTTCACCGTCCGCGGCCAGGCCCGTCTAAGCAAGGCTTTTTGAGGGAGCTGATCGACCAGCCCGGACCGCATTTGAAGGCTGGCATCCCGCCGCCGCAGGGAAGGTCGCCTACCGGCATATATATTTTTCGAAATCCATTCCGATTCCAGAAGTCCGTGCAGTAGAATATTGCTATGACCGCGCGGGCGATGCCCGGCGGTGTAAATGCAGCGGGGTATGCGACGATGATCTTCCGTCAGCTCTTCGATTCCGTCTCGGGTACCTACTCCTATCTGCTTGCCAGCCGGCGCGGCGGCGAGGCGCTGATCATCGATCCCGTGCTGGAGAAGGTCGAGCGCTATCTGCAACTGGTCAATGAGCTCGACCTCAGGCTGGTCAAGGCGGTCGACACGCACCTTCATGCCGACCACATCACCGGCCTCGGCGCGCTGCGCGACAAGACGCATTGCGTGACCGTGATGGGCGAGCAGACCAAGGCCGACGTGGTGTCGATGCGGCTTGCCGACGGCGACAAGCTCGGCATCGAGGGACTGGCGCTCGACGTCATCTACACGCCCGGCCACACCGACGATTCCTACAGCTTTATCCTGCCGGACCGGGTCTTCACCGGCGACACGCTGCTTATCCGCGGCACCGGCCGCACCGACTTCCAGAACGGCGATCCGCGCCAGCAATATGAATCGATCTTCGGCCGCCTGCTCAAACTGCCCGACGAGACGATGATCTTCCCGGCACATGACTACAAGGGTGAGACCGTGTCGACGATCGGCGAGGAAAAGGCCTTCAATCCGCGCCTGCAGGTCAAGTCGGTCGACGAGTATGTGAACATCATGAACAATCTCAATCTGTCCAACCCGAAAATGATGGATGTGGCCGTGCCGGCCAACATGCGGGTCGGGCTGCACCAGGACGATATCGCCAGCCGCGGCTGGGCGGTGAGCGCGGAGCAGGCGCTGGCGATGATCGGGCGGCCCGACGTGGCGCTGATCGACCTGCGCGAGCAGACCGAACGCGAGCGGCACGGCGTCATTCCCGGCGCGATCCATCTGCCCTATGCGCGGCTGCAGGAAAACATCGCCGCCGGCGGCATGCTGCATGAACTGGCGAAGTCTACCAGCAAGCAGATCCTGTTCTATTGCGCCTTCGGCGAGCGCTCGGCGATGGCGGTGCAGGCAGCGCAGGATGTCGGTATTGCCAGTGCCCGCCACATCCAGGGCGGCATCGACGCCTGGCGCAAGGCCAGCGGGCCGCTGATGCATTAAAGCGCGGCGCGCTGAAGCGGATTCAGGCGACGCGCTTTTAAGCCTTTGTTTTCATGCATGTCGTTATCGCAAAACCGCTGCACACTTTTGCGCGACATGCATTAGGCCCGATTGGATTCAATTCAGCCCGATCAGCTTCGCGCCATTCCGGAAGAGAGCCTCGCCATCCCGGTCGAAACGGAATGTCGCGATGAAGTCGTCGGCGCGATAATTCGGAAAGGTGTTGCGGATCATGGCGGCGTGATTCCGCGCCTCGTCCCGCCGGCCGGCCAGCGCCAGGCAATGAGCGGCGATCGCCAGGATGATGACATGAGCGTTTGGCCTCGCGGCCGCCTTCAGCGCCCATTCCGCGGCCTCGTTGTATTCGCCGAGCCGCGCATGCGCCATGGCGCGGGCGCCCATCATGCCGAACAGCAGCGGATCGAAGGGGCTGAGATGACGCGAATGATCGGACGAACCGATCGCCGATTGCGGGTCGCCCGACTGCGAATGGACGAAGGACAGCGCATAGTGGCCGAGCGCGAAATTGGGACTGAGGTCGACGGCGCTCGCCAACTCGAGCAATGAACCGTCCTGCTCGCCGCGCAGCCACAGCGCCCGCCCCATGGCCCAATGGGCGGAAGGGTTGCGGTCGTCGACCAAAAGGCTCCGGCCGGCGCTTTCGAAGGCAAGCGCGGTCTCTCGATCGCGCTCGCCCCAGCGCTGGAAGGCATTCTGCCAATGGGTGAAGGACATGCCGGCATAGGCGCGCGCGAAAGTGGGATCGAGCTTCAACGCCTCGCCGAAGAAATGCTGCGCCAGCTCGTTTTCCTGGCGGGTGAAGCGATACATGTGCCAGAGGCCACGATGATAGGCCTCCCAGGCATTGAGCGAGTTTGGCGCTTTCAGCAATGCGCGGTTGCGCTCCACCGTCGCGATCTCGGCGGCGATCGAGGAGACGATGCTGTTGCCGATATCCTCGATAACGATGAAGATGTCGTCGGGATTGTGCTCGAAGGTCTCGGCCCAGACGATTCTCGCCGTGCGCACCTCGACGAGCTCAATGGAAACGACGATACGGCCCGGCAGGCTGCGCACCGAGCCCGTCGTGACATAGTCGACATTCAGCCTGCGTCCGGCATCTTCCGGCGCGATATTCTTCTCGGCGAGCGCGAAGACCGAGCCGCGGGCGATGACGAAGAAATCGCGAAGCTTGGCAAGCCGCGTGATGATGTCATGCGTGAGGCCGTCGGCGAGCCCGCCGCGGAAGTCGCCAGCGCCGGCGCTCTCCGCAAACGGCATCACCGCGAGCGACGCCCGGCGTGTCGCAACAGGCTCGGATTCGATAGCGGCGACGGGCGGCTCCGAGACCGGGAAAGCCGGTCCGGATCGGGCGCATGGCATTGCGCCGGCGTTCCGGGCTCTTATCTCCTGCCACGCCTCGCGCAATGGCGTGAAATCCAGCTCTTCCGAGTGGAACAGCTCCGCCGCCGTGGCAAGATGGTCCTCGCCGGCGCCGATCTGTCCGCGCCGGGCCAGATTTTCCAGCAGCGCCACATGCGCACGGCCATCGAAGGGCGCGAGCTCCAGCCATTTGTCGATATAGGCGCCGGCCTCGTCGGCTCCGGGCGGGACAAGACCGATGATGTGCTCCAGGACGGCGACATGGCACGCGCTGAAACGGCGGCGCTGCGCCGTCAGCCAACTGCCAAAATGCGGGCTGCGATCGAGCTCAAGACCGTCGAGAAAGTCGCCGGCGAAATGTTGCGAAAGCGCCTCTAACCGCATGAGATCGAGCGTCTCGACACCTTCGGCCACCGCCGCGGCGGCATCCAGCGCGTCCACGTGGACATCGTCGAGGCGAAGCGACACCGTATCGCCATGGGTTTCGACCCGGCGCCGATCCGGGTCGTCAAGCGCGGCGCGCAGCTTGCTCAGGCACCAGCGCAGCTCGCCGCGCGGATCGTTGGGCACGTCCCAGAAAAGTTCGCAAAGGCGGCTGCGGCTGACAGGGTGGGGCGCCAGCGCCAGATAGGCAAGCAGCGCGCGCAGCTTGCGCGACGAGGGCAAGGTAACGGGCACTCCATCGCGGGCAATTGTCAGTTGCCCGAGCAGCCTTACGGACAGGCCAACGGGGCCGTTCAGGCTCGATCGGGTGGATTCCACGTATGTTTCCACGCTTTCTCCAACGCTGGCCAGTTGGTCCATAGTCTATCACCAAAGATGACAGGAGGCAGCCGGCAGCCCCATTCCGTGCCGGAACGCCGCCGTTGCCGCTTTTGCGGCAGATCAAGCAACCTATCGCGGCCAGGTGTCGAAACCGCGCCGCCAAAGCTGCCGGTTTGTAACCGGCACGTGAGGACATCGAGGAGAAAGCCATGTTGCAACAATTGAAAATCAGAACCACGTCCGGGCGCGGCCGTTTGTTCGACAGCATTCTCGATACGGTCGGCGACACGCCGGTCATCCGCATCAACAATCTCGGCCCGGGTCACGCGACGATCTATGTGAAGGCCGAGTTCTTCAATCCGGCGGCCTCGGTGAAGGACCGGCTGGCGCTCAACATCATCGAGGAAGGCGAGCGCAGCGGCAAGCTCAAGCCCGGCCAGACGGTGGTGGAGGCGACGAGCGGCAACACCGGCATCGGCCTTGCCATGGTCTGCGCGCAGAAAGGCTATCCGCTGGTGGTGACGATGGCCGACAGCTTCTCCATCGAGCGCCGCAAGCTGATGCGCATGCTTGGCGCCAAGGTGGTGCTGACGCCGCGCGCCCAGAAGGGTTTCGGCATGTACAAGAAAGCGGTCGAGCTCGCCGAAGCCAATGGCTGGTTCCTGGCGCGCCAGTTCGAGACCGAGGCCAATGCCGCCATCCACGAAGCGACGACGGCGCGCGAGATCATCAATGATTTCGCCGGGTCGCGCCTCGACTATCTGGTCACCGGCTACGGCACCGGTGGCACGGTTGCCGGCGTCGGCCGTGTGCTGCGCCGAGAGCGGCCGGAGGTCAAGATCGTGCTGACCGAACCGGCGAACGCGCAGCTGATCGGCAGCGGCAAGCGCCAAGAGCGCGGCGCCGGCGGCGCGCCGGCCGCCAGCCATCCGGCCTTCGAACCGCATCCGATCCAGGGCTGGACGCCGGACTTCATCCCCAACGTGCTGCAGGAGGCGATCGACCAGCGCTACTATGACGAGGTGATGCCGATCTCCGGTCCCGAAGGCATCAAATGGGCGAAGGCGCTGGCGCAGCAGGAAGGCATTTTCACCGGCATCTCCGGAGGCGCCACGTTTGCGGTGGCGCGGCAGATCGCGGGCACCGCGCCGGCCGGGTCGGTGATCTTGTGCATGCTGCCCGACACAGGCGAGCGTTACATGTCGACGCCGCTCTTCGACGGCATCGAGGCCGACATGGACGCCGAGGAAACGGCGCTGTCGCGCTCGACGCCGAGCTGTCAATTCGAAGCCTGACAACGCCGACCGCGATGCCGCCCCACATGGCGGCGTCATTCTTTTACGCGCGGGTCGGCCCGCGCCGGCGGGAGAGGCGAGATGGATACATTTCAGGAAGCGACGAACGCGGAAGAAACGCTCGATCCACCGGATTGGGCCGAGGTGGGATCGCTGTCGCACCGGATCCTCGACGATGCCATCGTCTATCTCAAGGATGTCCGCGACCGGCCGGTCTGGCGCGGGATGCCCGCCGAGGTGCGGGCATTCTTCGGCGCACCCTTGCCGCGCTCGCCGGCGCCGGCGGCCGACGTCTATGACGACGTCGCCCGCAATTTGATGCCTTACCCGATGGGTAACGTCCATCCGCGTTTCTGGTCCTGGTACATGGGGTCCAGCAACTTCACCGGCGCGCTCGGCGACTTCCTGGCGGCGATCCAGGGTTCCAATCTCGGCGGCGGCAACCAAGCCGCCGGACTGATGGACAGCCAGGTCGTCAACTGGATGAAGGAGATGGTCGGCTTCCCGACCTCTGCCAGCGGCACGCTGGTCAGCGGCGGCTCGATGGCCAACATCATCGGCCTGACCGTGGCGCGCAACGTCAAGGCAGGCGTCGACGTGCGCGAACGTGGCGTCGGCGCCATCCCCAGGCCGCTGCGCTACTACGCTTCGGACCAGGTGCATTCCTGCCACCGCAAGGCCATGGAGCTGCTGGGCCTTGGCAATCGGGCGTTGCGGCGGATCCCGACCGACGCCGGGTTGCGCATCGATATCGCCGCGCTCAAGGCGGCAATCGCGGAGGACCGCGCGGCGGGATTCAAGCCGGCCTGCGTGATCGGCACCGCCGGCACCGTCAACACCGGCGCCGTCGACGACCTTCAGGCGCTGGCGAGCGTGGCGGGCGAAGAGGACCTCTGGTTCCATGTCGACGGGTGCATCGGCGCGCTGATCGCGATCGCGCCCGAGAGCCGATCGCTCGTCGCAGGCATCGAGCGGGCGGATTCCATCGCGCTCGATCCGCACAAATGGCTGCACGCGCCGTTTGAAGCCGGCTGCGCGTTGGTGCGGGACGCATCCGCGCACCGCAACACATTTGCCGTCACGCCGGAATATCTGGAATCGACGCCGCGCGGCCTCGCGTCCGGAGAGTGGCTGCACGATTACGGCTTGCAGACATCGCGCGGCTTCCGGGCGCTCAAAATCTGGATGGCGCTGAAGGAGCATGGCGTCGAAAAGTTCGGCCGGCTGATCGACCAGAACATCGCCCAGGCCCGCTACCTCACCGGGTTGATCGAGGCGGAGCCGGCGCTGGAGCTGATGGCGCCGACCACCATCAACATCGTCAGCTTCCGCCACCGGCTGGCGGGCGCGTCCGAAGAGCGGCTAAAGGCTTTCAACACCGAGATCATGCTGAGACTTCAGGAGGAGGGCATCGCGGCCCTGTCCGACACGACCGTGCACGGCCGGCACTGCCTGAGGGTGGCGATTGCCAATCACCGCACGCGCCGCGACGATCTCGACCTGGTGGTCGGCGAGATGCTCCGGCTGGGACGGGAAATCGAGGCCGCGACACCGGCCTGAGGCACGCTCGGGAACTTGTCTCAGCTTACCGTCAGCGGCGCGCCGGGCAGATAAAGCGCGATCGGTCGGATCTCGTAGACGGCGCTTGGGTTGACGCGCTTGAGATCGCGCGCGGCGGCGATCGCCTCGTCAAGGCTCGCGCAGTTAAGCACATAGAGGCCCAGCAACTGCTCCTTGGTCTCGGCGAACGGGCCATCGATCACCATGGCGTCGGCCGGGCCGCGCAAAGTTACCGCCCCCGCCGTCGGGCCAAGCCTTGCCGCAGGCCCAAGCTTGCCGTCGCGAGTCAGCCTGTCGTTGACCTCGAGCAGGTCCTTCATCAGCGCCGCGTCCTCGTCGGGCGTCCAGGACTGCACAGTGTCTTCCACGTGATAGGCGAGGACGGCGTAGAACATGGGCGTGTCTCCCTCGTGATCAGGCGGACCGCACTATCACAAGGATGGTTCGACTGATCCAGAGGCGCGGACGGCGGACCGACGCCGCTCCTGACTCAAGCTGCCACCGGCAGCCGCAGCTCCGTCAGCAGGCCGCCGCCGGGGTAGTTGGAAAGATCGACCTCGCCGCCGGCGCCGCGGGCGATGTTGCGGGCGATGGTGAGGCCGAGGCCGAGGCCGCCGGTGGTGCGGTTGCGCGATTCCTCCAGCCGCACGAAGGAGCCGAACACCGCGTCCAGCTTCTCCTGCGGGATGCCTGGGCCTTCGTCGCGGATCGAAAGCGTGATCGTGTCGCCCGATCGCCGCACGCCGAGATGCGCCTTCTTGCCGTAGGTCACCGCGTTCTGGATGAGATTGGTGATGCAGCGCCGCAGCGCCACCGGCCGCGCGATGCAGATCAGGCCGCGCGACGGGACCACGTCTTCGTCGAAGGATGCGCCGTCGAAGGAGTCCGCGACCGATTCCACCAGCGACCAGAAATCGATCCGCTCGGCCTTTTCCTCGGTTACCTCGAATTTGGCGAAGTCGATGACCGAGCTCGCGATGCTTTCGATATCGGCAAGGTCGTGCGCCAGCGCCGTGCGCGCGGGCGACCTGCGCAACAGTTCGAGGCGCAGGCGCATCCGGGTCAGCGGCGTGCGCAGATCATGCGCCAGCGCCGCCGCGAGGTGCTCGCGGTCTTCGACATAATCGCGCAGCCGCATCTGCATGGCGTTGATGGCCTTTGCGGCGGCGCGGATCTCGCGGCTGCCGCTTTCGGCGATCGGCGGGCTTTTCAGGTCATTGCCAATGCGGGTCACCGCCGTTTCCATCATCCGGTATGGCGCGGTCAGCCGGCGCAGCGACCATATCGACATGACCACGATCAAACCGGCGATCAGCGAATAGAGCGGCAGGCTGTCGAGGCTGAGAATCGGTCCCGCCGGCGTGATCGGCTCGGTGAAATTCAGCCACTGGCCGTCGGAAAAGCGCAGCGAGGCGGTCAGCTTGTCGCTTTGCGCGAAATCCGCGGCCAGGACCAGCAGGTCGCGCTCGACCTGGCCAACATCCTTGTTCTCCGCCCGGCCGTCCGGGACATCGGCCTCCTGGGTGGCCGGATCGCGCCGCACGCGCGCATCGGTGATGCCGAACTTCGACAGGCGGCCGACCAGGATGTCCTCCAACTCGGCAAGCTGGTCGTCGCCGGCGATCGAAGAGGTGACGGCGGGGGTGTCCGAAACCGTCAGCGCATAGGTCGAGTTGAACAGGCCGGACGCGGTCGCCTTGCGCTCTTCGGGCGTGGCGTCATGCATCAGCTGCACCAGCGAATAGGCGCGGTCGTTCAGCCGGTAGAGATCGACGACGCCGTTGGCGGCGGCTCGGTCGCGCGCCACGATGTAGAGCGTCGTCACCTGGCTGAGCATGAGGCCGGCAATGACGATGAGCAGCACCCAGACTGGCAGGGTCTGCGGCAGGAAGCGTCTCATTCGGACGTCGTCTCGGGCAGGAACTGATAGCCGCCGCTGCGCACGGTCAGGATCAGTTTCGGCGTCTTCGGATCGTCTTCCATCTTGCGGCGCAGGCGGCTCACCAGAATGTCGACGCTGCGGTCGAAGCTGTAGCCGGTGTCGCCGCCGGAGAGCTCGATCAGCTGTTCGCGGGTAAGCACGCGCTGCGCGCTCTTGACGAAGGTCTGCAGCAGGTTGAACTCCGCCATCGTCAGTTCCACCCGGACGTCGTCGGGCGCCGTCAGTCGGCGCCTCGCGCAATCCATGGTCCAGCCGGCAAAGCGATAAATCTGCTTGGCCGTGGGGCGACGCGGCTCGGCGCTGCCGTTGCGTCTCAGCACGGCGCGGATGCGGGCCAAAAGCTCGCGCGGGTCGAAGGGCTTTGGCACGTAGTCGTCGGCGCCCATTTCAAGGCCCACAACGCGGTCGGTCGTTTCGGTGACCGCGGTCAGCATGATGATCGGCGTGGTGTAGTTGGCGCGGATCTCGCGGCAAAGCTCAAGCCCGCTTTTGCCGGGCAGCATCACGTCGAGAACGATCAGGTCTACCGGCGTGCGGCGCAGGACCGCTTCCATTTCGATGCCGTCGGCAGCCACCGTCGTGTGCAGCCCGCGCTTCTGGAAGAACTCCTGCAGCAGGTCGCGTATGCCCTTGTCGTCGTCGACGATCAGTATGTGTGCGTCCGATTTCACTCGAAACCTATGATTCTGTTGGCCGTGCATCCTTCGCCGGTCTCTCACACGATAGAATTCGGGCCACATCTTGGCCAGTGGCCTCGATCGTAGCGCCGGCCGGATTCCCCAGAAACAATCCAGAAACAAAATTCTACAGTCGGGAAAAACTGGTGAAAAATTTCAAGAGCATAACCGGTGCCGTGGCGGTCAGGTCATCGGCTGCGACGCAAGTTTCCGGAGTAACGGACAAGACCAATGCAGAGGTTCTGGATCAGCGTGACGGGTGCTTTGCTCAGCATATCGCTCATCACAGCAGCGGCCGGCGCCTCCACCGCTAAGGTCGCGCCGCTCACCCGGACCGAGCGTTGCACCAATCTGAGCCGTCAGGTTGACGAAGCCCTCGAAACCCATGCCGCGGCAACGCAGGTCACCGCGGCGAAAGCACTGCAAAGAAAGGGAAACCGGTTCTGCGCCAACAAGAAACAGGCGCAGGGAATCCGGATGCTCGCAAACGCTTTGAAGCTGCTTGGAGTGACACCGATCGATCCTGCTCAGTGACGCTCATCCAGACCTGCAAGAAAAAGGAAATGAAGCCATGAAGAAGTCCATCCTCTCCGCCCTCGGCCTCGGTGTTGCTCTCGCTTTCGCGATGCCGGCTCTCGGTAACGCCGCCGCCACGACGACCGCCGCCCCGGCTGCCTCGACCGCGACCACCACGGCTGCTCCGGCCGACAGCACCGCTGCGAAGCCGATGAAGAAAGTCGCTGCCAAGAAGGCCTGCAAGGTGACCAAGACGCACAAGTGCCCGGTCAAGAAGGCCAAGAAGGCTCCGGCGAAGAAGTCCTAATCCAGGCTTTCAGTCCTGATCCTTCAAAACCGCTCCGGCCGGTTCCGGCTGGAGCGGTCTTCCGGCGACCGAAGCCTGGCATCGGCAGATTTCGCCGCGCCGCTCCCGATCCTTAACCCGATCGCAATGCCGGTGCTGTAGGACAATCCGCATGAGGAAGCGGTTTTCGTCCCTGATGCGCTCGCTGACGCTCGGCGGCCTGATCGCCACCGGGGCGGCACGATCGTTGATCATCTTTACCGCAAGCCCCGTGCCGGATCCCGCCAGCGGCAGGACCGAACCCGAGCTTTTCGCTCCACTGATCTCCTCGAGCTTCGACTACATCACCCCGGCACAGTCCTGGATGCTGCTCGTGCTGACCGGCATAACGCTGATCGGCCTGGCCGGCTGGATATTCTTTGCCTTCATGGAGCGCGGCTCGGGCATGGATGGCGACGTCGGTTCAGGCAGATCGGGCACCCCGTTGCGCCGTCCGGTCGGACGCCAGGACCGTTGACCCATCGGCGGCGCTTCCCCACATAATATCGAACGTCCAATCCGTCGCTATCCACGCGGAGGGTTGGACGGGTGTTTTTCAGCGTGACAAAATGAGAGCGAGAACTCAGTTCCTCGCCGCCGGATCCGATGCCAGAAACCGTCATCAAGCCCCGCGTCAAGCCGCAGCCGAAGACCGAGCGGCCGAAACTCTACAAGGTCATCCTCGTCAATGACGATTTCACGCCGCGCGAGTTCGTGGTGACGGTGCTCAAGGGCGAGTTCAAACTCAGCGAAGACCAGGCGCACCGCGTCATGATCACCGCGCATACGCGCGGTGTCTGCGTCGTCGCGGTGTTCACCAAGGATATCGCCGAGACCAAGGCGACGCGGGCGACCGACGCCGGCAAGGCCAAGGGCTATCCGCTGCTGTTCACCACCGAGCCCGAAGAGTAGGGCGGAGGAGTTTCCCTTCTCCCACAAGAAGGGGAGAAGGAAGAAAGTGGTGTCACCGCCCTTCGCGATACCACATCGAGCCGATGGCGAGCAGCAGCAGGCCGAGGCCGAGGAAGCCGCCGAACAGAGGCACGCGCGACACGGCCTTGAGCGTGCTGTCGTCGGTGGTGCGCAGGCCGATCCAGTCGTCGCCCGAAGCGGCCGCGGAAGAGCGGACAGGGATGATCGACGGCAGCGTCACGCCGCCGGCGAGATTGCCGAGCGTCGACGACGGAGCCAGCCGCCGCACGCTGCCGCCGGTCGCCTCGGCAGGCGCCTTCAGCCTGTCCTCGGTCGAGATCACGTCGGAAAATTCCGGCGCGTTGATCGGGCCGACATGGGCAAGCGCGGTAAGGTCGCCATTGCCGATCTGGTAGAGGCCGATCTCGCCGGTCTGCAGACTGCCGGTGAAGATGCCGGGCTCGGCTTTCTCGAGCTTGACCGTCATCGCCTTGCCGGACGGCGTGATGACCTGGGCGGGACCCGGGTCGTCGCTCATCGTCTGGCGGCGGATTTCAAGCATCATGCCGCGGCCGTCGGCGGTCAGCCGCTCCTCTTCCAGTTCCGGCTCCTTCATCAGCCAGTGGGCGATGCGGCGATAAAGCTGGACATGCGGTCCACCGCCCTCGAAGCCGCGCGCCCACAGCCAGCCCTGGTCGGAGAGCAGCATGCCGACACGGCCTTCGCCCTTGCGGTCGAGCAGGAGCAGGGGCCGATCGTCGGCGCCTTTCATCACCACTTCGCCTTCCGGATTCTTGACGCCGATGGTGCGGAACCAGCGGCTCCAATGCGGCGGCTCGCTCGCCGAGCCGTCGAGCCCGCGCGTCACCGGATGGCGCTGGCCGAGATCGGTCAGGCGCGGATAGAATGCCTTGTCCACCACCTCGCCGGTCGGCATGGCCGGCAGCGCGGCGTTCAGCGGCGTGCGGGCAATGGAGTTTTCGCCGGCATATTCGGGGCCGGCGGCAATCAGCAGCGCGCCGCCCTTTTCGACATATTCGGAGATGTAATCGTAATACAGGATCGGCAGCACGTCGCGGTGCTGGTAGCGGTCGAAGATGATCAGGTCGAAATCCTTGATCTTCTCGACGAACAGCTCGCGCGTCGGGAAGGCAATCAGCGACAGCTCGTTGATCGGCGTGCCGTCCTGCTTTTCCGGCGGGCGCAGAATGGTGAAGTGGACGAGATCGACCGATGCGTCCGACTTCAAAAGGTTGCGCCAGGTGCGCTCGCCGGCATGCGGCTCGCCGGAAACCAAGAGCACGCGCAGGTTCTCGCGGATGCCGTCGACCAAAGCGATCGCCCGGTTGTTGGCGTCGGTCAGTTCGCCGGGCTCCCGGTCGATGCCGAGCTGGACGATGTTGCGGCCGGCATTGGGTATGATGACCGAGAGCTTCATCGGCTGGCCGACGGTCGCGTGCTCGACCGAGACCTGCTCGCCATTGACCGAGACGCGCACGTCCACCGGAGCGCCATCGCCTTCCGTCGAAATGACGCGGTAGGTCATGTCGAGCGGCTTGCCCACGAGGCCGAAGCGCGGCGCGTTCTCGAAGCGGATGCGGCGGTCCTTCTCGTGCTCGTTGCCGGTGATCAGCGCATGCAGCGGCGCGTTGAACTCCGGTGCGCCGGCCGGCGCATCATGCACCTCGCCATCGGTGATCATGATCGCGCCGCCGATGCGCGACGGCGGCACGTCGCGGAAAGTGCCCTCCAGCGCGCTGAACAGCCTGGTTTCGGTGCGCTCGTCAGCGGCTTCGGACTTGCCGGCCTCGACGACACGGACATCGAACTGCTTGAAGCGGGCAAGACGCTGCTGCAACCCGGCCAGCGCCTCGTCGGTCTGCTTGGCGCGGTCGCCAATGTCCTGGCTCTGGCTGCGATCGACGATGAGAGCGACGACGCTCTTCAGCGCCTCGCGTTCCTCGGCGAGGAACACCGGGTTGAGCAATGCCGCGGCAAGCGCGAGCAACGCGATGAAGCGCAGCGCCGAGCCGCGTTGGCGGAACCACAGGCCGACCAGCGCCAGCAGCAGCAACGGCACGAAGAGAAGGCCAAACAGCGGCCAGGAAACCAGCGGTTCGAAGGAGATCGACCAGTTCATGACCTACTGCCCCAGCCGTTCGAGCAGCACGGGCACATGCACCTGATCGGATTTGTAATTGCCGGTCAGCATGTACATCATGATGTTGACGCCGGCGCGCAGCGCATAGACGCGCTGCATCGGATCCGGCGGCACGGTCGGCAGCATCGGGTCGCCGTTCTCGTCGATGGCCCAGGCGCCGGCGAAATCATTGGCGGTGATCATGATCGGCGAGACGCCGTCGCCGGTCCGCACCGGGCGGTTCTCGGTGTTGCTGGCCTCGAGCGAGGCCTCGACCCAGAGCGGGCTGCCATTGAAGCGGCCGGGGAACTCCGGAAGGATGAAGAAGGATTTGGTCAGCACGTGGTCCGACGGCACCGGCTCCAGCGGCGGCACGTTGAGATTGCCGAGGATGTCGCGCAGCCGCTCGGTCGCCGGGCTTGCCGAGCCGGCGCCGATGCCATTCGAGAACTGGTCGCGCGTATCGAACAGAACCGTACCGCCCTGCTGCATATAGGCGTCGATGCGGGCGATCGCCGCCTGGCTGGGCATAGGCGCCGACGCGTCGATCGGCCAATAGATCAGCGGAAAGAAGGACAGCTCGTCCTTGGCGATGTCGACGCCCGCCGGCGGACCGGGCTCAAGCGCGGTCTTCTCGATGAGGAAGCGCGTGAGGCCTTCGAGGCCGGCGCGGCTGATCGAATCGACGCCGGGCTCGCCGGTGATCACATAGGCGATGCGGGTTTTCGAAATGTCGTCGATCGCCTGGGCGTCGCCAGGTTTCGAATCGTCGGCGCGGGCAAGGTCGGCGTGGCCGAAGAGCCCACCGAGCACGACCAGAACGGCCGCGGCGGTTGCTACAGCCCTAGCGCGGCGCGGCCAGCGCGCCAGCAGCCCGCCCATCCAGAACACGGCCAAGGTGTCGAGCACCATCAACAGGAGCGCGATGGCGACGAGCGGCCCTTTGAGGTTTTCCGATTCGTCGAAGGCATAGGGGACGGTTGTCACCGGCAGCGAAACCTGCGGGCGCGCCAGCGGCGCGAATGTGCTCGAAGCGTTGAGAAGATTATGCGCGAACACACCGGTCTCCGAGCCGTAAAGGCCTGGCGGGTTTTCCAGCGTCACCGGCAGCGGACCGGCGCCGGGCACCAGCGGCCGCGCATCGGGCGAGGGCGGCGTCAGCGTGCCGTCGGCGCCGATCATACGGTAGGGCGCGAGCGACGCCGCGGCGGCTTCGGCATTGGCGATCGCGGCGCCCTGGTTGCGCGACAATTGCACGACGCGCCGCAGCATCTCGACGAAGCTGCCGGAGATCGGCAGGTTCGACCAGGTCGCCTCGGGCGTGACATGGAAGAGCACCAGGGTGCCCTTCTCCTTCTTCATGCCCGTCACCAGCGGCGTGCCGTCGGCAAGCGTGGCCCAGGTGCGCTCGACGATGTCGGGCGTCGGCTCGGCCAGAACCTGCCGGCTGACCGTCACCTCGGAAGGCGGTGAAAGATCGGCAAAGGGGCCGTTCTTCGGGAATTCAGTCACCGCCTGCGGCGTCGTCCACGACAGCGCGCCGCCCAGCGCGCGCTCGCCGCTGCGCAGCCTGACCGGCAGGAGGTCGTCGTCATTGCCGGCCGCGGCGAGGCGCGGGCCGGCAAAGCGCATCAGCGTGCCGCCCTTGTCGACCCAGTCGACCAGCCGCTGCTTGACCTGCTCCGGGATGGTGCCGACATCGGCCATGATGATCATCGCCGGCTTCTGGTCGAGAAGCTGCGGAATGGCGTCGGCGAGATCGGCGCTCGACGGCTCGACCAGATCGGCAAAGGGCTGCAGGGCGCGGCGGATATAGTAGAGCGGCGACAGAAGCGGCTGCGCCTGGTCGGCCTCGGCCTGCGACAGAAGGCCGACGCGCCGGCGTTTCGAACTCTCGTCGAGCACGCGCACGGCGCCGGCCTGGTGCTCGCCGTCGAGCGCGATCGAGGCGAAATCGTTGCGCAGTTCGAACGGGACCGCCATCGTGGCCGTGGTCGCGGCCTCGCCCGGCGCGAAGGTCAGCGTCGCATCGGCGATGCGGCGGCCCTTGTCGTCGAAGGCGCCCGCGGTGACCTGCGCCGGGGCCGGATCGCCCGGCGCGCGGATGGCGGTCAGCGCGAAGCCGTCGACCTGGTTGTCGGCGCCAATCAGGCCGGTCAGCGAAGGCCGGTCGGAAATGGCCCAAACCAGCCGTGTCGCGTTCTTTTCGAGCAGCGTCTTGAAAGCGGCCTCGTCGCCTTTGGCGGCAAGGCCATCCGCGAGCACGGCAACGCTGGCGCCGGGCAGGCGCTCCAACGCGGCGGCGACGCGGGCGTAGACGGCGGGCCTGTCGGTGGGGATCGGCCGCGGCTTTGCAGCGCGCAGATGGTCGAGCGCGGCCGAGGCATCGAAGGGGCCGATCTCGGCATTGGGCTTCTCGGCGGTGAAGGCGATGACGACCGGCACGCCGTTCGAGCCGGCGTCGGCGATCAGCCGTTCGGCGGTGGCCACGCGCTTGTTCCAGTCGGCGGCGCTTGCCCAGCCATTGTCGATGACAAGCGCCAAGGCCGCACCTTCCGCCGGCAGTTTTTCGCGCGGATTGAAGACCGGCTCGGCCAACGCCATCACGACGAGCGCCGCCATCAGCAGCCGAAGCAGCGTCAACCACCACGGGCTTTGCTGCGGGGTTTCCTCGCGCCTCAGGACCCGGGCGAGGATTTTCAACGGCGGGAACACTTCCGTTTGCGGCTTGGGCGGGGTGAGCCGCAGCAACCACCAGATCACCGGCAGCGCCAGAAGTCCCCACAGCACCATGGGCGCCCCGAAGGAAAGCGGCAGCCAGCTCATGCGACCGCCTTTCCGACATTATTGCTACCGTCGGCGGTCAGCGCCATGTGGATGCGCACCAGCGCCTCGGAGGCGAGGCGGTCGGTGTGGTTGACGGTATAGCTCCAGCCGAGACGCTTGCACCAGGCGGCCAATTCCTCGCGGCGGGCCCGGTAAAGCAGGCGGTATTCCTCGGCCAGCATCTCGGCGCGGCCGGCGGTCAGCTTGTCGCCGGTCTCGGGATCTGTGAATTCGGTGCGGCCGGCATAGGGGAAGGTTTCCTCGGCCGGATCGGCCACCTCGATCAGATGCGCGCGCACGCCGTGGCGCGCCAGCACGTCGAGCCAGGCCATGATTTCCTCGACCGGATCGAGGAAATCGCTGACAAGCACGATGTCGCAGAAACGGCGGATGGCCGACAGATCGGGCTTGGCGGGAAGCGCGGCGGCGTGGCTCAGCTGGGCGGCGATGCGCTCGGCGCCGTTGCGGGCTGTGAACGGGTCCGTCAGGCCCGGCCAGGCGATGCGCTCGCCGCTGCGCGACAAGAGCTCGGCCAAGGCGAGCGCCAGCACCAGCGCGCGCGATTCCTTGGAAACGCCGGCGCCGGCCGATTTGTAGAGCATGGAAGGCGATGGGTCGGCCCAGAGCCAGACGGTGTGCGCGGCCTCCCATTCGCGGTCGCGCACATAGGTGTGGTCGTCCCTGGCGGAGCGGCGCCAGTCGATGCGCGAGGAATCGCCTTCGACATAGGGCCGGAACTGCCAGAAATTCTCGCCGATGCCGCGCTTGCGGCGGCCGTGCCAGCCGGCGATCACCGTGTTGACGATACGGCGCGCCTCGACCAGCAGGTCGGGGACCAATGAAGCCCGCAACCGGCCACGGGCGAGCGCATCGCGCGTCGCAACCGGTGCCTGGACCTCGCCTATTCGACCCATCAGATGCCTTTTGCCAGCTTCGCCACCACGTCACGCACGGAGGTGCCTTCGGCGCGGGCGGCGAAAGTCAGCGCCATGCGATGCTGCAGCACCGGTTCGGCCAAGGCGCGGACGTCGTCGACCGAAGGTGCCAACCTGCCATCATATAGGGCGCGCGCGCGGGCGCACAGGGTGAGCGCCTGGCTGGCGCGGGGCCCTGGCCCCCAGGCGACGTGCTTGTCCGTCTCGGCATTGCCCTGGCCGGGCCGGGCCGAGCGCACCAGCTTGAGGATCGCCTCGACGACGCTTTCCGGCACCGGCATGCGGCGGATCAGCGTCTGGATTTCCCTCAGTCTGGCCGGCTGCAGCACATTGTCGGCCTTGGCTTCGTCGACGCCGGTGGTTTCGAGCAGGATGCGGCGCTCCGCCTCGATCTCCGGATAGAGGATGTCGACTTGCATCAGGAAGCGGTCGAGCTGGGCTTCCGGCAGCGGGTAGGTGCCTTCCTGTTCCAGCGGGTTCTGCGTCGCAAGCACGTGGAAGGGCGCGGGCAGGTCGTGGCGGGCGCCGGCGATGGTGACGTGATATTCCTGCATCGCCTGCAGCAGCGCCGATTGCGTGCGCGGCGAGGCGCGGTTGATCTCGTCGGCCATCAGCAATTGCGTGAAGATCGGTCCGGAAATGAAGCGGAAGGAGCGCTTGCCGAACTCGTCCTGCTCCATCACCTCGGAACCGAGGATGTCCGACGGCATCAGGTCGGGCGTGAACTGGACGCGGCGCGAATCGAGGCCGAGCACGATGCCCAGCGTTTCGACCAGCTTGGTCTTGGCGAGGCCGGGCACGCCGACCAGCAGAGCATGGCCGCCCGCCAGCAGCGCCACCAGCGTGCGCTCGACGACCGCCTCCTGGCCGAAGATCACCCGGCCGACCGCGTCGCGGACCCTGGAGATGTCTGCCAGCGCCTTTTCGGCTTCGTCGATCATCGCTTTTTCGCTGATCGGGCTTTCCTTGATCATTACGCTCATGCCGTTCGATCCTTGTGGTTGGAAATACCGGCCTGCACTCTCAATGCCGCAGAATGCCGCGATTCGGCTTCGCCTGGCGCCTGTATTCGAACTTAAATCACAGACTTGGACGGACAAGGCTGACAATCGGGACAACAGTGACTATTTCGTGACCATGGCCGAACGCAGCGAACATCGTGAACAAACACCGGGCGAACGGAGTCCGGGCGAGCAGAGCCTGACCGGCGCCACCGAGGCGCGCGGCCTGGAGGCGCTGATCTCGCGCGCGGCGCGGGCCGGCAAGGGGCCGGCGCCGGTCGAGCGCTGGAATCCGGACTTCTGCGGCGACCTCGACATGGAGATCAAGGCCGACGGGACCTGGTTCTATCTCGGCACGCCGATCGGCCGCATGCCGCTGGTGCAGCTCTTTTCCAGCGTGCTGCGCAAGGATGCCGACGGAAAGACCTACCTTGTGACGCCGGTCGAACGGGTCGGGATCCGCGTCGTCGACGCCCCCTTCATCGCGGTCGAAATGAACGTATCCGGGAGTGGGAACGACCAGGTCATCACCTTCCGCACCAATGTCGGCGACGTCGTCGCCGCCGGCCCCGGCCATCCGCTGCGCTTCGTCGACGAAGACGAAACCGGCGGACTGAAGCCCTATGTGCTGGTGCGCGGACGGCTGGAGGCGCTGGTGGCGCGGCCGGTGATGTATGAACTGGTCGAGCATGGCGAGGAGATCGACATCGACGGCAGGGCGATGTTCGCCGTCCGCTCGGGCGGCGAGGTCTATCCGCTCATGCCGGCCGAGAAACTGAAGCGGCTGAGCGCGTGATGGACCAGGTGACGCCGGCGCCGTTTTCGATCGCTGACTTTCGTGCCCGCGTCGCGGCGCAGGCGGCGATCGTCCCTGGCGACGATTTCGGCGACCATCGCTTCAATCCCGGCCATCCCAGGCTCAAACATGTCAAGCCGCTGCGCGGCGCGGCGGTGCTGATTCCGGTGATCGACCGTGCCAAGGGCGCCATGGTGCTGCTCACCAAGCGCGCCGAGAAGCTGCGCAGCCATTCCGGCCAGGTGGCTTTCCCAGGCGGCACGATCGATCCGACCGATCCTGGCCCCGAGGCCACGGCACTGCGCGAGACCTTTGAGGAGATCGGCCTCGAGCGGGATTTCATCGAGATCATCGGCCGCATGCCCGACTATGTCTCCGGCAGCGGCTACCGCATCGTGCCGGTGCTTGCCATCGTGCGGCCGGGTTTTTCGCTGACGCTCAATGCCGACGAGGTCGATGCGGCCTTCGAGGTGCCCCTGAGTTTCCTGATGGACCCCGCCAATCACGCGCGCGACAGCCGTTTCTGGAACGACCTCGAATGGTTCTTCTACGATATGCCCTATGGCGGCCAGCGCATCTGGGGCGTCACCGCCGGCATCGTCCGCACGCTCTATGAAAGGCTCTATGCGTGAGCGCTGAGGTGTCTCTCTCGGGCAAGGCCGATTGGCTGGCCGAAAAGCATCTGCAGAAGCTGCTTGCCGCGCTGAAGGAGGGCGGCGAGGAAGCGCGTATCGCCGGCGGCGCGGTGCGCAACACGCTGATCGGCCAACGGGTCGCCGACGTCGACATCGCCACGACCACGGTGCCCGAGGAAACGATCAGACGCGCCAAGGCCGTCGGCTTCAAGACGGTGCCGACAGGCATCGATCACGGCACGGTCACAGTGGTCGCGGGCGGCAAGCCCTATGAGGTGACGACGCTGCGCGCCGATATCGAGACCGACGGGCGGCGGGCAAAAGTGATTTTCGGACGTGACTGGAAAGCCGACGCCGAGCGGCGCGACTTCACTATCAACGCCCTCTATGCCGAAGCGGACGGCGCGGTCGTCGACCTCGTCGGCGGCATCGCCGACATCGAAGCGCGGCGGCTGCGTTTCATCGGCGACGCGGAGGCGCGCATCCGCGAGGACTATCTGCGCATCCTGCGCTTTTTCCGCTTCTTTGCTTGGTATGGCGAAGGACGGCCGGACGCGGAAGGGCTGAAGGCCTGCGCCAGGCTGAAGGATGGACTTGCGCGGCTTTCGGCCGAACGCGTCTGGTCCGAACTGAAGAAGCTCTTGTCGGCTCCGGATCCCTCGCGCGCGCTCTTGTGGATGCGCCAGGCTGGCGTGCTCACCGCCGTGCTGCCGGAAAGCGAGAAATGGGGCATCGACGCCATCCATGGCCTGATCAAGGCTGGAGAGGATCTCGGCTGGATCGCCGATCCGATGCTGAGGCTGGAGGCGATCGTCCCGCCCGATGCCGTGCGTATGAAGAGGCTTGGCGAGAGGCTGCGACTTTCGAACGAGGATGCCGATCGCCTGCGGCATTGGGCGCTGACCGTTGCGCCGGATGCCAAGGCGACCGAGACCGAACTGGCCAAGAAACTCTATTACGGCGATCGCGACGGCTATCTCGACCGTATTCGTCTGGCGCTTGCCGCCGCGCGGACGCGTGCCGTCGAGGACAATCAGGCGATGATGGAAGCCGGCGGTTTTTCACGCCTGCTCAATTTCACGCTTAAATGGGAAAAGCCGGTGTTCCCGATCAAAGGCGCCGACCTGACCGAGCTTGGAGCGTCGCCGGGGCCCAAGCTCGGCGCCACGCTGAAGAACCTCGAGAAGGAATGGATGGAGTCAGGCTTCACCCTGGAACGCGGCGCGCTGATGGAACGCGCCGCGCAGGCGCTGGAGCTCTAGACGGCCGGAGCGCCGGCGCCAGTCAACGTATCGCCACGGGAGCCAGGGCGCGCGAGAGGCTTGCTTCGCCTTTGCCGTAGATGGACGGGTCGTAATTGACCAGCGTGTCGGTGCGGGCCGTGTTGAGCAGGTCGTTGGTGATCTGCACCGGCGTCGCCTTGGTGAACTTGCTGCCGATGATCGCGGCGTAGCCCGAGATGATCGGCGCGGCGAACGAAGTTCCATAAAGACCGGTCTTGTTGCCCTCGACGCCGACCACCAGGAAGTGGCTCTGCACAGCCGTGTTGGAGCCGGCATAGTCGGAATACCAGGCGAGTTGGGCCTTGTTGGCTGTGGTGCCGTTCGTCGACAATGCGCCGACGAAGATCGCCGTCGATTTGCCGATCAGGGCAAGGTCGAGGTAGTCCTGCTGCCCGCCCGTGACCCCACCGACAGCGACCGCGTCGTTGCCGGCCGCCTTCGAGACGATGGCCGAACCCTTGGTGGCGTAGGAGATGATCGAGGACTCCTCTGGACCCCACCAGATCTGGTTCGTGCTGTAGCCCGCAGTTGTGTACATGCCGTAGCTCAGGTTAAGCACGTTGCGGCCGGCGGCCAGCGGGACGGCCGTGCCCGTCGAGAAATCCTTGGAGCGAATGGTCGCCGCCGGAGCGATCATGCCAGCCTCCTCGCGCGTCCATTCACCGTGCCGCTGGGTCTGCACGCCGATGCCGAAATTGCCGGAAAAGCGCGACGAACTGCTGAAGTCGTCGACCATGGTGATGGTGACGCCCTTGCCCTTGTAGCCGGCTGCCCACGCGGCGCCGACGTCGGGGCTCATCCAGCTCTGTACGGCTTGCGTCGTCCGCGCGGCCGGGATCGTTGCGCTCACGCAGATCGACCCGCCACCATGGCAGAGTGCAGCCATTTCGTCCGGGCTGAGAGCTTCCTGAGCCGATGCCATCGGCGCCGAAAGGATGGCGAGGGCAGCGGCGAGGCCGAACTTCAAGGACTTAACCGACATGTTCATTCTCCAGTCAGACAGAACCAAGACGGACGATCGTGAGTTTCGGGACAAGATGATTTCATTCGCGGCCCTCCGATCAGAAAGTGAGACGGTAGTTCAGCCAGAGATGCATGCTCTCCGGCTTCGCGCTGACCAGATATTTCAGCGTTTCCTCGGGCGCCGTCTCGCCGGCCGCCAGCCGGCAGTTGACGCTGTAGGTTCCGAACTCGCCGTAGTCGGCCTCGCAGGGCTTTTCGGTCAGGTTGCCGCCGATGACCGAGGTGACCGACAGGGACAGGGTGCTGTTCGGATTGGGATGGGTCTGAGCGAGAAAACCAAGCTTGAGGCTCGGCTCGATGCTGTATTTCTCGCCTTGTTCCCCAGTGCCAAATCCCCAGAGAAAGCCGGTATCGGGCGTGATCTGAGTGAGGAAGTCGACATGCATGTCGACCCAGCTCGCGTGATACCAACGGCTGAAGGAGACCCAGCTTCCGCTCTGCAGCTCATAGCCGCCGTTGCCGAGGCCCCTGGCGCGGTCGCTGAGCGGAGAACCCTGATGGATATCGACCAGCGAGGTGGCCCATTCCTGCGCTGTCGCAGCGGACGCCAAGAGGAAGGCGCACGACAGGAGCACCGCCGTGCAGAGACCGCCTCGGATGTCGGATCGCTCGCGCATGCGCGAAGCACCTCGCCCCACCATTCCGGACAGCGCCTTGATGGCGAAGGGCTTCTCGGGCAGCCGCCTCTGGCCGGATCATGCGCGGGAGAATCGCACGCAGACCGTTACCGCCAGGTTACCTAAGCTGTTACGAATATAAGAATTCGCTGGAATTAAGCATAACCAGTGCCTTGGCAGGCGATCGGAGGATCGCCGGCGAAAAGGGCGGGATGCGCCGGAAGCAACGATCCGCCATCGTGCCTGTCGGCCGGTGACGTTTGGAAGCCTGCGATCTGGCCCGATCAGGCGGCGTCGCGAACTTTCTGGATGCGCGAGCGGATCGCCTCGATCATGGTCTCGCGAATAACGGTCTCGCCATGCGTTTCGCGCATATGCTCGACGGCGCGGCGCATGACCTCCGCTTCCTCGTCGGCGCGCGTGTGCCAGTCACAGCCGGGAACCAGCGATCCGCATTGGAATTCCTTCATGACTCTTCCTTTCCTAGCGCGTTTCACCGTTTCACGGAAACGGCGAACCGCCCTATCTCTTTAATTTAACGCAATTCCGGACGGAAAACCGATCACACTTTTCCTGGAATTGCTCTAGCGCGGGTGGTTCGACCTTGGCCGGCCGGCCGCCCCTGATTTTTTTCTTGGCAGTCCGGGAGGGAAACGGCGGCGCGCCTCTTCCGGTTGCTCTGCCGGACTACCATAACACGTGTCGGACGGTTCGGTTGCATCGAAAGTCCCCAATCCCGGAATGGAAGGAAAGGCGGAGCACTATGCCCCGCCTTTCCCCGCTGCCTGAGAACTGGACCTTCAGAGCAAGGTCGTTACTTCATGATCTTGACGGCCTCGGCGATTTTGTTCTTGCCGCTCATGTCCCAGGACACGCGGACCTTCTCGCCGGCCTGAACGCCGGGATCCTTGAAGGCCTTGGACAGCTTGAATGTCGACCCATCGTCCAGAACAAGGCTCATGGCCGTTCCATCAAAGCTCTTGACGGTGCCGGTGGTGTGCTTCACCGCCGCGAATGCGGCGCCACCGGAGGCGAGAAAGGCGGCGGCTGCCGCCGCCACGATAAGCTTGCGCATGGCATGCTCTCCTGGAAACAAGGGCACCCGTTTGATCAGGCACCCTCCTGGTCAGGGCCGTCAAGTCGCGTCAAGTCACGGCCGGCGGAGACAGGTGATCTCCGCTTCGACCGCCGGCGCTTCCCGACCCGACGACCCTAAATAGATCAATTTTTTCAAAAGGATATTAGACGAAAAAGATATCGCCCCTGCCACATTGCCCGCCAAGATTCGGCGAATGGGACAGCAATGCGGCCATGGCCTGGGCTCACCGGATCGTTACGGCCATTTTACCTCGGGCGGCAGGCTGGACAGGATCGAGGCGACATTGCCGCCGGTCTTCAGGCCGAAGATGGTGCCGCGATCGTGAAGCAAGTTGAATTCGACGTAGCGGCCGCGCCGGATCAGCTGTTCGTCGCGCTCGCCGTCGGTCCAGTCCTGGTTGAAGTTGCCCCGCACCAGATGGGCATAGACGACAAGGAAGGAGCGTCCGACATCCTGGACGAAATTGAGATCGGCATTCCAGCCGCCCCTGTCCTCGTCCGAATGCAGCCAGTCGAAGAAGATGCCGCCGATGCCGCGCGCCTCGTTGCGGTGCGGCAGGAAGAAGTACTCGTCGCACCAGGCTTTGAATTTGGGATAGTCGGCGACGGCGGCGTTCTTCTCGCAGGCGAACTGCATGGCGCGATGGAAGGCAATCGTGTCGGGATCGTCCTGGGTTCGGCGACGGTCGAGCACCGGCGTCAGATCGGCGCCGCCACCGAACCACTGGCGCGTGGTGACGACCATGCGCGTGTTCATGTGCACGGCCGGCACGTTGGGGTTCCAGGGGTGGGCGATCAACGAGATGCCGCTCGCCCAGAAACGCGGGTCTTCCTCGGCGCCGGGAATCTGCTTCCTGAACTCGGGCGAGAATTCGCCATGGACGGTCGAGGTGTGAACGCCGACCTTCTCGAAGACGCGACCGCGCATCATCGACATGGTGCCGCCGCCGCCACGGCCTTCGTCGCGCTCCCAGGGGGTCTTATCGAAATGGCCGGGCGACCATGATGCTTGCGGGCCGGTGAGCTCCTGCTCGATCTGCTCGAAGGTGACGCAGATGCGCTCGCGCAAGGCCTCGAACCAGAGGCGGGCCTTCATCTTCTTCTGCTCGATATCGGCCGGCAGGCCCATCGGAAGATCAGGTCTTTCCAATTCGGTCTCCAGTCACAGGCTTCACTTGCCTGACAAATGACTCGTTTTTTCTGCGCGCGATCCCTAATCTCTTGAGGACAAGGGTCAAGTCCTGTCTGATCCAGGTGCAGAGGAGTTCCTTCGTGCGCACCCCGGCAAGACCGCCGCTGGATGGCTTGAAGAAGAGGCTGGAGCGCTCACGGGCTGAGCGCGAAAACCAGCCGCGCGACGGTTTCTTGCGCGAAACCTTCGTGCTGCCGCGCCCGGATGCGCGCCTCAAGGCCAAGGAGTGGTTCGAGCGTTTTCCGAAGCAGGCCTACTGGACCGAGATCGAAAGCTGGTTCGAACGTCCAGGCGACGTGATCGAGTTCACCATGCGGCGGTTGCCGGCGGCCGATTAAGGTGCATTGATATTCAGGTGAGGCCGGCCTGCAAACGGCGGCTTCCTGCGCTTCCGGTGCTCACGTACTTTAAGTACGCTCCGCTCCGGTTCTCGGAAGTCACCTAGTTTGGTCGCTTCGCGCCCGTCTTCGACTCCGGCTCGGCCTGACCTGAATCTCAATGCACCTTGGCGACAGACTGTCAGCGCACCGCCAGCCTTCTCGCCCCCGTCCCCTCCCGGGCCAGCCGGTCTTCCTTGTTCCTCAGCGGGCACTTGTCGATCGACATGCAGCCGCAGCCGATGCAGTCGGTCAGGCCGTCGCGCAATTTCTTGAGCTGGGCGATCTTCTGGTCGAGATCGTCGCGCCAGGCCGTTGAAAGCAGGTTCCAGTCCTCGCGCGTCGGCGTGCGCTCTTCGGGCAGGGACTGGAACGCCTGGGCGATCCCGGCAAGCGAGATGCCGACTTCCTGGGCGACGCGGATTATCGCCACGCGGCGCAGCACGTCGCGGCTGTAGCGCCGCTGGTTGCCCGAAGTGCGATGGCTGCGGATCAGCCCGCGGGCCTCGTAGAAATGCAGCGCCGATACCGCCACGCCGCTGCGCACCGCCACCTGGCCGACCGTCAATTCCCTCACCGGAGCCATTCTCAAATTCCCGCTTGACCTCAAGTTAAGTTGAGCTTGTAGCGAAAGAGTGACGATATGGCAAATGCAGGAGAAGGCGATGTGCGCCTGGGCAAGAATGACGGCGGAAGGGGCAACAGCCCGCGATGGCGAGGAAGCGCAAAAGCTACTAGCTGAGCTGGCGAAGAGCTTCGCCCGCGACCATGGCGACGGACAGCGCGACATTGATGCTGCGCGCGCCCGGCCGCATCGGAATGGTCAGTCGCGCGTCCGCCGCCTGGTGGACCTGATCCGGCACGCCGGCGGATTCGCGGCCGAACAGAAGGATGTCGCCGGCAGCGAAAGCAAAGTCGGTGTAGGCGGCCGTGGCTTTGGTGGTGAGCAGCACGAGGCGGCGCGCGCCGGTCTTTCGCCACTCCTCGAAGGCGTGCCAGTCGGCATGGCGGGAAAGCGCCGCCATTTCGAGGTAGTCCATGCCGGCCCGTTTCAGCGCCCGGTCGGAGAGCGGGAAACCAGCCGGCTCGATGATATCGACGCCGATATCGAGGCAGGCGGCGAAGCGCAGGATTGTCCCGGTGTTGCCGGCGATATCCGGCTGGTAGAGCGCGATGCGGAGACGATCGTTCATTTCCGTATCCTGCTAATAAGTGGCAGATCGGCCACAGGCGCCTGCGGCTTTCGGCGATTTCTGGACTGGCGGGTGGCCATTTTCTGCGAAGTCGAGTATATGCTGACCATCGTCAACCCGAACCGAAGGAGGGGGACCACATGATGACCATGCACTTCCAGCTCCTCTCCGGGGCACCCCTATGCCCACCGGCGGTTTCGGTACGACGATTCTTCTGACACTTTAAGTCCTCATCGCACCGATTCCCGTCGAACCCAGTTTTCGGCCTTCGAAGGAATCTTGCGATGTTTTTCAAACTGCCAAAGGGGCGCCGCGCCCCCGCTGAACGTGTCAAGACCGATGCTTGCCGTCGTGTCAAGAACGACGGTTGCCGTCGTGCCGAGGCTGACGCTCGTCGTCCGGTTCCGGCCGATTCGATCCGCGCCTTGGGCCGAATGCCGGTGGTCGAGGCCGCATCACCCTTTTTAACGCATTTGCATATGGAGGACGGACCGATGTTCGATCCCTACAAGATACCGGGGTCAAGAAGCCTGCATGAGCGCAAGGTGGCTACCTGGGCGTTGCTGATCGGCGAGACCTATTCCTCGGCGGTGCATGCCGAGGAACGGCGCAGGCCGCATCGCGGCATGCTGCCGGACGTCGATTTCTCGCGTGCGGTGCCCGACCACAGCCGGCCCACGCTGGTGCGCCGGATCATCCGTTTGATCCGGCCGGGCGACAGGAACCGGGCAGGCTCCGGCCTTTCGTCAGGAACTTCGGGGCCGTCAGGATCGTCAAACGAACCTGTCGGCGAAATGCCGGCGAAACCCTATATTGCGCGGGATAGGGCCGGCGACTCGGATGATTCCGTGTCGCCGGTCCGCAATGCCGCGCGGCCGCAAAGCCTTGCCCATCAATCCCGCGCCGCGTGAGCGCACAGATAAGTCGAGTGCCTGGAATGTTCCGCTGGTTTGAAAACAGGCTCGATCCGTTCCCCGCCGCGGAGCCGGTCGAGCCGCCGAGGACGCTGATCGCGTTTTGCGTGCACTACACGCGCGGCGCCTGGCCCTACATCGTCGTCGATGCGGTGCTGGTGACGGCGATCGCCTTCACCGAAGTCTGGATGTTCGGCTTCCTCGGCCGCATCGTCGACTGGCTGTCGGCGCAGAACCGCGAAACCTTCCTGCAGACGGAGATCTGGAAGCTCGCCGGCATGGCTTTCGTCGTGCTGTTCGCGCTGCCGGGCACGGTATGGCTGCATTCGCTGCTCAACCAGCAGACGCTGATGGGCAATTATCCCATGCGCATCCGCTGGCAGGTGCATCGCTATCTGCTCAAGCAGTCGATGGCCTTCTACCAGGACGAGTTCGCCGGCCGCATCGCCACCAAGCTGATGCAGACGGCGCTCGCCGTGCGCGAATGCGTGATCAAGCTGATCGACGTGCTGAACTACGTCGTCGTCTACTTCCTCGGCATGTTGTTCATCGTCGGCTCGGCCGACTGGCGGCTGGCCGCACCGCTCGCCGTCTGGCTGGTCGGCTATATCGGGCTCTTGCGCTTTTTCATTCCACGGCTCGGCAAGGTCGGCGAAGAGCAGGCCAATGCGCGCTCGACCATGACCGGCCGCGTCGTCGACAGCTACACCAACATCCAGACGGTGAAGCTGTTTTCGCATGCGCGGCGCGAGGCAACCTTCGCCAGGGAAGGCATGGCGAGCTTCCTCGACACCGTCTACCGCTCGATGCGGCTGGTGACGGTGCTCTACGGCCTGCTCTACATCTTGAATTCGCTGCTTCTGTTCTCCGTCACGGCAATCTCGCTATGGCTTTGGCTGGGGCAGGCGGTGACGATTGGCGCCGTCGCCGTGGTCATCGGCCTTGTCCTGCGAATGTGGGGCATGTCGCAATGGATCATGTGGGAGATGTCCGGGCTGTTCGAGAATATCGGCACGGTGCAGGACGGCATCCAGTCGATCTCGCTGCCGCGCCTGGTCGAGGACAGGCCGGGCGCCAAGGACATCAGTGTCAGCCAGGGTGAGATCCGCTTTGACGACATCCGCTTCCACTATGGCAAGCAGAAGGGCGTCATCGAGAACTTGTCGCTTACCGTGAAGCCCGGCGAGAAGGTCGGCATCGTCGGCCGCTCGGGCGCCGGCAAGTCGACGCTGGTCAATCTGCTGCTGCGCTTCTACGACCTGGAAAGCGGCAGGATCCTCGTCGACGGCCAGGAGATCGCGGCGGTGACGCAGGATTCGCTGCGCGCGCAGATCGGCATGGTGACGCAGGACACCTCGCTGCTGCACCGCTCGGTGAGGGAGAACATCCTCTACGGCCGGCCCGACGCGACCGACGAGATGCTCACCGAGGCGGCGCGCCGGGCGGAGGCGCTCGATTTCATCGGCGGGCTTTCGGACCACAACGGCCGCAAGGGCTTCGACGCCCATGTCGGCGACCGCGGCGTCAAACTGTCCGGCGGCCAGCGCCAGCGCGTCGCGATCGCCCGCGTCATGCTGAAGGACGCCCCGATCCTGATCCTCGACGAGGCGACCTCGGCGCTCGATTCGGAAGCCGAGGCCGCGATCCAGGAGAACCTCTACAAGCTGATGCAGGGCAAGACCGTCATTGCCATCGCGCACCGTCTGTCGACCATCGCGGCGATGGACAGGCTCGTCGTCATGGACAAGGGCCGCATCATCGAGGAAGGCTCGCATGAGGAACTCGTCGCCAAGGGCGGGCTCTATGCGCAGCTCTGGCAGCGCCAGTCCGGCGGCTTCCTGCTCGATGACGCGCCGACCGAGGTTGATGCCAAGGCGCCGGAATCCGAGATGGCAGCTGAGTAACGCGATCGCGATTGCAGTTTCCGGCGTCTATGAGAGAAAAATGCTCGACCGCATCTTCACCTGGTTCGAAAGCCGCTATTCGCCGGTGGCGCTGGCCGAAGACAGGCAGCCGCCAATGGGGCTTTGGCGGTTCTACTGGTATTTCATAAGGCAGTTTCGCACCGCCTATTGGCTGCGCATCGTCATCGTTGCGGTCGCGGCAATCGTGGACGCGATGCTGCCGATTTTCGTCGGCCTGATCGTGGGCCTGCTCTCCAGCACCAGGCCGGGAGACTTCTTCGCCGCCCATGGGCCGCTGCTCGTGCTGATGGCGTTCGTCGTGCTGCTGCGCCCGCTGTCGATGGTCATCGACGCGCTTATCCGCAACCATGCCATCGCGCCAAACCTCATCGACCTCATCCGCTGGCAGAGCCATTGGCATGTCGTGCGCCAGGACTGGTCGTTCTTCCAGAACGACTTCGCCGGCCGCATCGGAACCAAGGTTATGCAAAGCGGCGATTCGATGGAGATGAGCGTCAACCTCACCGTCGATGCCGTCTGGTATGCACTGGTCTTCGTTGCGGTCGCCATCGTCGTGCTGGCGCGGCTCGATCCGCTTCTCCTGGCGGTCGTGGCGGTGTGGCTGGTGTTCTATTGCCTGATCTTCTGGTCCGCGATGCCCAGGATCACGCAACGCTCGTCCCAACTGTCGGAGCGGTGGTCCCAGGTGAGCGGCCGCATGGTCGACAGCTACACCAACATCCTGACGCTCAAGACATTCTCGACCGGCGAGCACGAAGACAAATATGTCTCGCAGGCAGTCGTCGAGCACGCCGACACATTCTACCAGCTGATGCGCGTTTTCACCCTGATGTGGTCGGCCCTGTTCGTCCTCAACGCGGCGCTGCTCATCGCCGTGAGCTGGCTGGCGCTCGTCGGCTGGAACGCCGGCGCCTTGACCACCGCGGCCGTCGCGACCGCGATACCGTTCGCGCTGCAGATCGCCAACATCTCCGGAAGGATCCTCGACGTCGGCGCCAACGTCTTCCGGCAGATCGGCGTCGCCAGCAACTCGATGACGACGATCGCGCGGCCGATCGTCATGCAGGACCAGCCCGACGCACCGGCCCTCGTCGTGACCGCCGGCGGCATCGAGTTCGACCGGGTGAACTTCAATTACTGGCGCAAGGACGGCAAAGGCGGGGTCATCGACAATCTGTCGCTGAAGATCGCGCCGGGCGAGCGGGTCGGCCTGATCGGCCGTTCGGGAGCCGGCAAGTCGACGCTGGTCAATCTCGTGCTGCGGCTGTTTGACGTCCAAGACGGCAAGGTGCTGATCGACGGGCAGGACATCCGCAACGTCTCGCAGGAAAGCGTTCGGACGGCGATAGGCTTCGTCAACCAGGACACCTCGCTCTTGCATCGATCCGTTCGCGAGAACCTCAAATATGGGCGCCAGACGGCTAGCGACGAGGCGATGTTCAGCGCCGCCAAAGCCGCCCAGATCGACGATGTGATCGCGGGGCTGACCGATCCCCATGGGCAGAGCGGCTATGAGGCGCTTGTCGGCGAGCGCGGCGTGAAGCTGTCCGGCGGCCAGCGGCAACGCATCGCAATTGCCCGCGTTATGCTGAAGGACGCGCCGATCCTCATTCTCGACGAGGCCACGTCCGCGCTCGATTCAGAAGTGGAAGCCGCCATCCAGGAGAACCTCTACAAGCTCATGCAGGGCAAGACCGTCATCGCCATCGCTCACCGCCTGTCCACCATCGCGGCGATGGACCGGCTCGTCGTCATGGACAAGGGCCGCATCGTCGAGGACGGCTCGCATGAGGCGCTGATCGCCAGGGGCGGGCTCTACGCCCAGCTCTGGCGGCGCCAGTCGGGCGGGTTCCTGCTGGAGGAAAAACCGGTCGCCGACGATCTGGCGACGAAAGGTGAAGCCGCCGAATGATGAAGGGCGTCTATCGCTGGTTCGAGCGCTGGGTCTACCCGTTCCGCGAGCCGGCGAATCTGCGGCCGCCCGCCAGCGTCGGCGGCTTTCTCTGGCACTATGTCGGCCAGGCGAAGCTCGCCTTCTTCGCCATGCTGATCATCGGCGGCATCGCGCCGCTGGTCGAGGCCGGCCTGTTCTATTTCGTCGGAAGGCTGGTCGATATCCTCGACCAGCTGCCCGGCGAACGCAACTGGCACGCGCTTTGGGCCGCGGCCGGTCCCGAGCTCTTGTTCATGGGCGCGGTGGTGCTCGTCATCCGCACCGCCGTGGTCGGCCTGTCGGCGCTTGTCGACGAACAGACGATCACGCCCGGCTTCTACAATCTGGTGCGCTGGCAGGCGCATCGGCATGTCTCGCGCCAGTCCTACGCCTTCTTCCAGAATGATTTCGCCGGCCGCATTGCCACCAAGGTTTGGCAGGCGGGGCAAGCGACGGGCGACCTGATGGAAAGCTTCATCGAGGTCGTGTGGTTCATGATCGTCTATACGGTCACCACGCTGGCGCTGGTCGCCGGTCTCGATCTGCGGCTGGCGGTGCTGGTGGTGATCTGGATCGCCGCCTTCGGCTGGCTGGCGAAACTCTATCTGCCGGCGATCCGCAAGCATGCAGAGGCGACGGCCGAGGCCGGCTCGATGATCAACGGCCGTATCGTCGATTCCTATTCCAACGTGCAGACGCTGAAACTGTTTTCAGCCGATGGCGACGACCGCTATATTCGCAGCGGCTTCGACATCTATCTCGACGCGCTACGGCCGTTCACGCGCCGGCTGACCGGCGTGCGCATGGCGCTGACCATGCTCTCCGGCATCATGATCACGGCGATCGCAGCCTTTGCCATCTATCTCTGGGTCGAAGGCTCGATCACGGTCGGCGCCGTTGCCTTCACACTGTCGCTGGTGCTCAGGCTCAACATGCTGCTTGGAAGGCTGATGATGCAGCTCAACGGCATCTTGCGAAACCTCGGCGTGCTGGAGAACTCCAAGGCGCTGATTTCGCAGCCGTTGGGCCTGACCGACGCGCCGGACGCCAAGGAACTGGTCGTCACCGGCGGCCGCATCGAGGTCAGGAACGTCACCTTCCATTACGGCAAGGGGCAAGGCGTGCTCGACGGCATCGATCTCGTCGTGCGTCCGGGCGAGAAGGTCGGGCTGGTCGGCCCGTCGGGCGCCGGCAAGACGACCTTGGCCAACCTGATCCTGCGCCTCTACGACCTGGAGGGTGGCCAGATCCTGATCGACGGCCAGGACATCGCCGGGGTCACGCAGAACTCGCTGCGCGGCAATATCGGCGTCGTCAGCCAGGATACCGCGCTGTTCCACCGCTCGCTGCGCGACAACATCAAGCTCGGCATGCCGAATGCCACCGACGCGCAGGTTATCGCCGCGGCCAGGAAAGCCGAGGCGCATGACTTCATCCTCGGACTGCGCGACAACCGCGGCCGCGCCGGCTACGAGGCCTATGTCGGCGAGCGCGGCGTGAAGCTGTCCGGCGGGCAGCGGCAGCGCGTGGCGATCGCCCGCGTCTTCCTCAAGGATGCGCCGATCCTGATCCTCGACGAGGCGACCTCGGCGCTCGATTCGGACATCGAGGCGGCGATCCAGGAGAATCTGACCAGGCTGATGGAAAGCAAGACCGTGATCGCCATCGCGCACCGGCTGTCGACGATCGCGGCGCTCGACCGGCTGGTGGTGCTCGACGGCGGCCGCATCGTCGAACAGGGTACGCATGACGAACTGGTGGCGCTCGATGGGCTCTATGCGCGGCTCTGGAAACGGCAGTCCGGCGGCTTCCTGTTCAATGAGGAAAGCGCGCTGGAAGAGACGCGCCCTGCGGAGTAGAACGGCGTCATGTCGGTACGCATGCCCACCAATTTCGGACGGTCAGGCGCGCAGGAGAGCGCGCTCGACCTGCTCGGCCACGAAATCCTCGCCGAAAAGGCCGCGGCGCTCGGCCGCGCCGGCCGGCGTGTCGAGGAAACCCTTGCCAAGTTGCGCGAGAGCGGCGAGGGCGAGCATCGTAACCGGCTGCTGAAGGAAGCCGCGGCGGCCGTCCACGCCTACTTCATCCAGCGCGAGCTTTGCGGCCTGCGCAAGCATGATGCCGTGATCCGCGAATACGACATCCCGCGGGCGGTGCTGGTCAGGCTCGGCGCCAGCTAGGCGCCGATTTCCTGGCGAAAGCGCCCCAATCGCGCAGCAAGAGCTCCGGGATTCTCGTCGGCGACGAAGTGGCCGCTAGCCGGGATGATATCGCCTTCGACATTGGACAGGCCTGCTGCCTTCAAGCCGTCGAGATAATCGGCGATGTCGCCGGATTCGGCCGAACCCCTGAGATAAAGAACCGGCGTGGTGATCGGCATCGCGGATGGGCGGGAATTGACCTTGGCGTCCTCGGCAAAGGCGCGGTACCAGTCGAAGCCGGCCTTGAGGCTTTCCGGCCGCGAATAGGCCTTTGCATAGATGTCCCTGGCTTCCGCGGGGATCGCGGTCTTTTCCTTGGAAAGGATATCGAAGAAGAAATCGAAATAGGCGCGCTCTTGGCCGCCTACCAGCATCTCCGGCAAAGCCGGGATCGCATGAAAGGCAAAATGCCAGATATGCGGATTGCGGATGATTTCTTCCCACGGCGCTACGCCGGGGATGACGACGTCCATGATCACCGCGCCGGATAATCCCTCGGGCATGTCGCGTAACAGCGCGAAGACGATCTGGCCACCGACGTCATGACCGGCGACGATGACCTGCCGCAAGCCGCAAACGGCGATCAGCCCCCTTATCAATCTTGCCAGATATCTCTTTTCGCCAGTCCCGGGCACGTCGTACGAGCCGCCGATGCCCGGCAGGTCTGGCGCGACCACGTGCTGGTTCTCGGCCAGCCGGTCGATGACTGCCTCGAATGCATATGAACTTTGCGGCCAGCCATGCAGCAGCAGAAGGCCGGGCGCATCGAACGGTCCTGCTTCCCGGATCGCGATAGCCATCCCCTCGACCTCGACGGCGCGTGTTTGCATGCGTCGATCTCCATCGTTGCCAGATGGATGGAACTAGGTTGCGGTCAGGCTTCGGACAGGCCCAATCAGAATCATTCCAGCCACTCGGTGATGAAGTGGCCGTTCTCGTGGATGTCGGTGCTTTCGAGCGGGCCGGGGCCGAGATTGGTGAATTTGTGCGGCGTGTCGGGCGGCACGATCAGAATCTGGCCGGCCGTGGCCTCGATTTCCCGGTCGCCGATCGTGAACAGGCCGGTGCCGGAGCGGATGACGAAGATTTCCGCATAGGGGTGCTTGTGCAGGCGCGGGCCGCCGCCGATCGTCGGCTGATAGTTGAAGATCAGGCAGGAATTGGCGCCGAATTGGCCGCATTGCAGCTCGCCTATCCAGCGGTCGGCGGCTTCGGCCCAACTGTCGCGTTCGATGACATGCGCCATGGCGGGACAATAGACCGGGCCAGGAGCCGATGTCGAGGCGAACACCGGCTCGATTCACCCCGGATTTCTCGCTGTTTCACGCTGTCCGACGGCCTGGCCGGGAGGCGTCGGCCAAGGCCGCTGTGCGTCCCCGCGACAATCTGCCCTTGTGCCTTCACCCCGCTGGACAAAAACGGGCTGCACGCATAAACCGAAATCCAAATGCCGGAGGAATTCGCTAGCCTGTTCGCCATGCGCTGTCGGGCAGGTGCGATTGAGCGGGGACAAGGCTCGGCCTCCGGTTAGGAAGAGGCGAAAGGATCAGGCACCCGTGAGCGCAACCGACATCCACGATCCCAACCGTCGCGATTTTCTCTACGTAGCCACCGGCATGGCCGCCGTTGTCGGCGCGGGAGCCGTCGCGTGGCCGTTCATCGACCAGATGCGCCCCGACGCCTCGACGCTGGCGCTGGCCTCGGTGGAGGTCGACGTCGCCTCGCTGCAGCCCGGTTCTTCGCTGATCGTCAAGTGGCGCGGCAAGCCGGTGGTGGTGCGAAACCGCACCGAAAAGGAAATGAAGGACGGCGAGGCCGTCAACCTCGCCGATCTGAAGGACCCGATCGCGCGCAACGCCAACCTGCCCTCCGACGCGCCGGCGACCGATGCCAACCGTACCACACCCGGCAAGGAAGCCTGGATGGTGATGGTGCAGGTCTGCACCCATCTCGGCTGCATCCCGCTCGGCCAGGAAGGCGATTTCGGCGGCTGGTTCTGCCCGTGCCACGGTTCGCAGTACGACACCGCCGGCCGCATCCGCAAAGGCCCGGCGCCGGAGAACATGGCGATCCCGGTATTCAAGTTCATTTCCGATACCAAGATCCTTATCGGTTGAGGCAGGGGATATTTCGATGAGCGAGGGACACTCGACCTATACGCCCAAAACCGGTATCGAGCGCTGGTTCGACGCCCGCATGCCGCTGCCGCGGCTGGTCTATGACAGCTTCGTCGCCTATCCGGTGCCGCGCAACCTCAACTATATGTGGACCTTCGGCGGCATCCTGTCGATCATGCTGGTCGCGCAGATCCTGACCGGCATCGTGCTGGCGATGCACTACACCTCCGACACCAATCTCGCCTTCGATTCGGTCGAGAAGATCATGCGCGACGTGAATTCGGGATGGCTCTTGCGCTATCTCCATTCCAACGGCGCCTCGTTCTTCTTCGTGGCCGTCTACATCCACATCTTCCGCGGCCTGTTCTACGGTTCCTACAAGGCGCCGCGAGAGCTCCTGTGGATCCTCGGCTGCATCATCTACCTCCTGATGATGGCCACCGGCTTCATGGGCTATGTGCTGCCCTGGGGGCAGATGAGCTTCTGGGGCGCTACCGTCATCACCGGCTTCTTCAGCGCCATTCCGCTGGTCGGGAACTGGATCCAGGAACTGCTGCTCGGCGGCTTCGCCGTCGACAATCCGACGCTGAACCGCTTCTTTGCGCTGCATTACCTGTTGCCGTTCATGATCGCCGGCGTCGTCGTGCTGCACATCTGGGCGCTGCATGTCGTGGGCCAGTCGAACCCGACCGGCATCGAGGTCAAGTCGAAGACCGACACTGTCGCCTTCACGCCCTACGCCACGATCAAGGACGCGTTCGGCATGATCGTGTTCCTGTTCGTCTTCGCCTATTTCGTCTTCTACCTGCCGAACTTTCTCGGCCACCCGGACAACTACACGGTCGCCAACCCGCTGAAGACGCCGGCCCACATCGTTCCGGAATGGTACTTCCTGCCGTTCTACGCGATCCTGCGCGCCATCACCTTCAACATCGGGCCGATCAACTCCAAGCTCGGCGGCGTGCTGTGCATGTTCGGCGCCATCGCCATGCTGTTCCTGGTGCCGTGGCTCGACACCTCCAAGGTGCGCTCGGCGGTCTACCGTCCATGGTACAAGCTGTTCTTCTGGGTGTTCGTGGCCGATGCCGTCCTGCTCGGATGGCTCGGCTCGCAGCCGGCTGAAGGCAGCTATGTGTTCATGGCGCAGATGGCGACGCTGTTCTACTTCGCCTTCTTCCTGGTCATCATGCCGGTGCTCGGCCTGATCGAGACGCCGCGCAGGCTGCCGAACTCGATCACCGAGGCCGTGCTTGAAAAGAAAAAGGGCGGCAGCGGACATCCGGCACGTGCTACCGTCGCGCCGGAAACCACGGGCTGAGAATCTGAGGGGATTTTGGGTATGAAGAAGATTCTCACCTCGCTGGCGCTGCTTGGCCTGGTGGTCGCGGGCACCGCTGCCATCGCCGCCGAAGAGGAACACAACGCGGCCGCTCCGACGCATTTCCCGATCAACGAACCGAAGGAAATGAGCTGGAGCTTCGCCGGTCCGTTCGGCACCTATGACAAGGCGCAGCTGCAGCGCGGCCTGAAGGTCTACAAGGAAGTCTGCTCGGCCTGCCACTCGATGAACCTGGTGGCCTTCCGCACGCTGGAAGGGCTCGGCTATTCGGAAGCGCAGATCAAGACGCTGGCCGCCGAATACACCATCCATGACGGCCCGAACGACGCCGGCGACATGTTCGACCGTCCCGGCAAGCCGTCGGACCACTTCCCGGCGCCGTTCCCGAACGAGCAGGCCGCGGCCTCCGCCAATGGCGGCGCCGCCCCGCCGGACATGTCGCTGCTCGCCAAGGCGCGCGGCGTCGAGCGCGGCTTCCCGCGCTTCATCTTCGATATCTTCACGCAGTACGCGCAGGGCGGCCCGGACTACATCCACTCGCTGCTCACCGGCTACGATCAGACGCCGCCGGCCGGCATGGTGATCCCGGAAGGCACGCACTACAATCCGTACTTCCTGTCCGGCTTGTCGCTGAAGATGCCGAAGCCGCTCTCGGACGGTCAGGTGACCTATGACGACGGCTCGCCGCAGACGGTCGACCAGTATGCCCGCGACGTCTCGGCCTTCCTGATGTTTGCCGCCGAGCCGCATCTGGAGGACCGCAAGAAGACCGGTTTCCGCGTCATGATCTTCCTGCTGCTCTTCGGCGCATTGGTCTATATGACCAAGCGCAGGGTGTGGGCCGACGTGGCGCACTGAGGCGCCTTGCTTCCAGAAAAATGCAAGGGCGCCGAATGGCGCCCTTTTCTTTTCGGCCGCTTGTCGGCAAAACTGTGCGGCAACGGATCAACCGCCCATGAAATCCTCCCTCGAAGACACGCTGCTTGCGGCCATCCGCACCATTCCGGATTATCCCAGGCCCGGCATCCTGTTTCGCGACATCACCACGCTGCTGGGTGACGCGCGTGCCTTTCGCCGCGCCATCGACGAGCTGGTCCATCCCTATGCCGGGCTGAAGATCGACAAGATCGCCGGCATCGAGGCGCGCGGCTTCATCCTGGGCGGCGCGGTGGCGCACCAGCTTTCGGCGGGCTTCGTGCCCATCCGCAAGAAAGGCAAGCTGCCTTATGAGACGGTGCGCGTGGCCTACAGTCTCGAATACGGGCTGGACGAGATGGAGATGCACAAGGACGGCGTCTCGCCAGGAGAGAAGGTGATAATCGTCGACGACCTGATCGCCACCGGCGGCACGGCGGAAGCCGCGGTGAAGCTGCTCAGGCAAATCGGCGCCGACATCGTCGCGGCCTGCTTCGTCATCGACCTGCCGGACCTCGGTGGGCGCAAGAAGCTGGAAGCGCTCGGCGTGCCGGTGAGGACGCTGATCGGGTTCGAGGGGCATTAGGAAGTAGTGAATAGTGAATAGTGAATAGTGAATAGTGACTACTCACTACTCACTATCCCACCTTCACCAGCACGGCGCTGTCGAATTCGATCACCTTGTCGCCGGTCGAATCGAAACCTTCCGAACGCAGCGTCAGCAAGTTCCAGCCCGGGCGTCCGGCGAGCGGACGGTGCGCCTGCGCGATGCGCGTGAAAGTCACGGTCTCGCCGGCGTAGACCGGCTTCAGCCATTTCAGGTTACGGAAGCCGGGCGAGGGGCCGAATTCGGGCTGCGGGCCGGGGCCGGTCCAGCGCACGCCCTCGGTCTCCATGCGCTTTTCCAGGTTGTATTTCATCCAGGTGGCGGCGGTGTGCCAGCCCGAGGCGCAGAGCCCGCCAAGCACGCTCTTCTTCGCCGCCTCTTCATCGACGTGGAAGATCTGCGGATCGTATTTTCTGGCGAACGCCTTGATCTCGTCGGCTTCGAATTTATGCGCGCCGAGGGTGACGGTTTCGCCGATCAGGAAATACTCGTCCAAAGTCATGACAGGTCCCTCGCGGCATCACGCGCGAGGAACATGCCGGTGTTCTCCAGCTCGAAGACGCTTTCGCCGCGCTGGTTGACGAGCTCGCTGCGCATGGTGATCAAGCCGAGCTGCGGCCTCGATTTCGACTGGCGCTTGGAAAGTATGGTGAGCGTGCCGGTAAGCCTGTCGCCGGCCAGCACCGGCTTCTTCCATTTCACATGCTCGATGCCGGGCGAGCCTTGAGAGGTCGAATCGAGCAGGAAAGCGTCGCACAGCATGCGCATGAACATCGCGCAGGTATGCCAGCCCGAAGCCGAAAGCCCGCCGAGGATGCTCGCCTTGCCAGCTTCCTCATCGAGATGCATCGGCTGCGGGTCGAACTCGCTGGCGAATTCGATGATTTCGGCGGCACTCACGTCCTTGCTGCCGAGGTCGAGCGAGGCGCCCTCGACGAAGTCCTCATAGGCCCAGGTCTTTCCGGTCATGCTGACAATCCGGTTGACAACGCGTGGTCCCCAAAGTCGGGCCTTCCCGGATGAAGGTCCTAGTCAATTTGGTCAAGTGATTTCTGGTAAGCCAGCCGTCGCCGGCCAACCCCGTCAGAGCCAGCCGCGGCGGCGGAAATACCAGAAGGGCAGGATGGCCGAGACCACCATCAGGGCGATGGCGAAGGGGTAGCCGAACTCCCATTTGAGCTCGGGGATGATGTCGAAGTTCATGCCGTAGATCGAGGCGACCAGCGTCGGCGGCAGGAAGATGACGGCGGCGACCGAGAAGATCTTGATGATGGCGTTCTGCTCGATCGAGATCATGCCGAGCGTGGCATCGAGCAGGAAGGAGATCTTCTGCGACAGGAAAGTCGCATGGTCGGCGAGCGAGAGCACGTCGCGCGACAGCGTCTTGATGCGGGCGCGCACATCCTTGCTCATCTTGGTCTGGTCAGCGACATGAGCGAGAAAGCCGGCAAGGCGCTGCAGCGAGATCAGGCTGTCGCGGACCGAGGAGGCGATGTCCTCCTTGCGGCCGATGCCTTTCAGGAGCTCCTGGAAATCGCGGTTGCGCTTCGAGGCCTTGGTCGAGCGTGCCTCGAAAATGTCGCGCGAGATTGTTTCGACCTCGCGGCCGGCGCGCTCGAGGATGTCGGCCAGGCGATCGACGATCGCCTCGAGAAGCCCGATCAGGATGGTGTCGCCGCTGGTGCAGCCGGTCGCCACCTTTTCGGCGCGCTGCGGGAAAGTCTTGAAGGCCTTGGGCTCATGGTAGCGGACGGTGATCAGCCTCTTGCCTGCGAGCGCGAAGGTTACCGGCGACATCAAAGGATCGTCGGCCTCGGTCTGCGCCGGTAGCACGGCGGTCATGAAGTAGCCGCCATCCTCGATATAGAGGCGGCTCGAAATCTCGATCTCTTCCATCTCCTCGCGGGTCGGAATGGCAATGCCCAGCCAGCTCTCGATGCGCGCCTCTTCCTCCTTGGTCGGGTTGAAGAGATCGGCCCAGACGACCCTGTCGCCATCGGCCGCAAGATCCTCGGTGAGGCGCAGGCGATCATTGTCGACGACGAAGGTTTTTATCATCGCCGGGTCTCCCTGGAGATCAGGTGTTGAACTTGAACAGCATGATGTCGCCGTCCTGGACGACATATTCCTTGCCTTCGTCGCGCGCCTTGCCGGCTTCCTTGGCGGCTACTTCGCCGCCCAGCGTGACGAAGTCGTTGTAGGCGATCGTCTGGGCGCGGATGAAGCCGCGTTCGAAGTCGGTGTGGATGACGCCGGCCGCCTGCGGCGCCTTATCGCCCTTGTGGATCGTCCAGGCGCGCGTCTCCTTCGGTCCGACGGTGAAATAGGTGATCAGATGCAGGAGCTCGTAGCCGGCGCGGATCACCTTGTTGAGGCCGGGCTCGTCGAGGCCGATCGAGGCAAGGAACTCCATTTCCTCCTCGTCGGAAAGCTGGGCGACTTCCGCCTCGATCGCCGCCGAGATCACCACCGTGCCGGCGCCTTGCGCGGCCGCCATCTTCTCCACCGCCCTGGTGTGCTCGTTGCCGGTGGCGGCGTCCGCCTCGGAGACGTTGCAGACATAGAGAACGGGATGCGAGGTGAGCAGGTTCAGCCCCTGCAGGATGCGCAGGTCCTCCGCGGCGATGCCGTGGAGCAGGAAGCGCGTCGGCTTGCCGGCCTGCAGAAGCTCGAGCGCGGCCTCCATCATGGGCAGGACGGCCATGGCTTCCTTGTCCTTGCCGGCGGCGCGCTTGCGGATCTGGGCGATGCGGCGCTCGAGGCTTTCGAGATCGGCGAGCATCAGCTCGGTCTCGACCGTCTCGGCGTCGGCGACAGGGTCGATGCGGCCTTCGACATGGGTGATGTCGTCATCCTCGAAGCAGCGCAGCACGTGCACGATGGCGTCAACCTCGCGGATGTTGGCGAGGAACTGGTTGCCCAGCCCTTCGCCCTTGGAGGCGCCGCGCACCAGGCCGGCGATGTCGACGAAGGAGATGCGGGTCGGGATGATCTCCTTCGACTTGCCGATCGCCGCGATCTTCTGCAGGCGCGGGTCAGGCACCGCCACCTCGCCGGTGTTCGGCTCAATGGTGCAGAAAGGATAGTTGGCGGCCTGCGCGGCGGCCGTCCTGGTCAGCGCATTGAACAGCGTCGACTTGCCGACGTTGGGCAAGCCAACGATGCCACATTTGAAACCCATGTTCGTCCAGTCCTGTCGGAATTCGATTTTGGTGAGGGCTATGGGCGATAGGGGTGACGAACGTCAAGCCCTTCGAAGACGGCAGCCGGCGTCGCCAGTGCCTGGGCGTGCGGTTTGCAAGCGGCTTGATCAGGGGTTCGTTTAGCGCGGGCGTCGCAATTTGACGCTAGCTTGGCCCGGTCGCATGGACGATAAAAGTCTCGAGCAAAGGAAATTCTGACATGGCCGATTTCAATCTGTCCCGTCGTGACAGTCTACGCAACATCGTGGCGCTTGGAGTTGCGGGCGCCGCAGTCGCCGTTGGCGCGACAGCGCTTGCCGCCACTGAAGCCGAAGCCGCCGGCCAGCCGCATATGAGCCGGGCGCTTGCAGCCCTGGAAACGGCGCTCAACCAGCTTCAGGTCGCCATTCCCGACAAGGGCGGTCATCGTCTCAAGGCCATCGCACTGGTCAGGGATGCGATCGACGAGACGACCAAGGGCATGGCCGTCGGCGCCATGTAGTTCGAGGCGGCGCCGTTCTCCGCGATCGGCGGCTCCTGCCGATCCGATGGGGAGCGGCCCGATGATTTAATGCATGTCGCGCAAAGGTGACCTCGGTTTTGCGACAACGACATGCATCAAGCAACGACCTAAGCGCGTCGCGTGAATCCGTTTCGACGCGACGCGCTTTAGCCTTTTCCGAACAGCTTCTTCAGCATGGCGGCCATCGGGCCGCTTTCGGGAAGTTTTGCCGCCGGCTGCTGCGGGCGCGCCTGGCGGACATGGCTTTGCTGCTTCGGCGGCTTGGGCGGCGGGCGGTCGTCATCGCCGGTCGGCACAAGCTTGTCGCGGAGCGCCAGCGTGACGCGGTTCATGAACGAGCTGTCGTCACCCTTGGCCAGCAGACCGGCGTCGTCGGCGATGGCGTCGAGCAGGACGTCGAGCCATTCGCGATCGGCCTTGGCGAAATCGCCGAGCACATGGCCGTGCACCATCTCCTTGACGCCGGGATGGCCGACGCCGATGCGCACCCGGCGATAGGCGTTGCCGACATGCTGGTCGAGCGAACGAATGCCGTTGTGGCCGCCGGAGCCGCCGCCGACCTTGACCCGGAGCTTGCCGGCGGCAAGGTCGATCTCGTCGTAGAACACGGTGAGGGCGGCCGGTTCGAGCTTGTAGAAGCGCATCGCTTCGCCGACCGACTGTCCGGACAGATTCATGAAGGTCCGCGGCTTGATCAGCAGCACCTTCTCGCCGCCGAGCGTGCCTTCGCAGATCAGGCCCTGGAATTTTCGCGACCAGGGCGAAAAGGAATGGCGGCGGGCAATCGCGTCCGCCGCCATGAAGCCGACATTGTGCCGGTTGTTTTCGTATTTCGCGCCCGGATTGCCGAGGCCTGCAAAGACAAGCATCGCCGCCTCCGGACTAGAGCATGATGCCGAAAAGTGTGAAGCGGTTTTCGGAAAACATCATGCTCTATTTCTTTGATCTAGAGCCGGATGAAATCATCCGGCCTGGAGAATTACTTCTCTTCGGCCGCCGGAGCCGCCGTCTCTTCCGCAGCCGCCTCGGTGGTCGCTTCCGTCTCCGGCTTCATCGCCGACGAGCCGGCAACGGTCGCGATGGTGAAGTCGCGATCGGAGATGACCGGCTTGACGCCGGCCGGCAGCTTGACCGCCGAGATGTGGATCGAATCGCCGATGTCGGTGCCGGTGAGATCGATGGTGATGAATTCCGGGATCGCGTTGGCCGGGCAGTGGAACTCGACTTCGGGACGAACGATGTTGAGCACGCCGCCGCGCTTGATGCCGGGCGACTTGTCCTCATTGATGAAGTGGACAGGCACGTCGACATTGACCTCGGTGTCCTTGCCGATGCGCAGGAAGTCGACATGGACAGGAAAATCCTTGACCGGATCGAGCTGGAAATCCTTCGGCAGGACCTGGATCTTCTTGCCGTCGACATCGATCGTGGCGATCGTGGTCAGGAACCCGCCGCCGTGGATCTTGTAGAAGAGGTCCTTGTAGTTCAGCGCAATCGCCAGGGGAGGCTGCTTGTCGCCGTAAATCACTGCAGGCACTTTACCGTTGCGACGAACTGCACGGGCGGACCCCTTACCGACCTGTTCGCGCGCTTCGGCTTTCAGCTCATAAGCATCGTGGCTCATGGCACTTCCTTTCGCATGTTGTGGAGCGTCCACGGCCGGCAAATCCGCCCGTAAACGTCGAAAGCCGTCGCGGCCTTGCACGATCTGTCCGATGCGTTTGGCGATCCAAATGCGTCTGGGGATCATGCGAGGCCTGGCCGGCCTTCCTCCGCGTTGCCTCCAAGGGTGTCTACGCGGGTGGCGGCTCTATAGCGGAAGGCGGCGAGAGGCGCAAGCGGTTGGGCTGGAAGGCTTGCGGGGGCGGGTTCCAGCACCGAAAGCATAAGCCGGAAATCCGATTTGCGCGAATGTAGGAGCGGGCGGTTCTCGGTCGTCCTGCGGCATGTAACCATCCCAAGAGGACCAACTATGAAACTGCTGTTCAGTCGCAATCCCAATCCTCGCCTCGCGGTCGCGACGGCGCGCCATCTCAAGGCTAAGATCGCGTTCGAGTTCGCATCGCCCATGGCGCCGGGGCAGGCCGAACGCCATCGCGCGCTCAACCCCAATCTGACATTGCCCATACTGGTGGGATCAGGATGGAGCCTGTGGGAGGCCGACGCCATCGCCTGCCGGCTTTCGCGCGAGGTTCGCTCGGATTTCTGGCGCAGTGGCGACGACGAGCCGGACATGATCCGCTGGATCAGCTGGGGCAAGGAACGGTTCGCTTTCGCCTGCGATATGGTGCATTTCGAGCGCGGGACCAAGCAGCGCTATGGGCTCGGTCCTATCGACCAGGCGCTGGTCGAGGAGGGGCTGAGGCAATTCCATGGAGCCGCGGCGATCCTCGAGCCCGAGCTTTCGGGACGCGAGTGGCTGGTCGGCAATTCCATCTCCTATGCCGACTTCCGCATGGCGACGTTCCTGCCTTTCAACGACGTCGCCGGATTGCCGCTCGCCGACTACCCGGCGATCCGGCGGTGGTACGGCCGGCTGGAGGCGATCGACGCCTGGCGCGACCCATTCCAGGGGCTGGAGGCACCGCAACTGCCGCCGGTCAAGATAGAGGCGTGACCGGCATCCCCTGAGCCCGTCCAAGGCGCCCGGGACGCAAGCTTGTCCGGTCGCGCCCGCTCTCTTGTTCAGCACATCTCAGACGGCGTCGACCGCAAGGCCGCCGTTCAGCGCGTCGCGCAACGCCTGGATTTGCCGGTTCAAGGCATCGAGTTCAGCCAGTTTCATGCCTGACCGCTCGATCAGCGTCTCGTTCAGGCAATTGCATTGGACGAGCAAGGCTCGTCCGCCGGGGGTCAGGTCGACCTGCACCTGGCGCTCGTCCGTCTGGCTGCGCTGGCGGGTGACAAGCCCAGCCTGCTCCATTCGCTTCACCAGCGGCGTGATGGTGCTCGATTCGAGGGCGAGCCGATGCGCGATGCTGCCCACCGACATGCCGTCCGTCTCTCCCAGCGCATTGAGCACGAGATATTGCGGATAGGTGATCCCCATCTCGTCCAGCATGGGCTTGTAGGTGCGGTTGATCGCCAAGCTAGTGGCGTAGAGCGTGAAGCAGAGCTGATTGTCCAACGGGAGAGGCACGGCGCATTCCTTTTGCCGACTGAGCATCTATTGCATACCACGGAAAATGATATCGCGATAAATAATTTCATGGACAAGGTTCCCGACCTCCGTTACGAGATAGTTATCGCGATATTGTTTATCGTGACATCGATAAAAGGAGATTGAGATGACCTCGCAGACCAAGTCGGGTTCGGGCAGCGGCACGATCACCACCAAGGACGGAACGCAGATCTTCTACAAGGATTGGGGGACTGGCCAGCCTGTCGTCTTCCACCATGGCTGGCCGCTGAGCAGCGACGACTGGGACGTCCAGATGCTGTTCTTCCTGGCACAGGGTTACCGCGTCGTCGCCCATGACCGACGCGGCCATGGCCGTTCGAGCCAGACCGATGCCGGCAACGAGATGGACACCTATGCTGCCGACGTGGCCGCGCTCACCGCGCATCTCGGCCTCAAGGACGCCATCCATGTCGGTCATTCGACGGGCGGTGGCGAGGTGGCGCGCTATGTCGCGCAATATGGCGGCGGAGGCCGCGTCGCCAAGGCCGTGCTGATCGGCGCGGTGCCGCCGATCATGTTGAAGACGCCGGCCAATCCCGGCGGCCTGCCGATCGAAGTGTTCGACGGTTTCCGCGCGGCGCTGGCGGCCAACCGGGCACAGTTCTTCCACGACGTGCCGGCCGGCCCGTTCTACGGCTTCAACCGTCCCGGCGCCCGGGTTTCCGAAGGCGTCGTCGACAATTGGTGGCGCCAGGGCATGATGGGTGGCGCCAAGGCGCATTACGACTGCATCAAGGCGTTCTCGGAGACCGACTTCACCGAGGACCTGAAGAAGATCGACGTGCCGGTGCTGGTCATGCATGGCGACGACGACCAGATCGTCCCGATCGCGGACTCCGCGCTGCTTTCGGTCAAGCTGCTCAAGAAGGGCGAGCTCAAGGTCTACAAGGGTTTCCCGCACGGCATGGCAACGACCCATGCGGATGTCATCAACGCCGACCTGCTGGCGTTCTTCAAGGCCTGAGCCTGCTTGCCGGAAACACGAAAGCACCCGCCCTCTGGCGGGTGCTGCAGGGAGGATGAAGCTCGAAATCGTGCCTGCTGCTTTCTGCTAGATCGTGATGGCGTTTCGTTGAATCGCCGTCTCGATCTAACTCGTTGTTGGAGCATGATCTTTCTCCGAAAACCGGTTCCCACTTTTCGAGATCATGCTCTAGGGCTGTCGTCCCCGACCGGGTTTACCGAGGAGGCGCGCGAATTTGCGCCCCACTCTCGGCCGCAGTTGCGCTCGCCAATCGGGGATGTCGCCGAAGGATATGCTGTCTGCAGCCTTGGCCTTTCGCGCGAGCCAGGTGACATCGACGATTGCGCTGCCGATTGCGAGCAATCGGTTCGTCAGCATCTGCTCGTTGAGGATCGCCCTTGCCTTGCTCTCGAAAAGAGGCAGCGTTTCGTCCGTGAGATCGAACCGGGAGTGCCATCCAGGCCCTTGCCCGGTACCGGCTCCGGTAAGCCATCCAACCAACAGCTGTCTATAGGGGCGCGAGACCGGCGCGTCTTCCCGGAAGGGCGAAAGCGGATTCCCGCTGAAAATCGGCGCGCCATCGGTCACGCCGACCATCGATCCAAGCGCCTGCAAATGCCTGGGCCGCATCAGGATGAACGAGCTTCGGAGCCAAGCCTGCGAGGGAATTCCAAACATCGACACGGGCTCATTGAAGAAATCGATATGGCCGAGCACCGCATTCAAGCCCGACAGATGCCGCACGACGTCCTGGTCGATCAGCTTGAGATGGTCCGGCGTGTATTCGGCGAATGCAGACGTAGCGAGATGGACCAGGTCATAGTCATTCACCCGTTTGCCGATGTGGGCAATGCCGCTGTCCCAGGCGGAGAATTCCCAGCTGGAGTTGGAGCCCCCGATCAATTCGACTTCGCGATCAAGCTGGACGCTCCGACCTTCCGGCAGGCAATTGTCGATCACAAGCGTGTGGTGCGCCACGTCGGGCATTTGCGCGGCAAACATCGCCTTCAAATCCTGCAGCGCGGTGGGATATCTGGCGGTGCCATGGCGCGCCAGAAGCGTCAGGATTCGCAACTTGGAAGGATCTCGACCGTTGCTCGACGTCAAATGCTTCTTTCCCCTTAGACACGAGTTGATGCTCTCACCTTTGCAATCGCCGGTTTATCTTGGGCGCACCTGGCATCCATCCACCAACATAATGTCCAGACTGGGCGTCCAATGGTAGTGTCCCGCTTAAATTGGGGGCCAGAGAATGATTGCGACGTTGAGACGGCCACTTCATGCCGGCGGCTTGGCCATCACATCGATCCGATGAGGTATGTTTCGCTTGGGACGTTTCCGATCCAGCGGCCGGTCCATGGCGGTCAGTTGAGGGTGAATGCCATCCACAGGGTCTTGCGGGATTGCGGATGGGAAACACGCCATGTCGTGGTCACTCCCAACCGCGGCGCCAGGCGGGAAATGGAGGCCGGCGATCTTTTCATCGAGATGCCACGCAGCTTTCGCAAGAAGATGGCCCGGCGCGAATGGCGTTCCGATGTCGCCGCCGCTGAATTCATCGCAGGCAGCAAGTCCCATCGCCGCGAAATCGCAAGATTTCTCGATGGCTTCAGGCCGGATGTCATCGCCCTGGAGCAGTGCTGGCTTTGGCCGGCCTTGCGCGAGTATGTTGAAACGTGCTCGCCCGAGGCACGCTTTTCAATCGTGTACAGTTCGCACAACGTCGAACAGGAAATGCTGGCGCAAGAGGCCATGATCGCCGGCGCGGAAATGGACCTCTGGAGTGCTCAACGCGCGGCGGACATCGAGCCCGATCTTGCCGCAAAGGCAGACCTGATCGTCGCCGTCAGCGAGCAGGATGCAACCTATTTCCGCAAGCTCAATCCAAGCGTGGTGGTCGCCGCCAACGGCATTTGGCCGCGGGAAATGCCTATCGGCCTCGATCGTTGGGCGTCGCGGTTCGCCGGCCTGCGCACGGCGCTGTTCGTCGGCTCGGGCCATCCGCCCAACGCCCGCGGTTTTCTCCAGATGACGGGCCCGGACCTCGGTTTCCTTTCAGCCTCGGAGCGGATCGTGGTGGTCGGCGACGTTGCCGACCAGATACGCAACGATCCCGGATTCCCGCGGCACGGTGGCGCCGACAAAGCACGGATCGAGCTGCTCGGCGTGCAGGACGGCGCGACCCTCAGCGCGCTGATCGAGCTTGCCGATGTCGTGATGCTTCCGATCCTTGAGGGCGGCGGCACGAACATCAAGACCGCGGAAGCGCTGTACAATCGCAAGCCCGTCGTGGCGACGACTTTCGCGTTGCGCGGCTACGAGCAATTCAAGCATTGGCGGAATGTCCGGCTGGCCGACAGGCCGGATGACTTCCGGGATCTGCTGGCGCAGGCGCTCAGAAGCGAACCGGAGGAGCTGAAATCGGCGGATATCGCGCAGCTCGATACGCTGCTTTGGACTTCGACGCTTCGGCGGCTTTCCGAGCAGTTCGCAGCGCTGCCGAGGCGGCAACGCCAGGCGACGGCGAACCCGGCCAATGGCCGAGGCCGCTTTCTTCGCGGCCTTCTGCGGCGCCTGGGTTTGATCGGAAAGAGCTGATCTCGTGCGCAAGGGCGCCGAGAAAAGAACCTGCGTTTTGGGCAATGCAAGCGCTGCACCATGAGATGCCCACCGGATCCGGGACCTTCAAGGTCTCAAACCCGGCGGCGATTATAGGCTGAACGGCGGCTTGGCCGCCGATCTCGCCGGCTCAGGCCTTCCGCGCTTCCTTCATGTCGGGCAGAAACACGGTCAGCAGGCCGAGGAAGGGCAGGTACGAGCAGATCTGGTAGACGAAGTCGATGCCCTTCATGTCGGCGACGACGCCGAGCACCGCGGCGGCGATGCCGCCCATGCCAAAGGCGAAGCCGAAGAAGATGCCGGCGATCATGCCGACGCGCCCCGGGACCAGTTCCTGCGCGAAAACGACGATGTTGGAGAAGGCCGACGACAGGATCAGGCCGATCAGCACGGTGAGCACCATCGTCCATTCCAGATTGGCGTAGGGCAGCGCCAGCGTGAAGGGCAGCACGCCGACGATCGAGAACCAGATCATCGCCTTCTGTCCATAGCGGTCGCCGAACGGACCGCCGAGCAGGATGCCCAGCGCCGAGGCGCCGAGGAACAGGAACAGCATCACTTGGCTCATCTGCACCGAAACGCCGAACTTATGCATGGCGTAGAAGGTGTAGTAGCTGGAGAGCGAGGCGATATAGGCGTTCTTGGTCAGCACCAGCAGCGTCAGCACGGCCAGCGCCCACATCACCTTCTTGCGCGCGAAGGGCGAGACATGGGCGGCCTGCTTGCGGGTGGCCAGCGAGGCGCGCAGACGGCTGTACCAGCCGCCGACCTGCCACAAGACGACGATGCCGATCAGCGAGCCGACGGCGAACCAGGAGATGCTGGTCTGCCCGAACGGCACGACGATGAAGGCGGCGAGCAGCGGGCCCATGGCCTGGCCGAAATTGCCGCCCACCTGGAACAGCGATTGCGCAAGGCCGAAGCGGCCGCCAGATGCAAAGCGGGCGATGCGCGAGGATTCCGGATGGAAGATCGCCGAGCCGATGCCGATCAGCGAGGCGCCGATCAGGAGCAGCCAGTAATGGCCGGCATGGGCGAGCACCACCAGGCCGACCAGCGACGAGGCCATGCCCCAGGGCAAGGAGTAGGGCATTGGCTTCTTGTCGGTGATCATGCCGATCACCGGCTGCAACAGCGAGGCCGTCACCTGGAAGGTGAAGGTCAGAAGGCCAATCTGCCAGAAATCGAGACCGTAATTGTCCTTGAGCAGCGGATAGATCGCCGAAAGCAGCGACTGCATGATGTCGTTGACACAGTGGCAGAAGCTCACCGCAAGAATGACGGTGAAGGCCGTCGCCTGCGCCGAGATGTTGCTTGCCGGCGCCGGTGCGGCGACGGAGGTGGCGGTCGTATCAGTCAAGGCAATGCTCCGTAGTCTTGTTGGAGCATGATCTTGTCCGAAAACCGGTTCCCACTTTTCGGGATCATGCTCTAGGCGGCGAACCGCAGGCGGCCTTATAGGCCTGTTGCCAAGCGACTTCTTTCGTGGTTTGGTCCAATAGTTTCGCAAGTGGGCCACATCCGATGCCAAATAGCCGGGAGATATTCAGAGGCGACGCCGCCGAGCTCGGCCGGCTGCATGAAAGCCGCTGGCAATGGCTGGAACAGGCCGTCGGGCCGGCGGTCGCGCTGCCGACCGAATATCCGGACGGCTATCGCGTGCCGCAGCACCGCCACAGCCGCAGCCAGCTGCTGCACGCGCTGGTTGGCGTGGTCCTGGTGACGACCAGGCACGGACGCTGGATGGTGCCGCCCGACCATGCGATGTGGATACCGGCCGGCACCGAGCACGCCGTCGAGATGCTCGGCGACGTCTCGATGCGCTCGGTCTATGTGATGCCGGACGCTATTGCCGGCCTGCCGGAAGGCTTGCGCGTCGTCGGCATCACCGAGCTGATGCACAGCCTGATCGTCGAATCGGAGAAGCTGCCCCAGGGCGGCGAGCTCGAAGGGCGTGCCGCGCTCGTCATGGGACTTTTGCTGCACGAGATCCCGAGCCTGCCGGAACGGCCGCTCGGCCTGCCTTTCCCGTCCGATCCGAAGCTCGCGGCGCTTTGCCGGCGCTTCGTGGCAGCCCCTTCACCGCATGCGACTATCGACGAATGGGCGGATGCCGCGGGCATGAGCCGCCGGTCGTTCACCCGCGCCTTCCACCGCCAGACCGGGCTGTCGCTGTCGACTTGGCGCCAGCAGGCCTGCCTGTTCGCGGCGCTGCCGAGGCTTGCCGACGGCGAGCCGATCACCAGGGTGGCGCTCGATCTCGGCTATGACAGCGTGCCGGCCTTCATCACCATGTTCAAGCGCATGCTCGGCGCTTCGCCGCGCGGCTATATGCGTGGCGCGCGCGATGCCGGTGAGAACCAGCGCCGCACAGGCGGTCCGATCGCCGCGTGAAGCAGCGCCCGCGGTATTGAGCGGTTCGCCCGTTCTCAGCACAGGTTCTATTTTCCAAATACTGATTGCGAATTGCAATCAGTTGTGCTCTTTTTGCTGGAGGCAAAATCGGAGGAAGCCTAGTGGCGACGATCGTCTATGCCATGCTGACATCGCTGGATGGCTACATCGCCGGGCCGAGCGGAGACATCGACCTGCCGGTTCCCGAGGAAGAATTGCATCGGCATTTCAACGACGAGATGCGACGGACATCGATCGCGCTTTGCGGGCGCAGGATGTATGAAACCATGCGCTTCTGGGACAGCCCGGAGCGCGGGATCGCCGCTGAAGACGTCGAGCGGGATTTTGCCCGCGCCTGGCGAGAGACGCCGAAGGTCGTGTTTTCGACCACGCTTCAGGAGGTCGGGCCGAATGCCCGGCTGGTGAAGGCTGACGCGGAGGCGGTGGCAAGGACCCTCAAGACGGATACAGATGGCGAGATTTCCGTCGCTGGCGCCGAGCTTGCCGGGTATTTTGCGCGTGCCGCGCTGATCGACGAGTACCGGCTTTACGTGCATCCGGTCGTGCTGGGCGGCGGCAAGCCATATTTCCGGTCCGGCCTGTCGCTGGCGTTGAAGCCGCTCGGCACGGAGCGCCTTGCGCAAGGGGTGACGCTGCTGCGCTATGCGCCCGCGGCGACCAGTTTTGATTAATCGAACAGGCTCGACACCGATTCTTCCGTGGCCGTGCGCGAGATCGCTTCGCCCATCAGGTCGGCGATCGAAATGACACGGATATTCGGCGCGTCGAGTACGCCCTGCGTCGGCTGGATGGAATCGGTGATCACCAGTTCCTGCAGCTTCGATCCGGCGATGCGGGCAACGGCGCCGCCGGAGAGCACGCCGTGGGTGATGTAGGCGGTGACGGAGGTCGCGCCATTGGCGAGCAGCGCGTCGGCCGCGTTGCAAAGCGTGCCGCCGGAATCGACGATGTCGTCGATCAGCAGGCAGTCCTTGCCGGCGACGGCGCCGATGATGTTCATGACTTCCGATTCGCCAGGGCGCTCGCGGCGTTTGTCGACGATGGCGAGTTGCGCGTCGAAACGCTTGGCCAGCGCGCGCGCCCGCACCACGCCGCCGATGTCGGGCGACACGACGACGACGTTGCCGAGCTGCTTGTACTTGGCTTTCACGTCGCGGGCCATCACCGGCACCGAGAACAGATTGTCGGTCGGGATATCGAAGAAACCCTGGATCTGGCCGGCATGCAAATCGAGCGTCAGCACGCGGTCGGCGCCGGCGCGGGTGATCATGTTGGCGACCAGCTTCGCCGAGATCGGCGTGCGGCCGGAGGCGCGGCGGTCCTGCCGCGCATAGCCGAAATAGGGGATGACCGCCGTGATGCGTCGTGCCGAGGAGCGCATGAAGGCGTCCATCATGATGAGCAGTTCCATCAGATGGTCATTGGTCGGATAAGAGGTCGACTGCAGGATGAAGACATCCTCGCCGCGCACGTTTTCCTGGATCTCGACGAAGATTTCCTGGTCGGCGAAGCGCCTGACGCTGGCCTTCCCCAGCGGGATGTTGAGATAGCGAGCGACCGCTTCGGCCAGCACCCGGTTGGAATTGCCCGCGAAAAGCTTCATGCACCGTTCCTGGTGAAGGATGGAGAGGCCGGAGAGACTCTCATAAGCCTTTTATGCGGGCTTTTAGCGGGCCGGGCCGGTATTGCAAGCCTCGTTGTGGGGAATCCTTCCGGCGACCGCAACAAACACGGAAAACATCGCAAGCCGGCAACAGTTTGGCCGGCAACAGTTTGGCCGGCAACAGTTCGGTCAACCGGCGCCGCCGCCGAGCCAGGCGGCGAACTGGTCGATCGTCTGGTCGGCTATGGCCTGCATGGTCGCGGGCGCCACCGTGGGCCAGCCCTCGCCGCTGCCGGCCGCAGGCGCCTTCTGCAGGCCATTGATGCGGTGCAGGCGATTGCCGGAGGGGTCGTAGATGTCCCAGACATAGATCACGGTCGTGTCCTTGCCCTCGGACATCGTCGAAAAATAGCCTTTCAGCACATGCGTAGCCGTCTGGTCCGTGCTGCCGACGAGCGTCAGGCCGCGCTGCCGGGCTCGGGTCTGCAGTTCCGCCGTCAAGGGCGCCGCGGCCTCCACCGTGGCGCCGACGATCGGCGCCACTTGCAGCCGCGTCCTGGCGAGGACGGCGGTCTGTGCCGGCGTTGCGCGTGTCGCGGGCGACGCTGCGGTGGAAGGCGCGGGCGAAGGAGCAGCCGCGGTCGTGGTCGGAGACGTGGCCGTTGTCGATGAGCCCTGCGGGGCAGGCAAAGACTGGGCCGAACTCGCCGTCGGGGTGATGGCCGAAGGTTCCAGTACGTCCTTGGCGTTGGTGCAGGCGCCAAGCGCCAGCGCCGCAAGCAATGACACGGTCGGCACCCGCGATCGTCTCATTTGCCTGAAAACTCCCTACTGGCGAACGCCCCCGCGTGAACCAACCATTATGGATTCACTGCACGATCAAGTCGAGATCATGGCGCGACAGCGGCTTCGGCGCCGATTCCGTGGTGAGGTAGGTGCGGCCAAGCGTCATTGCGCTCTCGGTCTCGGAGTCCATGATGATCATATGCGCGAACAGCGTCATATTGGGTGCGATCGGTTCCGTGTTGCCCTGGTAGAACATCGGCATGTCCATCCAAGACGGCGTGAAGCGGGCGCCGACCGAATAGCCGCAGGCATTCAGCCGATGCTTGGTCAGATTGTGCGCTTCGAGCGTGCGGGCATGCGCGTCGAAGACATCGCCGAACGTGTTGCCCGGCGTCATCGCCTTTTCGACCGCGAGCAGGGCGGCACGGGAAGCGTCGAACAATTCCTGGTGACGTTTCGACACTTTGCCGGTCAGCACGGTGCGCATCATGGGAGCATGATAGTGGTGGAAGACGCCGGCCCATTCGAGCGTCAGCTGGTCGTTCTTGGTGAGCTTGCGGCGGCCGGCCTTGTAGCGGCAGAGCAAGGCATCGGCGCCGGAGCCGATGATATACTCGTTGGCGGGATAGTCGCCGCCGCCGGCAAAGACCGCGCCCTGCATGGCGGCAAGGATGAGCCCTTCGTCGCCGCCCTGCTTGATCAGGGGCAGGGCGGCTTCCAGCGCGTCGTCGGAAAGATTGGCGGCCTTTTCCGCCTTGGCGATTTCGGCCGGGCTCTTGAACAGGCGCAGGCGGCCAACGATGCCGGAAGCATCGGCGATCTGGCCGAAGGTCTGCAATTGCTCGTCGAGGCGCCGGCCGTTATAGGCGGTCAGGCCGTGGGTGTCGTATTCGACGCCGATGCGGGCACCGAGCAGATCGAGGTCGTTGAGCAGGTTGCGCAGGTCGATCGCCGGGTTGGCGCCCTGACGATCGGTCCACAGCACGATGTTTTCGATGGTCGAGGTATGGCGCGCCTGCCTGAGATCGGCCGAACGGGTGAGCAGCACCATCGAACCGTCGGCCTTCACCACCAGGCACTGGAAGAAGCAGAAGCCGAACGTGTCGTAGCCGGTCAGCCAGTACATGCTCTCCTGCGCGAACAACAGCACGGCGTCGAGCTTCTTCTCGGCCATCTCGATCAGCAGCCGGTCGCGCCGCGCGTCGAATTCCGATCGTTCGAAATGCAGCGCCATTACTCTTTCTCCAGGACGATTGCCGAAACCTGGCGCCCGTAATCCGCTTCCTTGCGGTGTGTGGTGCGCCGGTAGGAATAGAAAAGGTCTTCTTCCGCGTAAGTGCAGCGGCCAAGGCCCTCGGCGGTCACGCCGGCCTTGCGCAGCCGGTCGACCGTATATTGGTTGAGGTCGAACATCGAGTGGCCGGCGGTCGTCGATGGCCTGAAATAGCGGGGGTTGTCGGCATCGGCCTCGACGAAGCGGGCGACGAATTCCGGCCCGACCTCGTAATTGTCGGGGCCGATGGAAGGACCGAGCACGGCGACGATGCGCTCGCGGCGGGCGCCGAGGCCTTCCATGGCAAGGATAGTGTTCTCGAGCACGCCGGTGAAGGCGCCTTTCCAGCCCGCATGGGCGGCGCCGATGATGCGCGCCTCGGCATCGGCAAACAACACCGGCCCGCAATCGGCGGTCGAGGCGCCGATGGCGATGCCCGGACGGTCGGTGACGATTGCATCGGCCTTCGGGCGAGGGCCCGCGAAGGGTTCCCTGGCCACAATGACATCCGGCGAGTGGACCTGGTGCGCTGTCAACAGGTGATCGGCCGGCACGCCCATCCAGTCGGCAACGCGTCGCCGGTTCTCGGCGACCAGTGTCTGATCGTCGCTGGAGCCCGTGCCGATGTTGAGCCCCCGATAGATGCCGTCGGAGACGCCGCCGATGCGGGTGAAATAGCCGTGGCGCATGCCTTGCGCCTTTTCAAGCAGCGGCGAGCGTACTGGATCTGGTCTGGTCTGATTCAGCATGGTTGGGTTTGTCGTCCGTGCAAGGCGGTTTCGTCAAGGCGAAGTTCGGACGACAAAGAGGGCCAGGCGGCAGGACGCGCCCGCCGGCTCAAGCAGCTCTCGTCGCCGGCAGGATCTTCATCACCTTGAAAAGCTCGCCCATCGCGTCGGGGCCGGCCAAGCGTTCGACCGCATCGGAGATGGCTTGACGGGCTTGCTCATCAGCGTTCGCACCGAGCGCGCCGGCGCGCTCGATCAAGCCCATGCCAAGCAGGAATTCTCCCTGTGTCGTCATCTCGACACGAAGCCCATGAGGACGGACCGCTGTCGCAAGGGCGGCGAAATCGACATGCGATGTGAGATCGGCCTCGCCGGGGCCGGCCAGCACGTCTTCACGCCGATGCCGGCGCAAGGCCTGCAAGGTGTCGCCGATGCCAGGCTGCAAATGGCCGTAGTCGATAAAGAGGCCCGCGCCGCCCTGGGCAGCGATGCGCGCCGCGATCGCCGACATCAGTGCTACACGGGCCGGTGCCACTTCGGCGATCGCGCCTTCGGGCGCGTTGGAGGCATCTTCGGGCAACAGCGTGGGGTCGAGCGAGCCCGCGCCGGCAAAGAAGCGCAGCTCGTCATTGTCGTCGAGGCCGACCACGCGCTCGCGCCAGCTTTCGCCGACATGCACGAACTGCCGGATCGGCACTGCGTCGAAGAGTTCGTTGCCGACGATGAACAGCGGCTGCCGCGGCAGCGTGTCGATGGTCTGATGCCAGTCCAGCTTTGCGTCCTGGCCGGCAAGCGTCTCTCTTTGGATTTCGACAAGGCGCGGGCTGGTCTCGATGAGGGCAAACGAGACCTTGCCGGTAAGTGCCGGGTCGAGCTGCGACCAGGTGCGCAGCATGTCCTTCATCAAGGTGCCGCGGCCGGGACCGATCTCGGCGACGGTCGCGGGCAATGGCCGGCCGGCGCCCTGCCAGGCCTGGTAGAGCCAGACCGCGGCGAGCTCGCCGAACATCTGGCTGATCTCGGGCGCGGTGATGAAGTCGCCGGCGGCGCCGAAGGGCTCGCGCGTGGTGTAGTAGCCCGCGTCGGGATCGAACAGGCAGAGCGCCATATATTCGCTGACCGGGATCGGCGCCGTCGCGCCGATCAGGCCTTTGATGCGCTCCTTCAGCCGGGTCATGCCGTCTGCGGTTGCGCCATCGGCTTTGCGGTGACCATGGCCCAGATGCCGGCGAGCACCATCGGCGTGGACAGGATCATGCCCATGGTCAGCCAGTTGGTGCCGAGCAGGTAGCCGAGCTGCTGGTCGGGCTCGCGGAAGAACTCGACGAAGATGCGCGACAGGCCGTAGCCGCAGATGAAGGCGCCGCCGACGAAGCGCGGCGTTTTCAGCTTGAGGCGCGAATGGGTGAGGAAGCGCAGCACCAGAAACAGCACCAGGCCTTCGAGCAAGGCCTCGTAGAGCTGGCTAGGGTGCCGAGTGAAGGGCCCGCCATTGGGGAATTCGATCGCCCATGGCACGTCCGAAGGCCGGCCCCAGAGCTCCGAATTGATGAAGTTCGCGACACGGACCAGGCCCAACCCAACCGGCACGCCGGCCGACACCACATCGAACAATGTCCAGGTGTGGATGCGGCGCCTGAGCGAAAACAGCGTCATGGCGAGGATAACGCCAAGCAGGCCGCCATGGAACGACATGCCGCCCTGCCAGACCGCGAAGATGTCGAGCGGATGCGCGACGTAGCGCGGCAGGTCGTAGAAGAGCACGTACCCGGTGCGTCCGCCGAGCACGACGCCGATCGCCGCCCAGACGATGAAGTCGTCGAGGTCCTCGGGCTTCATCGGCAGGCGGCCGTCCGGCCAGAGGCGAGAATTGGTGACGAGGCGCTTGGCGTACCACCAGGCGAACAGGATGCCGACGATATAGCCGACGCCGTACCAGTGCACCGCGAGCGGCCCGATGTTGACGATGACCGGATCGATGTTGGGGAAGGGCAGGGAGGCCAGCGGCAGCAGGAAATATTCGCTCAAACTGGGGTCTCCCGGTTGCGGTCGTCTGTCGGGCGGACCATGCGGCAGGGTTTTGGCAGGGTCAAGGCAAGGTGGTGATTGCCTTGATTGTCACAGAGGTGGTCTTAAACCGGTGGCTTGCCGACGACAATTTGCCTTAGAGCGTCGTTGATCCTGTCCTGCCAGCCGGGACCATCTTCCTGGAAGTGGTCCAGCACAGCTCGATCGATCCTGATCGAAACAAGCTCTCTGACGTTTGGCGCGGTGGCGGGCTCGCGAATCGTGGGCGCCGGTTTTTTGACTGGCTTGAAGGCGGCTTCCGCGGCGGCCATCGGATTTGTCGGTCGGCGTGGGGGCGTTGCCATTGGTTGACCCTGGACTGAAGAGCGCTGAAGCAATACGCAACACACTAGGCGATTGGGTGCCCTCAAGTACAGTCTGGGGCGCTTGCGGAGCTTTGCATAAGGCAATTCACCGCCATGCGCCATAGCAACGCACAGGACGCATCAACCCTTAACGTTCTTGCATTCCGCGGCGCTCGCCACTACGTCAAAACGACAAAGCGAGGATCTGCCATGTCGACCGGACCGAACCGCATTCTCGATGAATTCGCAAAGATCATGACCGACGCCGCGGGTGCCGCGCAGGGCGTGCGGCGCGAAGTGGAGACGGCGTTCCGGGCTCAGGCCGAGCGCATGCTGAACTCCATGGATATCGTGCAGCGCGAAGAGTTCGAGGCCGTTCGCGAGATGGCGGTCAAGGCGAGGGAAGACAACATCCAGTTGGCGACGCGCGTCGAGGCGCTCGAGGCCAAGCTTGCCGAACTGACCGGACAAGCCGCACCTACGGGTGCTGCAAAGCCCCGCGCAAAAAAATAATCGTTAAACTTTTCCACATAGCGCGATCCGAAAAATCGCTTTGCCGTGAATCGCTTACCGGCATTGCATGAATCTCTGTGACAGCCACCTTTCCACATGCGGATGACGCAGTGCGAAAAATTGGGCTGTTCACGCGACTCCCGATCAATAGACTGAATTTGTTGCATGATTCGAAGCAGGGTCATGCGCCGGGCGGTGGGGTCCGGTTGGGTCTTTGCGTTGGGAAGTCCTGACCGTCCGAGTTCTAGACAAGATTGTTCGTCGTGTGTGCCCCGCGGAGCGTGTGGCGCTCCCCTGAACACAGGAAGCATTCATGGAACTCCTCGAACTCGAATTCTCCCGCGAAATCCACCCGGTGGATGTCATCGAGCAGGTGGCCCACAACAACGACTGGTCCTTCGAGCGCGCCGGCGACGACGAGATTTCGATTTCGGTGGCCGGCAGCTGGACCGATTACCATGTCTCCTTTTCCTGGATGGAGGATTTCGAGGCGCTGCATCTGGCCTGCGCCTTCGACATCAAGGTGCCGGAAACGCGCGCGCTGGAAGTGATGCGGCTGTTGTCGCTGATCAACGAACAGATGCTGTTCGGCCATTTCGATCTGTGGGAACAGGAAGGCGCGATCATGTTCCGACAGTCGCTGCTGCTTGCCGGTGGGGTCGAGCCCTCGAGCCAGCAGGTCGAGGTGCTTCTGTCCTCAGCGCTGGAGGCTTGCGAATGCTATTTCCAGGCCTTCCAGTTCGTCGTCTGGTCGGGTACATCGGCCAAGGACGCGCTCTCCAGCGTGCTCTTCGAGACCCATGGAAACGCCTGAGCCAGGCCGATATCGCCGATGAGTTCCAGCAGCGAGCGCAAGCCGGAGATCAGCTTTGCCGATTTCGACCGTATCGACATCCGTGCCGGCACGATCGTCGAGGCTGAGCCGTTTCCGGAGGCGCGCAAGCCGGCGATCAAGCTGAAGATCGATTTCGGTCCGGCGATCGGGGTGAAGAAGTCGTCGGCGCAAATCACCAAATACTACGCACCGGAAACGCTGATCGGCCGCCAGGTCTTCGCGGTGGTCAATTTCCCGCCGCGCCAGATCGGCCCGTTCATGTCGGAGGTGCTGACGCTCGGCTTTCCCGATGAAGAAGGCGCAGTCGTGCTCGGCGCCATCGAACGCAAGGTGCCGGACGGCGGGCGCTTATTCTAGGACGAGCCTGGGGCTACCTGGAGCCAGCTGATCCTGATCGGCGCGCTTGCTTGGCATTCCCAGCGCTTCGTTGACCACGTCGAGGAACATTTCGGCGCAGGCCTGCCAGCTGTAGCGCATCGCGCGCTGGCGTGCTTCGGCGCGATTGACGTGAAGCGCCTTCATCGCCGCCTCGCCCAGATCGTTCGATACGGCCCCCCCGACGCCATCGCCGACAATGTCGATTGGTCCGGTCACTGGATAGGCGGCGACGGGCGTTCCGCTGGCCAGCGCCTCGATGATGACGTTGCCGAAGGTGTCGGTGCGGCTCGGGAAGACGAAGACGTCGGCCGACGCATAGATCTCGGCCAGCTCGTCGTTCGGGCGGTGGCCGAGGAAATTCGCTTTGGGATAGCGCGCCTTGAGCTTTGCCAGCTCCGGTCCTTCGCCGACGATAACCTTGCTGCCGGGCAAATCGAGATCGAGGAAGGCGGCCAGGTTCTTTTCGATCGCGACGCGGCCGACGCACAGGAAAACCGGGCGGGGGAAGCCGGTTTCCTTGCGCTTGTCGGGCCGGAAATGGTCTGTGTCGACGCCGCGTGTCCAGGGCCTCAGCTTGTTGAAGCCACGCGCAGCGAGATCGTCCGCCAGCGATTGCGTCGCGACGAGCGTGCCCTGTCCCGAATTGTGGAAGTCGCGCAGCCAATTGTAGGCCCAGCTCTCCGGCACCGGCAGGCGGGCGCTGAGATATTCGGGAAAGCGTGTGTGGTAGCTGGTGGTGAAGGGGCGGCCAATCCTTCGGCAATGGCGGCGCGCCATGATGCCGAGCGGACCTTCGGTGACGATGTGGATGTGGTCGGCCTTGGCGGCGTCGATCATACGCGCGACATGGCCAGGCGTCGTCAATGCGAGCCGGATGTCGGGATAGGTCGGCATCGGCAAGGTGTGAAAGAGGTTCGGCGTCAGGAAATCGAGCTCGACGTCGAAAGGTTTCAGCGCCTCGGTGAGACGTTCCAGCGTGTGCACCACGCCATTGATCTGGGGCCGCCATGCGTCGGTGACCATCAGGATCCGCATGGCGATCCCGATGCGCATGACGGTCCTTTGCCGCGATAGTTCCTGGTCGCGCCGGCGTGGTGCCGGAACGGCAGCCAGGCAGCAGCTCGCGCCTCGCTCCAGCGCACCCGGGCGGGCACGGGATCGAAGCGGGGCGGCAGGGCCGAATCAACGAAGGTCGCGCGCTTCATGCGCGCTCTTGACCATGATTTCATGACGGGCGGATGAAGCTGCTTTTTTGATCGAGCATGATCTTATCCGAAAACCGGCTTTCACTTTTCGGGATCATGCTCGGGCTAGGCAGGAACCTTGATGACGGCGCGCAGGCCGCCGAGCGGGCTGTCCTCGAGACCGATGTCGCCGCCGTGGCTGCGGGCGATGTCGCGGGCGATCGACAGGCCAAGTCCGGTGCCGCTGGCGTCGAGGTTGCGCGCCTCGTCGAGCCGCAGGAAAGGCTTGAAAACCTCTTCGCGCTTGTCGGGCGCGATGCCGGGGCCGTTGTCGTCGATGGTGACGGTGAGCGAGCCGCGGCCGTGATTGGCGTGGACCTCGACGGTCTTGGCATAGCGGAAGGCATTGCCGATGACGTTCGACAGCAAACGGGCAAAGGCGTTCGGCCGCACATGCACGGTCGGATCGCCGGTCAGCGCCGTCGTGAGCTTGCAGCCGCGCAATTGCGCTTCCTCGCCGAGTTTCTGGAAATAGGTTTCGAGATCGAAACGGCCGGTGTCCTCCGCCCCCTCGCCGCGGGCAAAGGAAAGATAGCCCTCCAGCATCGACTGCATGTCGTCGATGTCCTGGTTCAGCGCCGCCTTGGTCTCGGATTTGCCGCCGGCCAGCGCCAGTTGCAGCTTGAAGCGGGTGAGGATGGTCCTGAGGTCGTGGCTGACGCCGGTCAGCATCGCGGTGCGCTGCTCGATCTGGCGCTCGATGCGCTCACGCATCTGGATGAAGGCGAAGCCGGCGCGACGGACTTCCTCGGCGCCGCGCGGGCGGAAATCGCGCGGCATCGGCCGACCCTTGCCGAAACTCTCGGCGGCCTCGGCGAGCGTCAGGATCGGCCTGATCTGATTGCGCAGGAAGGGGATGGCGATCATCAACAGCACCAGAGAGGTGCCGACCATCCAGATCAGGAAGATGTGGGTGTTGGAGGCATAAGCCTGGCTGCGCCGCACGAAGACGCGCAGCACTTTGCCTTCAAGCTGGACGCGAACCTCGACGACGTTGGAGTTTCCGACCGTGTCGATCCAGAACGGACGGTTGATCTGCTTCGTGATCTCCGACGACAAGGCCTCGTCGAGGATCGAGAAGAACGGTTTCGGGCCGGGCGGCGGCAGCGGATCTGGCGGCAGCAGATCCACCTTCAACTGCATGCGGTCCTGGGCGATGCGGATGATGTTGGCGTAATCGGCGTCGTGCGGATAGGTCTCCATCATGTCGATGACGGCCGCTATGTCCGAGATAGTCGCCTGCGACAGGCGCTGCGTGACCGTCTGCCAATGGCGCTCCATGAAGACGAAGGCGACCACCGACTGCAGCAGGATCATCGGGGCGATCACGATGATCAGCGAGCGGGCGTAAAGCCGCTTCGGCATATAGAGCGCGACCAGACGCCAGAACCGGTTCCAGGCGCGCGGCATCGCCCTCAGCGTCCGCAATGCGAGATCGCCGAGACCGCTTCCTTTCGGCTTGTCCAGTTGCGTGGTCGCCATTCGCCTTCCGCTCGTCGATGGCCGTTCAGCAAAGGGCCTTCGACGGTAGCTTATTCGACGCTGAGCCGATACCCAATACCGCGCACCGTCTGCAGCCACACGGGATTGGACGGATCGCGCTCGATCTTGCGGCGCAGCCGGTTGATCTGCACGTCGATGGTGCGCTCGCCGACATCCGATTCATCGCCCACCAGCTCATGGCGCGGTATGGTCTCACCCGCACGCGCAGCGAAGATCGCGAGGATCTCCTGCTCGCGGTCGGTCAGCTTAAGCGCCTCGCCGCCGCGCTTCAATTCGCGCTTGGCGATCTGGAACGTGTAGGGCCCGAACACCAGCTGCTCCACCTTCGGCGTCGCCGCCGGGCCGCCACGGCGCAGGATGTTGTTGATGCGCAGGATCAGCTCGCGCGGATCGAACGGTTTCGGCAGGTAGTCATCGGCGCCGGCTTCCAGCCCGGTGATGCGGCTGTCGGTCTCGGACAGCGCCGTCAGCATCAGGATCGGCACGTTCTTCTCGGCCCGCAGCGCCTTGGTGAGGTCGACGCCGGTCTCGCCCGGCATCATCACGTCGAGCACCAGAAGGTCGAAGTCGAGGCCGGCGAGCTTGCGCCTGGCCTCGCCGGAATTGCCGGCCACGGTGACGCGAAAACCGTTCTCGGACAGATACTGCTTGAGCAGGTTGCGGATACGCGTGTCGTCGTCGACGACCAGGAGATGCGGCGCGTCATCGTCGGGCGCTGACGGATGATCAACCTTCTCAATGGTCTCCATGGTTCTTCCCCGATGTTTGCGCAGGCACAATGTCGATCTGCGCTCTTAGTTCCGGATTGACCATCGCTTCCAGGAAGCGCTCGATCGTGGCGCGTTCGGTGGTTCCGGAATCCTCCAATGCCGCACGGATGCGGCGTGACTGTGGCCGTGCCAGCGCCAAGGCCAACGCGCGACCCTTGGCGGTCGGATAGAGTTCGCGCTGCCGGCGGTCGCGCGGACCCTGCACCTGGACGATATGGTCGGTGTCGATCAACTGCTTCAAAACCCGCGCGAGGCTCTGCTTGGTGATCTTCAGCACATCGAGCAATTCGGCGACGGTGAGGCCCGGCCTGCGGTTGACGAAGTGCAGCACGCGATGATGGGCGCGGCCGAAGCCGTAATCGGCCAGGATCTGGTCCGGATCGGAGGTGAAATCGCGATAGGCGAAGAAAAACAGTTCGATGATGGCGAAGTCGATGCCGTCCTCATCGGCGATCGCCGTCCTGATCGGTTTACCGGCTGCGGTGGTCGTCATCATTTCTCCATGCGAGGCGGGAATTATGTCAGTACTATTGACGTAATTTCCGGACAATGATAATTTTTGACAAGCTTTTCGGCGGATTGCGAACGAAAAGGCAAGGGGAAGCCGTTTTTCTGGAACTTCCTGAGTTTGCCACGGATTGAATATCCGCCTACGCTTTCAAGCATTGGCCAGTCTTTCGGATCCTGTGGCGGGGCCGGTACGAAAGGCTTTAAAACACAACGATTTGCGGGCACTCGCCCGCGGGAGGTTTCCATGGCATCCGTTCCCTTCGATCAATTGGACGGCTTCATCTGGATGAACGGCGAGTTCGTCAAATGGGCCGACGCCAAGATCCATGTGCTGACCCATGGCCTGCACTATGCCAGCGCCGTCTTCGAGGGCGAGCGCGCCTATGGCGGCCAGATCTTCAAGCTGACCGAACACAATGAGCGCCTGCATGAATCGGCGCGCCTGCTCGGCTTCAAGATTCCCTATCCGGTCGCCGAGATCGACGAGGCCTGCCGCACGCTGTTGAAGAAACAGGGTTTCCAGGACGCCTATGTGCGCCCGATCGCCTGGCGCGGCAGCGAGCAGATGGGCGTTTCGGCGCAGAACAACCGTATCAACTGCGCCATCGCCATCTGGCAGTGGCCGAGCTATTTCGACCCCGCGCAGAAGCTCAAGGGCATCCGCCTCGATGTCGCCGAATGGCGCCGGCCGGATCCGCGCACCGCGCCGTCCAAGTCGAAGGCCGCGGGCCTCTACATGATCTGCACGCTGTCCAAGCACGCCGCCGAGGCCAAGGGCTACGCCGACGCCATGATGCTCGATTGGCGCGGCCAGGTGGCGGAAGCCACCGGCGCCAACATCTTCTTCGTCAAGGACGGCAAGATCCATACGCCCACGCCCGACTGCTTCCTCGATGGCATAACCCGCCGCACGGTGATCGGCCTGGCGAAGGACCGCGGTTTCGAATTGATCGAGCGCGTCATCATGCCGGAGGAACTCGAAGGTTTCGAGCAGTGCTTCCTCACCGGCACCGCCGCCGAGGTCACGCCGGTTTCCGAGATCGGTCCATACCGATTCGAGGTCGGCGAGATCGCCAAGACGTTGATGAATGACTATTCCGCCGCGGTGCAGCCGAAGCACGCAATCGCTGCAGAATAGCGATAGTCACAGCTTTTTTGTGCAATAGGGGCGGTTTTCGAGCTGCCCCTTTTATTTAAGCGCACGCGCATTTGACTTTCAAACAATTCGGCGTCTCATGATGGCGTCGGCCCGAGGAGGCTGGCGGCTATGGAGGGACTAGTTACATGGACAGCAACACGATTATCCAGATCGTTGTACAGGTAATTGCCGGCGTTATCGGTGGCCAGGCGGTTGGCGCGGCGTTGAAGCAGGCGGCGATGGGCCAAGTCACCAAAATCCTCGGCGGTGCGATCGGCGGCGTCGGCGGCGCGGCCATTCTCGGCAGTTTGCTCGGCGGCGGCGGCGTTGACGCGGCAGCGGCGGCGGGTGGCATCGGCAGCGCGCTCGACCTGAAGAACCTCCTCGGCGGTGTTGGTGGCGGTGCGATCCTGACCGGCATCATCGGCGCGGTCATGAATGCGATGAAGAAATAGGTCCGGTTCTTTCGGACCTTTGCCATGGGCGGCCTCGGCCGCCCATTCCTTTTGGGAACATGGCCGGCAGCCTTGGCCGCCCATTTGTTTTGGAACATGGCCGGCAGCCTCGGCCGCGCATTTCCTGCCGAAGTTCGGACAATGGTGGACGAGGTTCGCCGGGCTGTCTACATCAGGCGACACTTCGAAGGAAAGCGGTGGGAAAGGAAAGCCATGGGTCAGCTCAATGCCAGCATCGTGCCGGTCACGCTCTTCCAGCAGAACTGCACCATCCTATTCGACATGGACGACAGGAACGGCGTCGTCGTCGATCCCGGCGGCGATGTCGACAAAATACTATCGGTGCTGAAGGACAATGCCATCACCGTCGGCGCGATCTGGATCACGCACGGCCATATCGACCATGCCGGCGGCGCGATGGAACTGAAGGATGCGCTCGGCATCGACATCATCGGCCCGCACGAGGCCGACAAACCACTGCTTGCCAATCTCGAGAACCAGGCCAAGCGCTTCGGCCTCACCGACCCGGTGCGCAATTGCGTGCCGGACCGTTTTCTGACCGAAGGCGAGGTCGTGTCCTTCGGCGGCCATCGGTTCGAGGTGCTGCATTGCCCGGGGCATGCGCCGGGCCATGTCGTCTACTACAACCGGGCGGCCAAGTTCGCGCATGTCGGCGACGTGCTGTTCCGGGGCTCGATCGGGCGCACCGATCTGCCCGGCGGCGACCATGCCGCGCTGATCGCCTCGATCAAGGACAAGCTTCTGCCGCTTGGCGACGACATCGGTTTCATCTGCGGCCATGGCCCGGGCAGCCGCTTTGGCGACGAGCGGCGGACCAATCCGTTTCTGACCTGACCCGCAGGTAAAGAAAAAGCGCCGCTGGAGGCGGCGCTTTTGCCTGGGCAGGGAACCCTGGGTTTTCTTAATTGGCAACGCAGAAATGCTGGGCGCCATCATTGCCGGTGAAGGTGCCGGTGCGCGAATTGAAGCTGCGGTAGCGATCCGAGCAATACTCGTACCAGCCGCGGGTCCACGGTTCGGCGTAGCGGTCGGCATAGACGACACGCGGCTGCTGCACGTAGTAGCGACGCACCGGCCGGTCGACATAATAGCCGTCATCATAGGCCGGGTCGTAGTAGCGCGGCCCAGGGTTGCTGAGCGCACTGCCGATCAGGGCGCCCGCCGCGAGGCCGACAACGCCGGCAGCAAGGGCGTCACCGCGGTGACTGCGATGATGGTGCCAGCGCCAGTCGTCGGCATTGGCCGCCGAGAAGGTGGCCAAGGTGGTCGCGGCAATGCCAACGCTCAGAATGGCGGTCTTGAGAAAGCTATTCATTTTCGGTCTCCTTCGCGCCGGCCCGCGCATTTTTTCGGGGGATACGGACCGGCTTTAGCAAAGGTTAATAGAAGACCGTGGCTGAACGGAGGCTGAACGGAAGTCGGCGCAAACGATTTTTCGTGGCTTGCCGATTTTCAAGCCCGGGCGACTTTTGGAGCCTGGGCGATTTTTTTGAAGCCGGGGCGACTTTTCCGGGCCTGGGCACGATCCATTCCGGGCGGGAGCGGTCCCGCCTGAAAGGCCTCCGTCGGATCCGTCGTGGGCCGGCTTAGCCGATCGACAGATTGACGGCCTTCGGACCCTTGCCGCGCTTGTCCGGCTCGGTGTCGAATGTCACTTTCTGCCCATCCTCAAGACCGGGAAGGCCCGACGCCTGCACAGCCGAGATATGGACGAAGACATCCTTCGCGCCATCATCGGGCGTGATGAAGCCGAAGCCCTTGGCATGGTTGAAGAATTTGACGGTGCCGGTCTGCGGCATGGGAAACTCCTTTGATCCCATCAAGTCAAGTCTCGGGCCGGCAAACTGCCCGAGAGGAAATTTGTCCTTTATTTTAGCGCTATCGGCAAGAGAAAGTTTTCGCCTGCCGATCCAAGCATTTGCGCGCAAAAAAGGCGCGACCGTCTCGGTCGCGCCTTCGCAATTTCAGGCCTGTGCAGAAGCCGGTTCATGATCCTGCCGCACCATTGCATCCGCAAGGATAAGGCTGTTGCGGGGATCAGGCGGCGCGCAGGTTGACCGCCTTCGGGCCCTTGCCCATGCGGTCCGGCTCGACGTCGAAGGTGACCTTCTGACCGTCGACCAGCGTGCGCAGGCCTGAGGCCTCGATCGCGGAAATGTGGACGAACACGTCCTTGGCGCCACCATCCGGCGTGATGAAGCCGAAGCCTTTGGTGGCATTGAAGAACTTTACGGTACCGGTCTGGGCCATTGGGGAAACTCCTTCACCCGTGTCAGTCTTGTGGTTCGCCCGCTGCCTCGCGCCTCGGGCAAATCCCGGTGGTTGCTTCGGCGGTCATGCATTCGCGCATGGTCAAACCCCCCGCCGAAAAACGGGGTTGTCAGAGATTCACACTTGTCGGGGAAAGGTCGTCCAAAACGTTCCGCTCTCCGGGTCGCAAATGCCCGAACATGATTTTTATTACACGGAAACGTGATGCTTGCAAGACGACGCTCGCGGGCGGCCCGCGGCGCGTCCAACGCTGGGGCCTCGATAGACCCGGCCTCATCACCGGTCATCGGCCAGAGACGGGCCAAGCATGGGCCAGAATGAGGGTAGCGACCATGGGTCGTGCGCTCCACAAACGATGGTTGCGTTTACCGCGCGGGATGCGAGGATATCGCGAGCCGGCATCACGCGTCGGGATGGAGGAGGGACATATGCGGTTTCTTGCGGTCTGGCGGCAGGGCGTCGTCATTTTCATGCTGTCCGCGCTGCTGGCAGCCTGTACCGTCGTCGTCGACGATGGGCCGCGCCCGCGGCCGCCCCGGCCACATCCGCAGCTCTGCACCATGCAATACGAACCGGTCTGCGCGCGGCGCGGCGGCGACCGCCAGACCTTCGCCAATGCCTGCCTGGCCGAAAGGGAAGGCTACCGCATCGTGCGCGACGGTCCTTGCCGCGATGGTGGTGGTGGAGGCGGTGGCGGCGGGGAGCAGACATTCTGCACGCGCGAATACGCGCCGGTCTGCGCCAGGCGACATGGGCAAGTGCGCACCTTCCCGAACGCATGCGAGGCCCGCGCGGCGGACTATCGCATCGTCGGCGACGGGCCGTGCTGAGAAAACCGCGGTGTCCATCCGCGCAAATGGACACCGCGACGCGCGCTGACGCTTTGTCTTGAATCTCTTGCCCGCATGGCTTAGGTCCGGCGGACCAACAAATACGGCAGGTTTCCCATTAGCAAAGATCACAGAAGAGCGGCAAACGCCGGCGGCAGGCCAGGTGGCTCGGCCAGCCCGCTCGACCCGTATGTGCAAAAGGCGCTGCAACTGCATCAGGCGGGGCGCCGCCAGGAGGCCGAGGCGCTCTACCGGCAGGTCCTGGGGCAGCAGCCGAACCATGCCGCCGCGCTGCATTTCCTCGGATTGCTGCTGCACCAGACCGGCAGGAGCGAGGAAGGGCTCGATCTCATCGAGCAGTCGGTGACGCTGCAACCCGAGAATGCCGACTTCCTCAACAATATGGGCACGGTCATGCGTGACCTCGGGCGCGTCGCCGCCGCGATCGATTTCTTCCGCGGCGCGGTCGATATCCGGCCCGACCAACTGGCCGCGCGCGACAATCTCGGTTCGTCGTTGACGCAACTCGGGCAGTTCGACGCCGCCGAGGAGATCTATCGCGGCACGATCGGCCGCAATCCGTTCCATGTCCGCGCGCGTGTCGGTCTCGCCGAAACGCTGCAGGAAGCCGGGCGGTTGGACGAGGCGATCAAGCTGTTCCGCGAGGCGCTGTCGATCCGGCCGAAGGACGCCGAGCTGCTCTACGGGCTGGGCGTCGCGATGATGGAGAAGGGCAAGCTCGACGAGGCAACCGATCTCGCCCGCCAGGCGCTGGCGATCGCCCCGAACATGGCCAGGGCCTGGCTACTGCTCACGCAGGTCAAGCGCCAGACCGAGCGCGACAAGGAGCTTTCCGGCATGGAGGCCGAGCACGCCAAGGCGCCGCAGGGCAGCCTGGCGCGCATGCAGCTCTCCTTCGGCCTGGGCAAGGTCAATGACGACCTCAAGGACTATGGCCGCGCTTTCGACTATTTCGCCGAGGGCAATGCCATCCGCCACAAGGCGATCGACTACGATCCCGCGCGCACGCGCGGCGAATTCGAGGCGATGAAGGCGGCCTTCGACACAGCCTTTTTCGAAAAGCACAAGCCAAGCGGCATTTCCGACGACACGCCGATCTTCGTCGTCGGCATGCCGCGTTCCGGCACCACGCTGGTCGAGCAGATCATCGCCAGCCACCCACAGGTCCTTGGCGCCGGCGAGTTGAACATCCTGAAGACGGCCGTCGGCAAGCAGTTTCCGATGAACATGCCGGGCGGCTTCCCGGCCGGTATCGCCGACATGCCCGGCAAGGCGTTCGCCGAAGCCGGCCAGGCCTATCTCGACATGCTGCATAGCCGCTATCCGGGGTACCGCCATGTCACCGACAAGATGCCGGGCAACTTCCTTCTGGTCGGCTTCCTGCACATGATGCTGCCGAAGGCCAAGATCGTCCATTGCGCGCGCGACGCGGCGGCGACGTGCCTGTCGATCTTCAAGGTGCATTTCCGCGGCGACAGCCATCGCTACGGCTATGATCTCGGCGAGCTCGCCGATTTCCACAACCTCTACACCGACATCATGGCGCATTGGCACAAGGTGCTGCCGGGCGTCGTGCACGATGTGCGCTACGAGGATTTCGTCGCCGACCAGGAAGGGCAGACGCGGGCGCTGATGGCGTATCTCGGCCTGCCCTGGGACGACAAGGTCCTGTCGTTCCACGAGACGGACCGGCCGGTGCGTACCGCATCGGCGGCGCAGGTGCGCCAGCCGATGTATCAGGGCTCGGTCGATCTGTGGAAGCGGTATGGGGACCGGCTGAAGCCGCTGCTGGATAAGCTAGCATAGCAGGGCGAAGCCTCTCGGCTTCGTCATAGGATGACGAAGCGAAGGGCCGAGTTCTTCAAAGCTCCACGAACGGCTGGAAGCCGCCGAAGATCATGCGCTTGCCGTCGAACGGCATGGCAGACCAGTCCATCTTGAGGCGCTCGTCGGCCATCACCTTGGCCATGACCGCGTCGCGGCTCTGTCTGGACTCGTAGACGACCCAGGCGAAGATGACGATCTCCTCGTCCTTCGCCTGCACGGCGCGCGGGAACGATGTCAGCTCGCCATAGGGCACGTCGTCGCCGACGCATTCGACGTAGGAGAGCGCGCCATGCTCCTTCCAGACGGCGCCGGCGTTCGCAGCCATTTTCTTGTACGCATCGAGATTTGCCTTCGGCACGGCGAGCACGAAGCCATCGACATAGGACATGGTGGACTCCTCTTTGCTGAAATCAGGCGCCGGGCCGGCGGGGGGGCGACCCGGCGCGAGTGAGCGCGACATGCCCGCCATTGGCGGGCGCCGCTGCTCGCCAGGAAATCACTTCACCGGCGCGTTCATCGCCCAGGCGACGCCGAAGGGGTCTTTCACCTGGCCCCAGCGGTCGCCCCAGAACATCACCTGCAGCGGGGTGACGACTTCGCAGCCGGCATCGACCGCGCGCTTCCACCAGGCATCGATATCGTCGCCGCCGAGATGGAGCTGCAGCGTGTAGCCCTGCGCCGCCTGGTGCGGATGGCCGTGCTCGGGATAGGCATCGCCCAGCATCAGCGTCGAGCCGTTGACGTAGAGATGGATGTGCATGGTGCGGCCCCTGTCGTCCGGCGGATAGGCGAACACTTCCTCCGCGCCGAAAGCCTTCTTGTAGAATTCGGCGGCCTTGATGGCGCCGTCGACCTGCAGGTAGGGGGTCAATCCGCCAAGGACCTTGGCGCGGGGCGGGGTCTGGTCGTTCATTCTCGTGTTCCTCTTCACGGGGTTGATCTGGCCACCCAAGGACGGACGAACCGGCGGCGATCCTACATGCCTCTCGAAAATTTCTTAAAGGGCCGGTTCCCGGCAGCCGGGGCGACCGGAGAACAATCGCATTGGATATGCCATTTTATATGACCTTCGCCGAGAAGGTGGCGGCACGGCGGCTTTCCCGCGTTTCGAAAATCTCCGGAAAGCCGATGTCCTTGCGCAACTCGGCGGGCAGCGAAAGCAGGATGCGCTCGCTGCGATGACGGGCACGCGCCGCGGCATACCGGTTGGCGAGGCGGCCGATGGATGACAGTACCGACATATTGGTTCTCCCTGGTTGATGCCGGCATCACCGTGTCGGCATCCCAAGGACGAGGCGGCAACAGGCGATCCGACAGATCGCCTCAATCTTTTTCAGAACACCGACGCCGCCAGCGCGGTGTCGTAATATTCCACCATCTCGATGATCTCGCCGTCGCGCACCGTCCAGAAATTGGCGGTGCGCATGATGAACTCCTCGCCGGTGGCGCGGCGTGTCATGTAGATCTCGACCTGCGCGGCGACCTTGTCGCCGCCGTCGATGATCTCGACCGGGACGAAGTGCCGGTATTCGAAGTCATCGTCGAGCGCCAGGAGCCTGGCGAGGAATTCCTGCTTGCCGTGCGCGGTGCCGGCATGACGCGATTGCCGGGGATCGGCAATCCAGCGGAATACGACATCCTCGGCGCAATGGGCGAGGGCGCCCTCGATGTCGCGGTCCGCATAGGCTTTGTAGAGATTGCTGACGATTTCCACTGCACGCATGGCCCGTTCCCTCCATGGCTGAGCAATTCAAGATGCTCCTTTTTTAGCAGATGGAAAAGTATTGCCGGGCCGGCAGCAAAGCCTGCCGGGCCGGCGTTGCTTCGAATGCTGGCCCGGCAGATGTATCGTTTCTCAGTTCGGCGTTTCGGCGACGGAGCGGAAGAACGCTTCCGGGTCGTCGACTTCGGTCAGCCGCCGCCTGTCGATCAGCCAGAAGCGGTTGCCGACGGCGCGGATGAAGGAGCGGTCATGCGAGGCAAGCAGGCAGCTCGCCTGATGCTTCAGCAATTCGTCCTCCAACGTTTCCTGACCGTCGATGTCGAGGTGGTTGGTCGGCTCGTCGAGCAGATAGAAATTGGGATGGATGAGCCGCAGTGCCAGCATCATCAGTCTCGACCTCTGTCCGCCGGACAGAAGTCCGATCTTCCGCTCCTGCATTTCGATGGCGATGCCGGCGCCGGCGAGCAGAGAACGGGCGCGCTGCTCGCCGACATCGAAGCGGCGCGAGAGCATCGCCAGCGGCGTGTCGTCGCCATCGATGCCCGACAACGCCTGATCGCTGTAGCCGAGCGCGGTCGAGGGCGTCACCTTGACGTTCGCGACCGAACCTGGCTCGGCGACGGCGTCGCGGATCATCGCGATGAAGCGCGTCTTGCCGACGCCGTTTCGGCCGAGCAGCACGATGCGATCGTCTTGGCAGATATGGCGCTTGCCGGACCTGAACAGCAGCGTGCCGTCAGGGGTTTCGACCGCCGCGTCCTCGAGCGTGATCAGCACCTTGGCGTGGGTGCCGCGGTTGGCGAGCCGGATTGCGCCGGCCGAGCGTTCGCGGTGAGCCGCCACCGCCGCATCTTCCAGCTTCTCCGCCCGCTCCTTGAGCTGCCTGGTCTTCACCGTCAAAAGGTCGCTGCCGGAATTGATGCCGATATTGTTCAGCTTGGCGGCCTGCTTGCGCAGCTGCTGGGCGGTTTTCATATCGCGCTCGAACTTCCGCGCCGTCGCCGCATCGACCTCGTCGAGGGCCTGCCTGGCGCGCGAATACGGCAAGGCGAACACCGGTGACTCCTCCGGACGCAGGAACAGTGTGCGGTTGGTGGTGGCGTCGAGGAAGGCGCGGTCGTGGCTGGCGATAATCACCGGCACCTCGCGGGGCAACGCGTTGAGCCATGTCTCGAGTTGGCTGATCCTGGCAAGGTCGAGATGATTGGTTGGCTCGTCGAGCAGGAGCACGTCCGGATCGGTGACCCAGACGCGCGCGATCAGCGCCAGCCGCTGCCAGCCGCCGCTCAGGGCGCGCATTCTCCGCTCGCGCATGTCCTCCGACACGTCGAGCGAATCCAGCACCACGTCAACGCGCCAGAGCTCGCTGTCGCGCTGTTCGGGCGGCAAAGCATTGGCGACGACGTCATGGAAGCTGCGGTCGAGCAGCGCGTCGGGGACGGCTTGCTCGACATGGCCGACGCGCAAGCCGCGCGAGCGGGTGATGTCGCCGGTGGTGGCTTCGAATTCGCCGGCCAGGCATTTGAGCAAAGTGGATTTGCCACGGCCATTGGCCGCGACGATGCCGAGCCGGTCGCCGGCGCCGATGATGAGGTCGAGATTGGAAAAAAGCGGCGCACTCATGGTGACGCCGAGGGATTTGAGGCTGATCAGGGCCATGTCGATATCTCTGGTCTTGCCGACACTTCGTTGGAGCATGATCTTTCCCGAAAAACGGTTCCCACTTTTCGGGATCATGCTCTAGCGGCTCAATGCACCTAGACGGTGCGCCGGCGGGCCATCAGGCCAGGTTCAGCGACACCACGAAGGGCAGACCAAAAATCGAAGCGGGAAAACCCGGACCGTCCTGGTCAGCCCTGCAAGCAAGCTCGCAGGGCACAAATCGGGCCACGCTGACGATGGTGATAGTAGTTCACGCAGCCCTCCTTTCCAGATGTTCGAGTATGCTAAGCGACTACATCAAAGGCGAGGGTGAGGGCAAGTGGGCCCGCACTTTCTTTCTCCCACACGGGGAGAAGGAAAAGGCGCTACTGCCCCGGCCGACCAGTCTTGCCCGGCCGGCGTTTCTGGCGGCGCTCGTCGGCTGGATCCTCGTAGGAGCCGATGCCGGCGCGCTGGCGGACGATGGGTTTGTCGTCGCGTTCCTTCGCGCCCCCCTCTGTCCTGCCGGACATTTCGCCCCCAGGGGGGGAGATCGGCTGCGGCTTAGCCGGCTTCTTGCCTTCGACGGGCTTCTCGGTGCGGCGCACCGTCATCTCGTCAAGCGAGTTCTTGCGGAACAGCGGTTTGCTGCGGTCGCCGGGAATGCCGAAATCGGAACCATGCGCTTCCTGCGCGCTCTGCTTCTTGAACAGCGAACGCGAGACGGCGCCGGCCGGGGTCGTCATGTCGGTGCCGGGGCCCATGTCGTCGATTGACGGCTTGGCGAAAAGCGGCTTCTTCACCGGCACGGCACCGTCGGCGCCCATCTCGTCGAGATGCGGCTTGCGGAACAGGTTGGGCCGGGCAGCTTTGGCCGCTTCGTCGGCGGCACGCGCTTCATCGAGCTTGCGGAACCGCTCCTGTTCCTCGACCGTACGATGTTTGGCCACGCCCTTGTTGTGCTTGCCCTTTTCGCGGCCCGATGCAGGACTTTGCCCTTCCACCTCGCGCGCCAGCGGATCGTCGGAGATGGCGAGCTCCATCTCGCGCAGCCGCTTGATCTCGTCGCGGACGCGCGCCGCCTTCTCGAAGTCGAGATTGGCGGCGGCATCGCGCATCTGCTTGTCCAACGCCTCGAGATGGGTCTTGAGGTTGTTGCCGATCATCGCCCCGGCATCGTCGGTGAACTGCGAGATGTCGGCGCGGACATGGTCCTTCTCGTAGACCGAGTCGAGGATGTCGGCGATGCGCGACTTGACCGATTCCGGCGTGATGCCGTTGGCGAGATTCCACTCCATCTGCTTCTCGCGGCGGCGGTTGGTCTCGGCCATCGCCCGCTCCATCGAGCCGGTGATCTGGTCGGCGTAGAGGATGACCTTGCCATCGACGTTACGGGCGGCGCGGCCGATGGTCTGGATCAGTGAGGTTTCCGAACGCAGGAAACCTTCCTTGTCGGCATCGAGAATCGCTACGAAGCCGCATTCGGGAATGTCGAGGCCTTCGCGCAACAGGTTGATGCCGACCAGCACGTCGAAGGCGCCGAGGCGCAGATCGCGCAGGATCTCGATACGCTCCAGCGTGTCGATATCGGAATGCATGTAGCGGACGCGGATGCCGTTCTCATGCAGGTATTCGGTGAGGTCCTCGGCCATGCGCTTGGTCAGCACTGTGACCAGCGTGCGGTAGCCGGCCCTTGTCGTGTCGCGGATCTCGCCGACGACGTCGTCGACCTGGCTCTTGGCCGGACGCACCTCGACCGGCGGGTCGATCAGGCCGGTCGGGCGGATGACCTGCTCGGCGAAGACGCCGCCGGACTGGTCGAGTTCCCAACTGCCCGGCGTCGCCGAAACCGCCACCGACAGCGGGCGCATGGCGTCCCATTCCTCGAAGCGAAGCGGCCGGTTGTCCATGCAGGAAGGCAGGCGGAAACCGTACTCGGCCAAGGTCGCCTTGCGGCGGAAGTCGCCGCGATACATGCCGCCGATCTGCGGCACGGTAACGTGGCTTTCGTCGATGAAGACCAGCGCGTTGTCGGGAATGTATTCGAACAAGGTTGGCGGCGGATCGCCCGGCTGGCGTCCGGTTAGATAGCGCGAATAGTTTTCGATGCCGGCGCAGGAACCGGTCGCCTCAAGCATCTCCAGGTCGAAGCGGGTGCGCTGCTCCAGCCGCTGCGCCTCCAGCAGGCGGCCAGCCTTTTCAAGCTCTTGCAAGCGAAGCTTGAGCTCTTCCTTGATAGACTTGATGGCTTGATTCAAGGTCGGGCGCGGCGTCACATAGTGCGAATTGGCGTAGATCTTGACGCTTTTCAGCTCGCCGGTCTTCTGGCCGGTCAGCGGGTCGAACTCGGTGATGGACTCGATCTCGTCGCCGAACATCGAGATGCGCCAGGCGCGGTCTTCCAGGTGGGCCGGGAAGATCTCGATGGTGTCGCCGCGCACGCGGAAGGAGCCGCGGACGAAATTGATGTCCTGGCGCTTGTACTGCTGGGCGACGAGATCGGCGAGCAGGGCGCGCTGGTCGAGCCGGTCGCCAATCTGCATCTGGAAGGTCATCGCCGTATAGGTCTCGACCGAGCCGATACCGTAAATGCAGGACACCGAGGCGACGATGATGACGTCGTCGCGCTCGAGCAGCGAACGCGTCGCCGAATGGCGCATGCGGTCGATCTGCTCGTTGATCGAGGATTCCTTTTCGATGAAGGTGTCGGTCCGGGGCACATAGGCCTCCGGCTGGTAATAGTCGTAGTAGGAGACGAAATACTCGACCGCGTTTTCGGGGAAGAATTTCTTGAACTCGGCATAGAGCTGCGCGGCCAGCGTCTTGTTGGGCGCCAGGATCAGGGCAGGACGCTGCGTTTCCTCGATCACCTTGGCCATGGTGAAGGTCTTGCCCGAGCCGGTGACCCCGAGAAGCACCTGGGTGCGGTCGTTGCTGCCGACGCCTTCGACGAGATCCTTGATCGCGGTCGGCTGGTCGCCGGCCGGCTCGAAATCCGACACCATCTTGATGGCGATGCCGCCTTCGGACTTTTCCGGGCGCTCGGGACGGTGCGGCGTCCAAAGCACGCCGTCCTTGTGCAGGGGATTGCCGGATTCGATCAGTGCCGACAGTGCTGCCACCGTGGCGGTTACGCCGCTGGACGTCATCGTCTCGGCTTCTTCCAGCGAGACGTCGAGGCCGGCGATCGGATTGAGGCCGGCCGCGGTGCGCTCGCGCGCCGACGCAGCGCCCCCCATCGAGGTGCCGCGCGCCGTGCGGCCGGGCGCCGACGAGCGCTCGGGGATCTTCTTCGGGACCTTCGCCTTCGGCTGCTTTTCCGCCTCGCGCTCAATCTGCCCGGCCCAATCGGAGATCGAGCCGGTCAGCGGCGCGCCGGAAAAGTCGGCCTGCGGCGCCTCGTCAAAACCACCGGGCTTCAGCGGCTCGGCGGCATCGAGGAATTCCGTCAGCGGACTGCGCCGCTTCGGCGCGTCATCTTGCGCCGGCGAAGGCGTCTTCTTGTCAGGATGTCTGGCCATGACCGGAATATGGGTGGACTCGGCCAAAATGGAAAGAGCCGAGTGAAACGGCGCCGGCCGCGCGCGGACGCTGCTGACAGCAGGCTGTCAGGAGAGGCGTCATGACGTAGCGAGCTGGGGATCGCTGGCGTCCGCTGTCGCGGTCGAGGCAAGTGCCGCGGCGATGGCGGCGGCGCGGCGGGCCTTGGGTCCATCCACCGGCCAGACCAGACGGCGCCTGATGGTCAATGCCGGAATCTCGCTGGCAATCTCGACGAGCTGCCCGGAGCGGAAATGCTGTCTCAGTACCAGTTCGCTGGCGAGCAGCGCGCCCATCCCGGAGATCGCGGCCTGCGCGGCCAGTACGGTCAAGGGGAACCGCGGTCCGTGGTCGATGTTCTTGCGCTGTCGGCCGGCGGCGGTGAACCAGTTCTCCCATGTGGGATAGACGTCGTCGCCCATGGTCTGATCGATATGCAGCAGAGGCAGGCGGTCGAGCATCCCGGCGCCGTCCCGGTCGGAGCGGTTCCCGATCAACGCCGGGGCGCAGGCCGGGACTACCCTTTCGGTGAAGAGCTCGGCCGAAGCGAGGTGCTTCGCCGAGCTGTTGCGGTAGCTGATGGCGAGGTCGATGCCTTCCTCCAGCATCGAATCCAACGCGATCGACACGACGACGCGCACATCCAGCCTGCCGAGAGCCGCGCGGACATTGCCAAGGCGCGGCGCCAGCCAAAGCGAGGCGAAGGACGGATCGGCCGCGACGGTGAACGTATCGGCGCGGCGCTCGAAACGCAGCCGCCGCAGCCCGGACGCCAGCGCGTCGAAGCCGCGGTCGATGTCGGGCAGCGCCGCTTCGGCGATGCGCGTGAGCGCGATGCCGTTGCCCTCGCGCCTGACCAGCTTGACGCCAAGCCGATCCTCCAACTGCCGCAACTGATGGCCGACGGCGCCCGGCGTGACACCGAGCTCGTCGGCGGCGCGCGTGAGACTGCCGGTGCGCGCGGCGGCGGCGAGCGCCCGCAAAGCCGACAAAGGGAGGTGGCGAAGAAACATCATGGATTGAGCTTACCTCAAAACTTACGAAAACAAACTCGTTTGCTATGTGGGCTACCGCCGACCTAGCGTTGAAGCCAGCTCAACTTAGGATGCCAAGTCATGCTCGATATGCAAACGCAGTCCATTCCCGTTAATCAGGCTTTTGCGCCGCCCTGCTCGCTCCGATCGATGCGCAACGAGGGAGCACGCATCGCGGTCGAATTCGACGACGGCAGCGCCGGCAGGCTGTCGATGCGCTGGCTGCGGCTTGCCTGCGAATGCGAGATATGCGGCGACACCGCTTCCGGAAAGCGCTGGCTGACGCCCGCCGACGTTCCCGCCGATATCCGGGCGACGTCGGTCGAAATCTCGTCCGACGGGACAATGGATGTGGTCTGGCAGGACGGCCATGCCTCCCGTTTCGCGGCGGGCTTTCTGGCTGTCTATGCCGGACGGGTCGGCGATTTCGGCGCGCCACGCTTCCATCCGAAACTGTGGAACAGCGATCTCTCGAGGCGGCTCGGTCGCTTCGCCTTCGATGCCGTGGTCGAGGACGACGAGGCGCTTTTCCACTCGCTGCGCGCCTTGCGCGACCACGGCGTCGCCATGCTGACCGGCGTTCCGGCCGAGCCCGAGGCGACGCTGCGTGTCGCCGGCCGCTACGGTCCGGTGCGCGAGACCAGCTACGGCAAGGTCTTCGATCTCATCTCACGACCTGACGCGCGGGTGGCCGGAGAGACGGCGCGGGCGCAGATCCCGCACACGGACGAGCCGTTCCGCTATTCGCCGCCGGGCTTCATCTTTTTCCATGCCATCAGGACCGGCGCCGGCAGCGGCGGCACATCGCTGATGGTCGACGGTTTTCAGGTCGCCGAACAGATGCGCACGAACACGCCTCATTTGTTCGACCTGCTGACCCGGCATGGCGTGACATTCCATCGCGAGCACGCCGGCGACGTGTTCTTCAGCGCCGAGGCGCATGTCATCAGCCTAGACGCGACCGGCGCCGTCACCGGCATGCGCTTCAACGATCGCTGCCTGGCGCCGCAGGCCGGCGCCGTCGACGAGATCGATGGGCTGATCGAGGCGCTTGCCGAGCTGACGCGGCTGATCTGCGATCCGGCGAACCAGTTCCGGCACCAGCTGCAGCCCGGCGAGGTGCTGGTCTTCGACAATCAGCGGGTCCTGCACGGGCGCACCGAATTCGATCCGACATTGGCGGTCCGCCACCTCAGAAGCTGCAACCTCGACCGTGACGGCGTCCACAGCGCGTTCCGCACGCTGGCCCGTCGCTTCGCGCCGCAAGAGGCACAGGCGGTGCTTTACCAGGGGGCTATTCTTTAGCCTGTGGGATAGGTCCTCAGTTGAACCACAGCGCGAAAGTCAGGAAACCGGCGCCGCCGAATTCGCGCTGGATCTGGTCGAAATCGTCACCGGCGAGGATCCTGCCGCTTTCGAGATAAGGCGCGATGCCGGGGCCGGTGATCGAGAGCACGAGGTCGAAAGGTTTCGGCTCGTCGAAGAAGCGCTTCATGTTGATGCCCCTGCCGGTGACGCGGAAATGCGGCAGCAGCACGCGGCCTTCCAGAAGATCCTCGGCCATGGTCAGCGCGGCGAGCCAGGCGGTCACCTGCTGCTCGCCGACCTCGAGGCCGGTCAGCGGATTGACGCCTTTCTGCTGCGGTCCAGGCAGCCATTCGCGGTCATTGTCGGTCTCGGCCAGGATCGCTTTCCAGTCCTCGCGCGACAGCCGGATCATCTCCAGCAAGTGGCGGCGCGCGGCCCGCCGGCGCTCCGGCTCGACCACCGGCCAGTTGACGAGGTGCACCAGCGAGACGAAGTCGGCGAAGCGCCATTCCGAGGCGAACATGTTGCCGCTCATGCCGCCGTCCAGTGGCACAAGCGTATCCTGCAGCGGCAGTTTCGCGCGGGGGAACAGCATGTGGAAGGAGCCGTCGAACATGCCCTTGAAGTCATGCGCCAGCCAGAAATCGGCCTGCGCCATCAGGAACTCGGCATAGCCTTGCAGCCAGAAGCCGTCGGCGCGGTCGAAGCGGAAGGTCAACGAGGGTGCTGCATCGCTGGTGTCGATGCTGCCATGGGCGAGCGAGGCCATGATGGCGGCAATGCTTTCGTCGGGAGCGAGCTTGCCATCCTCGTTGAGGTCGATGCCGACGCGGGTGAGGTCGACGACCATGCCGATATCGGCATCGGCCGGCACCGAGCCCAGCGTTGCAGCGGATTTTTCCAGCCGGTCACGGAAGGCGACAAGGATGGCGCGGAATTCTTCATAGGTCAGCGGTTGCGGGTTGGGATTGTCCGGCACGGGCAATTGCATCAGCGGGAGCATGAAGGATTTCGGGCTCTCGAACCCATGCCGATGCAGGCCGGTGGCGAGGAGTTCCAAGGCGGTGAAGAATTCGCCGGCGCCCGCGGCATAGGCCGCTGCCGGGTCCCTGGCCGCTGTCGCCTCCAGCGTCGACAGCGCCGCGTTGCGGTCGGCAACGCTCTTCGCCTCAAACATGGACTTGGCCGCGTCCGGAATCTCCGCCCACGCGAAGGATGCCGGCAGGAATGCAAACAAGGCTGCTGCAAGGGTCGCTCTACGCATCGTCATTGCCCTCCACTCATGCCGCGAGCATACACGTATTTGGCTCGAGGCGTTCTCCGGTCCTCCAGATCAGCGGGTCCGTTTTCGCAATGGCGCCCGGCTTCAACCGGCCTGTCAGACAGTCTACACAGGGCGAAACTGGACCTGCCCGTGTCGAATTATCCGCTTTCCTACAAACTGTCGTGGCTGCCGCGCCTGCTGCGACCGTCGCTTGCCGGCGACCGGGACGGTTTCGCGGCGCCGGCGGCGACGCTGATCGATCCGCAGCCAACGCGGAAGGTGCGGCTGGCGTTCGTCGGCGACATTTCGGCAGTCGCCAATCGCGATGCGCCGGAATGCGATCCGGCGATCGCCGCGCTGCTTTCATCTGCCGACCTCGTGGTCGGCAATTGCGAAAGCCCGATCGTCGAACGCCCACGTGCCGCGATCGGCACGTGGCTCGGCACGCATCATGCGATGCGCGAGCGCTTCCTGGCCGATGCGCTTGCAACCGCCGGCATCGCGCGCGACAGGCTCGTGCTGTCCCTGGCTAACAATCATGTGCTCGACCAGGGGATTGCCGGTTTCGAGGAAACGCTCGCGGCGCTGAACCGGCTCGGGATCCGGACCATCGGCACGGTTGCGGGCGGACCGGTCCAGCGTCATGCGGCCGGATCGCTGACGATCGGCTTTGCGGCCTTCACGCTGTGGCGCAACACGGATGCCGCGCCGTTCGAGGAACGCATCTCGATGCGCAGCGATCCCGCCGAATGGCCGCGCAACGCTTCCGGCATCGACTTGCTTTGCGCGGTGCCGCACTGGGACTGGGAGTTCCGGCATTTTCCACGGCCGGCGACGCGGGCGTTGGCGAGGCGACTGGCGGATCGCGGCGCCCAGCTGATCGCCGGGCATCACGCGCATGTTTTGCAGCCCATCGAGCGCATCGGCGACAGCTTCGTCGCCTATGGGCTCGGCGATTTTCTCGGCACCGCCTTTGCCAGACTGCCATGGCCGGCACGCGTCGGCTCGATATTCGTTGTCGATGTCAGCGCCGATCCGGCCACGCGCGGCGCCATCGCCGCCTACAAGATGCACTTCTTCATGCGGCTGCGGGCAGGCAGCCATGAGCGGCTGGTGCCGGTGGAGGCGCTCGACGGGGCGCCCAAGTCGCGGGTAACGGACCGGCTGGCGACGATTTTCCCAGCCTTGCGGAACTAGGGCAGTTCTTCGTTTCACGGAAACGACGAACTGCCCTAGCTATTTGTTTTGACGCAATTCCGGACGGAAAACCGTTTCACACTTTTCCTGGAATTGCTCTGGCCGCCGGTCGCCGCGAGCGCAGGCGACTTTCGCGCAAAAGCCGCTATCATGGCCGCATCTCAGCGGCGGCCGGGGGTGGCCATGGAAGCAGTGGATTTCATGCCGAGCGAAGCGGCGATCGCAGGCATCAGGCGCGGCATCGAGGACTATGAGGCGAAACGGGCGTCAGCCCAAAAACAGGTCCGCTGGCGGGTGCCCGTGTTCGTCGGCCTGGCCGTCGTCTTCATCGCGCTCATTGCCTGGCTGTTCAACGCCGCCGCCGATCCTCACGAACAGTGGCTCTCCACGCCGCATGTCTTTCTCTATCTTGGCGGCATGGCCGCGGCGGTGGTGCTCTATTTCCAGGCGCTGCGGCCGGCGACCCGGCTGCAGCAATCCTTCCGCGACACGCTGCTGCCGATGATCTTCGGCTTCGTGCGCGACGTGCGCTACCAGCACGGAACGCGGCCGAACTCCTTCGACAGGATGCCGCGCGAAACCGTCGGCGCTTTCAACCGCCAGAGCTTCGACGACGTCATTTCCGGGCGCTATGAGGATTTTCCCTTCGAGCTCTACGAGGCCAAGCTCTGGGAAGGCTCCGGCAAAAGCGAGACGATCGCCTTCAAGGGCGTCATCGTCGCCTTCGAGACCATCGAGCCGTTCCCGGGCACGCTGGTTGCCGCGCGCAAGGCCGGCAAGGTGGCGCATTTCTTCCGCGGCATGTTCGCCAGCAAGATGCAGGAGCTGTCCTCCGGCGTCGAAGACCTCGACGCCGCCTATGAATTCCGCACCGACAATGTCGAGGCGGCGCGGCCGCTGGTGACCGGCCGGATGGCGCGGGCGCTGACCTGGCTGCGCGAGACATGGCCCTACGACCAGGCGCGGGTGGCGCTCGGCGGCAGCGACGGCTTTCTGTTGATGCCGCGGTCGAAGAACTTCTTCGAGTTGCCGGATATCTCGCAACCGATCGACTACAACATTCATGTCGCGCCGATGATCACCGATCTCGGCGCGATGCTGGCGACGGCGGCGCTGGTGCGCAAGATCGGCGCGAAGGACGAAGTGGCCGGATAGGGTTCAGCAATCAAAGCCGTATTGGGCGCGCATGTACTCAGCCTCTTCCTTCGACATTTTCTTGAGCATCACGCAGACGGTGAAGCTGCCGACCTGGCGGCCGTTCCTGGTGTAGCCCCAGTCGGAGATGTCGTCCCTGGTGAATTCGATGTTCTGGCCAAGGACGACATTGCGGACGATTTCCGGCTCGTTCGCCAATATCCCGACGAAGCCGTTGGCCGTCCGCTTGAAGGGAATGACCCAGAAATGCTCCGTCGCATTGCCGTCGACGATCATCACCTTCAGCTTGAACCTGTCGGTTCCCGGCGGCGGAGCGTCGGACAGGTTCAGGAATTCATCCAGGCTGGATCGCGCCCTTGCGATCGCCGCCGCCATCTCGGCGTCGTCGGAGGCGATCATCATGGCCTTGTCGTCGCCTTCCGCCCAGGCATGCAAAGGAACGAGCGCCAGCAGCAGGCATAGCGCGATACGAACGGCAATTGTCATGACACCCCCCAACCCCAGTCAAGGCCACTATCTTCCTGTAATATGTCGGCATTATCAATCGAACTGCGGTTCGCCGCCAAGCTATTGAAGCCATCGGCGGACGCCTGCCATTGCGACAATCATCCGTGGTTTTGCTAAGTGGCCCACGCTGATCGTCAGCTGGGTATGATAAGCAGGAAGACCCGGCTGCCGAAGAAATCGAATACGCTGAATGGAACTGCGCGGAAAGGGCAGGATATGCGACCGAGATTTGCGGCAGCGGCGTTCGTGGCGATCGTGCTTTGCGCCGGGCCTGCCCGTGCCGATGACCCGAAGGCGTTCAAGCTGACCATCGACGGCGTGACGATCGACATCGATCCGGGCGAGGATGTCGACGTGACCTTGCCCGGCGACAGGACCAGCAAGGTGCGGATCGATCACAATGATTTCGCGACCTTCTCCGGCGGCGCATTCTCCTTCGTCCATTCGAGCAGCAATTCGGTCACCAAGACCGATCTCGGCGACGGCATCGCCCAGTATCTCATGGCTTCGGCGCTCGGCACCCTCGTCGTGGTGCAGAAATACGACAGGATGAATCCGGTTTCCCTCAACCAGCTGATGCTGCAGGAGATGACCAAGGAAACGGTCCAGGCGGGTGGGCAGCTGACGCAGCAGCCGACGAGCCGCAAGCTTGCCGACGGCAAGGAGTTGACGGGCCTCAGGGCCACCGTCAAGACGCGCACAGACAGTGCGGATTTCGAGATCGTCGGCTTCGGCACCGCCGATCGGGGACTGCTCTTCATCACGCGCATCGGCGATCAGGACAATGCGACCGAACAACCGCTGATCGACAAGTTCTGGGAGACCTTGAAGATCAAGCTGTAAGGTGTCCGATCTTCAGGTGAGGCCGGCCCGCCCTGAATCTCCACACGCCTTGGACTGGCTTACAGACCCGTCAGGCCGGCCAGCCAGTTCGCCGAGCGCTTCGCCGCGTCCACCGTTGCGCCAGCGGCGCGGCTGAGATCGGTCTTGACCACGGCATAGCCGGCCTTAGTGCGGTAAAGCACGGCGCGGCCGCCATCGACCGACCTATCGAAGGCGACGGGCTTTGCCGATTCCGTTTCGCTGGCGGTCACCGTTGCGCCGACCGGGGCGCTCGGGCGATGGTCGAGCTCGGGCGGCAGCGGGGCGATGGTTTCGACGACGCGGTTCCTGGGCTTCAGATCCGGCCTGGAGGCTTTCGCGGCAAGCTCGGAGGAAGAGGCCGAGCCCTTGACGCGGCAGATGCCTGAAACCAGCGGATAGTTGAAATTGCGCTGGTGCAGCATCTGGCTCTTCATCGCCGCCTCGCAGTCGGCGATCGTCGTCCATTTGGCCGGCGTCTCGCCGATATATTCGCACAGCTTGGCATCGCAGTCGCAGCCGACGATGGTCATGGCGACAAGGGCGGTCTTGATCACGGTCTTGTCCCTTCGAAATTGCCTCCCCAACCGCTTGCATCAATCCGCGCCGAACAAGGCGGGATTTGGCCGCCATTGTGAAATGTGGATGACGGGGCGTTTCCGAAGGTTGCTCAGTCGGCGACTGTGGCCGAAATGCCTCAGTCGTCGGCGTAGACATGTTCCAATTCGGCACCGGCCTTGGCCAGAGCGGGCAGGACCAAATGCAGCTTGCGCACGGCGACGGTCAGCGCCGTGCGGCGCGTGTCGGGCGATACAGGGATCGGCTGGCTGAACAGGATGCGCGAGCCGTCGGGGGCGGTGATTTCCGCGCCCGAGGTCGCCGTGATCATGATCTCGTCCTTGCCGCCGATCTCGACGAAGGAGATTCCCTTGTCGATCAGGCGCGGGACCATCCCGGTAAAGGCTTGCGAGCGGCTGGTGACGAAGATGGTGCCGGCGCCGCCGAGATCGCGCTCGAGAAGCGTATCCGGCTCGTTGCGCGCCGCCTCGCCGACCGGGCCCTTGGCCCAGACATGGAGGTCGGGCGGGCTCGGATAGCCGGCGGCGGCCAACGCCGATTTGCCGAGATCGGCGCACCATTGCTTGACCGTGTCGGCCAGGCCGAAGGCGAGCTTGCGTTCGCTGGTGCGGATGGAGTCGTCGCCGGCGGCGGGCTCGACCGCAAACAGGCCGGCGCGCTCTTCGGCATAAGGAAAATTGGACCAGGGTCTGGTGTCGAGAAAGACGGCATGGTCGCCGGCTGCCTTCGCCTGATAGATATCTGCCGCGACGCGCTTGCCGGCGGTTGCCTCGGTGATGCGGCCGACCGTGTTCTCGTAGGCCCACTGGATGGCGTAGTCGATCGTCAGGCCGGTGCCGATGAGCGTTGGCGCGACGTAATCGAGGATGTCGATGCCGCGAGCGGACGTCACACGGATAATCGTTGCATAGTCCTGCCAGTAATGGCCGACATAGTCCCAATAGGGAAAGCCGCTCGGCTGATCCTTGTCGACAAAGGTGGCGTAGTCGTGCGCGGCATGGACGGTCGCCCATTTCAGGTAAGCCAGCCAGGCCGACGGCGCGGGCGACTGATAATCCGGTATGGCTTGCCGGACCTTCGCGGCGAGTTGTGCCGGCGGAGCACCGTCGGTGATGCCGGGCAATGGGGTCTTGTCGAACGCCGGGGTGGTGAGAAAGCCGTAGGCCAGTCCGACGACTGGGATCAGCACCACGATAACGACCAGCCAGAGAATTGTCTTGATGAGCCGTCTCAGCCAGCGCAGCAGGAACATGTCAGGCCGCGCCCGGATCGATGGGGCGGTATATCGGCATGCAAAAGTCGGCACGGTCGGTGAAGATGCCGGCGACGGCAAGCTTGCGGATCAGCGGCATGAAGCATCCCCCTTCACGTCACGCTGAACGTTAGCCGATTTTGGCGCGGCGAACAGCCCGGCTCCGCAACAAAGCGCAAAACAGGTTACCGGCGCCGGCGATCTCCGCCGGCAGCACTCGCCCGCTGGTGAGGCATCGCGCCAAACTGCCTGGAAAGCCATTCCCAAAAAGACAGTTGGCGCTGGGATTTCTCCCAGCGCCTCCCTGTCAGATCAGGAACCGGTTAAGGCAGCAACTCCCGTAAAGTCGTCGCGCCAGGCCAGCCTTGATTTTGACGGTCCTGCCAGTCGCCACCCGAGGGCAGCTCCCGTTCCAGACCACGCCGATCTCCACCCTTGCGGGCTTCGCCCAGCGTGCCATCGAAGGTTTTTACCGGCCTTCATGGCAGCATCGGTCCGCCGTCGGCGTTGGCACGCTTTCCGCGGCACCCGTAGGTCTCGGCATCCGTCCCTCCAACAGGCAAGCCTGCTCTCGTTCTGGGCCGTACGGGCCTCAGGAAATCCGCCTTGCGCTTTTGCCTTTCGGCTGGGCGTTCAGTGGCCGCCTGAGATGGGTTGAATGTACGCCGGATAAGGGGTCTGGGGAATGCCGGCGTGCCTGTGGATAGCGGGATTATCGGGGACCAATGGCAAAAGCTTCTGAAGCTGCCGGCCGAACCCCTTAGACAGCCTGCCCCGCTTTTTTAGCGACCTTGGGTGTTCGAGCCTTGCTCCGCCGCCCGGTCCGCGTTTCAATGTCGGCAAAAGAGTTTGGGCCGGCAAAAGACTTTGGGCGCCAGCGCGGACTCCGCCGCGCATTTTGCGCGGCGTGCCTCGGGGGAGGTCGGCTTGAAGGTCGGGGTAGTACTCAATCCGATTGCCGGAGGCGGCAGGCTCAAGCGGCATTGGGCGGAGGCGGCGGCGTCGCTCAAGATGAATTTCGGCGATTTCGACCTGCGCGAGACGCAAGCCTGCGGCGACGCCGAGCGGCTGGCGATCGACCTCGCCGCCGGCGGATGCGACCTGGTGATCGCGGCCGGCGGCGACGGCACCGCCAGCGAGGTGGCCGACGGGCTGCTGCAGGCACGGCAAGAGAGCGGCCGCGAAAGCGCGCTTGGGCTTCTGCCCTGTGGCACGGGCATCGACTTCGCGCGCGGGCTTGGCCTGCCGCGCGGCATAGGCGCCTCGGTCAAGCAAATCGCCGATGCCGAGGGCCGCAAGATCGACGCCGGCCGCATCTGCTACATCGACGACCACGGCGCGCTGGCCAGCCGCCACTTCATCAATATCGCCAGCCTCGGCCTGTCCGGCGCGACGGATCGCGCCGTCAATGCCGACAAGCGCAAGGGCAGTGTGTCAGCCAAGGCGCTGTTCTTCTGGCGCACGGTGCTGGAGTTCGTCCGCTACCGCTTCCAGGACGTCCGGATCACCATCGACGACGGCGAGCCGGTCGAGGCGCGCATGGCGCTGGTGGCGGTGGCCAACGGCAAATTCTTCGGCGGCGGCATGATGATCGCGCCGGACGCCGAGCTCGCCGACGGCCAGTTCGACATCGTTATCCTGCGGGCCGCCGGCAAACTCGGCTTGATCCGCGACCTTCGCCTGCTCTATGGCGGCCGCCATCGCAACCATCCGGCAATCACCATCCTGCGTGGCCGCAAGGTGCTGGTCGAGCCGCTCGGCGATGTCGAGAAGAACGGCGCGCTGGTCGACATAGACGGCGAGTCCCCCGGCCGGATTCCGGCGACCTTCGAGATCCTGCCCGGCGCGCTGACGCTGCGAGGTTGAATCAACTGGCTGAGAGTTTGATTCCGCTGGCACGGCCAGATGGTTGAAATAGCTGGCTAAATTTTTGCCGGATTACAGTTCGAGCTTGGCCGGGAAGCCCGGCGCGCGCAGCTCCGTCCCGACCGCATCCTCGACCAGCTTGACGATTTGCGTCGACCAGGCATCGCCGCCATAGGCGCGCTTGCCCTCCTCGAAGATCGCGTTGACGTGCGATGCGAGGTCGAGCGGCGCGCCGAAATCCCTGCCCATGGCGAGCGCGAAGCCGAGGTCCTTCAGCGCCAGGTCCATGGTGAAGCCGATGTCGTAGGAGCCGTTGAGCACGAGCTGGCTTTCGGTCTCGTGGACGAAGCTGTTGCCGGATGAGGCGACGATGGCGTGGTAGGCCTGGGCGAGGTCGAGCCCGCCCTTTCTGGCCAGCATCAGCGCCTCGCCGGCGGCGACGAGATGGATGAAGGCCAGCATGTTGGTGATGACCTTGATCACCGCAGCCGAGCCGACTGGTCCCATCAGGAACGACTTCGCGCACATCGCCTCGATGGCCGGGCGATGGCGTTCGTAGAGTGCGGCATCGCCGCCGACGAGCGCGGTGATTCTGCCCGCCGCCGCCAGATGCACGCCGCCTGTCACCGGGCATTCGAGCGTCTCGATACCCTTGGCCGAGGCGAGGGCCGCCAGCCGCAGGATCTCGTCGCGGCCATTGGTCGACATCTCGATCCAGGTGCCGCCCGCGGGCAGGCCTTGAAGCAATCCGTCCGGGCCGGCGAGCACCGCTTCGCTGACCTTCGGCGAAGGCAGGCAGGTGATCGCGTTGCCGGCGCGGGCAGCGGCTTCCGCCGGGCTCGCCGCCGCCGTGGCGCCAAACGCGACCAGGCGCTCGACCGCCGCCGGGTCGCGGTCGACGACGGTGACGGCAAAGCCGTTGCGCAGCAGGCTGGCGGCAAGGTTGCCGCCGAGATGGCCAAGCCCGATGAAGGCGTAGGCGAGGGTCACGGCATCAACGGGGTCTGCATCATCTGCAGATGCAGGTCCTTGCCGTTATAGGGATGCGCGTCGCAGACTTCCTCGTTGAGCTCGACGCCGAGGCCCGGCTCTTTCGAGGGGATGACGTTGCCGTCCTGCCATTCGATCTTCTTCTTGAGCAGTTTTTCGTGGAAACCGTCCCACTGCTTCAGCGATTCGAGGATGAGGAAATTCGGTAGCGTCGCCGCAAGCTGGATGTTGGCCGCGCCGACGATCGGCCCGCAATAGCAGTGCGGCGCGATCTGGATGTGATAGGCCTCGGCCATGGCGGCGATCTTCTTGGTTTCGAGGATGCCGCCGGAGCGGCCGAGATCCGGCTGCAGGATGGTCGCGGCGCGATTCTCGATGACACGGGCGAATTCGAACTTCGTCGTCAGCCTTTCGCCGGTGGCGACCGGGATCGACGTGCCGCGGGCGACCTGCGCCATCACCTCCGGCATGTCCGGCGGCACCGGCTCCTCGAACCACAGCGGATCGTAGGGCTCGATGGCGCGCGCCATGCGCAGCGCGCCGGATGCGGTGAACTGGCCATGCGTGCCGAACAGGATGTCGGCCCTGGTGCCGACCGCCTCGCGGATCGCCTTGATCATGCGCGCCGAAAGGTCGATGTCGATCAGGCGCGGCTGGTGGCCGTCATAGGCGGTGTAGGGGCCAGCCGGATCGAGCTTCACGGCGTTGAAGCCCTGCTCGACATATTCGAGCGCGCAGGCGGCGGCCATGTCGGGGTCGTTGTAGACGTTCTTGCCGCGCGCATCTTCCGAATGGACGCTGCCGGTGTGCGGATAGAGATAGGTGTAGGAGCGCAGCGTCTCATGCACCTGGCCGCCGAGCAGCTTGTAGACCGGCTTGCCAGCTTCCTTGCCGACGATGTCCCAGCAGGCCATTTCGAGCGCCGAGAAGCAGCCCATGCCGGAGACGTCCGGCCGCTGGGTGAAGCCGGAGGAATAGGCGCGGCGGAAGAAATTCTCGATGTCGTGCGGATCGCGGCCGACGAGATAGCGTTCGGCCATGTCCTCGATCATCCTGGCGGTGACATGCGCGGAGAAGGTGGCGTTGTAGGCTTCGCCATAGCCGGCCACGCCGCCGTCGGTGGTGAGCTTGACGAAGATGAAATACTTGCCGCCGATGCCGGGCGGCGGGTTGCCGACAACCCAGGTCTTCACGTCGGTGATTTTCATTTGTGGTCCTCCAGAATCAGGTCGGCGCCTTTCCATCCGGTCAGGATCGAGGCGGCATTGGTGTTGCCCGTGACGTTGTCGGGGAAAATCGAAGCGTCGATGACCCGCAAGGCGTCCAGCCCGTGCACTTTCAGCCGGGGATCGACCACGGCGCGCGATGCGTCCGGCCCCATGCGGCAGGTCGAGACGGGATGATAGACGGTGCCCGAGCGTTTCCTGAAATCCTGGATCAAGTCGGCGTCCGACTTTATCGAGGGGCCAGGCAGAACCTCTTCCTCGATGATCTCGGCCATCGCCGGCATCGCGGCGATCTTGCGCACGAACTTCACCGCCGCCAGCATTTCGTCAACATCGGCGTTGGTCGAGTAGGCGTTGGCTGTGATCTTGGGATAGTCGCGCGGGTTGTTCGAACGGATCATGATCTCGCCGCGGCTCGACGGCCGGCAGTTGGACAGGCCGATCGAGAAGCCCGGCCATGGGTCAGGCGTCAGGATCGGACGCTCGCCGCTCTTCGGGATGACGGTCGAGAAGGCCTGGAAATAGAGCTGCATGTTCGGCCGCGCCATCGACGGGTCGGTGCGGAAGAAGCCGCCGGCATTGTTCATCGACAGCGACAGCGGGCCTGAGCGTGTCAGTATGTATTGCATGCCGACCAGCAGCTTGCCCCACCATGGGCGCAGGATCTGGTTGAGCGTCGGGACCTTGCCCTTGAAAGTATAGTTGATGCCGACATGGTCCTGCAGGTTGGCGCCGATATTGTCGTTGGCGTGAATGATCGGGATGTCGAGATTGCCGAGCAGCGCCGACGGGCCGATGCCGGAAAGCTGCAGCAGCTGTGGCGAGTTGATCGAGCCACCGCAGAGGATCACCTCGCGGCCGGCGCGGACAGTTTTCGTTTCGCCGTTCTGCTCGTATTCGACGCCGACGGCGCGCTTGCCCTCGAACAGGATTTTCGTCGCCAGCGCCTTTGTCTCGACGCGGACGTTGCCGCGCTTCATCGCGGGCCGCAGGAAAGCTCGGGCAGCCGACATGCGGCGGCCGTTCTTCGTCGTGATCTGGTAGACGCCGACGCCTTCCTGGGAGGCGCCGTTGAAGTCCGGATTGAATGGCAGTCCGGCCTGTTGGGCAGCGGCAAGATAGCGCTTGGTCAGCGGATGCACCGCGTTCGTGCAGTCGGTGACGCGCAGCGGGCCGCCGACACCACGCCACCGGTCGGCGCCGGCCGCATTGTCTTCCATCGCCTTGAAGGAGGGCAGGAGGTCGTCATAGCCCCAGCCGGGATTGCCGGCGGCGGCCCAGGCGTCGAAATCCTCGCGCGCGCCGCGGATGAAGACCATGGCGTTGATGGAGCTCGAGCCGCCGAGCAGCTTGCCGCGCGGCCAGTGGTCGGCATTGCCGGCGAGACCGGGATCCGGCTCGGCCTTGTAGTTCCAGTTGACGGCCGGATCGAAGAAGGTCTTGCCGTAGCCGAGCGGCATCTGGACGTAGAACCGCTGATCGGTTCCGCCGGCCTCCAGCACCAGCACCGAGAAGCGGCCCGACGCCGACAGCCTGTCGGCAACGACCGAACCGGCCGAACCGGAGCCGACGACGATGAAATCATAAGTCTGCATGATGGTGTGGGCGGCTCCGCAATGTCGGGCTTACCCTAGACATTGCCGGCTCGCGGCGTCGCCGTGGCTTCCGGCATGGCTTGTGAAAAAAGCGACCGGCGAAGCGGCGTGCATTTCGCTTTCACCAAAGCTTGCGACATGGCGGTCGCATTGCTACGCAACAGCAACCGACCTCCAAGGATTTCGCCATGGTGCATTACGCGGACGGAAAACCTCTCGGCGATCTCACTTTGAGGACGCTTGCCATGCCCTCCGACGCCAATGCGGCCGGCGACATCTTCGGCGGCTGGGTTATGGCGCAGATGGACCTTGCCTGCGGCATCCGCGCCGCCGAGCGCGCCAAGGGGCGCGTGGTCACCGCCGCGGTCAAGGAGATGTCCTTCGCCAAGCCGATGAAGATCGGCGACACGCTTTGCATCTACACCCATGTCGAGCGCGTCGGCCGCACCTCGATGGTGCTCAAGGTCGAGGCCTGGGCGCAGCGCTACCTTTCCGACCTGATGGAAAAGGTCACCCATGCCGATTTCGTCATGGTCGCGCTCGACGGCGAAGGCAAGCCAAAGCCGGTTCCGGCCGAGATCTGACGGGATACCCGATTCTCCCCAGGCTTGCCGTTTTGTAACAACGCCCGCGTGGGAGATGCGCTTCGCGACATCCAATGGTTGCCTTCGCGCCCCACTTTGAGGTGGCGAGGGGACAACAATGCGTCAACATATGCTGAACGGCTGGCTCGTGGCAGCCCTTATTGCCCTGGTCTGCCTGCTCGGCGTAACGGCCTATATGGAGGTCAGGAAAGACCTTCCACGCGTCGCCTGCATGCGGGATCGCACCGTGGCCGGCAAGAGGGCCGCGCAATCGGAAAGCTGCTCGACGGCGTGTTGCGGCAGCACCAATCCTAACGCCTGATGCGTGGCCGGCTAAAGACAGCCCTTCTTGTCGAGGCGGTTGCGCGGAGACGCCAGCGAGGCTAGCGGCGAGACCGCAGCGGATTTGATCGAAGCGAAACGCGAGACAGGGCCGGCGCCGAGCCGCACGGTTCATCCAATGGTTCAGAAACCATTGAACTACAAGGGTTTCAAGCCTGCTGGCTGTCGAATTTCGCGCGCGCTTCGCGGACCCGATTGGTGTTCTTGCGCGCCCATTCGCCGAGCGCGCCGACCGGCACGAGCAGCTCGTGGCCGAGCGGGGTCAGCTCGTAATCGACACGTGGCGGAATGGTCGGAAACACTTTTCGCGTCACGAACCCGTCGCGTTCCAGACCGCGCAAGGTGGTGGTCAGCATCTTTTGCGAAATGCCGCCGACGGCGGCGCGCAACTCGTTGAAGCGCATCGCCCCGTCGCCCAGCTTGCCGACCACGAGCACGGTCCATTTGTCGCCGACCCGTTGCAGGATCTCCGACACGGCGCGGCAGTCCTCGGTGATGTGCGGGTGCCTCAGTAACAAAAACGTGCCTCCTTGCGCGCCGATTTGTCAGTATCACATATAGCGCCGGTATCCAAACGATACCAAAAATTCCCGCAAGGAGAGCCCCTTATGTCCAAACCCAAAATCGCCATTGTCGTCGGTTCGACGCGCGCCGCCCGCTTCGCCGACGTGCCGACGCAATGGATCGCCAAGATCGCCAAGTCGCACGCCGATATCGACGTCGAGATCGTCGATCTGCGCGACTGGCCGCTGCCTTTCTTCGACGAGGTCGCTTCCTCCGCCTGGGCGCCGTCGCAGAACGAAGTGGCGCAGCGCTGGCAGAAGAAGGTCGCCGAGTTCGACGGCTTCATCTTCACCGCCGCCGAATACAATCACGCTCCGACCGGTGTGTTGAAGAACGCCATCGATTACGCTGCCAATGAATGGAACAAGAAGCCGGCCGGTTTTGTCGGCTATGGCTCGGTCGGCGGTGCGCGCGCGGTCGAACAGCTCCGCCTGATCGCCGTCGAGCTGCAGATGGCGCCGGTCAAGTCGGCCGTCCATATCGCCTGGGGCGATTTCCTTGCGGTGCGCCAGGGCGAGAAGAAGCTCGAGGACATCGAGCATCTGAACCAGGCCGCCGCCGCGCTGGTCAACGACGTCGCCTGGTGGGCGAAGGTGCTGAAGGCCGCCCGCGCCGCCGACGCGATCGCCGGCGAAGCCCAGGCCGCTTAAAGAGCCTGCGTGGACTATCCTCCCGAGGGGCGGCGCTTGCGCCGCCCTTTTTAATTTGCGGAAGTCGCGAGGCCTCGACGATGGCCTATGCCGATGCGTTCCTGTGGTCATCACGGTGGCTTTCGTCATCGCCACGGCGCTGGTGCCGTTCCTGCCCAACGTGACGCCGAAGGCGCCGCCGCCGGATGCCCATTGAGCGCAACCGGCAGAGGCCGGTGCGGACGCTGCCCTACCATACGAAGAGTAGGCTCATCCTTACAGCCAGCCGCCCGAAAATCCGGCCCGTCGCAGGCCCGTGGCAATTGCCGGCACGCTTCGCATCAGCCGCCACAGGAAATCGGACCTGTAATTCTCGATCATCAACACTATCGGCCCCTGATTGATGCCGAGATGGTCCGGCGACACCCAGCCGCAAGGCCGGCCTTCAATGGCGGCGATCGTTGGATTGAAGCTCGCGGTGAAGCCGTAGGGATTGCCGTCGTGCAGGTCGATTTCGTGGAAGTAGCGCAGCGCCGGCAGCACGATCTCCGGCGCAAACGGCAACGAGGCGATCGCCGCCCAAGGCGACAGCGTGCCGTCATCGGGACCGAAGGGCGCGCCGCGCGCCAGATAGCCAAAGAAGCGGCGTCCACCGGCCTGCTTCTGTTGCGGGCCCGGCCCGTCGCTGGCCGTGAGACCCCAGCAATTCTCCCCGTAGCCGGTGAAACCCTTGGGATTGCGGATGGCATAGTCGCGCTGGAGAAAGGTCGCCTGCCGGCTGTTCTCGAAATAGTCGCTGCCGACATTGCGCATGAAGGCATCGCGAATGCCGCGAAAATCGATCCAGATATGCGAGAACTGATGGATGAAGAGCGGACCGGCATAGACAAGGTCCCGGCCATAGATCTTCTTCCATCTATAGCTCGACAGCCAGGCGGCGTAGCTCTCGGGCGACAATGGGAAAGTCGGCGAGCCGAGGCCCAGCATGTAGAGGATCAGCGCCTCGTCATAGCCTTCCCAGCGGTAACGCAGGAAGCCTTTTTCGGGCCGCCAGCCATGGGTGACGGTGGCGCCGCCATGCTGGGCCCAGCGCCAGTCGGCGCGGCGGTAGAGCGCATCGGCGAGCCGGCGGATCTCCAGTTCGAACTCGTCGTCGGCGTCGAAATAGGCGCCGGCCGTCAGGACACCGGCAAGCAGAAGCGCGGTATCGATGGTGGACAATTCGCAGTTCCAGACGCGGCGTCCGGTCCGCATGTCGAGGAAATGATAATAGAAGCCCTTGTAGCCGGTGGCGTCGGGCTCCGGCCCATGAGGCGCATTCCAGAAGAAGCGGAGCGTGGCGAGCGTCCGCTCGACCGCGGCGGCGCGCGTCATGAAACCGCGCTCGACTCCGACAGGATAGGACGACAAAGCGAGGCCGACGGCGGCTATGCTGGCGGGCGATGCCGCGGTGTTGCGGTCGGCGACCAGGCCGTTGACCGGATTGGCCTCCTTCAGAAAATAGTCGAAGGACAGACGTTGGATGTCTGAAAGAAGCTCGTCGTTCAGCGCATGTTCGCTCGATGCATCCATGGTTGCCGATATAGACGCTTTCGCAGCGCTTCAAAGCTTTCTGACGGGTCAATCCTAAGTGAGGAAGCGAAGCTTGGCTGCCGCGCCAACCGCCCCGACGCCCGATCGAACTTTCCGGCCACTTAGCGCGCCACCGGGCGATGGCCGCCGGGCAGGCGGGTGGCGATCAGCTTGTCGATGCGGCGGCCGTCGAGGTCGACCACCTCGAAGCGCCAGCCTTGCGCGTCGACGCACTCGCCGGTCGTCGGCAGATGGTGGAGATGCGACAGCACATAGCCGGCGACGGTTTCGTAGTCGCGGTTTTCGGGCAGGTCGATGCCCAGCACTTCAGCCATCTCGTCGGCCTGCATGTAGCCGGCCAGCAGCCACGAGCCGTCATCGCGCTTGACGGCGTTCTCTTCCTCGCCCGCCTCGAGGTCGGAGCGGAACACGCCGGTGATGGCTTCGAGGATGTCGGCCGGCGTGACGATGCCTTCGAAATGGCCGTATTCGTCATGAACGAGCGCCATCGGCACGTCCGATTCCCTAAGCTTCTGCAGCACGTCGAGCGCGTCGGCCTGGTCATGCACGATGGGGGCGGCGCGCACATGCTGGCGCGGATCCAACACCCTGCCGGCGAGAAGGGCGGCCAGGACGTCGCGCGTCTGGATGACGCCGACCATGGCGTCGACATTGCCGTCGCCGACGGGCAGGCGCGAGTGCTGGGTATCCATCAGAAGCTTTTTGACGGCGGCCTCTTCGGACTGCAGGTTCAGCCAGTCGACCTCGGTGCGCGGCGTCATGACGGCGCGCACGGCGCGGTCGCCGAGGCGCATGACGCCGGCGATCATGCGGCGCTCGTCCGATTCGATGGTGCCGTGATGCTCGGCCTCGGCGACCAGCATCTTAATCTCCTCGTCGGTGACCTTCTCTTCCGCCTCGCCGGCCTGGCCGAGCAGCCACAGAACGGCGCGGCCGGAAATGTCGAGCAGGAAGACGAGCGGCGCCGAGATGGTGGCAATGATGGTCATTGCGGGCGCCGCGCGGACGGCGACGCGCTCGGGATCGCGCAGCGCGATCTGCTTCGGCACAAGCTCGCCGACGATCAGCGAGGCATAGGTGATGATTGCGACGACGATGCCGACGCCGACAGGGTCGGCGATGTTTTCGCGGATGCCGGTCGTGGCCAGATATTGCGCCAGCCTTTCGCCGAGGGTCGCGCCCGAGAACGCGCCCGAAAGAACGCCGACGAGCGTGATGCCGATCTGCACCGAGGACAGGAATTTGCCAGGGTTCGAGCCCAGCGCCAGCGCGCGGCCGGCGCCCTTGACGTTGCGGTCGATCATCGCCTTGAGGCGGGCGGGCCGCGACGACACGATGGCGAGCTCCGACATTGCCAGAAGGCCGTTCACGCAGATGAGGACGGCAACGACGGCGATTTCAACATAAAGCATGGGCGGTCAATAGCATTGCTGCAGTGCATTCGAAAATAGCTTGTCGGTATTTTTGGAACATGACAGGCGCGCTGTTCAAGCCGCATCCCAGATCGGCGCCGAGAAATGCCCGACAAGCGCGTCGATGACGACGCGCACCTTAGGCGTCAGCGCGCGCGTGACGGGTGCGCCGTCATTGCGGCGTCTTCAGCACGCCGATCACGGCCATGCCGTCGGTAAAATAGGGATCGCCGCCGCCGTTGCGTCCTGCCTTGGTGGCGCCGATCCCCGGTATCTCGCTGGTGGATGCCAGCAGATCGGCGGCCTTCAGGTCGCCGATCAGGAAGTCGCGCTCCGCGTCGATGTCGGGGCCGATATGGTGGGTGACGGCGCCCGTATCGTGGCTGAGGCCGACGCCGCGATCGAAGCTCGCGGCGCCCAGCCAGAGCGGACGGCCGTCGTCGCCGACCGTATCCGTCTGCCAGAAGCGGACGTGGTGGCGCCGGTCGGCGCTGCCTCCGATCGGCTTTTCGAAGGCGAGGTCCTGGGCACGGCCCTCGAACAAAAGGCGGCTCATCGGCGCATCGGGGTAGGGGCGGGAAAACAAGACGCTTTCGCCGATGTCGATCGCGGTCCGCAGCGTCACGGCATCGGCCGTATCCCAGCCGGCGACGGCGAAGGCGTGGACGACTTCCTTCTCGGTGCCGACCAGGCCGACATTGATCGGGTCGCCGGGAATGCCTTGCGGCGTGTGCGTCACCATCTCGAAGGGCCGGGTGCGGAAGCCGCGCTCCCGCCAGGTCCAAAATTCCGGCGCGGCGAGATAGGCGAGCGCCAGATAGAAGGCACAAAACGCCACCAGCCAGATCGCCGCCCGCCGTCTTAAGCTTCGTTGGCTCATGAATGCCGCCCGACCCGTATGGCATCTGTTGCGCTACAATCATGGGAAATCAATGGCCAGCGATCTGGAGACCATTTATCATTAGTTATCGCTAAAGGGGGGTGCGAATGGGGCGGACAAAGACAAGCCACGGGAAAATGGCGCTGACCGCGGAGCTTGTGGCGAGGGTCGAACGCATGGAGCCCGATCCCGGTCCCGAGCCCGGAACTGACGAACACAGCGATGCCGAATTTGACGATCTGGCCGAGCAGCTGCTTGCGCAATATCGGCCTGAGACGCTCTGGGTCTTTGCCTATGGTTCGCTGATCTGGAATCCGGAGTTCATCTATGAAGAGCAGCGTCCAGCCACCGCGCCAGGGTGGCATCGCTCATTCTGCCTGACGCTGACACGTTGGCGCGGAACGCGTGAGTTGCCGGCGCTGATGCTGGCGCTCGACCGGGGAGGCAGTTGCAACGGCATCGCCTACCGGCTGCCGTCGGAGGACCATTTTGGGCAAATCGTCCAACTGCTTCGTCGCGAAATAGACGCGAACCCGCCGACCAAAGTGCCCTGCTGGATCAAGCTCCGGACCAAGGACGGACCGTTGCGTGCCCTGGCCTTTGTCGCCGCACCCCAAGGAAGGGCCTATGCCGGCAAGCTGGCGCTGGAGCAGGTTGCGCACACGCTGGCGCGCGCCGCCGGGCATTGGGGCTCCTCGGCGCAATATCTTTTCCGAACGGTCGCCAAACTGGAGGAAAGCGGGATTCGCGACAGAAACCTTTGGCGTATCCAGGATCTGGTCGCCCGGCAGATCATCGCTGCCACCGAAGCCCCAGGCTGATCTAGCGGCAGGCGCGGTAGCCGCTTTTGCGGTTCTTGATGTCGAAATGGAAATGGTTGCGGTGGTCGTAATTGTAGCCGGGGCCGAGCACCGTCGTGAAATACTCGCAACCGTCGGCGCGCACATTGTTGAGGAAGCCGCGCGTGCGGAAGGCGAACAGGCCGGGCTTGCGGACATCGATGTCGTCGCCATTGTTGAGCTCGATGCTCATGACGTCGAGCGCGTTGCCCTTGCCGTGCTCGGACAGGACGCCTTCGCCGGCGATGTTGCGGCAGGAATAGCTGGAGCCCTGGTGGATCGCCTTGACGCCGGAGAAATAGCGCCAGCGGGCGGCCGGCTGCAGCTCGTTCTTCGTCCAGGCGGCAAAGGTGGCAGCCATGTTGCAGGTCAGCGTTGCCGCCGGCTTCATGGCGACGCTGCCGATGGCCGAGACTTTTACCGGGAAATCGATGCCGCACTGGCCTTCATGGATCGGCTGGATGTCCTGATAGACGACGCCCATCCGCTTCAACTCGTTGCGGCAGTCGATCTCGCTGGCCGGCAACTGCTCGCCGGGCGACATCGGCTCGTCCATGCGCGGATAAGCGGCCTCGGTCATGTAGGGATTGGACGGAACGAGGCGCTGCATTCCGGAATATTGCGGCGCGTCGGGCTGCGGCACGGCTGCCGTCTGGCTGCCGACATCGACGGCCGGCTGCAGCGCAAAGACGTCGCCCGTCGTACAGGCCGATATCGTCGCGATGGCAACGCCCGCGGCCAGCCCTGCGATCGTGACGCGCGCACGCTTGTTCCGTTGCGCCAAGCCAAGCATGGCGCCAAGTCTTCGAGCCATTGAAAGGCGTCCTTGTCCCCGAATGGCACAAGATTAATCGCCAAGAGTAAAGGAAAGATCAGCGGCCCCATTCACGCATGGGGCGGAATTGCGGCGCTGTTCTTGCCGGACGTGACCCGGGACTTTCGATATCGCGCTTACTGGCAAAAAGTGCCGCCGTGGCGGCGCGGTTCCAGGTCGAGGTGGAAATGCAGCGCATGGTCGGCGTCGGCGCCCGGCCCGAGCACCGTCTTGAATGGCCCGCAGGCAGCCTTGCGCACCGCGTTGAGGAACTTCGCGTCCTTCTCCGGCGGCGCCGGCCCGACCTCGATCGTCCTCCCGTCCGACAAGGTGAAGCTGGCGATGTCGAGCGCGTTGCCGAAGGCGTGTTCCGACAGTTTGCGCGTGCCGTGGCGCGGCCGGCAGACAAAGGCCGAAGTCTGGTTGATCGACTTCAGGTCGGCCCCGAGTTCGGCCTTCGCCGTGGGCTGGACGACATCGGCCATGAAGCGCGCGGCCGCCTCCGCCATCTGGCAGTTGAGCTCGGTGCCGGGGCTGATACCGATGGATTTGCCAAGCGTTTTCAAAATTATCGGATAGGGAATCGAGCAGCCGATTTCCGCGTCGTGCTCGGCCTTGTGCTCCTCGAATTCGATGCCAAGCGCCTTCAGCCTTTCCCGGCATGCGGTTTCCTCCGCCGGCATCTTGTCGGCCGGCATCTCGGCGGAACGCGGATCGGGAAGCATCTTTTCCTCGCCCGGCGGTTCGGGTTTTTCCGATGGTTGCGGCCCAGTTTCCGGCGGCTCGGGCTCCAGTTCGGTGGGCTTCTGCGGGGGCGTGGGTACGACATCCGGCGTCTGCGGTTCGGATTGCGTCCGCGGCCCGGATTGAGCGCCCTTCGAACGTGGCGGGCGGGCATCCCATTTCGGATGCGACTTGTCCTGGTTGAGAAAGTCGTCATTGCTGTCGAGGCCGCTTTTGTCTCGCCCGGACCTATCGGCGCCGTTCTCCATATCCCGCGGACGCGACCCCGGAACCGGTGTCGCCGCAGGCGTTTGCGGCGCCGGAGCGGCGCTTTGGCCGGCCGGCGGCAGGTGCCTCTTATGCCGATGATGATGCTTGGCGGCGGCCGGCGTAACCAGCAGGATCGCAGCCGCCACAGGCAGCGCCAGTCTGCAAAATCGTGAAAGGCTCAGCGTTGCCATCGCCCGGAAACGGCGGTCGCGTCGCGAAGTTGCCTGCGCGACCCGCCTTGCCGATCACAATCGGTTACCGGCGCGTTACGCGCCGATGGCTTCAAGGCCTTCCTCCAGCCAGTCGGCAAGCATCGGCAGGCCGAGCAGATACTTGGCCGTGCGCTTCCTGGGACGCTCCCTAGCCGCGGCCACCGCGTCCGCCCATTCGGATGCGTCATAGTCGCCGCGTCCGACCCAGGCGAGCGCGATCAGTTCGGCCGCTTCGTCGATATTGAGATCGTTGATCAGCTCGCGGAATTCCTCCTCGGTGAGGTCTTCCGCGGCTTCCTCGACAAGGCCGTCATGGTGATGGCTGGCATGGGTGTCGCCGTCGAACTCGATCTCGTGCTCGGCGCCGTCGTCATAGTCCTCGTTTACGGCGGCGCTCAGCGCCTTGGCCTTGAGGATGAACAGGCGCACCGTGTCCGGATCGATCGAAAGGTCCCACTCCTTCTCGAGGCGCTGCTGCACGATCCTTCTCCACGTGATGCGCTTGGCCCCGATGATAGCGGAATTAAAGCGCGCGTCACGTCTGGCGGTAACGGCTTCTGTCCGGCCGTCCAAAATAGTTCGGCAGCTACCCGCATTTCGGGATGAAACCGCGCCAAAGCGGCGTTAATCTGGCATTGTCACGCTCATGGAGGCTTCGATGCGCAGACGTTTGCTTGTTCAGGTCATGGCTATTGCGGCGCTGCCGCTGTTCGTTGCGCCGGCTTTTGCAGCTGGTGAAGGCGGCAGCAGCGGTGGCCAGACGACCACCACCTGCAAGAAGGGCGAGGTTTGGGACAAGAAAAAGAAGAAATGCGTCGTGCCGCAATATGGCATGCTGGATGACGACAGCATCTATGAGGCCGGCCACGATCTGGCGATGGCCGGGCGCTATGACGAGGCGATCTCAGTGCTGACGCTTGCCGCCAACAAGCAGGATCCGCGCATCCTCAACTATCTCGGCTATTCGCATCGCCATTCCGGCCGCGTCACGGTCGGCCTTGGCTATTACGAGGAAGCGCTTCGCATCGACCCGAACTACACGCTGGTGCGCGAATATCTCGGCGAAGCGCATCTGCAGATCGGCGATCTCGCCGGCGCCCAGCAGCAGCTCCAGGAAATCGAAAAGCGGACCGGCAAGGGCTCGCGCGAATACGGCATGCTGTCCGAGCAGATCGATCATTTCCTGAGGAGCTGAGCAGGGCTCGACATCTCTCGAACCGGCTGTGATTGCTCACAGCCGGTTTTTGTTGTTCGCCGTCAGCCGCGGGCCCGCGAAAGCGGTGATCATTTTGCCGAACTTCAATTTTTGGGCGTGAAAATCGCGCGAAGATCGCTATATTCAGGGAAATTGTGGTGAAACGGTTCCGTTAGCCCGAGGCTGCCGGACCGTTTTCTTTTTGTACCCATTGACAAGGCTGCTCCCGAAAAGCGGGGGTGGCGGCAGGAAAGGTCAGGCATATGATCAAGGTCCCGATGACAGGCGAGGGGTTCGCGTCATTGAAGGAAGAACTTCGCTGGCGTCAGCAGGAGGAACGTCCCCGTATCATCGAGGCGATCTCCGAAGCGCGCTCGCATGGCGACCTGTCGGAAAATGCCGAATATCACGCGGCGAAGGAGTCGCAGAGCCACAATGAGGGCCGCATCAACGAGCTCGAGGATCTGATCGCGCGGGCCGAGGTTATCGACGTCTCCAAGCTGTCCGGCGACAAAGTGAAGTTCGGCGCGACCGTCGTTCTCGTCGACGAGGACACCGAGGAAAAGAAGACCTACCAGATCGTCGGCGACCAGGAAGCGGACGTGAAGTCCGGCCGCATCTCGATCTCCTCGCCGATCGCGCGGGCGCTCATCGGCAAGGAAGTCGGCGACGCCATCGAGGTCAATGCTCCGGGCGGAGCCCGAGGGTATGAGATCGTCCAGGTGCAGTTTATTTAGCGCGCTTCGCTAGATCCAGGATGACGTTTCATTGACTTGTCATCCTGATCTAAACGTTCGGAATTGGCTGAAGCATCCCTGACGTCGTCATCCACGGGCGGAGCAGCCGCGAAGCGGCGTCGCGGAGACCCGAGGATCCATTCCGTGACCTCGCGCGAAGGGTGCAGCAGAGCAGAATTCTGCATCGCGGCGGCGCCTCGACGTCACGGCATGGATCCTCGGGTCTGCGCTGCTTCGCTCCTTGCTCCGCCCGTGGATGACGAAACAGCATGCGGCCTAGGCTGGCGCGTTTGATCTGAGCGCCAGCAACCGTTCCGCCTCCGCCACGACCTCAGCCGGTGTGACCTTGCCGCCGGACGGCGCCAGCAAGGTCGATGCAAACTTCCCGCGCGGGCCGGTGAGACCTGGCTCCGTCGCCAGGAAAATGGCGACCGTCGGCAGGCCGAAGGCGCTGGCGAGGTGGGTGAGGCCGGTGTCGGCGCCGATGACCAGCGTCGAGCGGCCGAGGATTGCGGCGATGTCCGCGAGCGGCGATTTCGGAACGAGCACCGTCCCTGGCACGGCACCGGCAATGGCTTCCGCCACCTTCTTTTCCGCCTCGTTCGACCAAGTGACCACCGGCGTGAACTGCCGCCCGGCCAGTTGGCGCGCGGTTTCGATCCAATCTTCGACCGGCCATTTCTTCTCCTCGCGGCTGGTGCCGTGCAGCAGGAAGGCGGCTCGGCCTTCAATGCCAGGCAGGTTGCCCGCCGGCGGCACGATGCCTGAGTGAAGCGTCGACAGGTCGGGCTGATAGCCAAGCGCCAGCCCGAACAGCCGCCTGGTGCGTTCGATGGCGTGCAGGTCGCGCGGCACGGCATATCTGTGCCGGTAAAACAATGTCGCCGAAGGTTCGCGGGCGCTGGCCCGGTCGAAACCGGCAATCGGCGCGCCGGCCTGGATGGCGACCAGGGCCGATTTCAGCAAGCCTTGGGCGTCAATGACAAGGTCGTAGTTTTCCGCTCGCAGCGCCCGCCGCAGACTTGCCATCTCGCGCCAGGTTTGGCCGTCGAGAAGCCGCTTGCGCCAGCGCCGGATCGCCACCTTGTGGATGGTGCCGATCGCCGGATGTAAGGCCACGATACCGGCAAACGGCTCCTCCACGCACCAATCGAAGCTTACATCGGGGCAATTTCGCACCGCGTCCTCGACGGCGGGAAAAGTGTGAATGACATCGCCCATCGACGACGTCTTGACGATCAGCACCTTCATGCCGCCGCCGGAACCTTGAGCAAGCGGTCGGCCGCGGCGGTGACACGCGCGACATCGAGCGTGTTCAGGCAGTTGAGATGCCCGAGCGGGCAGATCTTCTTATGGCAGGGCGAGCAGGACAGATGCAGCCAGATCAGCTCGGAGCGCTCGCTGAGCGGCGGCGTGTTTTGCGGCGAGGTCGAACCGTAGACGGCGACGATCGGCGTACCGACGGCGGCCGCGACATGCATCAGTCCGCTGTCGTTCGAGACCGCAAGCTTCGCCGCGGCGATCAGGTCGATGGCATCCTCCAGCCGTGTCTTGCCGGCCAGGTCGATGGCGCCTGGCGCAAGGGCTGCGATCTCACCGGTCACGTCGGCATCGTTCTTCGAGCCGAGCAGCGCGACGCCCAGACCCTTGGCCATCATGTCCCGGGCAAGCCCGGCATAGCGATCGCTCGGCCAGCGTTTTGCCGGGCCGAATTCGGCGCCGGGCATGAGCGCCACGAATTTACGGCCGGTCAGCGCGAAGCGCGCCAGCAAATCCGCCTGGTTGGCCTCGTCGACGGTAAGCCTCGGCGCGCGAAAGGTGCCGCCGCGCGCGAGGCCGAAATAGGCGCGCGCCGTGCGCCGTTTCAGCGCTTCGGGCAGCGGCACGACATCGGTCAGCAGGCCATAGCGCATCTCGCGCAAATTGCCGACACGATGCGGGATGCGGGCAAAGAACGGGATCAGCGCCGATTTCCAGCTTCCCGGCAGCACATAGGCCATGTCGTAGCGGCCACGCAGCAGGCGGCCGAAGCGCCTGCGGCTGCGGAATTCGAGCGCTCCCGGCATCAGCGGAAAGTCGATCTGGCTGCGTATCTCGGGCATGCGCTTGACCAGTGGTGCCGCCCAGGCCGGCGCCAGCACGTCGATGGCGGCGTGCGGATGCCTTTCCTTCAGCGCCGCAAACAGGCACTGCGCCATGACCATGTCGCCCACCCAGCGTGGGCCGATCACGAGGATCGTTGGGCCTTCAGCCATTCGACATAGTCCCTGACGCCGGTTTCGACTGTACGGAATTGGCCATTGTAGCCGGCCGCGCGCAAGCGGGACATATCAGCCTGTGTGAAACTCTGGTAGCTGCCCTTGAGATGGTCAGGGAAGGGGATGAATTCGATCTCGCCCTTGCCCAGCGTGTCGATGACCGTCTCGGCGATGGCGCGGAACGGCTGGGCGCGGCCGGTGCCGCAATTGAAGATGCCGCTCGTGCCGCGTTTCCACAGCCACAGATTGACCTCCGCGACGTCGCCGACATGGATGAAGTCGCGGCTCTGCTCGCCGGGGCCGAAATCGCCATAAGCGCCGAACAGCTTCGGGTTTTCGCCGCGTTCGACCTGGTTGAACAGATGGAAAGCGACCGAAGCCATGGCGCCCTTATGCGCCTCGCGCGGTCCATAGACGTTGAAATAGCGCAGGCCCGCCACCTGCGAATGATCGGTGTCGAAGACGTTACGGCGGACATAGTCGTCGAACAGCTTCTTCGAATAGGCATAGACGTTGAGCGGGCGCTCGCACTCCGGCTCTTCGCGAAATTCTGAGCCGCCGCCATAGACCGACGCCGAGGAGGCATAGAGGAACGGGACACGCAGTCCGAGGCAGGCATGGAGCAGGCGCTTGGAATAGGCGTAGTTCACCTCCATCATGAACTTGCCGTTCCATTCGGTGGTGGTCGAGCAGGCGCCTTGATGGAAGACGGCCTCGATGCGGCCGAGCGCGCCGTCCTCGATCCGGGCGAGAAAATCGTCCTTGTCGAGATAGTCGGCGATGCGCAGGTCGGCGAGGTTGGCGATCTTGTGGCCGTCGGTGAGGTCGTCGACGACGACGATGTCGTCATGCCCCTCGGCGTTGAGAGCGGCGACGATGTTGGAGCCGATCATGCCGGCGCCGCCCGTGACGATGATCATGCTTTTCAGCCTTGCTCCGTTGCCGATTCCGGCCCTTATAGGGGAGGTGGACGGGAGTGTCGATAAAACAGGCGCTCCGGTGCATCACAGTGAAGCCGCAAAGCTCCCGCTTCAGTAGGCATTCGCTACCCGCAGTACCATGAGGGACCAAGAATGCCGTCGACAGAGCTGCTCATCGCGTTCTTCGCCACCACGGCGATCTTCGCCTATATACCCGGCCCCGCCATGCTTTATGCGGCGGCGCAGACCATGGCGCGCGGGCGCTGGTCGGGGCTGACGGCGGCGCTGGGCATCCATCTCGGCGGCTATTTCCATGTCTTCGCTGCCGCCACTGGCCTGTCCGTGCTGTTCCACGCCGTGCCGCCGCTCTACATGGCGGTCAAGCTCATCGGCGCGCTCTATCTGATCTGGCTCGGCGTTTGTCTCTTCCGCAAGCGCGCGGATGGCGAGACGGCGCAGCCCGCGATCGAGCGGAAATCGGCCCGCCGGGCCTTTTTCGAGAGCATCACCGTCGAGGTGCTCAATCCCAAGACGGCGATCTTCTTCATGGCGTTCCTGCCGCAGTTCATCGACGCTTCGGCGGCGTTGCCGGTCTGGCTGCAGTTCGTGGTGCTGGGAACCATCGTCAATCTGATGTTTTCCTCGGCCGACATCTCCTGCGTGTTCCTGGCCGGTGCGATGATCGCCCGGCTGCGGCGCTCGGGCCGAGCGCAGCGGCTGATGCAGCGTGCGGGTGGCGCCGTGCTGGTCGGCCTCGGCGTCCACGTCGCCCTGCAGAAGAGCTGATTGCGCAGCCGTCTCCGGCTTGGGTCCGCGTCGGGCCTGCCGTTGCGCTCGCCCGAATTGCGGTATATCGGCATCGCCTTGAGTAGCCCACGCCACAATTCCGGCGCTGAAACCTAATCAAGTCCGGCCGTCTTCAGGCAGACCTCGAGTGAGATGATCAAGCACAATCCGCCTTCTCCGGAACCTTTGCATCGCACCATCGCCCGGTTCGGCGACGTCACCGTGCTGGTGGTGGGCGATTTCATCCTCGACCGCTTCGTCAGCGGCGTGATCGAGCGTATCTCGCCGGAAGCCCCCATTCCCGTGCTGCATGGAAAGGGCGAGACGTTGAACATGGGCGGCGCCGGCAATGTCGTCTCCAACATCGTTTCGCTGGGTGCTGCCGCCATACCCGTGTCGGTGATCGGCGCCGACCAGGCGGGTAACAATCTGATGCGGATGCTCAGCGAGATCGGCGTCGACGCGGACGGGCTCCTGCAGCGCCAGGACCGCATGACCTCGTCGAAAAGCCGTTTCAGCGCGCTCAACCAGCAGGTGCTGCGTTTCGACGAGGAAGAGATCAAACCGCTCACTTCAGCCGAGCGGGCGAAGCTCATCGATCATTTCCAGGCCGCGCTTGACCGCGCCGACATCGTCATCCTCTCCGACTACGGCAAGGGCATCCTGCTCGACGGCGTCGCCGGCGAGTTGATCGCGATCTGCCGCGATGCCGGCAAGCCGGTGCTGGTCGATCCGAAGGGGCGCGATTACGCGCGCTATGCAGGTGCTACGGCAGTGACGCCGAACCGCAAGGAGCTTGGCGAGGCTGTCGGGCGCAAGGTGTTCGGCGACGACGAGATCGTAGCCGCGGCGCGCGACTTGATTGCCGCGCATGATTTCGAGTTCATCGTCGCCACGCGCAGCGAGAAGGGGATGAGCGTGGTCTCCGCCGAGGATGCCCGCCACATCTCCACCCAGGCGCGCGAGGTGTTCGACGTTTCCGGCGCAGGTGACACGGTCATCGCCAGTTTCGCGCTGTCACTCGCCGCCGGCGCCGACCGGGTGCATGCCGCCGTCATCGCCAATGCCGCCGGCGGCGTCGTGGTGGGAAAACGCGGCACGGCGCGGCTGAACGTCGAGGAACTGTCCGGCGCGTTGTTCCGCTCGCATGGGCCGACGTCTCATACCGATGCCATTCTTGACGCCAATGCGGCGGCCAGGATGGTGGCAGCCTGGAAGGAAGAGGGGCTGACCGTCGGCTTCACCAATGGCTGCTTCGACATCCTGCATGCCGGCCATGTCAGCCTGCTGCATGCCGCGCGCAGCCAGTGCGACCGGCTGGTGCTCGGCCTCAACAGCGACGCCTCGGTGCACCGGCTGAAAGGGCCGGGGCGCCCGGTCAACAACCAGCATGATCGCGCCTGCGTGCTGGCCGCGCTCGCGTCGGTCGATGCCGTCGTCGTCTTCGAGGAAGACACGCCGCTGAAGCTGATCGAGGCGCTTCTGCCGGACATCCTGGTCAAGGGCGCGGATTACACGGTCGAGACCGTGGTCGGTGCCGATGTCGTGCAGAAGGCGGGCGGGCGCGTGGTGCTGGTCGATCTCGTCGCCGGCAAGAGCACGACGAACACCATCGGCAAGCTGCGTGCCGCAAACTGAGGATCTCATGTCTGACTTGAACGATTATCTTGTCCGCTCCGCGGCGGCGATCTCAGCGATGGTTGAACGCGACCTCACCGCGGAAATGGAGCGCGCCGTCGCGACCGTCGTCAAGGCGCTGTCGCAAGGCAAGGCGCTGCTGATCTGCGGCAATGGCGGCTCGGCGAGCGACGCCATCCACATCGCCGGCGAGCTGGTCGGCCGCTTCCTGAAGGAACGCAAGGCCTATAACGTCATCGCGCTGCCGGCCAACGCCGCAGTGCTGACGGCCTGGGGCAACGACTACGGCTTCGACACCGTCTTCTCGCGCCAGGTCGAGGCGCATGGATCGGAAGGCGCGGTGCTGCTGGCCATCTCGACCAGCGGCAACTCGCCAAGCATTCTTGCCGCCGCCGAGCAGGCGCGTGTGATGGAGATGACGGTGATCAGCCTGACCGGCGACACCGGCGGCAAGCTCAGGCCGCTGACCGACATCCTGCTCAACGTGCCGTCGACCTCGACGCCGATCATCCAGCAGGGGCATTTGTGCCTCTATCATCATCTGTGCGAGGCGGTCGAAGCGCGTCTCAGCAATGGCTGAGGGCGAGTCCGCCTTTCCGCTCGTCGAGCCCGGCCTATGGGTGGAGCGGATTGGTAGCAAGGTCTTTGCGGCCGGCCGACCGGCGCTGTTTCTCGACCGTGACGGCACCATCAATGTCGATACTGGCTATCCCGACAATCCGGCCGATGTAGAGCTGCGCGACGATATCATACTTGCCATCGAGGCCGCGAACCGGCGCGGGATTCCGGTCGTTGTCGTCACCAACCAGTCCGGCATCGCACGCGGCTATTTCGGCTGGGATGCGTTCGCCAGGGTCAACGAGCGCGTGCTCGGCCTCATGGCTGAACAAAACGCGTTTGTCGACATGGTTCTTGCCTGCGCCTACCACGACGCCGGCAAGGATCCGCTAGCGGTTGCCGACCATCCGATGCGCAAGCCCAATCCGGGCATGCTGCTGGAGGCGGGCCGGCGGCTCGGCCTCGATCTCAAGCGATCGCTGATCGTCGGCGACAAGCCGGCCGATATGGAAGCCGGCCAGCGCGCCGGCCTTGCGCGTGGCTGGCTGGTCGACGGCGAAGGCTCGACGATGGGCGGGCTCTCGGTTTTGCCGTTGCGCGGCGCTCATGACCTTGAGGCGCTGCTTACTGCGATACGGTCGCTCTGATCGCGGTTTGATTCAAAGCCCCGAGCTAAACCGCTTGTTTTTGCAGGTGAATTTCCGGAAGCCGGCACATTAAGTCGGAAAAGCCACCAGGCCCTCATCCTTGACGCGGCGGATGGTCAAGGCGGTGCGCACGGTGTCCACATTGGGCGCCGAAGCAAGCTCCTCGATGACGAAGGTCTGGAAGGTGCCGAGGTCGCTTGCCACGCAATGCAGCAGGAAGTCGGATTCGCCCGACACCATCCAGGCGTCGCGCACGATCGGCCAGCCGCGCGTGCGCTCGGCGAAGGCTTTCAGTTCGGCATCGGCCTGATGATGCAGGCCGATCAGGCAGAAGGCGACGACATCCATGCCCAGTGCCGGGGCGTTGAGAAGCGCGCGGTAGCCGCGGATGATGCCGGCCTCTTCCAGCCGCCTGACGCGGCGCAGGCAAGGCGGCGCCGAGATGCCGACCCGGTTGGACAGTTCGACATTGGTCATGCGGCCGTCGCCCTGCAGTTCGCGCAGGATCTTCCAGTCGATGGCGTCGAGATCGGCTTTCAGCGGCATGAAGGACTTTCGCGCAAGAATCTTTCGCAATTTTGTAATTTGGTTTCGCGCCAGAGGCCATAGCTTTGCGATGATTTTCTCCCTGTTTTGAGGCATGCCGTGATCCCAGAGCCGCGCATATCTCTGGACGACATGCATCGGTGACGGGCGGCGATATGGCCCGATAGGCGGGGAACGAAGCTTTCCGGGGACGAAAGCCAACCTGCCTTGCTGGTCTCACGGGCAACACTTACATTACGCGCGACAAACCACGGCTGCGCGCCGCAGGGGACTTTCATGAACACCAAACATGCGCCCGTTCTTATCATCGGTTCCGGCCCGGCCGGCTACACGGCGGCGGTCTACGCCGCGCGCGCCATGCTGAAGCCGATGCTGGTCGCCGGCCTGCAGCAGGGCGGCCAATTGATGATCACTACCGACGTCGAGAACTATCCCGGCTTCGCCGATCCGATCCAGGGCCCCTGGCTGATGGAGCAGATGCTCAAGCAGGCCGAGCATGTCGGCACCGACGTCATCAACGACATCATCACCGAGGTCGACCTCAATGTGCGGCCGTTTCGCGCCACAGGCGACTCCGGCACGGTCTACACGGCGGACGCCTTGATCATCGCCACCGGCGCGCAGGCCAAGTGGCTGGGCATCCCGTCGGAGCAGACTTTCATGGGCTTCGGCGTTTCGGCCTGCGCCACCTGCGACGGCTTCTTCTATCGCGGCAAGGACGTCGCGGTGGTGGGCGGCGGCAATTCCGCGGTGGAGGAGGCGCTCTATCTGTCGAACCTCGCCAAGAGCGTCACCGTCATCCACCGGCGCGGCGATTTCCGCGCCGAGCGCATCCTGCGCGAGCGGCTGCTCAAGAAGGACAATGTCCGCGTCATCTGGGACACGGTCGTCGACGAGATCACCGGACGGCCGGGCAAGGCGCCGCTGCCGCCCTCGGTCGAGGGCCTGACGCTGCGCAACGTGGTGACCGGCCAGGAATCGAAGCTGCCGGTCGACGGCGTGTTCGTCGCCATCGGCCATGCGCCGGCGGTGGAACTCTTCGCCGGCAAGCTGAAGCAGAAGCCGAACGGCTATCTGTGGACGGCGCCCGATTCCACCCGCACCGATGTGCCCGGCGTCTTCGCCGCCGGCGACGTCACCGACGACGTGTACCGCCAGGCGGTGACGGCGGCCGGGCTTGGCTGCATGGCAGCGCTCGAGGCGGAAAAATATCTGGCGGGCATCGAGGTTCACCGCGAAGCGGCGGAATGACAGATCGGCTGAAAGAAGCCGTTTAAAAGCCTGATTTTTCATTCAGACGCCGAAGGCAACGCGAGGGGAATCATGGCGCTGGACTGGGACAAATTACGCGTATTTCACGCAGCGGCGGAGGCTGGGTCGTTCACCCATGCCGCCGAGACGCTGCATCTGTCGCAATCGGCTATTTCGCGGCAGGTCAGCGCGCTGGAGCATGATGTCGGCGTCGCGCTGTTCCACCGCCATGCGCGCGGCCTGGTGCTGACCGAGCAGGGCGAGATGCTGTTCCGCACGGCGCATGACGTGCTGATGAAGCTGGAAACGATCAAGACGCGGCTGACCGAGACCAAGGACCGGCCGTCGGGCGTGCTCAGGGTAACGACCACGGTGGGCTTGGGCGCCGGCTGGCTGACCGAACGGGTGCAGGAATTCATCGAGCTCTATCCCGAGATCAGCCTGCAGCTGATCCTCGCCAATGAGGAGCTCGACCTCACCATGCGCCAGGCCGATTGCGCGATCCGGCTGCGCCAGCCGCAGCAGCCCGACCTCATCCAGCGCCGGCTGTTCACGGTGCATTTCCACCTTTACGCGGCGCCGTCCTATATCGCCAAGTTCAGCAGGCCGGCCTCGATCGCCGAGCTCAGAAACCACCGCATCGTCACCTTCGGCGTGCCGGTGCCTTCGCATCTGTCGGAGCTGAACTGGCTGGAGACCGTCGGCGATTTCGAGGGCGCGCAGCGGGTGCCGACGCTGCAGATCAACGACATCCTGTCGATCAAGCGGGCCGTGCAGGGCGGCGCCGGCATCGCCATGCTGCCGGACTATGTGATCAACAAGGACTCGAACCTGGTTCAGTTGCTGCCGGAGACCGAGGTGCCGTCCTTCGATACCTATTTCGCCTATCCCGACGCGATGAAGAACCAGGCGAAGCTGCACGTTTTTCGCGATTTCATCATCGCCAAGGCCCGCAGCTGGTCTTACTAAAAACGCCCGGCCGAGAAACTACTGCCCGCGCCACGGCGTCAGCCGTGGCAGCCAGCCGGGGACGGCGCGGCGGTAGGTTTCGTATTCCGCGCCATAGCGGTTGGCGAGCGTCGGCTCTTCATAGACCTTGACGAAGGAGACCATCGCCGCGGCGGCGATCAGGCCGTAGACCAGCATCGCCCAGCTCGAAAAGATCAGCGCCTGGCCAAGGATGATCGCCAGCACCGCCACGTACATTGGGTTGCGCACATGGCGGTAGATGCCGCCGACGACCAGTTTCTCGGTCGGAGCCACGGGAGCGGGCGTGCCCAAGCCCTCGAGGGCAAAACGGGCAAAGGCATGAAGCAGGATGGCGGCGGCTCCGACCACGAGAAGCGAGCCCGCAGGCACGAAGCCCGGCAGAGCCGACAGAGGTTTGCGATAGCGGTCGGTCAAGAGCCATGGCGCCAGGCCGGCGACGACGCCCGGCGCAACGACAAGGAACAGCGCGCTGCCGGCGATTGCCGAAAAAGTTCGCATCGTCGGTCTCCTGCCGTAAAAATAAACTCGGCTTGCCGAAATCGACATCATTTCGCCGATTCGCATATTTCCGAGCAAAATCAGCTCGATTTTGCATTTAAGCAGTCGCTTTAGGGCCGGAAACGCACCGGAATCGGCGATTTTTCTGGTCCTATGGGTTCCAGGAATAGGTTGGACCACAGCCTGCGTCTTTTTGCATGCGTGTGTTGCAAAATAGATGCTTGTTTCTTGGGCATGATGAGCACATATATAGTGTCATCTCCAGGGCGCGTTCTCCTCCCATTAGCGCCCTCGAGTGTTCCCCTCTGGAGGTTAGCCCTAATCGGCACTTCCAATCAACTCAGCCGGATCTTTATTGATCCGGCTTTTTTGTTGCCCGCGTGCCTTCGAGCCGGGAAAAAAACGACTGGATCCACCACGTAACAGTGACATGTAACATCGGGTAACATGTCGCGGACGAACTCTATGGTTTAAGTAGAGGATAGGACGCGGTTGGTCGGTTCGGGAGATGGGGGCATCACTCGGAAGACCGGGCTCAGGCAAGCACCGCGTCCGAACCATTTTTCCGGATGCGGCGGACCAGCCGTTGCCTCCCAGGAAAACGGTCCGCAATAGGAACGGCGTCCGGATCATCCGGACGCCGTTTTCATGTCTTCAACAGAAGTCTGCGACCTGCTCAGGCGGCTTTGCCGTTGGCGTTCATCGCCTCATCGGCGAGCCGGCCGGTGAGCTCGGCCATGTGGTCGAAAGCGGCCTTGTAGCTGGCGACGCCGGCGGTCGCCGAGCGCAGCTCGATGATCAGGTCACCGATTTCGGCCTGCGGCATGGTCGCCTCGACGACGTCCCAGCCGGGCCAGTCGGGCCTTGCATCATAGCCGAGGATCTGGCCGCGCCGCTGCGGGATCAGCGCGATGATCTTCGAGGTCGCGTCCGAAGGCGTGACGATCTCGACCTTCATCACCGGCTCCAGCAGGACCGGCGAACAGGCGGTCATGCCTTCCTTCATCGCGAGCTTCGCCGCCATCTGGAAGGCCATGTCGGAGGAGTCCACGGCATGGTAGGAGCCGTCCGACAGGTTGACGGCGACGTCGACAACCGGGAAGCCGAGCGGGCCTGTCTTCAGGTAGTCGCGGATGCCGGTCTCCACCGACTGAATGTAGGTTTTCGGCACCACGCCACCGGTGATGGTGTCGGAGAACTGGAAACCGGACCCGCGCGGCAGCGGCTTGATCTCGATCACCACGTCGCCGAACTGGCCGTGGCCGCCGGACTGCTTCTTGTGGCGGCCGCGCTGCTGCGCTCCTTTGCGGATCGTCTCCCGGTAAGGCACCGCCGGGGCATGACCCTCGATCGGGATCTGGTTCTTGCCCTCGAGGCGCTCGCGAACCACGCGCAGATGCATTTCGCCGTGGCCCGACAGGACGGTTTCGGCGGAATCCTGGTTGTGGCGCAGGCTGAGCGATGGATCCTCCTCGGCAAGCCGCTGGATCGCCGCGGACATTTTGACCTCGTCCTTGCGCTCCTTGGGGCGAAGCGCGAAGGCGAAGACAGGCTGCGGCGGTTCCAGCGTGATCAATGGCCGGATGCCGCCCTTGGCCGAACTCAGCGTCTGGCCGGTCTTGACGTCGTCGAGCTTGCCGAGCGCGACCGTGTCGCCCGCCTTGGCGGATGTCAGCTTCGTCTGGTCCTTGCCGAGCATCTTGTAGATGCCGGAAACCTTCGCCGTGTCGCCGTTGGAAAGGAAGAGCTCGGCCGCGTCGGCCAATTGGCCGGAAAGCACGCGCGACACCGAAAGCTTGCCGCCATGCGCAGTGTGGATGGTCTTCATCACCTGCACCACCGTCTGGCCGTCCGGCGCGCCAAGGCGCTTCCTGGTTGCCTCGACATCGGGCGCGTCGTGGCGAATGGCCTTCAACAGGCGCAGCACGCCATTGCCCTTCTCGGCCGTGCCGATCAGCACCGGCGTCACCGCGCCGGCGCGCAGGTCGGCCGAGAGATCATCGAAGATCGCATCCTTCGGCGGCTCGATCTCCTCCAGCAACTGCTCCATCAGGTGATCGTCATGGTCGGCAAGCGTCTCCAGCATGGAGAACCGCGCCTCCAGCTCGCGCGCCTTGTCGTCGTTCGCGATGTCGGCGACCTGGCTCTCGGCATATTCGCGGTAGATGTAGGCGCGTTCCAGCGCCAGATCGATCGAGCCGATGACGACGCCGTCCTTGCGCACCGGAATCTGGCGCAGCAGCAGCGGCACAGAACTTGCCGGCTGCAGCATCTTCAGCGTGTCGCGCACGCCCGTGATCGCCTTATCGACCTTGTTGAGGAACAGGATGCGCGGAATGGCGAGATCGTCGAGCTTGCGCATGATGAGCTGGAGCGCCGGGATCTTCTTCTCGTCGGCCTCGGCGACGACCACAGCGAGGTCGCAAGCGGCAAGCACGGGTTCGGCTTCGAAGGCGAATTCGATGGAGCCGGGGCAGTCGACGAAGGTGATCTGCTCGCCCATGAAATCGGTGGTGGCGAAGGTCGCCTCGACGCTCATGGCGTGAGCGCGGGCCTCGGGCGAATGATCGGAAACAGTGTTGCCCGACGAAACTGGTGACTGGCGGGGAATGGCGCCCGTGCGGGCGAGTATGGCTTCGAGAAGTGTCGTCTTACCGCTTGCGAAGGGACCGATTATGGCGATGCATTTCGGTCCCGTGCGTCGTCCTCCGGCGCGAGTACCCATGGCTGACCTCCACTCAGGCGTTTCCCAAGAGAGCGACCAGCAAAAGTGAAAACCGGTTTTGCGTCCGATCGCACCCTGTGCAGAGCGGCGGCCGGCCTGTTCGGCCGTCGCGGGCGGGGTTTATCCACCCCTTCCCAAAGCCATCGTCACACGGGTTCGCCGGGAGGGCAAGAAAAATAGGATGTTCGCCGGCTTGGAGTCGTCAGGCCACCATTTCCTATGTCAGGCTGTGAGGGCGAGCGGTTCGCGGGCGGCTGCACACAACGCGCTTGCCTTGTCGCGCGGCGCGGGCTTGCCGAAGAAATAGCCCTGGAAACGGCTGCAGCCGGCGGTCCTGGCGAGGGCGAATTCCTCCGCGGTTTCGACGCCTTCCGCGACGATGGCGATGTCCTGGATGCGGGCGATCTGGGCAAGCGCGGAAACGAAGATCTGCGCCACCTGGTCATGGGCGAGGCTGCGGATGTAGGAGCGGTCGATCTTGACGCTGTCGATGGGCAGCGACTTCAGATAGTTGAAACCGCAATGGCCGGTGCCGAAGTCGTCCAGCGCAATGTGGAAGCCGAGGCCGCGCAGCGCCTCCAGGCGCCTCAGAACCTCGGGCGTCGCGGCCGTCGCCACCGTCTCGGTGATCTCGATGATGAACTGCGATGCGGACCGGCCGGTTTCGCGCAGGATCCGGTTGCACATCGTCACGATCTCGTCGCGCTTCAACTGCTCGCCCGAGACGTTGATCGAGATACGCCGTCCGGGAAAATGCCCGACATCGGCACAGGCGCGCTTGAAGACCCACTCGCCGATCATGTCGATCAGCGTCGAGCGCTCGGCGATCGGGATGAATTCCGCCGGCGAGATCAAACCGCGCACCGGGTGACGCCAGCGGATCAAGCCTTCCAGCGCGTCGACCGAGCCGTCGGGATTGACGATCGGCTGATAGTGCAGCTCCAGCTCGCCGAGATAGACCGCGGCGCGCAGTTCGCGTTCCACCAGGCGGCGATAACGCTTGTCCGACAGCATCTCCTCATCGAAAACGGTGATGCGGCCGCGACCGGCGGCCTTGCTTTCGTAGAGCGCGAGATCGGCCAGCAGCATCAATTCAGCGCCGTTCGAAGCATGCAACGGCGCGAGCGCGACGCCCACCGAGATCGACAGGGGAATGATCTTGCCTTCATGCCTCTTGCCGGCACGCATCGCGTCCAGCAGCCGGCGCGCGTCCTTGTTGATAATGGCGACGTCGCCATGCGGAACCATGATGCCGAACTCGTCGCCGCCGAGCCGGCCGATGACGCCGTCCTCGAAGATGCGCTGGGCTTCCGCGACCAGGTGCGCCAGCGCCAGATCGCCGAACTGATGGCCGAACGTGTCGTTGAGCTGCTTGAAATGATCGAGGTCGATCAAAAGCAGGCTTGCCTGGCGACGGTTGCGCAAGCCGCCCAGCCAGTCGCCCAGCGCTTCGATGAAATAGCGCCGGGTCATGGCCCCGGTCATGGCATCGACGGTGAGAAAGCGATGCTTCTCGGCCTCGGCATCCGCCGCCGACTGCAGGCGCTGGACGACGCTCGAGCGCATATACATCAACACCAAAAGCGCCATTAAGGTCGATGCCACCGATACCGCCAGCGCGCCTGCGCGGGAGGCGTTCTCCGTCAGCGCGAAAGCCGCAAGCCCAGTGGCGGCGATGCTCATCACGAGCAAAGCCTGGATGCCGCGATAGATACGGCCGCTGTGATCCTTGATTGTCGCCAAGATACTCATGTCCGCGCCCCCACAGCACGCGACATGGCTAGGGCTTCAGCCGTTAACAAACACTGAGTTCGGCGACCGTTCCGCGGCATTAATCAGCGCCGGATTGAGCGGTGGCGTTTTATGGTTAAAAAGCAACGATTTATGACAGTTTGTTGACCGGCTAACGAGCCTCTATCGCGGGGCCTCGACGCGGTCGTCAGGCGGCTGAAAAAGGCCGGTTGCGTCAACAGCGCATCGGGGTGAAACTGCTTCGCAAGACGAGGCAGGAGCGGTTCACCGTCTCGCGGAAACGGCGAAACGCTCCATCTCTTTGTTTTTACGCAATTCCGGACGGAAGGTTACGGCGAAGGCGCCGAACTTAACCGCTCACACTTTCCTGGAATTGCTCCAGCGAAGCATTATTCGAGAAGGATTGGACGATGAAGATCATTGCGTGCGGCTCAGTGCCGACAGTCATCGCGCCGGACAAATACTTTACCGGGCGGGTGTTGCAGACGCCAATCGTCGAGAAGGAGGCGCCGGCAAGGCTCAGGGCGACGCTGGTCAGCTTCGAGCCCGGCGCACGCACGCATTGGCACACGCACCCGCTCGGACAGACGCTCTATGTCACCTCCGGCGCCGGGCTTGCGCAGACCTGGGGCGGACCGATCGAAGAGATCAGGGCAGGGGATGTCATTTCCTTCGCGCCGGGCGAAAAGCACTGGCACGGCGCCGGGGCGAAAACCGCCATGGCCCATATCGCCATGCAGGAGGCGCTGGATGGCGTCCATGCCGACTGGCTGGAAGCGGTCACGCCGGAGCAATATGGCGGCTAAGGCCAACAAAAAACCCGGCTGAAGCCGGGTTTCCGATGTGACGGCGTTTGCGCGATCAGGTCAGCGACGCGGTAAAGCGCTGGATGCGCGTGCAGGCTTCTTCCAGCAGCGCGTCCGAGGTGGCGTAGGAGATGCGGAAGTTCGGCCCCAGCCCAAAGGCCGAGCCGAACACCACCGCGACGCCTTCGGCTTCCAACAGTTCGGAGCAGAAGGCTTCGTCATTGTCGATGACCTTGCCCGTCTTGGTCTTCTTGCCAATCAGCTGGGCGCAGGACGGGTAGACATAGAAGGCGCCTTCCGGCGACGGGCAGGAGATGCCGCGCGCCTGGTTGAGCATAGAGACGACGAGGTCGCGCCGGCCCTGGAAGATCGCCTTGTTCCTGGCAATGAAATCCTGCGGCCCGTTGAGCGCCTCGACGGAAGCCCATTGCGCGATGGTGCAGGCGCCCGACGTCTGCTGGCCCTGGATCATGTCCATCGCCTTGACGAGCGGCACCGGGCCGGCGGCATAGCCGATGCGCCAGCCGGTCATGGCATAGGCTTTCGACACGCCGTTCATGGTCAGCGTGCGCTCATAGAGGTTCGGCTCGACCTCGGCGATGGTCTTGAAGACGAAGTCGCCATAGGTCAGGTGCTCATACATGTCGTCGGTCAGGGTCCAGACATGCGGATGCTTGAGCAGCACGTCGGCTAGCGCCCTGAGCTCGGCCTCCGTGTAGGCGGCGCCCGAGGGGTTCGACGGCGAATTCATCAACAGCCATTTGGTCTTCGGCGTGATCGCCTTTTCCAGCACTTGCGGTGTGAGCTTGAAGCCGTTGTCGATCGAGGTGTCGGCGAACACCGACGTGCCGCCGCAGATCGCCACCATTTCGGGATAGCTCACCCAGTAGGGGCGCGGGATGACGACTTCGTCGCCGGGGTTCAGCGTCGCCATGAAGGCGTTGAACAGGATCTGCTTGCCGCCGGTGCCGACGATGGTCTGCTCCGGCCGGTAGTCGAGGTTGTTCTCGCGCTTGAACTTCCTGGCGATCGCCTCGCGCAGCGGCACGATGCCGGAAACCGGCGGATATTTGGTCTCGCCGCGGCGGATCGCCTCGATCGCCGCGTTCTTGATGTTGTCGGGCGTATCGAAATCCGGCTCGCCGGCGCCAAGGCCGATCACGTCACGGCCGGCATTTTTCAGCTCGCGCGCTTTCTGCGTCACCGCGATGGTCGCGGAAGGCTTAACGCGGGAAAGGGCGTCGGCGAGAAAGGCCATGACAAAATGTCTCCTAGGAAAGCGGCCAGGAGCGGCCGCGGCGCCTCTCATGTCGCATCGTGGCGCGGAGCGCAAGCATTGTGCGATGAGCCAGAGGTCAAGGAGGCGTGAGCGGCAACGCTAAATTCATCAACGGCCGGTAAACCCTTGGCTGGCAGGACCGCAGATCGGATTGCGCCTGTTCGCGGAGCGAGAAACCTTGTCGCGCAGCATCGGGCTTGCCCACCTCATCCGTCATAATGACGGCACCTCGACCGGTGTCTGGGGCATCTATACACTGCAGAGCGCGTTCCAGCCGATCTTCGCCTTCAAGGAGGGCAAGCTTTCGGTCGCCGCTTTCGAGGGGCTGATCCGGCCGTTCCGCGACGGCGAGCCGCAGTCGCCGGGGACATTTTTCGGTACCTGCCCGGCGGCCGACCGGCTGCATATCGAGGCGCTGACGCGCACTCTGCATCTTCTGAACGCCGGCGCTTGCCTACCACAAGAGGCGTCCATCTTCGTCAATTTCGATCCGTCGGTCTTCACGGATCGCAGCATCGCCGACAAGGCCCTGCGCGACATGCGGCTGGTGCTGCACGAAGCCGGCATCGATCCGCGCCGTATCGTCTGCGAGGTCACCGAGCAGAAATCGGCCTCGCAGGAAACACTCTACGATTTTGTCGAGGCGCTGAGGGCCAACGGCTTCCGCATCGCGGTGGACGACTATGGCGCCGATGAATCCGACATCAACCGGATCAAGGAACTCAAACCAGACATCGTCAAGTTCGACGCGCATTGGATCACCCATCTGATGGAGTCCGGCGCCGGCTTCGCCTTGCTGATGGCGATGGTGCAGAGCTTCGAGAACCAGGGCATCCGCACCGTCTTCGAAGGCATCGAGGAAGGCTGGCAACTGGAGCTTGCCGAGAGGTCCGGCGCCTCCATGGTGCAGGGCTATGTGCTTGCCCGGCCGGAACTTGCCCCCACCAGCTTTCGCGTTTTCAGCAAGGGCACGCAGCAGCCTTCGACCGGAGACAGCAAGGCATCGGCCGCCCCAAGCCCGGCGGCGCCAACGCCGCACGGACGGCCGGCAAGGGTGTTCGGGCGCAAGGTCACGCCATGAGCGGACAACCAGACAGGCGGCGCAACGTCGCCGAGGCGATCTTCGCCGACGAGATCGGCCTCCAGTTCGGCGTTTATGGCGAGTTCCGGCTGTGGAGCGCCTATCAGCCGATTTTCGCGCCGGAGGGCAGGGTGCTCAGAGCCGTCGCCGTCGAGGGGCTGATCGAGCCGCGCCGCGTCGCGCAGCCGGTAGCCTCTTCGGTCTTCTTCGGCGGCATTCCCGCGCCCGACCTTCTGTTCGTCGAAACGATGTGCCGGATGCTGCATCTCGGCAATTATCGCAACATCGGCGTCGAGGGATTGACGCTGTTCTTCAACTATAATCCGACCATCAACGACCATCTCGGACGGGCGCTCGCCGAGATCCGGCTGATGACCAGGCATCTCGACGATCTGGAGCTTGAGCCCAGCCTGCTGGTCTGCGAGATCACGGAGCAGGCAGCCGATGACCAGGTTCTTGCCAGCCTGGTGCGCGAAATGCGGCGCGATGGCATCCGCATCGCCATCGACGATTTCGGCACGGGGCATTCGACCGAGGCGCGCATCGATCTGCTTGCGCCCGACATCGTCAAGATCGATGGCGCCTGGTTTGGCGAGCTCTGCCGCCATGCCGCGGCCGAACGCTTCTTCCGGCCGTTGGTGGCGACGCTGCACGAGCGCGGCGCCAAAGTGCTGGTCGAGGGCATCGAGAACGCACAGCATTTGCGCGTCGCGCTCGAGGGCGGCGTCGACCTTTTGCAGGGTTTCCATCTCGCCCGTCCGGCCCTCGCCGGCACGATCTTCAAGGAAGAACCGCTTTCCGTCGACGCGCTGCTCGGCGCCGGCAACAAGGTCGTGCCCCTGCACCAGCATCGCTGATGCCGACCAAGGAAAACGCATCAGCATCGCTGATGCGGGACTCCAAAGGACGCATCAGCGATGCTGATGTTTCGTCTCAAAAACAAATCACTGGATGGGACCTAGCCGCGCGCGTTAGAGCGTTCCCAGGAGACTCGAGAGGGCAAGAGGCATGATCCTTTACGACATGGCCGACAGCGGCAATTGCTACAAGCCGCGGCTGTTAATGGCGAAGCTCGGCATCCCCTTCACCCGGGTCGAGGTGAGCTCGCATACCGGCGAGACGCGCAAGCCCGACTATGTCGCCAAGAATCCGAATGCGATGGTGCCGATGCTCGAGCTCGACGACGGCAGGCGCATCGCCGAGAGCAATGCCATCCTGCTCTACCTCGCCGAAGGCACGCGCTTCCTGCCGGCCGACAAATATGAGCGGGCGTTGGCTTACCAATGGCTGTTCTTCGAGCAATACAGCCATGAGCCCTATATCGCGGTGCGCAAGGCGCTTTTGACTTTCCCGGAGCGGGCGAAGGACGCGACGGCGGAACGATTGGCGCAGACGCTGGAACGCGGCAACAAGGCGCTCGGCGTGATGAACAGCCACCTGCAGCAAAACGCGTTCTTCGCCGGCAGCGCCTACAGCGTCGCCGACATCGCTTTATATGCCTATACCCACACCGCCGAGATGGGCGGCTTCCAGCTGGACGCCTATCCGGCGGTCGCCGCCTGGCTGAAGCGGGTCGAGGCGGACAAGGGGCATGTGCCGATCGAGTGGAAGGAATGATCTAGCGTCTGCTAGCCGCTTTCGCTGGAGCACAAGCGCGAGGGCTATTTGATAAGTCGATCATATTCGGCATGGGTGCCGATCCAGATCCAGTCAAAACCATCACTGCTTTCAAGGGCCAAGGCCCGGTAATTGTCGTCTATTCTCGCCGACCAAAGCTCTCCCACCTTCTTGAAATGGAGGGATGGATGTCGCGGATTGGTCTTCATCAAAATGAAATTCTTGTCGGCCACGCGGCGAGCGGCCTTTGGCAAAGAATTGTATTTTGTCCAGAAGCTAGCGGTGGCTCTGTGCCTCACAGGTCACGCAGTTTGCCGGCGGCTATTTCGGCACGTGCGTCTGCCACCAGCTTATCCAGCCGGCCCGATTTTGCGTCGGCCTCGATCTTCCGGTCCCATAAATCAGCCTGCAGCGCTTCGAACCATGCGGCGAACGCTTTAAGCTCATCTGGGCTGAGCTCCGCGACGGATTTTTCGATCTGTTCGAGTTTGGTCATGCATCAAAGGTAGCATTGATGGGCCAAAAGTGCCATCCGCGGGCTGCTGGGCCCGGACAACAACCCACCCAAAAATCCGGACAACAAAAAAGGCGGGCAATGCCCGCCTTCCTCTGCCGGTAGCCTGATCGGGAGCGTCTGGTCCGGGCTGGCAGCTATCTGCTGTTCCAGCTTGTCGGGTCTTTTCGCTCCGGCGCGCTTCTCGCGCGACCGTCAGTACATCCGTGACTTGCCGCGCGCCCCGAACCTTCGTCCGGCGCGCGCCTTTGCTTAGCCGCATTTCTGCAACGCCAAGCGATTCCGCTTGGCTGCAAAATGCTTAAGCCAAATCAGGCTGCCTTGCTCAGAGACCCAGCAGCGGACTTGCCGGTGCGGCGGTCCTGCTCGATCTCGAAGTTGATTTTCTGGCCTTCAGCGAGGCTGGTCATGCCAGCGCGCTCGACAGCGGAGATGTGGACGAAAACGTCCGCGCCGCCATTGTCAGGCTGGATGAAGCCGTAGCCCTTGGTGGCGTTGAACCACTTGACCGTACCAGTTGCCATGTAAAATGCCCTTCCACATTTGCTTTCGTTTGACCAGACCCGAAGTCCGGCCGGTGGTATCGAAATTTTGGAGACGTCAGCAAACGCGAGGGATCGCGAGGCCCGATCGATCGGCCAAATTCAATGGCCCGCATATAGGACAGTTTGCGAAGGAATACAAGACGGGTTGCAGGCGCGCTGCTCGCGGTTGCACGGAAGTTTTGACAGCGGCCGCGCGTTGTGGAGGGATGAGATGCTTGCCGTTCCATGGAGAGGAACCATGAAGACCGTTTTGCTTGCCGCCTGCTTCCTGCTGCTGGCCGCCGAGGCGCAGGCGGTGTCGCGCTACGATCCGACGCGCATGAGCTGCGACCGGGTGCAGGCGACGATCGCGAGACAGGGCGCCGTCATCCTGCGCTACCAGTCGACGCGCGTGCCGGGGCTGCCGCTTTACGACCGCTACGTGCGCGACGAGCGCTTCTGCAACGCGGGCGAAGTGAGGGCGCGCGCCTATGTGCCGAGCGCCGACACCAGGTCCTGCATGGTCTATGTCTGCAAGCGTCCGGATTTCGACCGGCGCTTCCGCCGTCGGTTCCTGCAAGACTAAAGCGCATCGCGTCGAAACGGATTCACGCGACGCGCTTTAGCTCGTTGCTTGATGCATGTCGTTATCGCAAAACCGAGGTCACTTTTGCGCGACATGCATTAGAGCGGTTCGGCGTTTCACGGAAACGCCGAACCGCTCTATCTTCTTTGTCTGACGCAATTCCGGACGGAACGCCACGGCGCAGCCGCCGAGCCCAACCGCTATGCATTTTTCCTGGAATTGCTCTGTGTTCTCAGAACCCGAACGAGGCCTGCACGGCCGGCGGCGGGCCGACGCGCACGCCTTCCATGGCCAGCATCTTTTCCTTGGTGGCCGAGCCGCCCGGCGCGGAGAAGCCGCCGATCTTACCGCCAGCGGCCAGGATGCGATGGCACGGAATGACCAGCGGGACCGGGTTGGCGCCAAGCGCCGCGCCCGTTTCGCGCGGAAGGCCGGCATGGCCGGCGCGTTTGGCCAGTTCGCCGTAGGTGGTGGTCTCGCCGAAGCGGAGCGTGCGCGCCGCTTCATAAATGGCGAGGCGGAAATCGTCGACGCCGTCGAGATCGACCGGCACGCCGGAGAAGTCGACGTCCTCGCCGGCCGCATAGGCCTTGATCGAGGCGATCAGATCGACCACCCAGGACGGCTGGTCTGTCGAGGCTGAGACGCCGGGGTGGCGAAGCAGCCGGCGCTCGACCGCTTCGCGGCTGCGCTCTGGCAGGCAAAGCCGGATCAGGCCCTTCTCGCTCCATGCGATGCCCATGAAGCCGATCACTGTTTCTAACACTGCGTGGCCGGCCGTGATCTGGGATGTGGGTTTCATGACGTATTCCTTCCGCAAAACAGCGAAAAACGAGTACATATCCAGAACAATATGGCACTTCCGCTCTGTTGTCGCCACCCGAAAACCGCTTGGTGGCCCCGATTGCCGGGTGTGAATCGCTGGTGTAAGGACTTCTTAACAACCGACAAACCGGACCCGTACGGCTTGCCCGCTAAAATCATAATCACCGCGCTCGGCGTGCTCGTTGCCGCTGCTGGTCTGAGCGGTTGCACCTCGACCTCGCAGATGAAGGCCGCGCCCGCGCTTGCGGAAGCCTCGACGCCTGCCGTCGCGGACGACACGCCGACCCTTGCGCTGCCCGAGAAGGTCGCCGTATTGCCGGAGCCTTCCGGCCTTGCGCAGGTGCAGACCGCGGCGCTCACAGGCGATGCCGTCGCCATGGCCACGACGCCTGGCGCGCCCGCGACGCAAAGCGCGCTGGCGACGCAAAGCGCGCTTTTGCCGCCGCCTGTCCAGCCTGGCGCACCTCAGTCCGGTGTTACGCAGGCGCAACCCGCGGCTTTCGCTGGTTCGACGCCGCTCGTCGGCCAGTTTCCGCCGCCCCCGGTGCTGACCGCCGGCGGCTCGCCGACCGGCCCGGGATCCATCAGCCGAGCGGCGGTCTATACGACCGCGGGCGTCGCCATGCCGGTCACCGGCCAGTCGGCGAAAGTCGCTCCGATGCCCGGCGTCCAGCAGGTCGCCTATGTGGCGCCGGAAAATCCGGCGCTGCTTGCGGCACCTGGCCAACCCGAGCAGCACGCCAGCGGCCCGCGCGGCGAGATCGAACGGCTGATCGAGAAATATTCTGCGATCTATGAAGTGCCGATCGACCTGGTACGCCATGTCGTCAATCGTGAAAGCACCTTCAACCCGAAAGCCTATAATCACGGCCATTGGGGACTGATGCAGATCAAGCACGCGACGGCGCGCGGCATGGGCTATGACGGACCGGCGACCGGCCTGTTCGATGCCGAGACCAATCTCAAATACGCGGTGAAATATCTGCGGGGCGCCTGGCTGGTTTCGGGCGGCAACGCCAAGCGGGCCGACACGCTCTACCAGACTGGCTATTATTACGACGCCAAGCGCAAGGGCTTGCTCGAGGCGACGGGCCTTGGCGTCGACCGCAAGCGCCGCCGCCTGCAACCCGACGCCTGAGCCGACGGGTCAGGTCGCGCGCGGCGTTCGAGACAGCGCCATGCATGAAAACACGACGCCCCGCCCGCCGGCTGCCAACGACATCCGCCTGCGCAAGCTGTTCGACGATACGCTCGCTCCGCCGCACTGGCCGGAGGGTTTCGTCATGCGCGCGTTCGAGCAGCGGGATGCGCCGGCTTTGCACGCGCTGCTGGAAGAGGTGTTCGATGACGGCGCCGACGGACCGTTCGACGAATGGTGGCCGCGCATTGCCGGCGATGCGGAGTTCGATCCCGCTCTCTGTTTCCTGGCGATCGACGGCAAGGGCCTGCTGGCGGGCGCGGCGCTTTGCTGGACGTCCGGTTTCGTCAAGGACCTCGCCGTCCATCCGGAATCGAGACGGCAGGGCCTCGGCGAGGCGCTGATGCGGCAGGTGTTCCTGACGTTTCGCGAGCGCGGGGCGACGCATGTCGATCTCAAGACCAATAGTGTGAAGAACACCACGGCCTTCCGGCTCTACGAACGGCTCGGCATGATCCCGGTCGGCTGGGAAGGCTGACGCGCAAAGCGCGGCGGGCCGGATTGGAGGCTCCCGGCGCGGCGTTGCAATCACCTGCGCGCGTGAGCATTGTGAACGGCTTCACATAGGCTGACGTTAGGGCATGCTAATTCGTCGTCGTGCCGGGCGGCCGATCGGCGGATCGACGCGGGCAAGGCGTCGGAGGAGGCTGTGCCGGCATGCGTCAGCCACTCCCAGGCGGGCTCCGGGGCGGGGGTTTCGGAGCCCGTCCGCTTTCGCGCGAAGCGAGGTGGACGGAACGGGCCACCGACGCGGTCAAGCCAACCGAGATCGGCTTCACCAACCCGCCGGCCCGGTCGGCACGCACAAGCGCGGGAACCCTAAGCGGCGTGGCGCATTCAACGCAGGGGCCTTGATGAGCCGCGACCTGCGCGTCGCCGGTCGCGCAGGGAGGTCCGCAACCCCGTGAAACTTGCTTTAGCATTCCTGGCCGCCGGCATCATGCTTGGCGCTGTTCAAGCGCGAGCCGTGGAGCTGTCGATCGTGTCGGGCGATACCGGTAACGGCATCAAGGTGCTGCGCGAGATACTCGATCGTTACCAGAAGAAGAGCGGCAACAAGGTCGACATCGTCATCATTCCGCCTTCGACCACCGACCAGTTCGGCCAATACCGGCTCTGGCTCGCCGCCGGCAGCAGCGATATCGACGTCTACCAGACCGACGTGATCTGGGCGCCGCAGCTTGCCAGCCAGCTGCTCGACCTGACCGAGGCGACCAGGGATGTGGTGGGTGAGCATTTCCCGTCGATCATCAGGTCGCAGACGGTCAACGGCAGGCTGGTCGCCCTGCCGATCTTCACCGATGCGCCGGCGCTCTACTACCGCAAGGATCTGCTCGACAAATATGGCGCCAAGGTGCCGACCACCTGGAAGGAGCTCGCCGATACTGCGAAGCTTGTGATGAACAAGGAGCGGGCGGCCGGCAACAAGGACATCTGGGGCTTCGTCTTCCAGGGCAACGCCTATGAGGGGCTGACCTGCAACGCGCTCGAATGGGTGATGTCGAATGGCGGCGGCGGGATCATCGAGCCGGACGGCACGATCTCCATCGACAACCCCAAGGCTGCGGCCGCGCTCGACATGGTCAAGGGCTGGATCGGCACCATCGCGCCGCCGGGCGTGCTCGCCTATCAGGAGGAGGAAGCGCGCGGCGTCTGGCAGACCGGCAATGCCGTCTTCATGCGAAACTGGCCCTATGCCTATGCGCTCGGCAACAGCGAGAATTCGCCGATCAAGGGCAAGTTCGACGTGGCGCCGCTGCCGGCCGGCGAAGGCGGGCGGCCGGTGGCAACGCTGGGCGGCTGGAACCTTGCGGTCTCCAAATATTCGAAACATCCGGACGCTGCGATCGAGCTGGTCAAGTTCATCGCTTCGCGCGAGATGCAGAAATACCGGACGCTCAAAACATCCAACCTGCCGACCATCGCAGCGCTCTATGACGACCCCGACATCGCCAGGCAGCAGCCGATCGTGCCGCGCTGGAAACCGATCTTCCTCGACGCTCAGCCGCGTCCCTCGGCAACCGCCAGGATCAAATACAACGAGGCATCCAGCCAGTTCTGGACTGCCGTGCACGACACGATCTCCGGCCAAGGCACCGCCGCCGACAATCTGGCCGATCTCGCGGCGAGGCTGACCAGGCTGAAAGGCAAGGGCTGGTGAGCGCGGCAAGACGATCGCCGCTGATGCGCCGGCGCGTGCGCACGGCATGGATGTTTCTCGCGCCGATGCTATTGGTGCTCGCCGCCGTCGCCGGCTGGCCGTTCCTGCGCACGGTCTATTACAGCTTCACCGATGCTTCGCTGGCCGACTTGGACGCGCGGCAATGGATCGGCTTCGACAATTACTTTTCGGTGCTGCGTCTGCCGAGCGGCCGCCTGCTCTATGACGGGCTGCTTGTCGATCCGGTCTGGTGGCGCGCGGTGTGGAACACGGTGCGCTTTGCCGTGGTTTCGGTGGCCTGCGAGACGGTGCTGGGCATGATCGTGGCGCTTGCGCTCAACGCCGAATTCCCGGGACGTGGGATCGTGCGGGCGGCGATCCTCATTCCCTGGGCGATCCCGACCATCGTCTCGGCCAAGATGTGGCAGTGGATGCTCAACGACCAGTTCGGCATCATCAATGCCGCGCTTCTCTATCTCGGCCTGATCCACGCCAAGATCGCCTGGACCGCCAGCGCCGACACAGCGATGATCGCCGTGCTGATCGTCGACATCTGGAAGACGACGCCGTTCATGGCGCTGCTGATCCTGGCGGCCCTGCAGATGCTGCCGCGCGAGATCCTCGAGGTGGCCAGGCTCGACGGCGCCAGCCCTTGGCAGATCTTCTGGCGGGTGACCTTGCCGCTCATCCGCCCGGCGGTGATGGTGGCGGTGATCTTCCGCGCGCTCGACGCGCTGCGCATCTTCGACCTGATCTATGTGCTGACGCCCAACAACGTGCAGACCAAGTCGATGTCGATCTTCGCGCGCGAGAACCTGTTCGAGTTCGACAAGTTCGCCTATGGCTCCGCCGCCTCGACGCTGCTTTTCCTGATCATCGGCCTGCTCACCATCGCCTATATCCGGATCGGCCGGCTGAGCCTGGACGGAGGCCGCTGACATGAGGTTGCTGAAGCGCGCCGGCTTCTACCTGCTGCTTCTGGCGATCGTCTTCGTCGCGGTGTTTCCGTTCTACTACGCCATCGTCACCAGCCTGAAATCGGGAACCGAGTTGTTCCAGGCAGGTCTCTGGCCGAAATCGTTCAGCCTTGCCAATTACCGCAACGTGCTGACCGAGGGCCCTTTCCTGCGCAATCTCGTCAATTCGCTGATCGTCTCCGGCGCGGTCGTGGCGATCTCGCTGCTTCTCGGCGTCACCGCAGCCTACGCGCTGGCGCGCATACGCTTCCGCGGGCGCTCGGCGCTGATGCTTGCCATACTATCGGTGTCGATGTTTCCGCAGGTCGCGGCACTGGCCGGGCTGTTCGAGATCATCCGGGCGCTGCACCTCTACAATTCGCTCTTGGCGCTCATCCTGTCCTACATGATCTTCACCTTGCCGTTCACGGTATGGGTGCTCACGACCTTCGTGCGCGAGCTGCCGGTCGAGATCGAGGAAGCGGCGATCCTCGACGGCGCCGGGCCATGGACCATCCTGACGCGCATCTTCCTGCCGCTGATGTGGCCGGCGCTCGCCACCACCGGCCTGCTCGCCTTCATCAGCGCCTGGAACGAGTTCCTGTTCGCGCTCACCTTCACCTCAACGAACACGCAGCGCACCGTGCCGGTGGCGATCGCGCTGCTCTCCGGCAACTCGCAGTTCGAGATCCCGTGGGGCAACATCATGGCCGCCTCGGTGATCGTCACCGTGCCGCTGGTGGCGCTGGTGCTGGTCTTCCAGCGCCGCATCGTGTCCGGCCTCACCGCCGGTGGGGTGAAGGGCTGACGCGGCGCGGTCTCAGGCCGCCTGGCGGGCGAAACAGCCGACGCAGGACCGAGGACGGCGGGCCGGTGGGCGCTTCTTTCCACGCAACCGCGGGGCCGATGCCGCGTTGGGGATGGCGGAGGGGCTGTTTCGGATCGGAGATTTGAGATGAAAACGCTGCTGCCCCTGGTCGCCGTCGCGCTTCTTGCCGGCGCGCCCGCCGCGTTCGCCCAGTCGGACAATTCAGACGCCGCGGGACCGATGGTGACCGAGAACAAGGTCGACACCCAGACCTTTGTCGCGACCGTGCCCAACGCCAACGCATTCGAGATCCAGTCGAGCAAGCTGGCCGAGGAAAAGTCGCCCTCGTCCGACGTCAAGGCTTTCGCCGCGCAGATGATCAAGGACCACACCAAGGCCGGCGAGGAGTTTAAAGCCGCACTCAGCCAGGGTCAGACGACGGCTTCGATCAAGCCTGCCGCGCCGGGACTGCAGCCCAAGGAGCAGCAGATGCTCGACGAATTGAAGGCTGCGAGCGGCAAGGACTTCGACACCAAATACATCACGATGCAGACCGACGCGCACAAGGACGCGGTCGCGCTGTTTTCCACCTATGCCAATTCAGGCGACGACCCGGCGATGAAGGAGTTCGCCAAGAAGACGCTGCCGGTGCTGAAGATGCACGAGAAGCATGCGAAGGAACTGGCGGTCGCGCATCAGGGGTGAGGGCGGCGGGAGGCTGATCGGTCAACGGTGGCGCCCTACGGCGCCCCCCTCTGTCCTGCCGGACATCTCCCCCACAGGTGGGGAGATTAGCAGCTTGAGCGCCCCGCCCATCCTGCAACCCTGGTGGACAGAGGGGGCGCGGTAGAGCGCTACGCTGGCATTCAATCTAAAGCACGATAAGCTTCAAAACCAAGGTGTGGCGCAGCCCCCTCATCCGGTCGCTACGCGGCCACCTTCTCCCCCGAGGGGAGAAGAGAAAGTGCCGGCGCCAAAAGCCTCCTCTCCCCGCCGGGGAGAGGTCAGCCGAGCGAAGCGGAGGCTGGGTGAGGGGCCTGGCGCTGACCTGCAAACAAGGGGTGGACCACCATGAACAAGGAAGTCATCGAAGTGCCGGTAATGTCGGCCAAAGTACGGGCGCTCGGCCTGCCGTGCTCGACGGCGGTGAAGGCCAACGGCTTCGTGTTCATCTCGGCGACGCCGCCGGTCGACATGGTGACCGGCGAGATGGTGCGCGGCGACATCGAGGTCCAGACCGAGGCGTCGCTGAAGGCGCTGAAACACTGCCTGGAAGCGGCCGGCACCTCGCTGGACAAGGTGGTGATGGTGCGCATCTACGCCGTCAATTCCGGCCTCTACAACGCCATCAACCGGATCTATGCGCGGTATTTTGCGACCAACCCGCCGGCGCGGAGTTTCGTGCCGGTGGCGTCGTGGCAGTTCGATATCGAGAATGAGTGCGTGGCGGTGGCGTGAGAGCCCTGAATCATGGGCAGGTGCAGCACCCGCAGATAAGTCAAATTAGAAACTCATAAGGTTTTAAGCTAACGGTCTTCTTGTGAGGGATTATCAAAACATATTCACCCTCTGCCGGCTCGCCGATGTGAACATGCCAATATTGGCTAGTTTTTGTTTTTGAAGCGTGAAGATCAATTAGAAGTCTATTTACAACCAATCTAGGGATGGAAAACGCAATTTTTAAATCTAGGCAGCCGAGCACGAAATATCCATCCGACGCGTCTCTCAGAAAGTCATCCCATTTTGGATGGTATGCGTACCAATACGGTGTTCGGCCATCGTATCTTTTCGATATTGTGCACGCTATCCGCTTTTTCCCGTCAGCGTTTTGATACATTGCCTGACTTGTTTGTATCAAGGTATCACCAAGCCGGGAGGACATCGCAGTTACGATTTCTCGCCTCTTTTGAATGAGTGCTTGAGTTCTAATTCGATCCGGCGAGCTGGAATTGTTGGTGAACTTGGCGCCTTTAGTAACGGCGCCGCTGAAATTGGCGTTTCCGATATTCGCTTTTGTGAAATCGCAGCCCGTGAAATCAAATCCTCTCAATTTGCAATTTGAAAAATCCATGCCTTCAAAATTAGCAAAACGAAAATCCGATGCTGGATCGAGGCCCGATATCCTCACCAACTCTACAAAGTTGTCGGTATCGGCTGAATGAACCTTCGCCAAAACCTCGTCTAGTTCCACCACCATTATAAATCCGTCTCACAGAGAGGCTGGTTTCGTTCACATATCGATGCTCGCAACAAGAGCCTTATAATTCCAAATTTATTCCCAGATGAGAATGAGCCATCCATCCGCTTGAATAGAAGGGCGTCGTACGGGATTTCGAACGAGACGGAAACTTTTGGCTTAGGCCCGTTGGGCTCGGCTCTGCAGAACCGGTCGTGTTTGATAAGTGTTCCAAGCAGCGGTCTTTGCCCCAGTTCAGAGGTAAGACTCCAAGCTGGCTTCACCTCATTTCCATGCGCCAAAATCGACTTGTTTGTCGTGGAAAATCGTGACGTCTTTACACCTGTTTTTTTGATTGATCCCGAACGAGATGATTTTACGCCTCCACTTGGGGCGGACGCAGAGATAGATGCCGTCCATTCATTGTCTACACCTTTGTTGGTTTCGGTAGTCTCCGAAATCTCGTGGGCGACCTCTATGTCTCCCAAAGTTATGGCGTCAAAAGCCCAATCCTCTTCTGGAAGAGAACAATCTTCTGTGTGAAAATGAAGGACTATGCGGCTCACGGCATAACGAATAGTAGGGAAATGCCAGCCGATCTTGGCCTCCCCGGCGCGAACCGTGAGACCTAAAGTCTTTCCAACCTTATTTGTAGGTGAAAGAGCAAGTTTCGCACTGACCAAGGCCTTCGAACTGTCCACGGAAAAATCCCGACTCCGCCGCTATGTACTGAAATTAGCAAGCGTCGGTTCAATCCGCAAATAGTTGAAATACTTGTTGGCTATGGTCTCTTGGTCGGAGCTCGGCTGACGGCTTAGCGTTGCCATGCGTGCCAAAGCTCACGCTGCCTACGGCCTGTCGGAACTCTGAAAGGCAGAGTTAATCGCTTAGGCAAAATACTCCTGCAGCGGCCTCACCTCCAGGTTCCCCGCCCGCAGCGCCGCAATCGCCTCCGCCACCGCCGCAGCACCGGATAGCGTCGTGTAATACGGCACCTTCTGCATCAGCGTTGCCCGCCGCAACGACTTCGAGTCCGACACGGCCTTCTGGCCGTCCGTCGTGTTGAAGACGATCTGGACCTGGCGGTTGCGGATGGCGTCCTCGATGTGGGGGCGGCCTTCCAGCACCTTGTTGATCTTTTCGGCCGTCACGCCGTTCTCGGCGAGGAAGCGGGCGGTGCCGGAGGTGGCGAGCACTTTGAAGCCTTGGCCGGCAAGGCGTTTCACCGCCGGAAGGATGCCCTTCTTGTCCTCGTCGCGCACCGAGACGAACAGCGTGCCGGAGCGCGGCAGGTCGACGCCCGCCCCTAACTGGCTCTTGGCGAAGGCGAGCGCGAAATCGCGGTCGAGGCCCATGACCTCGCCGGTCGAGCGCATTTCCGGGCCGAGCAGGATGTCGACGCCGGGGAAGCGGGCGAAGGGGAAGACGGCTTCCTTGACCGCGATATGACCGGGATTGCGCGGATCGGGCATCGCGCCATAGTGCGCGAAGGCGTTTTCCAGCGTCTCGCCGGCCATGATGCGCGCCGCGATTTTTGCAATCGGACGCCCGATGGTCTTGGCGACGAAGGGCACGGTGCGCGAGGCGCGGGGGTTCACCTCCAGCACATAGACCGTGCCGTCCTTGATGGCGTATTGCACATTCATCAGGCCGCCGACGTTCAGCGCGCGCGCCAAGGCGGCCGTCTGCCGCTCCAACTCATCGACGAGGTCGGAGGGCAGCGAGTGAACGGGGAGCGAGCAGGCCGAGTCGCCCGAATGGATGCCGGCTTCCTCGATATGCTCCAGGATGCCGGAAACGAAGGTCGCCTTGCCGTCGCAGAGGCAATCGACGTCGACCTCGATGGCGCCGGAGAGATAGGTGTCGAACAGCAGCGGGTTCTTGCCCAGCAGCGTGTTGATCTGGCCGGTCTTGTCGTTGGGGTATTTCTGCTTGATGTCCTCCGGCACCAGGCCGGGCACGGTGTCGAGCAGATAGGTCTGCAGCATGCCCTCGTCATGGATGATCTGCATGGCGCGGCCGCCGAGCACATAGGACGGGCGCACCACCAGCGGGAAGCCGAGCTCGCCGGCGACGAGGCGGGCCTGCTCGACCGAATAGGCGATGCCGTTCTTGGGCTGGGTGAGGTTGAGCTTGTGCAGCAGCTTCTGGAAGCGGTCGCGGTCTTCGGCCAGGTCGATCATGTCGGGCGAGGTGCCGAGGATCGGGATGCCGGCCTTCTCCAGCGCGTCGGCGAGCTTCAGCGGCGTCTGGCCGCCGAACTGGACGATGACGCCGACGAGCTCGCCCGAGGCCTGCTCGGCGCGCAGGATCTCCAGCACGTCCTCCGCCGTCAGCGGATCGAAATAGAGGCGGTCGGAGGTGTCGTAGTCGGTCGAGACCGTCTCCGGGTTGCAGTTGATCATGATCGCTTCATAGCCGGCGTCGCGCAGCGCGAAGGCGGCATGGCAGCAGCAATAGTCGAACTCGATGCCCTGGCCGATACGGTTCGGGCCGCCGCCGAGGATGACGACCTTCTTGCGCGACGACACGCGCGCCTCGTTGGCGGGCTCGCCGACGAAGGGCACTTCATAGGTCGAGTACATGTAGGCGGTCGGCGAGGCGAACTCGGCGGCGCAGGTGTCGATGCGCTTGTAAACCGGGTGAACGTCGAGCTTTTGCCTAGCCTTCTGAATCACTTCGGCGTCGGTCTTCGTCAGCGATCCGAGGCGGGCGTCGGAAAAACCCATGGCCTTCAGCATGCGCAGATTGACGGCGTCCTGCGGCAGGCCGTGCTCGCGGACACGTTCCTCCATGGCGATGATGCCGGCGATCTGCTCGAGGAACCACGGATCGATCTTGCACATGGCGTGCACGTCTTCCAGCGAGGTGCCCATGCGGATCGCCTGCGCCACCATGCGCAGCCGGTCCGGCGTCGGGGTGCCAAGCGCGGCGCGGATCGCGTTGCGGTCGTCGGCGTGGCTGGCTGGCGCGCTACCGTGACCGAGGCCGGGGATTTCGATCTCGTCCAATCCGGTCAGGCCGGTTTCCAGACCACGCAGCGCCTTCTGCAGCGATTCCTGGAAGGTGCGGCCGATGGCCATCACTTCGCCCACCGACTTCATGGCGGTGGTCAGCACCGGCTCGGCGCCGGGGAATTTCTCGAAGGCAAAGCGCGGGATCTTCGTCACCACGTAGTCGATGGTCGGCTCGAAGGAAGCGGGCGTCGCGCCGCCGGTGATGTCGTTCTCCAGCTCGTCCAGCGTGTAGCCGACGGCAAGCTTGGCCGCGACCTTGGCGATCGGGAAGCCGGTGGCCTTGGAGGCAAGCGCCGATGAGCGCGAGACGCGCGGGTTCATCTCGATGACGACCAGCCGGCCATCGGCCGGGTTGACGGCGAACTGCACGTTGGAGCCGCCAGTCTCGACGCCGATCTCGCGCAGCACCGCGATCGAGGCGTTGCGCATCATCTGGTATTCCTTGTCGGTCAGCGTCAGCGCTGGCGCGACGGTGATGGAGTCGCCGGTGTGAACGCCCATCGGATCCAGGTTCTCGATCGAGCAGATGATGATGCAATTGTCCGCCTTGTCGCGGACGACCTCCATCTCATACTCCTTCCAGCCGAGCACGCTCTCCTCGATCAGCACCTCGGTGGTCGGCGAGGCGTCGAGGCCGGACTGGACGATGTCGTAGAATTCGGCGCGGTTGTAGGCGATGCCGCCGCCGGTGCCGCCCATGGTGAAGGAGGGGCGGATGATGGCCGGCAGGCCGACATGGTCCAGCGCCTGCGCGGCGATCGCCATGCCGTGGCTGATATAGCGCTGCTTGCGGTCGCCTTCGCCGAGGTTCCAGCGGGTTTCCAGCGCATCGAGCGCGGCATCGAGGTTTTCCGGGTTCTCCGCCTTCAGCGCGGCACGCTCGGCCTCATGCGTCTTGCGGTCGGCGTTCTTGACGTCGGTGGCGTTGGCCAGCATCGACTTCGGCGTTTCGAGGCCGATCTTGCTCATCGCCTCACGGAACAGCGCGCGGTCCTCGGCCTTGTCGATGGCGTGCGCGTCGGCGCCGATCATCTCGACCTGATAGCGCTCGAGCACGCCCATGCGGCGCAGCGACAGCGCCGTGTTGAGCGCCGTCTGGCCGCCCATGGTCGGCAGCAGCGCGTCGGGCCGCTCCTTGGCGATGATCTTGGCCACCACTTCGGGCGTGATCGGCTCGATATAGGTGGCGTCGGCCAGTTCCGGATCGGTCATGATGGTGGCCGGATTGGAGTTGACCAGGATGACGCGGAAACCCTCTTCCTTCAGCGCCTTGCAGGCCTGGGTGCCGGAATAGTCGAATTCGCAAGCCTGGCCGATGACGATGGGGCCGGCCCCGATGATCAGGATCGACTTGATGTCGGTGCGTCTTGGCATATTCGAAAATCCGTTCGGCGAGCGGCTTGCACGAAAAACCGGGCGGGGAGGACCCGGCCGGTTGTGCTTGCGATTCTGGTATCAGGCTAGGAGGGCCTTATAGGGAAGAGTTTTGGCGGATGTAACCCTGAAAATGAGGGAATAGGCAGTAGGCAGTAGGCAGTAGGCAGTAGGCAGTAGGCAGTAGGGAGACGCTCTTGATTGCCCTACTGCCTATTCCCTACTGCCTAACCCCTAATTCCCCAACGCCAGCTGGTCCGTGATCTCGAAGCGTTCGGAAACGCCGATGCGGATCATGTTGAGGCTGCCTTCGCGCGTGAAACGGAATTCGTCCGGCGAGTCCGAGCCGCTCGGCTTGCCGCCATGGAAGGTGATGACGCGGCTGCCGCCATCCGGCCAGGTCACCGTCACGGTTCTGTCGGCGCCTGTGTGCGCGACGCTGATCTCGCAACGGATCATTGGCTGGCCGACATCGCGAGCGCAGGGGATGCTGGCGTCTGGGGCATCGGACCCGGCGCTGGCCGAGGCTGCGAAGGCGAGACCATATGCGTCCTGCATGGCGGTCCTGCCGATCTCGGCTGCAGACGGCGGCTCGGCCGGCTCCCCGCCGCCCAGGCGCGCCGCTATATCCGGCTGCGGCTCCCCGGAAGGTTGAGGCGCAACGGCCGCGACTGCTGGCGCGGCGGCGTCTTCAGGCACCGGCGCAGGGTTGTTGGGGCTGAGATAGCGGGCGGGCGCCCATCCGACGATATGCGCATCCTGCGTATCCTCAACCTTGCACCAGGGATAGCCGTTGATGACATTGCAGCCGAAATTCTTGACGGCCGTGCCGTTGGGCAGCCGCGCCGCCACCCTTCCACCCGGCGAGGCGGTGGCGCGGATATTGAGGAGATCATCCGGTGCGAGGCCGCCGATAATCGAAATGATCGGTCCCGGCGGATCCTGAGCCATGGCCGGCAACGCGGCCAGCAGCAAAGGAGCGGCGATCAGCAGTGTCGATCGGAGCGTGACTTTGCGCTTCATCTTTTAACTGCAAGTTCCAAGGCGCGACCAGATATAGGCGGCGAGGCTGCCGAATGTCATCCTGAATTTAGCGGCGATTGTGAGGCCCGAGCCACGCGCAAATGTGTCGCTCAGGCCGAAACCTCGACTTCAGCGGTGCCGACTGCCGGCAAAGCAGGATCGCCCTCAGCCGCGGCAATCACGCTGTCGAGCAGGCCGGGGAAACGCCTGTCAAGATCGTCACGGCGCAATGTGATCAGCCGGCTGGTGCCGACCGCTTCGCTGCGGGTGACGCCCGCCTCGCGCAGCTTGGCGAGGTGGTAGCTGAGATTGGTCTTGGAGGCGAGGTCGAGGAACTTGCTGCAGTTCAGCGGCACGCCTTCCTTGCTCGCCAGATAGCGCACGATGGCAAGCCGGGTCGGGTCGCCGAGCACGGCAAGGACGATCGGCAGGCTGATCTGGTCGGCGGTTGGATGGGGCAGGGTCATGGCTCAGAATTAAGCACAAACAGCACGAACTTCAACGCGGCTTCCTTTCTGCCGATGGACATAGCCTCTCCATTTTGGCCCCGGTCCTGACACAGGGCTGTCAGCAGGGTTCAGCTATTTTTGTCCCGGCTCGGTTGACATCATGCCCTGTTATGTCCAATTGTTCAATAACTTTTGAACTAAGGACAACTCCCCATGGACAAGCGGATCTTCTGGCTTGCGCTCGGATCGTTTGCGATCTCGACCGAAGGCTTCGTCATCTCGAGCCTTCTTCCCGATATCGCCACTGACGCCGGCATATCCGTGCCGCTCGCCGGCTCGCTGATCACCGCCTTCGCGCTCGCCTATGCGATCGGCGCGCCGGTGCTGGCGACGCTGACCGGCGAATGGGACCGGCGCCGTGTCATCCTGTGGACGCTGGTGTTCTTCGTCATCGGCAACATCGTTGCCGCGCTCAGTTCGTCCTTCGAGTTGCTTTTGATCGCGCGCATCGTCATGGCGCTGTCGTCCGGCCTGTTCGCGGCGACCGCGCAAGGGACCGCCGTGGCGCTGGTCGACGACCATCACCGGGCGCGCGCCATCGCCGTCGTCGTCGGCGGCACCACGGTGGCCGTGGCGGTCGGCGCGCCGCTCGGCGCGCTGGTCGCGGCGATCGCCGGCTGGCGCGGCACCTTCTTCGCCATCGCCGGGCTCGGCGCGCTGTCCGGCGCGATCCTGTGGTGGCGGCTGCCGCGCGGCATCGTCGGCACCAGGCTGCCGCTGAAGCGCAGGCTGGCGGCGGCTGTGCGTCCCGGCGTGATGCCGATCCTTCTGACGACGGCGCTTGCGCTTGTCGGCGCCTTTACCGTCTTCAGCTTCATCGCGCCCTTGGCCATAGAAAGCGGCGGGCTCTCGCCGATCGCGCTGCCGGGCATGCTGCTCGCCTTCGGCGTCGGCGCCGTCATAGGCAACATCGCCGGCGGGCAGGCGGCCGACCGCTTCGGCGCCACCCGCACCGTCGCCTGGTCGCTGGCGCTCTCCGCCGCGATGCTCGCCACCTTCTCGCTGATCCCGGCCTTCCTGCCGCATCATCTCGCCGGACCGGCGCTGATGGCCATGATGGTGCCATGGGGCATCGTCGGCTGGGCTTTTCCGCCGGCGCAGGCGAGCCGCATCATCAAGCTAGCGCCCGACGCCGCGCCCATTGTTTTGTCACTCAACGCCTCGGCGCTCTACTTCGGCGTCGCGCTGGGCGCCGTGGTCGGCGCCGCCGTGCTGCGCTTCGGCGTCCCGGCCGACCTCGGCCTGATCGCGGCGGTGTTCCCGATTATTGGTCTGGGCATCGTGCTCGCCGGCCGGATGTTGGCCCGGCCGGTGGCGATGCCAGCCGAATAAGAGGTGCCGATATTCAGGTGAGCCCAGCCCGACCTGGATCTCGGCACCTCTTCAAAAGTCAAAGAAATGACCGGCGGCTGCTTCTTCAGAGTGAAGGAGCGGCCGTCGGCAGTTCCAGATCGAGATCGGCCACGGCGTCCAGCGCCGCGCGCAGCTTCGCCGCTTGCTCCGCGCCGACCTTGTCCTCGAATTGCCGCTGCGCGACGCTCCAGAGCTTGAGCGCCTCATCGAGCTTGGCCTGGCCTTGCCGCGTCAGCCGCAAACGCTTGACGCGGCGGTCGTTCGTGTCCGCAAAAGTCTCGACATAGCCGTCGCGGATCAGCGGCTTCAGCGTGTGGCCGAGCGCCGACAGGTCCATGATCAGGGCGTCGGCCACGGTGCTCATCGCAGGCTCGTTGCTGACATGGATCTGAAAGAGCAGTCCGAACTGCGTGCCCTTCAGGCCCGAAGGCGCCAGCGCGTCGTCATAGAAGCGGCCGAGGCTGCGCGCGGCGCGGCGCAGCGTGGCGTTGTTGCAGCGGCTGAATCCGGGTTGTTGAGCATCGGTCATGTTCACTCCTGCCGGCGAGGCGACGCGCCGGCCTGCCGCAGAAATAGTTTTCGCGGCCGCCGTTGACAAGATAGTGGCATATACCTACTTCTGCGAAAGTGGCATATGCCACTAATTGAAATCAGAGGCTCAGCGGATGACGTGATCATCGACGCCGGACCAAGCGAAGCGAACAAAGGAACAGGACTATGAGCATGAAGGACAACAAGGGCACGGCTGTCATCACCGGCGGGTCGTCGGGCATCGGCGCGGTCTATGCCGACAGGCTGGCAGGGCAGGGCTACGACCTGGTGCTGGTGGCGCGGCGCGCCGACCGGCTGCAGGAAGTGGCGGACAAGCTGGCCTATGCCTATGGGCGCAAGGTCAAGACGATCGTCGCCGATCTCTCCGTCGATGCCGATCTGCGCCGCGTCGAACAGACGGTCGCGACGGACGATAGCGTGACGCTGCTGATCAACAATGCCGGCGTGGCCGGCCTGGAGACGATTGCCGACGCCGACGCCGACACGGCGGAGCGCATGATCAAGGTCAATGTCGTGGCGCTGACCAGGCTGACCAGGGCGGTCTTGCCGGGCCTGCTTGCGCGCAACCGCGGTGCCATCATCAACATCGCCTCGGTCGTCGCCTATGGCATTGCCGTCGGCGGCATCTACAGCGGCACCAAGGCCTATGTCGCCAACTTCACCGAAGCGCTGCAGAAGGAAGTCGCCGGCACCAATGTGAAGGTGCAGTCCGTCGTGCCCGGACCGATCCGCACCGAGTTGTGGGACGTCTCCGGCATCAGCCTCGACAGGATCAATCCGGACTGGATCATGAGTGCCGAAGATCTGGTCGATGCGGCACTTGCCGGGTTCGCCCAGGGCGAGACCGTCACCGCGCCCGGCCTTGCCGATGCGGCCGGGCTGGCCACCTATCTCGGTGCCCGGGACCAGTTCTTCGGCAGCCTGTTCTCAGGCAAGCCGGCGGCGCGCTACGCCGTCTGAAGTTCCTCGCCCCACGAAGTGGGGAGAGGTGGCCGCGGAGTGGCCGGAGAGGGGCTTTCGTAGGGCGATCCCGTCACCGGATAATTGGCAACCTTGGGCGCCAGTTCCTCTCTCCGTCTCGGCTTCGCCGAGCCACCTCTCCCCCACTCTGGTGGGGCGAGGAATGAGCGTTCATACCGGCCGCCACATTTGCAGGATCGAGGCGGCCAGCAGCAGGCCCAGCACGATGTTGAGCATACGCCACTGGCGCTCGGTCTTGAGCTGGCGGGCAAGCAGGGTTCCCGCCACGCACCACAGCGACAGCGAAAAGGCCGCTGCCAAGCCGAACACGGCGCCGAGCAGGAGCGCCAGCTGTAAGGGACCATCGGCCAGCGCCGCGAAGGATGCGGCCGCGCCCAGTCCCATCGCCCAACCTTTCGGGTTCATCCACTGGATGCCGGCGCCGCCGAAGAAGCTGTTTGGCCTGGCCATGCTGATGTCGAGGTTGGGAGGACCGCTGCGGCCGATCTTGATGGCCAGCCAGATCAGATAGAGTGAGCCGGCGATCTTCATGGCAAGCTGCAAGGACGGCACCGCGGCGAGCAGACCGGCCAGCCCGGCAGCGCCCGCAGCCGCCACGGTAGCCAAACCGGCGGCGCTGCCGGCCATCAGAGGCACGGAACGGCGGAAGCCGAATTGCGCGCCGGACGCCGTCGACAATGTCGTGGCGATGCCTGGCGTCGAGGTCGATATCAGCGCGAACAGGACCAGCGGGATGATGGTGTCGGACATGCGGGCTTCCCAGTCGAGGAAGCCCGCATGCTTAGGCGCTTCGTAACATCAGTAAATGCAATGTTTCATATGGTTTGCATTAGAGATTATAATGCAAGTCATGATCCGCGATCTCGACATGACTCTCATCCGCACCTTCGTCACGACGGCCGACAAGGCCAGCATGACAGCGGCGGCCAATGCGCTTCACCTGACGCAAGGCGCCGTCAGCCAGCAGGTCAAGCGGCTTGAAGAGGTGCTCGGTCAGAGCCTGTTCGAGCGTGATCGCCGCGGCCTCAAGCTGACGCGATCCGGCGAGCGGCTGCTCGACAGGGCCAGGCGCCTGCTGCAGCTCAACGACGAGATCCTTGCCGAAATCAGGGGCAGGGCGGTTGCCGGGCAGGTGCGGATCGGCGTGCCTTACGATCTCGTCGGCACGCTGCTCGCGCCCGCGCTGAAGGCCTATGCCGAAGCCTATCCGCAGGTGGAGATTTCGCTGGTTTGCGCGTCCTCGCCGGAACTCGCGGCGGCCCTGGCGGCGGGCACGATCGACCTTGCCGTCATCGAGGAGCGCGTCGGTCCGACCGCCGGCGAATGCCTGCTCGTCGACCGGCTGGTCTGGGTCGGCGCCAGAGGCGGGACGGCACGCCTGAAGCGGCCGCTGCCGGTTTCGATCGTCGCCGACACCTGCGCCTTCCGGCCGGCGGTGCTGGCAGCGCTTGGCGAGCACGGGCTCGATTGGCGCACCGTGTTCGAGAACGGCAACATCGACGCAACGACCGCGACGGTGCGGTCGGATCTTGCCGTGACCACCTGGCTTGCCTCGACGGTTCCGGCCGATCTCGACATCCTGTCCGATGCCGGGCTTCCGGCGCTGCCGAATTTCTCCGTCAACCTGCATATGCCCAAACATGCCACCCAACCGGCCGCGCAGGCTTTTGCCAGCCATATCCGCGAGGGCCTTTCACGCTATCGCCAGGCAGCGTGAACGGCTAGCGCGTTTCACCGTTTCACGGAAACGGCGAACCGCTCTATCTCTTTGTTTCTACGCAATTCCGGACGGAAAACCGCTCACACTTTTCCTGGAATTGCTCTAGGCACCCGGTCAGCCGTTCGACGCGGCCATGGCGACCGCCAACTGCGCGTCGAATGCACGCTTGAAGGCCGGCCGCGCCTCGCCGCGGGCGACATAGGCGGCAACGTTCGGGAATTCGTTCAGCAACCCCGATCGCTGCAGCCGGCGCAGCACGCCTACCATGACGAGGTCTCCGGCGCTGAACGCGCCGTCGAGCCAGTCGCTATCGCCGAGATGGCGGGAGAGCTCGGCCAGCCGCTTGCGGATCCGGTCATCGACCAAAGGCAGGCGCTGGTCGTGCCACGCCGCTTCGCGCTCCAGGATCACGGCTGTCGTGCGATCGAGGATCGGTTGCTCCACGGTGCTGAAGGCTGCGAACATCCAGGCGATCGCGCGCGCCCGCGCGTTCGCATCCTCGGGCATCAGGCCGGGGTGACGAACCGCGATGTGAAGGACGATGGCGCCTGACTCGAACAGAGCGAGATCGCCTTCTTCATAGGTCGGGATGCTGCCGAAGGGGTTGATCGCAAGATGTGCGGGTCGCTTCATCGCATCGAACGAAACAAGGCGAACGTCATAAGGCTGGCCGACTTCCTCGAGCGCCCAGCGCACGTGCATGTCGCGCGCCAGCCCCCTGCCGCCATCGGGCGAGCGTTCAAAGGCGGTAATGGTGGGGATCATCGGCGGCTCCTGACCGTTCAGTCGTCGTGGCGAAGAGAGGCTTCATAAAGCGAATACGCGGCGGGCCCGGCCGCCGCGCGACAGCCTTGTGTTACTTCCAGTTCCTGCGCCGTTCGAGTTCGGCTTTGGAAGGCTCCTGCTGAGCAAACGAGCCCGTGCGGATTTCGCCGGCGCGCTCATAGATCGCTATGATGACGCCGGTGGCGGAAGCTTGCGATTTGACGAGCTTGAACGCCGCCGGCATCGCGCTGTCGCCGAACAGCCGCTTGCCCTTGCCCAGGACCAGCGGGAAGGTCATCAGCCGGATCTCGTCGATCAGCCCGTTGGCGAGCAAGGTCTGGGTCAGATTGCCCGATCCCTGGATGAGCAGGTCCGGTCCGTCTTCCTGCTTGAGTTCCTTAAGCCTGGCAACGATATCGGGCCCGAGCGACTGGGTGTTCTGCCAGGTCAGCGAATCCGGCCGGTGCGTGGCCACATATTTGACCGCGGGGTTGAAGACATCCGCGATCGGATCGTTCTGATACGGCCAGTGCGCGGCGAAGATGTCATAGGTTCTGCGGCCGAGCAGCAAGGCGAAGGGTTTGGAGAACAGTTCCTCCATTGCCGCGCTCCCCACTTCGTCGAAGTAATGGAAGGTCCAGCCGCCGAACTTGAAACCGCCGACCGGATCCTCTTCCGGCCCGCCCGGCGCCTGCATGACGCCGTCGAGGCTTACGAATGTGGCGGCGATGATCTTGCGCATCTGTCTTCTCCGTTTCACGATCCGCGCCGTCAGGGCCGGATTTTGCCTAGAGTGGTTTGACGCAATTCCTGACGGAAAACTGGTTCGCACTTTTCCTGGAATTGCTCTTAGGACGAACGGCAAGGCGCGTTTTCGACAAGGGTTTTAAAATTTCTATCGCGTGCTCTCGGCGCGGACCGTGCGAGATGAGAACCAGACGTCGCCGAATACGGCGGTTGCCGTCCGGTCCGGCGCTTTGTCCTCCCTCAGCCAGATCGACCGGGTGCGCGCGGCGCGCTCGCGGGTCGGTATTTTCGCGGCCGGCTTGGCAATGGAGGCGCCGACGCAAGGTATGAACCAGGAGCCCATGAACGGTCGGCAAACAAAGCCGTTTTCCAGGCGTGTTATGAGGACCGCGAGGCCGACGGTTTCGGACGGGCGCCACGGAAAGATCATGCGGCCGCCGGGCGTCAACGCTTTCAGCCACGCGGCGGGCGGAGCGACGACGCCGGCATTGACGTAGATGACGTCGGACGGCGGCAATGGATTGGCGACGGCATCGGCTTGGACAATTTCGACGTTGCCGTAAGCCGCAAGGTTCGCTTTGGCGCGCGCGGCGAGACCAGCCTCCAACTCGAAGGCGGTGACGCCGCCGCCCGGCTGGACCAGCCTCGCCAGCAATGCCGTGTAATAGCCGGTGCCGGCGCCGATATGGGTGACGTGCTCGCCTGGCTTCGGCCCGACCTTGCCGAGCCACATGGCATGCAGAAGCGGCTCGCCATTGTTGATGCCTTTGTCGGCATCGAGCACGACAAGCACGTTCTGGTAGATATAGGTTGGATCGGCGCTCGGCGTCTCGAACCGGCCCTCGCCGGCAAAAACAGTCCATGGTCCCGGACCCAGGAAAGCCTCGCGCAGCACCGAGGCGAATACCTCCTCGATGCGCGGATCGGACGACCGGGCCTGCGCGGCCATCAGCCTGGCGTAGAATCTGCGGGCTTCGTCCGGTTTGGCCATGGCGCGAAGATAGCGCGGCCGGCGCGAATGTCGCGGTCAGCCGGCGAAGGTGTCGTAGAGCAGCTTGAAGTTGAGAACGAGGATGACGGCGGCCACCACCCAGGCCAGCGCCGCTACGCCGCGCGGTATGGCGAAATTGCCCATCTTCTTCTTGTCCGACACGAACTGCACCAGCGGCACCACCGCGAAGGGCAACTGCATCGACAGGATCACCTGGCTGAAGACGAGCAGCTGGCCGGTTCCCTTCTCGCCATAAAGTGCCGTGACGATCACCACGGGGACGATGGCAATGCCGCGCGTCACCAGGCGACGGGCCCATTGCGGGATGCGCAGGCGCAGGAAGCCCTCCATCACGATCTGGCCCGCGAGCGTTGCGGTGACAGTCGAGTTGAGGCCGGAGGCAAGCAGCGCGACGGCGAACAGGATCGAGGCGATGCCCAGGCCGAGCAGCGGCGAGAGCAGCTCGAAGGCCTGGCCGATCTCGGCAACGTGGTGATGGCCGGTATCGTGGAAGGCGACCGCCGCGACGATCAGGATCGACGCATTGACGAACAGCGCCAGGACCAGCGCGATGGTCGAATCCGTCGTCGCCCATTTGATGGCGTCGCGCTTGCCGGCATCGGTGCGCTCATAGGCGCGGGTCTGCACGATCGAGGAATGCAGATAGAGATTATGCGGCATGACCGTCGCGCCGATGATGCCGATGGCGATGTAGAGCATCGCCGGATTGGTGACGATCTCCGGCGACGGCACGAACATCGAATGCAGGATGGTGCCGGCCGGCGGCGCGGCGACAAAGATCTGGATGGCAAAGCAGCCGAAGATGATGATCAGCAGCGCGACGACGAAGGCCTCGAGATAGCGGAAGCCCTTGTTCATCAGCAGCAGCACAAGGAAAGCGTCGAGCGCGGTGAGGATGGCGCCGCCGATCAGCGGGATGCCGAACAGAAGCTGCAGCGCGATCGCCGTGCCGATCACCTCGGCGAGGTCGCAGGCGATGATGGCCAGCTCGCAGGCGATCCAGAGCACCAGATTGACCGGGCGCGGATAATAGGCGCGGCAGGCCTGGGCGAGGTCGCGCCCGGTGGCGATGCCGAGGCGCGCGGCGAGCGCCTGCAACAGGATCGCCATCAGGTTCGACAGCATGATGATGAAGAGCAGCGTGTAGCCGAACTGGGCGCCGCCGGCGAGGTCGGTCGCCCAGTTGCCCGGATCCATATAGCCGACGGAGACCATGTAGCCCGGTCCCATGAACGCGAACAGGCGGCGGAACCAGACTCCAGTCTGTGGCACCGCGATCGAGGCGTTCACCTCGCGCAGGCTTGGCTGCTCGTCGTCGGGCTTATCGAATCGCCATGTGGGTCGGGCTACGGTTGCTGCATCGGCGTCGGACATGGGGGATTTCCGCTGGAATGTATCGAAGCTACCTTTTATCTACGCCATGGCTCAACATTATGCAATAGGCTATATTTCATTGATCATGCTTTCGTGATGCGCCAGAGCGGGTCTGGACGCGGGCGACCGCAAACGCTGGTTGCGCCCGCGCGGGAATGCAAATAAACGGCCGGACCATCAGGGGTTCGTGTTATGGATACGACCCCGATTCAAGGAGGAGCGCGTATTGGCGCTTAGGAACAAACCAGTTCGACGCGAGGAGCCGCTTCCCGATGCCGAAATCCATTCGGAGGGTTTCCGGCAGACGCGCGAAGCGCGCCGCGGCGCGCTGGTCGAGGACTATGTCGAACTGATCGCCGACCTGATCGAGGACGGCAACGAAGCGCGGCAGGTGGATATCGCGGCAAGGCTCGGCGTCGCGCAGCCGACGGTGGCAAAGATGCTGACCAGGCTGTGCGCCGATGGGCTGGTTTCGCGGAAGCCCTATCGCGGCGTGTTCCTGACCGAAGCCGGACGCAAGGTCGCCGAGGAAAGCCGCATCCGCCACCAGACGGTGGAGGCGTTCCTGCGCTCTCTCGGCGTCAGCGCCGAGACGGCGCGCATCGACGCCGAGGGCATCGAGCACCATGTCAGCGCCGAAACGCTGGAAGCTTTCCGCCGGGCGATGACGAACCGCCAGGACTAGGTCTGCGGTCCGTCCGACCGTATTGAAGCGGAACCGACGCATCTCCGCCGCATTACTTCCCACATCGCGCGATTGCCGCGCTCAAGGAGGAAGCAATGGGCGTCGAACAGGCTCCGACCGCTAAAGGGAAGCGGGCAGCCAGGGGATTGCGGCAGGCGGCCGCCAAGGACGAGCGCAAGACCGAGGCCGAGACCGGCCATCCGCTGAAGAAGGGCGCGGCGCGTTTCGAGGAACATTCGAAAAGTTCGGACGGCAAGAGCGCCGGCGCCAAGCAGAAAAGCTGATGCTTTCAGCCGGTTTATGGTCGGTGGGCTTTGCTTGTCCGATTGAGGTTTCCGGCGCGTCCGACATTTGGCGGGAGCGAAAAATTCTGTGACTTAGGCCAGCCGTTGCGATAATTGTCTGCAGGGGGTGGTCGTGGGCCAGTCCCTCCAGGACATTCGCGTTGCGAGGAGTTGCCATGCTTTGGAGAGGCCGTCGTCAGAGCGACAACATCGAGGATGACCGTAGCGACAGCGGCGGCGGACTTGGCGGCGGAATGGGCGGCGGCGGTCAGTTCCGACTTCCCGTCGGCGGCCGTACCGGTGGCGGCGGCAGCATTCTCCTGGTCATCCTGGTCGTGCTTGCGGGATGGTATTTCGGTTTTGATCCGTCGCAGATCCTGGGTGGCGGCGACGGCGGATTGCTCCCGGGTGGCGGCGGCCAGATCACCGACAACAGCGGCTCGCAGGACAATGGCGGCGCGCCCGCCAATGACGAGATGAAGCAGTTCGTCGCGACGGTGCTGGCGGAAACCGAAGACACCTGGACCGGCATTTTCAAGGCGCAGGGCCTGACCTATGAGGATCCCAAGCTGGTGCTGTTCAGCGGCCAGATCCGTTCAGCCTGCGGTTTCGCCTCGGCGGCGGCCGGTCCGTTCTACTGCCCGGGCGATCGCAAGGTCTATCTCGACATGACCTTCTTCCAGCAGCTCGACCAGCAGTTCGGCGCTTCCGGCGAGTTCGCCCGTGCCTATGTGGTGGCCCATGAGGTCGGTCACCATGTGCAGAACCTCACCGGCATCATGAGCAAGTTCAACCAGATGCGCCAAGGCATGAGCGAGGCCGACGCCAACCAGCTCTCGGTGCGCATCGAGCTTCAGGCCGACTGCTTCGCCGGCGTATGGGCCCATTACACCGCGCAAAAAGGTATATTAGAGCAGGGTGACATCGAAAGCGCGCTGAATGCTGCCAAGCAGATCGGCGACGACACGCTGCAGAAGAAGATGCAGGGCTATGTCGTGCCGGAAAGCTTCAACCATGGCACCTCCCAGCAGCGGCAGACATGGCTGGCGCGCGGCTACAAGAGCGGCAAGCTGTCCGACTGCAACACGATGAGCGGTCCGATCTGAGGCGGCGCTGCCGGTTCTTTCGGGTGACGACCAATGATCGAAGGCGGCTGGCAAGGGATGTCAGCATAAGACGTTTGCCTTCGTTCGCGGATTGTTCCCGCCGCTAACCTCGCCTATAAGGTCCCTCCCGCCTGTGCCGCAAGGCGGTTGAGGAGCTTGTCACCATGATCGACCCGAAGACCGCCAAGCGGGGCCTTGCGCTCGTTTTCACGACGCTGCTGCTCGACATCATCGGTTTCGGCATCATCATGCCGGTGCTGCCGGCCTATCTGGAGGAACTGAGCGGCGTCAGCGTGAGTGAGGCCGCGATCGAGGGCGGCTGGCTGTTCTTCGTCTATGCGGCGATGCAGTTCGTCTTCGCGCCGATCATCGGCGGCTTGAGCGACCGCTTCGGACGACGGCCGATCCTGCTTGCCTCGGTGCTGACGTTTTCCATCGACAACCTGATCTGCGCCATCGCCTGGTCCTATCCGATGCTGTTCATCGGCCGCGTGCTCGCGGGCATTTCCGGCGCCAGCTATTCGACGACATCGGCCTTCATCGCCGATATCTCGAACGACGAGAACCGGGCGAAGAATTTCGGCCTGCTCGGCATCGCCTTCGGCGTCGGCTTCGTCATCGGTCCGGTGCTGGGCGGGCTGCTCGGTACGTTCGGGCCGCGCGTGCCGTTCTATTTCGCCGCAGCACTGGCCTTCGTGAATTTCCTGATCGCGATGTTCCTGCTGCCGGAGACGCTGGATGAAAAGCATCGTCGCCGTTTCGAGTGGAAGCGTGCCAATCCAGTCGGCACGCTCATGCAGATGCGCAATTATCCAGGCATCGGCTGGATCGGGCTGGTGTTCTTCCTGATGACGCTCGGCCACATGATGTATCCGGCGGTCTGGTCGTTCGTCTCCACTTATCGCTATGGCTGGAGCCAGCAGCAGATCGGCTTTTCGCTCGGCGCCTTCGGCCTGTGCGGCGCAATCATCATGGCGACGGTGCTGCCGCGGATCATTCCCAAGCTCGGCGAATGGAGGACGGCGGCTATCGGGCTGACCTTCACCGCGCTCAGCGCCTTCGGCTATGCATTTTCGACGCAAGGCTGGATGATCTATGCGGTGATCGTGGCCGGGTGCCTGGAGGCGCTGGCCGATCCGCCGCTCAGAAGCCTCGCCGCCGCCAAGGTGCCGCCCTCGGCGCAGGGCGAATTGCAGGGCGCGATGACCTCGATCTTCTCGATCACCTCGATCATCACGCCGCTGCTCTACACGGCTATCTTTTCCTGGTTCACGAGCCCGACGGCGCCGGTCGTGTTCGGCGGCGCGCCCTATGTGCTCGGCGCGATCTTCCTGACGCTGGCGGTCATCGTCTTCGTGACGAAAGTGGCCAAGCCGACGCCGAAGGAAGTCGAGCGCATGCACACGCAGGAGGCGGCGGTGACGGACGGCGGTTTGATCTAGGCGCGTTCGGCCAGCGCTTCCTCGCCGCGCCGCTCGCGGATGAGGTTGACGAAGCGGCGGAAGAGGTAATGCGAATCCTGCGGGCCGGGCGAGGCCTCGGGATGGTGCTGAACCGAGAACACAGGACGGCCGGTCAGCGCGATGCCGCAGTTCGAGCCGTCGAAGAGCGAGACATGGGTTTCCTCGACGCCTTCGGGCAGCGAGTCGGCGTCGACGGCGAAACCGTGGTTCATCGAGACGATCTCGACCTTGCCGGTGGTGTGGTCCTTGACCGGATGGTTGGCGCCGTGGTGGCCCTGGTGCATCTTCTCGGTCCTGCCGCCGAGCGCCAGCGCCAGCATCTGATGGCCGAGGCAGATGCCGAACACCGGGATGTCGGTCTTCAAGAGGTTCTGGATCACCGGCACGGCATATTCGCCGGTCGCCTCCGGGTCGCCGGGGCCGTTCGACAGGAAGATGCCGTCCGGCCGCATGGCCAGGATCTCCTCGGCGCCGGTCTTGGCCGGCACGACGGTGACCTTGGCGCCGAGACCTGCAAGCAGGCGCAGGATGTTGCGCTTGACGCCGTAGTCGACGGCCACGACGTGCATGGAAGGCTCGCCCCGCTCGCCATAGCCTTCGTTCCAGACCCAGGGCGTCTCGCGCCAGACCGAAGACTGGCCCGACGTGACCTCCTTGGCGAGATCGAGGCCGATCAGGCCCGACCAGGCCGCGGCCTGCCGCTTCAGGTCCTCGATGTCGAAGACGCCATCGGGCGCATGCGCGATGACGGCATTGGGCATGCCTTTCTCGCGGATCAGCACGGTCAGCGCGCGGGTGTCGATGCCGGACAGCGCGACGATGCCGCGCCGCTTCAGCCACTTGTCGAGATGGCCGGCGGCGCGATAGTTGGACGGGTCGGTGACGTTGGCCTTGAAGATCGCGCCGACAGCGCCCGCGCGGGCGGCTGGATGCAAATCCTCGATGTCCTCGTCATTGGTGCCGACATTGCCGATATGCGGGAAGGTGAAGGTGACGATCTGGCCGGCGTAAGACGGATCGGTGAGGATTTCCTCGTAGCCGGTCAGCGCGGTGTTGAAGCACACTTCCGCAACGGCCGATCCCGTGGCGCCAAGGCCGCGGCCTTCGATCACCGTGCCGTCGGCGAGGACCAGAAGGGCGGTCGGCTTTTCAGTTGCCCAGGGGGCGGTGGTGGTGGCCATTGCGGCACTCCTGTCAGGCGCGGCAATCGGTCGGCAGGACCATTTGCGCGGCAAGGCGCGAAGCTGGATTTCCCGGCTCCCACGCGTCAACTCATTGTCTCATGCAGGACCGAGTACATAGGCGAACGGGCCGGAGCGGTCAATGCGGCGTCCCCGGACCACGGCCGATTTGCTTTCGTCCAGCAATATCAGCATCTTGCCGCGATTTGCGTTGGCCGTTCGGCAAAGCTATTGTCCGCCGCATTCGAAGGAGAAGCACGATGCGCGAGAAAATCGCCGAATCCATGAAGAGCGCGATGAAGGCGCAGGACAAGCACCGCCTGCCGACGCTGCGGCTGATCCAGGCCGCCATCCACGATCGCGACATCGCCAATCGCGGCGCCGGCAAGCCGCCGGCGAGCGAGGAAGAGATCCTGCAGATCCTCGCCAAGATGGTGAAGCAGCGCGAGGAATCGGCCAAGGCCTTCGAGGACGGCAAGCGGCCGGAACTGGCGGCGCAGGAGCGCGGCGAGATGGAAATCATCCGCGCGTTCCTGCCGACGCAGCTCGACGACGCGGCGATCCAGGCCGCGGCGCGCGAAGCGATCGCGGCGACGGGTGCGGCCAGCCAGAAGGACATGGGCAAGGTGATCGGCGCGCTGAAGCAGAAGTATGCCGGCCAGATGGACTTCGCCAAGGCCAGCGCCATCATCAAGGGGCTGCTGCAGTAGGTGCGGCTTCGCTAATCCTTGCACATCGGTATCGGCTGCGGCGGCGGTGCCGGATGATCCTTCTTGTATTGCGCGATGATCGGCTCCAGCGTCTTCCTGGGCCAGAATTTCGGCGAGCCGATCTCGTTCAGGCAGGAGGCGTTCCAATAGAGGCCCGCGCCTGACAGCGATTGGCCTGCGGCCTTGGCCCGGGCGACAGCGGCGATGTCGCGCGATTCCGGATAGATGTAGAGCGTCGTCGGTTTGTTCTTCACCAGCGGGATGATCTGCTCGGCGTCAGCGGGCGACCAACTGGTGCAGCCATTGCTGCGGCCGCCGGCATAGTTCACCAGCTTGCCGAACGGAACAAGGCCGTCATGGTCGGCGTATGAGCTGTTCGGCTCTTTGCGCATGCACATACCCCTGAGCAAGGCAGCCGGATGGCCGCCGATCACGCGCTGCCTGGCGTTCGCCGCTTCGCCTTCGCCGTCGAACTGGATGAAGCTGCGCATGAACACCGCGTTCTGCGCGCCGACACGGTAATACCCCTTGAAGGACGTCTTGGTCTCGGCGGTCATATAGGCGCCGCCGGCCGTCAGCGCCGAGTCCATCGCGTTGCCGAAGTTCTTCGCGCAACGCCTGCCGTTGGAGAAATCGGCAACGCCTTTCAGGTTGCGGCCGCCGCCATGGCCCGAGGAAACCGCGCGGAAGAGCTGCTTGCTTTCGCATATGATGTAATAGCGCTGGCCCAGCACGCTGTTGCCGAGGTCGCCGGGACGCGTGGCATCCATGGCGAAGTAGCAGGGGTTGCCGACCGAACCATCGCTGACCTTCTTCTGGTAGAGCGCGCGCGCCCGCTCCAGAACGACCTGCGAAATCTGGCCCTCGCCGTCGCCGACATGGCGCTGCAGCCAATCGGGAACGGTCGACGGCCGCAACGCCGCGAACGAGCTGACCGACGCCGTCAATGCGGCGAGGGTCGCGACAAGACCAAAGATGGCCGCGCCCAGCGGAACAGATTTCAACCGCACCGTTTTGCCCCTCCTGTCGAAGCGTTGTCTCGTACCCGTGAATCACCCAGGTCGATCATAGAAGATCTCGCATCCGTCGGCGAAACACTTCTAGTTTAGCGACGCCTTTTGGAAGTCGGATTTCCGGACCGCTTCGATTGAGCTATGATCTGATTCCGGCGCGCCCACGCCTCCTCCCTCCATCGGGAAGCATCGTTCATGCAGGGCAATTCACATCCAACCAACTGTTCGAGCACCAGGCAAAAGGAGGGGTTGTCGAGACTGCTCGCGGCAGGAGGTTTTTCGATGCGGCTTTCCGCACCCGTCTATCATCTGAAACGCCAGGCGAGGCTCCTGTCCCGCCGGGAAAATGTTCCGCTCCATCAGGCGCTCGACCGCGTTGCCGTCAAGGAAGGCTTTGCCAGCTGGAGCCTGCTTGCGGCCAAGGCCGCCGAGGCCGCGCCCGGCGACAGCTTGCTGAGGCGGCTGATCCCCGGCGACATGGTTCTCGTGGCGGCGCGGCCAGGCCAGGGCAAGACGCTGATGAGCCTCGATCTCGCCGTGGCGGCCATGAAGCAAGGCAGTCGCGCCGTGTTCTTCACCCTGGAATACATGCACGCCGACATCCTCGACCGGTTCCGCGACATCGGGATCGACCCGGCCGATTTCAATCACCTGTTCGATTTCGACAATTCCGACGCCATAAGCGCCAGTTACATCATCGAGAGGTTGCGGTCGGCGCCGCGCGGCACGCTGGCGGTCATCGACTATCTGCAACTGCTCGACCAGAAGCGGGAGAATCCCGAGCTCATGGTCCAGATCCGCGCCTTGAGGTCGTTTGCCCGGGAACGGGGACTGGTGCTCGTCTTCATCTCGCAGGTCGACAGGTCCTATGATTCCTCCGGGAGACCGTTCCCGGATATCGGCGATATCCGGCTGCCGAACCCGCTCGACATGTCACTGTTCGACAAGGCCTGTTTCCTGAACAAGGGCGAAATCCGGTTTCAGGCGACTTGAGGGCGATCCGTGTCGCGGCTATGCCGGTCTCGACAGGGAAGCGAACCATGATCGAAATCGTCAAACCCGCGCTCGAACATTTGCCTTCCTACAGGGCGGCACTGGAGCGTGGGTGGTCACCCGACAATGTGCGGCTGCTCGAAGCGACGCGCGAGCAGCTCGAGGCGATCGAGAAAGATCCCGTCGAATTTCTCGCCGGCCTCGACGACCCCGAAGCGAAGGGGCTGCCCATCACCTTGCCCGACGGCACCAAGGTCGCGCGCCTGCCGGGCTTCCGGCGCTGGATCTGGGATGGCGAGGCCGCCGGCTCGATCGGTTTCCGCTGGCAGAAGGGCACGTCGGCGCTGCCCTCGCATGTGCTTGGCCATATCGGCTATGCGGTTGTGCCGTGGAAGCGGAGCCGAGGCTATGCCACCGAAGCGCTGCGGCTGATGCTGGACGAGGCGAGGGCGGTCGGGCTCGACCATGTCGAGATCACCGCGAAGCCGGGCAATCCGGCTTCGCACAAGGTCATCACAGCCAATGGCGGCAAACTCGTCGGCCGCTTCTTCGAGGACGCCGCCTATGGCGGCGCGGAGAGCCTCAAGTTCCGCATCGACCTTTGAAGGTTACTCGCCGGGCCTGGCCAGTCTTCCTTCTTCCGCCTTGTGGTAGAACTGGCTTGCGACGAGCCAGCCTTTGAGCGGCCTGAGCGGCGGGATGCAGGTCGCAAGAACGATCGGGATCGAAACGAAAGCGTGGAACCACATGGAGGGCTCGAAAGTCACCTGCGCCCAGACGGCGAACAGCACCGAAGGCACACAGGCAAAGCAGATGACGAAGAACGCCGGGCCGTCGGCTGGATCGGCAAAGGAATAGTCGAGCCCGCAGACATCGCATTTCGGAGCCAGTTTCAAGAATCCCTCGAACAGGTGGCCCTCGCCGCAACGCGGGCAACGGCCACGGATTCCTACCTGCCAAGGTACCAAACGTGGATAATGCGCAAGGTCTTCCATGATCGCTCCAATGGACCTCGCGTGAGGGCCGGTGCAGGCCTGGAGGTCTCGGATACATACATATATCATACTTGTATGCATACAATGCGACAAAATGTATGGATTGGCTATACGTGACGGACGAAAGTGATATCGGCTGGCTCCCGGTTCTGGAGGCAGGGCCGCGACCGGTCTATCTGAAGATCGTCGACGCCCTTGCGGATGCCCGCTCGAACGGCCGGTTGCAGCCTGGCGACAGGTTGCCGCCCCAGCGGGAACTCGCAAGGCTGCTGGGGGTCGATCTCACGACGGTCACGCGGGCGTTTTCCGAAGCCAGGCGCAGGAACCTTATCGACGCGAACGCGGGCCGGGGCACCTTCGTCACGCCGGGCGAGCCGGAAGAGCCTGTCCTCGATCTCAGCATGAACATTCCGCCGGCACCGGCCGGCCTCAACCTGCCGGCCTTGATCAGGACGGGCATCGAGGGATTGCTCAAGCGCTCCAGCGCCGAAGCGCTGCTTTCCTACCATCCCGGTCCGGGCTCGCCCGTGGAGCGCGCCGTCGGCTCGTCATGGCTTGCCGAAACGGGGGACAGGTTGCCGGCCGACAGGGTCGTTGTCGGCTCGGGCGCGCAGGCGCTGCTCACGGCCGTCGTCCTGTCTCAGACCCGCGAGGACGACACGATCCTTTCCGATGCGCTGACCTATCCCGGGCTGATCGCGCTAGCCGAGGCCGCGCGCCGCAAGCTCGCCGCTGTCGCAAACGATGGCGAGGGCATGCGGCCGGACGATCTCGAAGAGGCGGCGCGACGGCATGGCGCCCGCATTCTCTACGTCAATCCGACGCTTCAAAATCCGACCGCATCCGTCATGCCCGAAGGCCGGCGGCGCGAACTCGCCCGCATGGCCGAAAAACTCGAGCTGACCATCATCGAGGACGATCCCTACAGAAGGTTGCTCGCCGCACCGCCGCCGGCCTTTCTGAATCTGGCGCCGGAGCGGACCTTCCATGTCGCGACATTGGCGAAATGCATCTCACCTTTCCTGCGCACGGCCTTCCTGGCGGTGCCCGATCAGCAAGCCGCCGAGCGGATCGCCACAGCGATACGCGGCACGACGATGATGGCGCCGCCGCTGATGACGGGCCTCGCCTGCGAGTGGCTGCGCAGCGGTCTTGCCGGGGAAATCATCACCGCCGTGCGCACCGAAGCGCAGGCCAGGCAAGAGATCGCGCACGACATCCTGCCCGGGGGTTTTGTGGCATCGGAGTCCGGCTTGCATCTATGGTATCCGCTGGAGAGCCAACTGCGCTCGGAAGAGCTCGCCGGCACCGCTCGCCGCCGAGGGCTAGCCATCAGCCCCGCGGAAGAGTTCGCCGTCGGGCAGGAGTTTCCCAACGGCTTTCGCCTGGCGCTGGGCGCCACCCCCAATCGGGAACGGTTGACGGAAGGCCTTCAAGGCCTGGCTTCCATTCTTTCGGGAACTGCGGGCCTTTCGCGGCCAAAAGTCTAAGGCAAGCGAAAGCCTGCTATTCGGCCGCCGCCGGCAGCGGCGGGGTCGCGCGGCTGCGCCACTCCCAGGTCTGCGAGGCGACAGCCACCACCACCGCCACCAACATGGCCAGGGCCCCTGCCAGCGGCAGGCTGCGATAGCCGTAGCCGGCATTGAGCATCGCCGCGCCCAGCGAGGCGGCCAGCGCGATGCCGACATTGAAGCCGGACGGAATCAGCGAAGAGGCGAGGTTGGAGGCATCGGCCGTCCAGGCGAGGATGCGTGTCTGGATCGGCGCGCCGATGGCGAAGTTGAGACCGCCCCAGATCACGATGGCGACGACCATCGGCACCGGATAGGGGCTGACAAGATGGATGATGCCCAGCGCCACCGCCTGCAGGGCAAGCATGACGATGAGCGACGGCATCAGCTTCCAGTCGGCGAGCTTGCCGCCGACCAGAACGCCGATCGTGGCGCCGACGCCGTTGAGCAAAAGCACAAAGGGGATCAGGCTCTCGTCGAGGCCAGTCACTTCAAGCAGCATAGGCGTGATGTAGGTGAACAGCGCAAACTGGCCGATCATCAGCATCAGCATCAGGATCAGCGACGTCCAGACCTGTTGGCGGGCGAGCACACGGACTTCGCGCGCCAGCCCGGCTGGCCGATTGGCGGCGCCCGCCGTTCGCGGCAGCAGCGCCAGCATGGCGAGGATCGCGATGATGCCCAGCGCGCCCATCACCCAGAAGGTCGCGCGCCAACCCCACAGGCTGCCGATCGCCGTTCCCGCCGGCACGCCGATGACATTGGAGACCGTCAGCCCCGAGAGAATGACCGCGACCGCCCGGCCGCGCTGGTCCTCGCGCACCAGGCTGACCGCGACCACCATGGCGACGCCGAAATAGCAGCCATGCGCCACGGCGGTGGCGATACGCAGCAGAAGCATCGAGGTGAAGTCGGGCGCCAGCGCGCAGGCCGCCTGACCAAGGGTGAAGGCGATCGTCAGCCCGATCAGCAGCGTCTTGCGCGAGATCTTGCCAGTGGCCAATGCCAGCAGCGGGCCGCCGATGGCAATGCCGCAGGCATAGCCGGAGACGAGATAGCCTGCGGTCGGCACCGAAACGCCGAGGCCCTGCGCCACCTCGGGCAGCACGCCGGCGATGACGAATTCGGTGGTGCCGAAGGCGAAGGCGGCAAGGAAAAGGGCAATCAGCGGCAGCATGGTTCAAAACACAGGCGAGGAATGCACGCCTCAAACCACGCTCGGGCGGGCGCGGCAATGCAGAAATTGACGATGGCGCTTTAGCTTTTCTTGACCGGATCGATCAGAACCGGCCTGTCGCCGCGACTACGCCGCCGTTTTGCGTCCATACGGGATCTTCAGCCAGGCCCGTTCATGCAGGTAGTAGAGCAGCGACTTGGTGACGACTTCGGTGAGCCCGATGGTGGCCGCGAGCTTGATGCTGCCGGTCACCACAAGCGATATGATCATCGTGTCGATCGTGCCGGTGACGCGCCAGGAAAGCGCCTTGGCGAAGCTGCGCGAATGCGTGTCCATCGACGGATCGTCCTCTTAACAGGTCCCTCAGGCGATCCTTAGCCGACGGAAGCGAGGATGAGCAAAGATTAATTTTTCGGCTGCCTTCGATAACCTCAGCTGGCTTTCAGCCGCGAGCCGCCAAGCAGGCCGCGCTCCTCCAGCACCGGATAGGCAATGGAGGCAAGCAGCGAGTTGATCTGCTTCAGGTCGCGGATCGTGTCGAGGTGGATCGAGCTCGTCTCGACGCTCTTGGCGGTGCCTTCGCGCAGACGCACGAAATGGCTGGCGCTGGTTTCTTTCTCGCGTTCGCGCAGCAGGTCCTTTTCCAGCACCAATTGCCTGGCGGTTTCCGGATCGCGCGAGACCAGAACGTTGAAGGCAAGCCGCGCATTGGCAAGCACGGAGGAATGGAAAGCGCAAAGTTCCTGCCAGCCTTCCGGGGTGAACTCCAGGCCGCGCTCCAGCTTCTTCCTGACATGCACCAGCATGTTGCGCACGATGATGTCGCCGACCTGCTCGAGCTTGACGCAAGCGCCGATCAGCTCCTGGCACCGCAATGCCTCGTCCTCGGTCAGCGGATTCCTGGTGATCTTGGCGAGATAGAGCTTGATCGCGGCATGCTTCCTGTCGACGCGGTCGTCGAGCGCGGCAAGCGCCTTGATCTTGGCGGGGTCGGCATCCTCGTAAAGCTCGATGATGCGCTTCAGCATGATTTCGACGATTTCGCAGACCCGCACCACCTCACGCGTCGCGTTGGCCAGCGCCTGGCTCGGCGTATCGAGGGCGCTCTCGTTCAGCGCCGACAGCTCGACGACCTCGAGCGCGGCGGCCGGTTGAGGCTTGCTGCCCAGCGCCACGATCCTTTCGGAAGCGCGGTAGACGAGGCCGGCCAGCGGCAGTCCGGCCAGCAGGATCAGCACGTTGAACAGGATATGGGCGTTGACGATCTGATCCGGCGCGGTCTTGCCGAGGAAGGCGACATCCGGTTTGAAGGTCATGATCAGCACCAGCATGATCAGCGAGCCGAGGCCGCGCATCAAGAGATTGCCGATCGGCACGATGCGCACCTCCGGTGGCGCCGACCGCGTCAGCATCGGCGCGATCAGCGACGAGCCAAGGTTGACGCCAAGCACCAGCACCACGCCGAGCTCCGGCGTGATCAGCCCGCGGCCCGCCAGCGTCGCCATCAGCAGCACTGCGGCAATGCTGGACTGGAACAGCCAGGTGACCAGCGCGGCCAAGAGATAGGTAGTGATGGAGTCGCCCGAGAAATAATTGATGATCAGCGGCATCAACTGGCTGTTGCGCAGCGGCTCCGACGCCTGACCGATCATCTCCAGCGACAGGATCAGCAGGCCGACGCCGATCAGGATACGGCCCAGCTGCCGCCAATCGCGCCGCTCGGTGGCCATGAACATGACCGTGCCCGCGATCAGGCAGAGCGGCACCAAGAGCGTCAGGTCGAAGGTGAGCAGCTTGGCCACCAGCGCCGAACCGATCTCGGCGCCGCGCACTGCCAATTGCCCGGCGGCGCCCGAAACGATGCCGGCTCCGGCGAAGGAGCCGACCAGCAGCGTCACCGCGGTCGAGCTCTGCAGCGCGACCGCCAGCCCACAGCCGGCCAGCACCGCCATGACCGGATTGCGCATGGTGGCGCGCAGCCTGTGGCGCAGCACGTCGCCATAGGCGCGCTCGACGCCTGTCTTGACCATGCGGGTGGCGAACAGCATCAGCGCCACCGCGCCGGCAAGGTGCAGGAGGACGACGGAGCCGCTCAAGGCCGACCTCGCAAGGTGGCTCTGGCAATGCGTGGAGGAGGACGAATCTCAATCATTTCAATGCGTGGAAATATACCAATTAAGATTAGCCGGATAATAGATTTTTCTGATGCGATGATAGTCCCGGCTCGACGGCGCATGTCGGAAATGAATGGCGGAAGCATTGGTTGCATGCGCCTGGCGGCTGCGCCTTCGCTCGGAATGAAGCGATGCCGGGACGGCACGACCGGCGCGATCCGAAGCCTTGTTGAAGCAAGCTCTGCAAGCATCGGAAACCATTACAGAATTGTAATTTTCATGTTCAGTTTCAGTTCATCCATTGGCGGCTATTCCTCTGCCTATCGACAACAAGGAGTACCGACCATGAAGCGTCTCATACTTTCCGCCGTCACCGCCTCGATGCTGGCCGCCTCGGCCTTCTCCGGCCAGGCCGCGCCGCTCGCCCAGCCGAGCGCGCCGCAGTCGAATTACACGCAGGTCGACTGGCAGAAGCCCGGCAGGCATGTCGACAAGCGCGTCATCGTCAAGAAGAAGGTGGTAAAGCGCAGCCATTGGCGCAACGGCCAGCGCTATTCCAACTGGAAACGTCACCAGGCGGTCCGCGACTGGAACCGCCATGGCCTGCGCCGCCCCGGCCCCGGCCAGGAGTGGATCCGCGTCGGCAACGACTACGTGCTGGTCAGCATCCTTTCCGGCATCATCTTTGGCGCGATCGCCGCGCAGTAATCCACGGCAATCCCGAAATTCAGAAGGCGGCCGCCCGGCCGCCTTCTTTTCGTCTGTGAAAAGCGGGTACGATGGGCCGGACGGAGTCGCCGTGCCCGGGCGGCTTGATTATATGGAGGGCAAACGAGTTTCCCCGATGCGCTTTCCGCCCGCCTTCCTCGACGAGATACGCGACCGCGTGCCGATTTCGCAGGTCATCGGCACCCGCGTCGCGTGGGACAGGAAAAAGACCAACGCGTCGCGCGGCGACTACTGGGCCTGTTGTCCGTTCCACGGCGAGAAAAGCCCGTCCTTCCATTGCGAGGACAAGAAGGGTCGCTACCACTGCTTCGGCTGCTCGGTTTCGGGCGACCATTTCAAGTTCCTCACCGAGCTCGACGGCATCAGCTTCCCCGAAGCGGTCGAGAAGATCGCCGAGATGGCCGGCGTGCCGATGCCGGTGCGCAACGAACAAGAGGAACGGCGCGAGAAGGAACGCGCCAGCCTGACCGACGTCATGGAAATGGCGACCGCCTTCTTCCAGGAGCGGCTGCAAGGACCGGAGGGTGCCAAGGCCCGCGCCTATCTGCGCGACCGCGGGCTAACGCCGGCGACGCAGCAGTCGTTCCGGCTGGGTTATGCGCCGGACAGCCGCAATGCGCTCAAGGAACATCTTGCCGCCAAGGGCGTGCCGAAGGCCGACATCGAGGCCTGCGGGCTGGTGCGGCATGGCGACGACATCCCGGTCTCCTATGACTGGTTCCGCGACCGCATCATGTTTCCGATCCCGGATTCGCGCGGCAAGATCATCGCCTTCGGCGGGCGGGCGCTGGCGCCCGATGCTCCGGCCAAATACATGAATTCGCCGGAGACGGAGCTCTTCCACAAGGGCAATGTGCTTTACAATTTCGCCCGCGCCCGCAAAGCTCTCGCCAAGGGCGGCACGGTGATCGCGGTCGAAGGCTATATGGACGTGATCGCGCTGGCGCAGGCCGGTTTCGAGAACGCCGTGGCGCCGCTCGGCACGGCCCTTACCGAAAACCAGCTCGAGCTGTTGTGGCGCATGTCCGGCGAGCCGGTTCTGTGCTTCGACGGCGACCAGGCAGGGCTGAAGGCGGCATGGCGCGCCGCCGACCTGGCGCTGCCGGCAGTCCAACCTGGACGCTCGGCGCGCTTTGCGCTGCTGCCGGAAGGCAAGGACCCTGACGATCTGGTCAAGGCGGACGGACCGGACGCATTTCGCGCGGTGCTTGCCGATGCGCGACCGCTGGTCGACCTGTTGTGGATGCGCGAGACCGCGGGCGGCGTCTTCGACACGCCGGAGCGTCGGGCGGAACTTGGAAAAAGGCTGCGTGAGCTCGCAAGTCGTATACGCGACGAAAGCACACGCTATCACTACCAACAGGAAATGCGCGAGCGGGAGCTGAGCTTCTTCGGCTCGCAGCGCGGCCCGCGGCAGGGCCGCCAGGATAGCGGCCGACCAGGCGAGCGCGGCCAAGGCAAAGCCCCGGCACCCGGTGGACAGTTCGCCAAGGGCGGAAGCGGGCGCATCGCGATCAGCGAAAGCCTCGGCAAGTCGGCGCTGGTCAAGCGGGGCGAGGGGATGTCGGTGCGCGAGGCGACGATCATCGTGGCGCTCGTCAACCATCCGGCACTGATCGACGAGAATTTCGCGCATGTCGAATTCCTCGACCTTGCCAATTCGGATTTGCTGAAACTCCATGCCGCCATTCTCGACGCCATGGCGCATGACGCGGCCGACGAGCGCGGCGCGGTCATCGCCACCATCGAGCGCGCCGGCTGCGGCGGCATCTGGGAGCGGGCGGTGGAACTGATCAAGCGCGCGCGTCAATGGCCGGCGCTGGAGACCGCGGCGCTCGAGGATGCCCGCGACGCCTTCAACCAGGCGATGCACTTGCAGCGCAGCGCCCGCACATTACATAGAGAGCTGAAACAGGCGCAGGCGGCGCTCGACGCAGACCCTTCGGACGAAAACTTCCGGCATCTCGTCGAGATTCAAGCGCAATTCAACGATGTGCAGGCAACGGAAGCGCTGATCGAAGGGTTTGGCGTTTCATCGGGCAGGGTTGGCCGCGTTTAGGGCCGAATACCTCCATTGGAAGTGATGTGGAAATGCGCAGCGCGTCGAATCGACGCCTCTAAGTCGGGTAATTGATTCGCTTTTTTCACGCGAATCATGCCAGAGGCGCTTGACCTTCTGGCAGATTGGCGGAATCAGGACGATTCGAAACGTTAGCCCGTGCCCGGCGTCGGCGGGAAATTCGAGCGATGTGAGGCACTGGTGACAACTGGACAGGCAGAGTGCCCGCTCCAGATATCAGGGTTAATCTGGACTTAATGCATGTCGCCCAAAAGTGGAAACCGGTTTGGGACTAGCGACATGCACAAAACAAAAGAGATGACGCGGTTGCTGGGCCGATGAAAAGCGTTCTGGCGCGAGCGCGTCCAGCATAACCGGTACGGCAGTTTATGCGGCCTCGAAATTCGGCCGCTTGGAGACGACAAAGAATGGCGACAAAGGAAAAGGAAGAGGTCGAGACCGAACGTGAAGGCGCCACCGATGGCCCTCTGCTCGACCTTTCCGACGATGCTGTCAAGAAGATGATCAAGGCCGCGAAGAAACGCGGCTATGTCACGCTCGACGAGCTCAACGCGGTGCTGCCCTCGGAAGAGACGGATCCGGACCGCATCGAAGATATCAATGCGATGCTCAGCGACATGGGCATCAACGTCGTCGAGGACGACGAGGTGGGCGAGGAGACCGAAGCCGAGCCGGCCGCCGACGCCGAGGAAGACGCCAACGAGCTCGCCGAGCAGACCGGCACCGCCGTCGCCGCCACGACCACCAAGAAAGAGCCGACCGATCGCACCGACGACCCGGTGCGCATGTATCTGCGCGAGATGGGCTCGGTCGAGCTGCTGTCGCGCGAGGGTGAAATCGCGATCGCCAAGCGCATCGAGGCCGGCCGCGAAACGATGATCGCGGGTCTGTGCGAAAGCCCGCTGACCTTCCAGGCCATCATCATCTGGCGCGACGAGCTCAACGAATCGAAGATCCTGCTGCGCGAGATCATCGACCTCGAGGCGACCTATGCCGGCCCCGAGGCCAAGCAGGCGCCCGTGGTCGAACGCATCGAGGAAGCGCCCAAGCCCGAAGAGAAGCCGCGCGGCCGCGCGGCGGCGCGCGAGGAAGAAGACGACATCACCAATGTCGGCGGCGACACGCGCGGGCTGGAGGAAGAGGAAGACGACGAAGACGAGGCGAGCCTGTCGCTGGCCGCGATGGAAGCGGAACTGCGTCCGCAGGTGATGGAGACGCTCGACGTCATCGCCGACACCTACAAGAAGCTGCGCAAGTTGCAGGATCAGCAGGTCGAGAACCGCCTGGCCGCGGCCGGCACGCTCTCGCCCAGCCAGGACCGCCGCCTGAAGGAGCTGAAGGACCAGCTGATCAAGGCGGTGAAGTCGCTGTCGCTCAACGCCGCGCGCATCGAGGCGCTGGTCGAGCAGCTCTACGACATCAACAAGCGCCTGGTGCAGAACGAGGGCAAGCTTTTGCGCCTCGCCGAAAGCTATGGCGTGCGCCGTGAGGAATTCCTCAGGGAGTATCAGGGTTCGGAGCTCGATCCCAACTGGACCCGCTCGATCGCCAACCTGACCTCGCGTGGCTGGAAGGAGTTCACCAAGAACGAGAAGGATGCGATCAAGGAGCTGCGCGCCGAGATCCAGAACCTCGCCACCGAAACGGCGATCTCGATCCTGGAATTCCGCAAGATCGTGAACCAGGTGCAGAAGGGCGAGCGGGAGGCGGCGATCGCCAAGAAGGAAATGGTCGAGGCGAACCTTCGCCTGGTCATCTCCATCGCCAAGAAATACACCAACCGCGGCCTGCAGTTCCTCGACCTGATCCAGGAAGGCAATATCGGCCTGATGAAGGCGGTCGACAAGTTCGAGTACCGCCGCGGCTACAAGTTCTCGACCTACGCCACCTGGTGGATCCGGCAGGCCATCACCCGCTCGATCGCCGACCAGGCGCGCACCATCCGCATTCCGGTGCACATGATCGAGACGATCAACAAAATCGTGCGCACCTCGCGCCAGATGCTGCACGAGATCGGCCGCGAGCCGACGCCGGAGGAACTGGCCGAGAAGCTCGCCATGCCGCTGGAAAAAGTGCGCAAGGTGCTGAAGATCGCCAAGGAGCCGATCTCGCTCGAAACGCCTGTCGGCGACGAGGAGGATTCGCATCTCGGCGACTTCATCGAGGACAAGATGGCGATCCTGCCGATCGACGCGGCGATCCAGGCCAATCTGCGCGAGACGACGACGCGCGTGCTTGCCTCGCTGACGCCGCGCGAGGAACGCGTGCTGCGCATGCGTTTCGGCATCGGCATGAACACCGATCATACGTTGGAAGAAGTCGGCCAGCAGTTCTCGGTCACCCGCGAGCGCATCCGCCAGATCGAGGCGAAGGCGCTGCGCAAGCTCAAGCATCCGAGCAGGTCGCGTAAGCTCAGAAGCTTCCTCGACAGCTGAGCGGAACCAGACATATCAAGATCCAAAGGGCGCCTCCGGCGCCCTTTTTCGTTCCCGGCCGTCTCTCATGCCGGCTTGCCGGCTTTGCCCGACAGGAGGATAATTTCGGGGTCGGATGCATTTATGGGCGACAAAGCCGGATGCCCGCCCCGGCGCCGGTCGTAACGGCCAGGCGTCGAGCTCCGTGGCGCCGGAGGGAGGTGTGCCATGACAACCTACATCGTGCTTATCAACTGGACCGAGCTGGGCGCCAAGAATGTGCGGGAGTCGCCAAAGCGGCTCGATGCCGCCAAGAAGCTGCTGGGAGAAATGGGCGGATCGTTCAAGTCGTTCTATCTGACCATGGGCGAATGCGACATGGTCGCCATCGTCGAAGCCCCGGACGATGCGGTGCTCGCCCGCTTCGCGCTGCTGTTGTCGTCGGGCGGCAATGTCAAAACGCGGACGATGAAGGCGTTCCCGGAATTCGCCTATCGCGAAATCATCAGCTCGCTCGGGTAAGGCGACTTAGAGCGGTTCACCGTTTCACGGAAACGGTGAACCGCACTAAGTCTTTGTTTTGTTGCAATTTCCAGGCGGAAAACCGCCCACACTTTTCCTGGAATTGCCCTAGGGATCGGCGCGGCTGTTGCGCAGCCGCGCCGCATTCCCGATAGTCGCGCCATGCCCAAGCCGCTGCTCACCGTCTGGTACAACACACGCTGTCCGGTGTGCGACGCCGGCATCAACCACCAGAAGCGGCGGCTCGCGGAAGCGGTCAAGGCCGGCCGCGTCGAATTCCGCGACATCAATTTCGAACCCGAGGCGCTCTCCGCCTTCGGCGCCTCGCTGGAGGATATCCGCCGGCGCCTGCACGCGACCGACGCCAGCGGGCGGCTGCTGGTTGGCGCCGACGTGGCGATCGCGGTCTGGCGGATCACGCCGGGCGGGGAATGGCTGGCGAGCTTGTTCGGCAACCCCATCGCCCTGCCGTTGACGCGCTTTGCCTATGACCGTTTCGCGGACGTGCTCTACGCCTGGAACCGACGCAAGGGCCATTGGTAGCGCTCTCGGCCCAGTCATACGAAGACGCATAAGCGGTCTTGGCACGTCGTAAGATATATCTTAAGATATATCTTGACTCTGCAAGCCGTGCGTCTTACTTACGATGTATCGTAAGATATAACTCAAGGAGCAATCCATGCACAGACACAACCACTTCGGCGAGCGTATGTTCATGCATATGGCCGGCAAATTCGGCGGCCGCGGTGGCGGCGGCTTTGGCCCGTTCGGCCATGGCGGCAGGGGCGGCGGACGCGGCGGCCCGGGCGACATGTTCCGCGCCGGGCGCATGCTGGCCGACGGCGATCTCAAGCTGATCACGCTGTCGCTTCTGGCCGACGCGCCGCGCCACGGCTACGACATCATCAAGGCTCTGGAAGAGCGCACCAGCGGCGTCTACAGCCCGAGCCCGGGCGTGGTCTATCCGACGCTGACCTTCCTGGAGGAGGCGGGCTACGCGGTGTCCTCTAGCGAAGGCAACAAGAAGGTGTTTTCGATCACCGAGGCCGGCAAGGCGCATCTCGAGGAGAATCGCGAGATGATCGACAGCGTGCTCGACCATCTTGAGCGTTTCGGCCGCAAGATGGCCGCGGCGCGCGAATGGTTCGGCTGGGGCGACGACAAGGACGAGGGGCGCCGCGGCCGCTCGGAAACGCGCGACCGGTTCCGCGCGCTGCGCCACCGGCTGCGCGCCGCGCTCGGCGACATCGCCGACGCGCCGGAAGACAAGCAGGCCGAGGCGATCAGCATCCTGGAAGACGCCGCCGAGGCGATCGAGGCCTTGGCTCGTCGCTAAGCCATTCTCATATGGAAACCCAAAAGCCCGGACCGCTCCGGGCTTTTGCATTCAGTCCGTGATCGGCAAGGGCAGAGGACTATTCCTTGCCGACATATTCGCTGATCAGCTTCTCGTTGCGCGCCTTCTCGATCTTGGCGGTGGTCTCGGCCGCGATCCGCTCGTCGGTGCGGTACTTGACCAGGTTCACCAGGCTGCCGGTGAGCAACAGGACGCCCATCGCCCAATAGCCTTTGGTCGAGAGGTCGACCGGCGCCAGCCACAGCGACAGGGCCAGCATGAAGTAGGCGGCGCCCACCGACACGGTGTTGAACAGGATGTAGGTCTGATTGCCGTTCATCGTGGTGTTCCTTTGGTTTGATCCGGTTTGGAATTTCGGGCTCAGTTCAGTGATTTCAGGCGCGCCAGGACATGCTCAGCGCGCACCTTGGTGGCTGGTCCGTGGCCTGCTTCGGCGAGGCGTTCACGGATCGCCTCGTGGCGCAGATCGCCGTCGATCTCGTCGAGGATGCCGGCCTCCTCGAACGGGTCGCTGCCGTCCTTGATGCGGGCGAGTAATTCCTCCGCTTCGTTGATGCTCGCGGTGCGGCCGATCGAACGGTTGAGACGGGACTGCGCCTTGCGTTCTGCATCGATCGCACGGGCGGAAATCATGCCCTGGTTGAGATCGATGATACGGCGATGCGCCTGTTCTACGGACAGGCGCATCCGCAAGGTCTTCTCGCCCAAGCTCTTGACCGTGGCGCGGCGGACCTCGCGCTCGTTCTCGAGTTCGGCGATTGCGGAAGCGCCGCCTTCGGCAAGCACCTGGTTGTTGGCCGAAAGCGCGCTGAGCGTGCGGGTCTCCAGATCGGCGATGCGGCGGTCGAGCTGGTCGAGGCTGGTCTGCTCGGCTCGCTGGCGTACGATCAGCGAGGCGAGCGTCTGCTTGGCGGCGGCAAGGCCCGCCTCCGCGTCGCGGATGCGCTGGGCCAGGAGGTCGATCGCAAAACGATCCTTCAGATTGTCCTCGGCCCGTGCGCTGGCGCCGTCCAGCAATGTCTTGATCAGGCTAAGCATGGTCTTCTCCCTGTTTTCGTGAACGATGTTCACAAACTCAACATAACAGGAAATGAACATTGTTCAAGGATTATTTTGAACGCTGTTCATGGGCCGCCGGACATGGTAAACGCAAGCAAATGGAATGGATTCCGGGCTAGGCTTGCGACTTCGGACATAAGGACAGGAAAGAGCATGGCGCTGGACAAGGAAGAGATAAGCGAGAAGGTGCTCGCCATCGCCGAGGCGCTGCTCAACGACGGCGGCGCCGAGAACCTGAAAGCGCGCACCATCGCCGAGCAGGCCGGCATCTCCGTCGGATCCGTCTATAACCTCTTTGCCGATCTCGACGAGGTGCATCGCGCCGTCAACATGCGGCTGCTCGACCGGTTGGGGGCGACAGGCCTGGCGGCGATGGCCGATCTCGAAAGGCAAGGGGTGACCGATGTCCAGCATCGCATCCTGGCGATGGCGGCTGCCTATGTGCGCTTCGTCGAGGCGCATCCCGGCAGTTGGCCGGCGGTGCTTGCCTTCAACCGCCGACGCGCGACGCGGCCTGGCCCGGACGCTTATGACGCGCTGCTCGACGCACTCTTCGACATCGTCGCCGGCGTGCTCAAGGCAGGCGATTTCGGCCTCGACGACGACCGTCGCGCGCTTGCGGCGCGGACCTTGTGGTCAAGCGTGCATGGCATTGTGACCAGTGGCTATGTTGCGAATTCGAACAGCAGGCAGGCAGAGGAGATCTGGCATCAGATCGAGCTTCTTGTCGGCGTTTTCGTCAAGGGGCTGGAACACGGCGGCGCATTCGCGCATGCTGAGACGAAGCCTGCGTGAACAGGGCCTGCGCGAACAGGGAATGCCGTGATTCCTCTTGTGTGGGCGTGAACGGGAGTTTTGAAAAATGTCTTTTCTGAAAAAGCTTTTTGGCGGCGGCGGTAGTGAGGCAACGGAGACCGGCACCGCCAAGCCGGCCAAGCAGGTCGAGCACAAGGGATTCCTGATCAGCGCGACGCCCTACAAGGCCGAAGGCCAGTACCAGACCTGCGGCGTCGTCTCGAAGGAAGTGGACGGCGTGATGAAAGAGCACCGCTTCATCCGCGCCGACCGTTTCGCCGGGCTGGACGACGCCGTCGACATCTCGATCAAGAAGGGCATCCAACTCGTCGACGAGCAGGGCGAGCGGATGTTCGGCTGACCGGCGCCCCAGTCAGAACGCGACCTTGTCGCCGCCCTTGAGCTGCAGGATCTGCCGCGCCTCGTCGGGCGTGGCGATCGAGGCGCCGAGGCCTTCGATAATCTGGCGGACCTTGGTCACCTGCTCGGCGCTGGAACGGGCGAGCTTGCCCTTGCCGATCCACAGCGAGTCCTCCAGGCCGACCCGCACATTGCCGCCCAGTGCGATCGCCTGCGTGGCGATCGGCAATTGATGGCGGCCGGCGCCCAGGACCGACCAGTGATAGTTGTTGCCGAACAGGCGGTCGGCCGTGCGTTTCATATGGGCGACGTCCTCCGGATGCGTGCCGATGCCGCCGAGGATGCCGAACACGCTCTGGACGAAGAACGGCGCCTTGACCAGGCCGCGCTCGACGAAATGCGCCAGCGTGTAGAGATGGCCGATGTCGTAGCACTCGATCTCGAAGCGCGTGCCGTTGTCGGCGCAGGTGCGCAATATGTGCTCGATGTCGCCAAAGGTGTTGCGGAAGATGCGGTCGCGCGAGGATTCCAGATAAGGCCGCTCCCACTCATGCTCGAAGGTCTTGAAGCGCTCCAGCATCGGAAACAGCGCGAAATTCATCGAGCCCATGTTGAGCGACGCGACCTCGGGCGCGAACACCTTCGCCGGTCGGACGCGCTCCTCCACGCTCATCGTCGCAGCACCACCGGTGGTGATGTTGACGACGCAGTTGGAGCGCTGCTTGATGACCTGCAGGAAAGGGGCGAACGCCTCTGTCGACTGGTCGGGGCGTCCATCGACCGGATTGCGGGCGTGAAGATGGACGATCGCGGCGCCCGCTTCGGCGGCCTCGATGGCGGCGGTGGCGATCTCCTCGGCCGTCACCGGCAGATGCGGCGACATTGACGGGGTGTGGATCGAGCCGGTTACGGCGCAGGTGATGATGATCTTGTTCTGGTTCGCCACTTTTGATGCCTCGATCTCTTCGCTGTCTGACTGCGCCTATTTCACCGCGCCTTGCGTGATGCCAGAAATGAACTGCTTCGACAGCACGATATAGAGCAGGGTAATCGGCAGCGCCGCCAGTGTCAGCCCGGTGAACAGCACCCCCCAGTCGGTGGTGAATTCGCCGACGAACACGGTCAGCCCTTGCGGCAGTGTCTTCAAATTGTCGGAAGTGATCAGCACCAGCGGGAAGAAAAAGTCGTTCCAGATCGGCACCGCGTTCTGGATCGCCACGATGACCATCGCCGGCCGCGCCAGCGGCAGCATGATCGACCACATGATGCGGAGCTCGCTGGCGCCGTCCATACGGGCGGATTCCTCCAACTCGCGCGGCAAGGTGCGCAGGAAGCCGGTCATGATGAAGACAGCCGAGGGAATGCCCATGGCCACATAGACGAGCACCAGCCCGAGATAGCTGTCGACGAGACCGAGCGTGTCCAATTGGATGAACAGCGGGATGATCGCCAGCTTCAGCGGCACGGTCATGCCGCTCAGGAAGAACATCAGGACCAGCGAGCTCAGCCGGAACCGGTAGCGGGCGATCGCATAGCCGGCGAGCGTGCTGAACAAAAGGATCAGCGCGACCGAGGCCGCGGTGATGCCAACCGAATTTGCCAAATAGCGGACGAAATTGGTCTCGGTCCAAACCTTCTCCAGATTGGCGGTCGAGAAATGCGTCGGCAGCGAGAGCGGCGAGGAAAAGATCTCGGCGTTGGTCTTGAACGACGATGCCACCATGACGAACAGCGGATAGATCATGATCACGGCATTGACCGCCAGCAAGAGCTGGATGGCGCCGTTCCTGATCGTCTCGCCGCGATCCCTCATCACTGCTCGATTTCGCGACGGCGCAGGTAACGCAGGGCGATGGCGGTGACGCCGGCGACGAAGACGAACATCAGCACGGCCAGCGCGCTGCCCTGGCCGAAATCCTGGATGCCGGTGGTCGTGCTGCCGAAGGCCGTGCGGTAGAAATAGAGGCCGAGCACGTCGGTCGAGCCGCCCGGCGAACCGGTCAGGCCCGCCATCACATAAGGGATTTCGAACCAGTTGAAGCTGCCGATGAAGGTCAGGATGGTGACGATGGTGACACTCGGCGCGATCAACGGCCAGACGATCTTCGTCATCAGCGCGTAGTCGCCGGCGCCGTCGAGGCGGGCGGCCTCCAGCACGTCCTTGCTGATGCGCTGCATGCCGGCAAGCAGCACCAGAGTGGGGAAGCCGAGCCAGTGCCAGATGTTGGCGAACAGGATGCTGCCGAGCGCAGTGTTTTCGTTGCCGAGCCACGGAATGGCGCCGACGCCGACCAGGCCAAGGAGCTGGTTCACCAGCCCGAACAGGGGATGCAGGAACAGCTTCCACAGGAAGCCGACGATCACCGCCGACAGCACCACCGGCAGGAAGACGATGACCTGATGGACGCGATGGCCCGGCAGCGCCTTGAGCAGCGCGAAGGCGATCAGGAAAGCAGTGCCGTTCTCGAAGACCATCAGCGCCAGAAAGGCGACGACGTTGTGCTTCAGCGCATTGTAAGTCCAGTCGCTATATGGCTTTTCGAACAGGACCTCGCGGAAATTTTCGAAACCGATGAAGCCGGACGGACGCAGGCCGTTGAACTCATAGAAGGCGAAGCGGAAGGCCGACAGAAGCGGCCACAGCACGAACAGCACCATGACCACCAGCGCCGGCGTCAGCAGCGCGGCAATCCAGAGCGACCGGCGCCACGGAAAAGGTCTTTCGGTGTGGCGCCAGCCGTCCGTCATCTCACTTGCCCTGGAACTCACTGGCCCTGGAACGGCTTGTACCATTTGGCGAGGCCGTCGGTGATGTCGGCGGCGAGTTGGTCCGGCGTGATCGATCCGGACATCATCTTGGTGATGTCGCCCTGCAGCAGCTCCGATCCCGTCGGCTTCTCGAAGCGGAAATAGATGACATTGATATGCGGCATCGCCGTCTCGTTCAACTTGGCGACATGCGACAAGAGTTCGTCCTTGATGACGACGCCCTTGATCGGCGAGATGTTGCCGAGCAAGGCCGAGAACTTGTCGCCGAACTCCTTGGTGCCCATCCAGTTGACCAGCTTGAGCGCCGCTTCCTTGTTAGCCGACTTGGAATTGACCGCGTAGCCGCCGTCGAAGAATTTCGTGGCTTGCGGCGTGTCGCCGGCCTTGGCCATTGGCGGGGCGACGAAGTCCATGTTGATGGCGGGGTTCTGCGACCGGTAGGTGGCGATGTCGAAGCTGCCGCCGGCGAGCATCGCCGCCTTGCCGCTCAGGAACAACTGGCCGGCCGTCTCATAGTCGATGCCTTCGAAGCCTTCGGGCATATAGGGCCGCAGTTCGAGCAGCTTGCCGAGTGCCGCGACATAGCGCGGGTCCTTGAAGGTGGTCTTGCCGCTGGTCAGGTCGCTGACGAAGTCCTGGCCGAGGAACGGGTTGGTGAAGATGGCCACGAACATCTCGTTGAACCAGCTTGTGCCCATGCCGTTAGCCAAGGGATAGATGCCCTTTTCCTTCAGCGCCTTGCTGACGGCGATGAACTCATCCCAGGTGGTCGGCGGCGTCAGGCCGGCCTTGGCGAAGACGTCCTTGTTGATGAACAGGCCAAGCGTCTGCGAGGCGAAGGGCAGCGAATAGACCTTCTTGTCGGCGCGGTAGGTGCCGGACACTAGCGCATCCGCCGGCTGGTTGGCGAGCGAGGGCACGGTGCTCATGTCGAGCGGCTCGAAATAACCGGCCTTCACGAATTGCTCGAGCCAGCCATAGGCATGGGTGTGGATGACGTCGCCGCCCTTGCCGCCGGCCAACGCCGTCGAGACGATGGTCGGATAATTCTCGTCCGGGAAGGACTCGAACTTCACGTGGATGTCCGGATTGGCCTTGGTGAAGTCGGCGAAGAGCTCGTTGTAGGCGGCCTTGTCTTCCTGGCGCCAGGTCCAGAACGAGATGTCGGCGGCGTGCGCCAGACTTGTTGCGAATCCCCATGCGAAAGAGGCGGCCGCGAGGGCCAGGCCGATCCTTCTCCTGCTCATCTTCCCGATCTCCCATTCAGCGCTTCATGCGCTTTGACGCGATTAATCAAATCATAGTTCTTGCCGTTTGGAAAGATAGTTTGTAAAGTTTCCTAACTAATGTCGTGACGTCGTGCGGTCCATCGGTAGCCCGTGGGACGAGGGGAATGTTCGTGGATCAGAACCTGTTGGCGGGCGTGGACATAGGCGGCACCAAGACGCGCATCATGGGGCGGCGCGGCGACACCTTGTTGTTCGACAAGACGGTTGTCACCGACGAGTGGCGGATCCGCCAGATGGAGGCCGACGCGGCGAAACTGGCGGCCATCGTTGCGGACCTGTGCGGCGGATCATCGCCGGCTGCCATGGCCGTCGGCGCGCATGGTTGCGATACCGACGAGCAATGCCGGCGTTTCCAGGCGCTGCTGTCAGCCAACCTCAAAACGAGGGTGCAGGTGGTCAACGACGCCGAACTGATGGTGCCCGCGGCCGGCTATGATGACGGCATCGGGGTGGTGGCCGGAACCGGTTCGATCGCGGTCGCGCGCACAGCCGAGGGCAAGATGCTTGCCGCTGGCGGCTGGGGCTGGATCCTGGGTGACGAAGGCAGCGCCGCCGCACTGGTGCGCGAAGCGGCCAAGGCGATCCGCCGCGCGCTCGACCGCGGCCAGGAGGGCGATCCGCTGATCGCCGTGCTGATGCGCGAAATCGGAACCGACGACCAGACCAAGCTCGGTATATTGCTCAACGAGACGAGGGGTGCCGCGGCCTGGGGCCGCTACGCCAACGCCGTCTTCGATGCGGCAACTGCCGGCTCGCCGCTCGCTTCCCGCGTCATCAAGGAAGGCGGGGAGGGACTTGCCGCGCTCGTCCAGTTGCTGATCGAACGCGGCGCCAATGCCGCGCTTGTCGTTGCCGGCGGCGGCGTCATTGCCGAGCAGCCGATGCTGATGGATGCTTTCGTCGAGGCCATGGCGTCGGTGTCGCCGATAAGCCACGTGGTCCTACTGCGCGAGCCGCCGGTGATCGGCGCGGTGGCGCTGGCTGGACGCCTTGTCGCGGGCCAAACAGCTTCCCGCAGCAGAGCATAGCAGTCATGGAGCATCGAAAATGAAGCGTATCGGCTACCGAACGGCGGTGTCCCGCCAAGCTGAAAGCCTTGAGACCGGAAGGCAGGCTGTGGCCAAGGCACTCGACACGCTCGACCTCTCGGGCTTCACCGCGGGAGCCATCGGCTTTGCCGGTATCGGCGCCAGCTATCAGGCGGCGCTCGCCGGCGCCTTCTATCTGCGCCAGTCCGGCAGGCGGGGGTTCGCTTTCGTGCCGACCGAGCTCTATGGCCGGATAGATGCGTCCGCGGAGGCCTTTGTCGCTCTGTCGGCCTCCGGCCAGAGCCGTGAAATCGCCGATGTGATGCTACAGGCGAAAGCCTATCCTCGCCTTGCCATCTGCCGTGGCGGCGACAATCCGCTGGCCGGTATAACTGGCGCGGTGATCGCCATGGAATCGGGCGCCGACAATGGCGCGAGTTCGACCGGCTATACCGGCACTTTGCTCGCGCTCGGCATGCTGGTCGACAGGATCACCGGCGGCTCCTTCGACTGGGCGCAATTGCCGGGGGCAGTCGAGCGACTGCTGGCCGATGGCTGGGAAAGTGCCGGCCGGGCAGCGAGGCTGCTGGCCGGCCGTGCCTCCATCGACATCGTCGGCGCCGGTATGGGTTTTGCGAACGCGGGCGAGGCTGCGATGCTGATCCGCGAGGCAGTTCGGGTTCCTGCCTCCGGCTGGGATACGCTGAACTATCTGCACGGCCCGATGGAATCGCAGGACGCGGCCACAGGCCTTGTCGCCTTCGGCGACGGCCGCGAGGTCAAGATCGCGCAGGATGTCGCGGCCTTCGGCTGCCCCTCGGTCCTGATTACGCGCAGGATAGACATCGCTGCTGCCGACAGGCTGGCTGTCATCTCCATTCCGGCGCTGGGCAATGCGATGGCGGACGGCATCCTGGAAATCATCGCGCTGCAGATGATCGTCGGCGACATGCAGGATGCGGCCGGCCTCACCGATATCACCTTCCGCTACCGGCAGACGGACACCAAGCTGAAACCCTGGTCGCCGACTGAGCTTTGATCCCGTCGCCGCCGCTGTTCTTGCCGGGAATTCGCGGAAACCGCTCAAACCCTTCACAATGACGGCTGTCGTGTTTGATTCGCGATATACGCTACGGCAGGTTCGGCCCGAGCGCCAAGAGGAATTAGAGGCGGGATAAACGTCGCAGATGGCTCCAGCCGACATCCCCAGCTTGACGGAAAGCGCCCGCGCCGTGCTGCGCCTGCTGGCCTCGCAAGGGCCGGTGACGCGGCCGAAGCTCGGCTCGATGCTGGAACTCTCCAAGCCGACCATGTCGGCCGCCGTTTCAGAGCTCAGCGCGCTCGGCCTCGTTGCGTCGCGCGGGACGGAACGCGGCGCCGTCGGGCGGACCGCCACCGTCTATGGCATTGGCCCCGGTGCCGGCTATGTGATCGGCATCGATGTCGGCGCCGCACAAGTGCGCGCCGTCGCCTATTCGATGGATGCCCAGCCTTTGGCCACGGGGGAGGAGAGCATTGCGGACGGGGCAACCATCGATGAGATCGGCGCGGTCGTTCTGTCGGTGGCCAAATCGATCCCCGCAAAGGTTGGCAAGACTTTCCGCACCTTGCGCAGCATAGCGGTCGCGGTGCCGCGCATCGTCTCGCACAGCCGCCTCGGCAATGGTCAGGGCAATAGTCCGGACGCCGTGCTGCACACGCTTCGACGAAAGATCGATGTACCGATCATCCTGGAGAACAACGTCAACTGCGCGGCGATCGGCGAAATGCATTTCGGCGCGGCGCAAGGTCACCAGACTTTTGCCTTCCTGCAGGTCGGCGTGCGCGTCGGCCTTGGCCTCATCAATGAGGGCCGGCTTTATCGCGGCGCAGGCGGCGCTGCCGGCGAAGTCGGCCGCATGCCTTTTCCGTGGTCGGTCAGCGAAGTGCCTTATCGCGAAGGGTTGGAGCACTATCTCGGCTCGCGGGCGCTGATCGAACGCAGCCGGCAGACCTGGCCGGCGCAAGAAGGAGCCCCGCCTAGCTCGGCCAAGGAATTGTTCGCGCTGGCGCTCGCAGGGTCGCGCCCGGCCGCCGAGGCAGTGTCGCGCCATGCCGCCGATATCGGCCGGCTCGCGGCCGGCTGTATCGGCATGTTCGATCCGGGCCTGATCGTGCTTGGTGGTGGCGTCGGGCGCAATACGCTGATGACGGCGGAGGTCGAACGGGTGGCCGGCGAATTGGCATGGCCGACGCAGATTGCGGTCAGCTCGCTGGAAGATGTCGGAACCGCGCTTGGCGCCATGAAGCTGGCGCTGGATTACAGCTTGGGGCTGATCCTGCGCGAGGATCGCCATCCGGCGGTAGTGCTGCCGCCGCTGTAGGGCGGCCACCTACCAGCGAATGCAAAAAGAGGCACGCGCTGGCGGGCGCCTGCCTCTTTCATTACCGGCATCGGCGATCAGGCCGCGGCGGCGACCTGATTGGCGTTGGCGGCAGCGATTGCATCGACCTTGGCGGTGGCCTTGGCCAGCGCGGCGGTGACCGCATCGGCACCCATGCCAACGCCCTCGACGCGGATGACTTCGACGTCGGTCATTCCGAGAAAGCCGAGCACGCTGCGCAGGTAAGGCACGGCATGGTCCATCTGCACCGCGGCGCCTTCAGAATAGATGCCGCCGGAAGCCAGCACGATATAGACCTTCTTGCCGCTGACGAGACCCTTCGGGCCGCCTTCGCCATAGGCAAAGCTCTTGCCCGAGCGGGCGACGTGGTCGACCCAGGACTTCAACGTGGAAGAGATGTTGAAGTTGATGAAGCCGGTGGCGAGGATAACCGTGTCGGCGGCGAAGAGCTCGTCGAGCACGGCGTCGGAAACGCCGACGACTTCGGCCTGGCGAGGCGTACGGGCTTCGGCCGGCGTATAGATGCCGGTGGCGTAGTCAGGATCGATATGCGGCAGCGGATTGGCGACCAGATCGCGCACGACAAGCGTGCTGGTCGGATCGGAGGCAACCAGCTTCTGGGCAAGATCAGTGGCGACGCGGGTCGAGTGCGAAGCGGCGCCGCGCGGGCTGGAGGTAACGAGGAGAATAGACATGGCGGTGTCCCCTTGGGGTTGGATTGAAACTTTCCACACCAATATGGGATTGCTGCTCCATCAGGATAACTGGTATAATGTGCATACAATCCATCAATAAAATGGATGGCCTAGCCATGCAGCCGAACCCGACATTGGATCAGCTCCAGATCCTGGTGGCAGTAGCCGACACCGGCAGCTTCTCGGCCGCGGGGCGCAAGCTCAACCGGGCGCAGTCGGTGGTGAGCTACGGCATCGCCAATCTCGAAGCGCAGCTCGGCTTGAAACTGTTCGAGCGCGAAGGCGTGCGCGAGCCGCAGCTGACCGATGTCGGCAAGGCGATGCTGGAGGACGCGCGGCGCATGATCGGCGTCCTGCAGCGCATCCGCTCGCGCGCCGACGGTTACCAACAAGGGCTGGAAGCGGAAGTGGCAATATCGGTCGACGTGGCGCTGCCTTCACCGGCGCTGGTGCGCGTGCTCAAGGCCTTCGAGGTTCAGTTCCCTGCGGTCATGTTGCGCCTTTACATCGGCTCCCTCGGCCTGATCGTCGACCAGGTCGTCAATGGCCAGTCTGATCTTGGCTTTGGCGGCCTGCAAGGCGATGCCGAGGTCAATCTGCTGCGCATCGGCTTCACCTCGATGGTGCCGGCGGCGGCGCCCGACCATCCGCTGGCGAAGCTGCCCAGACCCGTCGCCATCGAGGATTTGCGCGAGCATATCCAGCTCGTCGTCACCGACCAATCGGAGCGGACACGCGGGCGCGACTATGGCGTGTTTGCCTATCGGACGTGGCGGCTGACGGATGTGCGCACCAAACATGCCTTGATGCGCGAAGGCCTTGGCTGGGGCGGCCTGCCGCGCTGGCTGATCGCCGACGACCTTGCCAGCGGCCGGTTGGTCGAACTCGATCTCGAGCCCTATCGCGAGGTGCGCTCGCCGCTCTATGCCATGCACCGCGTCGACCGCAGCCCCAAGCCGGCGGCAACCTGGCTGATCGACGAGTTCAAGCGGCAGCTCGGCTGCTTCAATGAGATGGAGCCGGGCGTGTGGACGGAGGAAGGGCCGGAGACAAGCCGTCCATGAGCGCGATCAGCACCGCGCGGTAATCCGCGCCGGACGCGCCCGCCTCAATAGCCAAAGCCGCCCGATCGAAGGCGGCCGCCAGCAGGGCGGTCAGCGCCTCAAGAGGCAATCTGGTCATCGCTTGCGCGCGCATCGCTGCCGCCAAACCTTCGCGCAGCGAGCGGTTGCCGCGGCGGTTGTCGATCTCGTCCATGGCGGCGCGCCCGAGCACGGCCGGCCCGTCGAGCAGCAGAAGCCGCGTGCGGCCGGGCGCGCGCATCGCCTTGAGATAGGCATCTGACCCGGCGATCAGCGCGTCACGCGCGGATAGCGAGGGCGGGGAGGCATGGTCGATCTCCGCCGCCACGGACGCGGCCTCCTGCTCGACGACCGCCGCGAACAGCGCCTGCTTGTCGGCGAAGTGATGGTAGAGCGCGCCGCGCGTCACGCCGGCCTCGGCGACGATCTCCGGCGTGCCGGTCTCGGCATAGGATTTTTCCGTAAACAGCTTTCGCGCCGCGCGGATCAGATCGGCGCGCGTCGCCTCGGTGCGGTCGCGGTTGGAGCGGCGCCCGGACTCTTGTTGCATACATGCAGCCTGTATGTTATTTGAACTTACATACAGACTGTATGTTGGATGCGAGGAGAAGGAAAGATGAAGACGACCAGCTATTATCCGGTGCTGATGACGGACGATGTCACCGGGACGGCGGCCTTTTACGTCGAGCATTTCCGCTTCACCCCGCTCTTCGAAAGCGACTGGTATGTGCACCTGCAGTCGGTCGAGGACAGGCGCGTCAACCTTGGCATCGTCCAGGGCGACCATGAGACGATCCCGAAAGAGGGACGGGGGCGCGCGTCCGGCCTGCTGATCAATTTCGAGGTCCGGGATCCCGACGCCGTCTATGAGCGCGTCGTTGCCGCAGGCCTGCCGATCCTGCGCAGCTTGCGCGACGAGCCCTTCGGCCAGCGCCATTTCATAACCAGGGATCCCAACGGCGTGCTGATCGACGTGATCAAGCCGATCCCGCCAAGCGAGGAGTTCCTGGCGCATTACGCCGAGGGCGCGGCCGGACCCTGAGCTTCGCAGTGCAGCAGATGCCGGCATTAGTTTAGGCCGCAACGGTTCGGAGTGCGAACGCCGCTGTTTTCTTGCGCCCTAGGCGAATGATCATGAAAAATGGGATTGTCGAACCGATAAAATGTCGAATGGATATTGACGGGCACATATCCGCGCCAGGCATAATAAAATATCCGCACTATAAAATAGAGTAATACTACGTCTAAGTTTTATGATTGCGTGCGCTCGAGTTGCGAGCCATTTTAGAGCAACTTGGGGGGCTTTGAAATGGTGGACGGGATCAACATTCGCAGTCGGGGAGGGCTTGAAAGGTGGCTCGCCGGGGAACCTTCGATCTGGGCCCAGGCGATTGCTGCGCGCCTTGCACTGAGAGTGCTACCGCTAGCAGCTTTCGGCTCGCCGACTCCGTCTTCTCCAGATCGATTGGCTCTTGCAATGTTTCGTGCAGCGTTTGTGTCATGGGCTGCTGGCAGCTACCCGGAGCATGATGTGAGATTAGCTGCGGAGGATGCTGCCAGAGTTGTTACGGCAACTCTCGACATAATGGGGACCAGCGCTAGCACAGCAGCCGCGGCCAGGATTGTCGTTCAGGCTGCGGTCACCAATGCAGTTACCGACGATACAGCGCTCTTTTCCCTAGCCGCTGCGGCTGATTTGGCGACAGACGTTGGCGATGCGACGCAATTGTGGACCAGCATTAGTGCTGATGTTTCCTACCTCTCTGAGGCGCGAAGCCAAGACCGCGCCGGGATCGCCCGAAGGTTAATGCATGAGCCGCTGTGGCTGACCGATGTGCGCGGTGATCCGAAATTTCAGGCGAACTTTCCGCGTTGGGCACGCACGCCATTTGATAGGATGACCAAGGATACTACTCTGATTGAGACGGGCTTTCGTCATTGGATCGCATGGTACCGTGCGATACTGCCGAACGGCCGAACTGTACGGCCGACATCCTATTTCGGTGAGAAACTTGACGTGCGCATCGCCGGCCAACCTGACACTTGGTGGAGTCGCGAGCCGCGGAAAGTGAATGAAGACATCGCAAGATGGAGTGCCGGGCGTATTTCCGAAAATTCCGCAGACACGTACTCCGGTCCGCATGTGCCGCCTGCCGAGATCCTAGAATCAATTTCGCAATCCGGCGAGATCGCTGGGGACAAAAGGAACTCTAACTCAGAAGGGACAGAAGATTCGCCGCGGCAAAGACCTCTGTCCCTGCCTGAAACCTCCGCCATTGATACTAATTTCCTTGATGATTCTGCCGATCCCGATGTCGATTTTCTCAGTCGCGCGGATCTAGCTTTTGTACTCGCTGGGCGGCTCAATCAGATCTGGGATCAACTCAACAAGATACAACCTCAGGAAAACTATGCTGGCAACAGTGCTCGGTGGACGGGTCTCTGGCCCCAACGCCCAAGCAGGGAGCCCCCACCGGGCTTTGTCGTTCACATCGACGCGCCATGGGGCGGTGGTAAGACCTGCTTTGCCAATTTCCTTATCCGCCTACTCAATCCCTACAAGGTGGCGGGCTCACCTCCGGACTGGATGTTGGGCCTGCCGCTTGGCGATCCGACCTTCTGGCCGGAATCCTACAGGCGGCCGTGGCACATCGTCACTTTCAACGCATGGCAGCATCAGCACGTTCTGCCACCATGGTGGGTGTTCTATCAGGCGATCCGGAAACAAACGACAGACGCAATCTTTGCTGAAAGGGCGCTAGTCGAGCCTGCTTCTGCAACAGACCTGTTGGGCAATCCTCTGCCTGACGCTCCACAGGTGCCGCAACCGCCGGCTGCTGGGCAAGGATATCTTTCGTCATGGCTGCGCACTGCAGATTGGTCATGGAGTTGGCTGCGTGAAATGTTCTGGCGAGTGTGGACACCCGATATCCGCAACAAGGTCGCAATTACCGTCTTGGGTATTGCTGCGGTTGGTCTGTTCTTCCAATTCGGGTTGCTCAAACTCAACGACAAGGGGGCTGTCGATCCGAACACTTCCAGTCTTTATCCCTTCATTTCTGTTGTCATTGCCGCGCTTGTGGGAGGGGCGCCGTTAATATGGACCGTCCTTTCGGCGCTAAGCTCCACCCTGCTGTCCGGTACACCAGATGCTGCAAAGAACTATGCCTTGGGCTCAGGCGATCCTCTCGACCGCTTCCGAGCGCATTTCGCGCGAATGATGGCTTCGCTTAAACGCCCGGTTCTAGTGGTTATCGATGACCTCGACCGCTGCGAGCCGACATTTGTCGTCGAGTTGATTCGTGGCATGCAGACGATTCTCAAAAGCCCGCGCTTAGTGTTCATTCTGCTTGGCGACCGCGACTGGATCGAGGAATGCTTTACCAAGGTCAACGAGGCAATGAAAGGAATTCATGTCGGGCCTGAACATGAGTTCGGCGCACGCTTTGCTGAAAAAGCCATCCAATTTTCCTTTGTGCTTCCCGATATTTCAGACTCAGCCCGCCGCACTTATGTGCGGGATCTGCTGGGTATAAAGCGGCCTCCGACACAGGAACTAGAGTTCGAGGCCGCTTCGCCTATGGACAGCGCACTTCAAAGGCGTGTGGAGGCAATATTGCGGCAGGACCAGGCTTTGGAGCGCGAAAGCGCCGCTCAAGCGGTGCGAGAAGACATTAAGACCAGCGCAGCGACCGACGCGGCGGCCAGAGTCGTCCTGACCGATCTCGACAGGCGTTTATCGCTGCGTGCTGCAACTGACAAAACCGCTGAGGCTGCCACACGGCATTGGCTTGAAGCTTTGTCCTCAGTACTGCCGCCGAATCCGCGCCAAATAAAGCGTATCATCAACGCCGTCGCTCTCTTGCAAGAGGTGGCTCGCATCGAGCAGGGCGTGCAACCCGGTTCAACCGAATGGAAAATACTGGCATTGTGGATCATCTTGATGATCGAATGGCCGAAAAGTTGGTTTACGCTGAGCACCTATCCCGGCCTCGCCAATCGGTTACTCAATCGGCCAGACGAGGCCGTTACTTACCTGCCTGTTGAAAACACCAACGCGTTCTTGAGGGCGCTGAGAGCGAAGGTAGAAGTGATGGCGATCATCAAGTTTCAAGGCGATCAGGAGTGGCAAGATTGTGCCATTACCACTGCACATATCCTGAAACTTCGGCAGATCCTGCCCCCAGCTAGCGGCCAATTAATAGAGGTCGCACCGCCGAAGAAACCGGCTCCAACCGAAGAATCCTAAGATTACGCGGTCCGCGCCACCGGCATCACCGTCACCTGGCTGACGCCGGTGCGGCGCACGACCGTGCAGAGCGTCTCGCGGCCGATGCGCTCGGCGTCGAGCATGCGCACGAGGTCGTCGACGCCGGTGACCGGCCGGCCGTCTATTGCCGCGATGATGTCGCCCTCCTTCAGGCCGGCATTGGCCGCCGGGCCGTTCTTCTCGACGCCGCGCAGGCGCACCGCCGTGTTCGTGGTCACTTGCGACAGCAGCGCCGCCCGGCGCGGCAGGTTGGTCGTGTCGGCGGAAACGCCGATGAAGGCGCGGCGCACACGGCCGAAGCGGATGATTTCCGAGATGACGAAATTGGCGGTGTTGGAGGCGACCGCGAAGGCGATGCCCTGCGCGCCGTGGATCATGGCGGTGTTGACGCCGATCACCTCGCCCGCCGACGACACCAGCGGTCCGCCCGAATTGCCGGGATTGAGCGCGGCATCGGTCTGGATGACGTCGTCGATCAGCCGCCCGGTCGAGGCGCGCATCGAGCGGCCGAGCGCCGAGACGACGCCGGCGGTGACTGTCCATTCGAAACCGAGCGGATTGCCGATAGCGATGGCGATCTGGCCGCGGCGCAGGCGATTGGAATCGCCGAGCGGCGCGACGTCGGCGAAACTGCCGTCGGCGCGCACCAGCGCGATGTCGGTGTCGGGATCGCGGCCGAGCACATGGCCTTCGCGTGCGGCGCCGTCCGGCATGGTGACGCGCACGGCGCGCGCGTCGCCGACGACATGGAAGTTGGTGACGACCAGTCCGTCCTGCGCGATGACGAAGCCGGAGCCGTGGCCGCCGGCGCCGATGCGCTCGATGCGGCACACGGCCGGACCGATGCGGTCGACGGCATCGGCGATGGATACCGAGTAAGCGTCGAGCAAAGTGTCATCGGGTGGAAGTTTTTCGGCTGCGAAAGCCATGGGCGTGTTCCCTCGTACAATGATGACTATATGTGCGGAGCGGCCGCAATTGCCGCGACCTGACCAGATGGCCAGTCGGGCCGGTGACTAGCCGTCAGGCGAGTACCCGAGGCTGCGCTACCGAGCGATATCTGGGTCACCGAACCCAGGAGACAGTCTTATGAGCGACTTCAATCTCAGTGCCTTTTCCGATGCGATCGCCGATGTCGCGGCCACCGCCGCCCCCGCGCTGGCGAGTTTCGTCACGCACCATCACCGCACCGCCAGCGCCTTCCACTGGCGCGACGGTTTCTTCGTCACCGCCGAGGAAGCGGTCGAAGCCGGCGAGGAGATCGAATTGACGCTGGCTTCCGGCGAGGCCGTCAAGGCCGAGCTTGTCGGACGCGATCCTTCGACGGGCGTTGCCCTGTTGAAGCCTGCTTCCGGTGCTGCCGGTCTCCCGCAGTTGGCCCAGGCCTCTGCCGTGCGCCCAGGCAATCTGGCGATCGCCGCGGGCAGCAGCGAGGGAACCGCGCTTGCCGTGTTCGGCACGGTCGGCGAGGTCGGGCCGGCCTGGCGCTCGATGCGCGGCGGCACGATCGACCGGCGCATCAACCTCGCCATCAACACCGGCGGGCGCTTCGAGGGCGGGCCGGTGCTCGACGCCAAGGGCGGCGTGATCGGCATGCTTTTGTTCGGACCGCGCCGGCGGGCGCTGGTGATGCCCTATGAGACGATCGAGCGCGCGGTCGCGACACTGCGCGAGAAGGGCCATGTCGCGCGCGGCTATCTCGGCGCCGGGCTGCATCCGATCCGCAATGGCGACACCAAAGGCGCCATGGTGATGAGCCTCGACGATAAAGGCCCGGCCAAGGCTGCGGGCCTGCATGTCGGCGACATCGTCATCGCCTGGAACGGCGAGGCCGTGCATGGACCGCGCGAGCTGATCCGCAAGCTCGGACCGGACAGCGCGGGCACCACCGTCACTCTAGGCGTTTCGAGCGGCGGCGCCGAGCGCGACGTGTCGATCACCATCGGCGAGAAACCGCTGAGCTGAGAGGATCGATGGCCAGCAGCACGGCACAAACGATTACGAGACCGGAGCCGGCAACCCACCGGCTGACGGTGCTTGTCGCGCTTGCCGATGCCCAGCGGGCCGAGCAGCTTGCCGATGCGCTGGCCGCGAGCGACGATCTGGCGCCGGCATTGGCTGGAAGTGGCGTCGGCCAAATGGCGGATGTCGCCGTCGCCGATGAGGCCGGCCTGGAAAGCCGGGTCGTCAGTTCGGCGACGCCCATCGTCCTGCTTTCGCGGCGTGCGGGCAGCGAGCGGGGGGCGGCGGACAATGTGCTGGCCGTGCTGCCTGTCTCCGCAGATGGCCTGCTGATCGCCGCCGCTGCGCGATTGGCGGCGTCAGGCTACCGCGTCGGCAAGGCGCCGCCGTCGGAGGTCGCGCATGGCGATTTCCACGACGACGAGCTTGCCGGGGAAGAGACGCCTGACGACAACCAGCCTCGCCCGGCCTTGTCGCCGCGCGAGGCTGAAGTGCTGGCGCTGCTGGCCGAAGGCGCGCCGAACAAGATCATCGCCCGGCGGCTCAACATTTCCGTCCACACGGCGAAGTTCCACGTCGCCGCCATCCTGATCAAGCTCGGCGCCGCCAACCGGACAGACGCGATTGCCATCGCCATGCGGCAGGGGCTGGTGCTGGTCTAGGGTCACTTGAGATTCAGGTGAGGTCAGCCTGCGAATGGCGGCTTCCTGCGCTTCCGGTGCTCACGTACCCCAAGTACGCTCCGCTCCGGTTCTCGGAACCCACCATTCTCGACTCGGCCTGACCTGAATCTCAAGTGACCCGCTCCGCGCCAGGGTGGTTTCCTACGCTACGCAGCGTAACCGCTTCGCCTCCTTTCGGCTCTTGCGCCGTGCCCATCAGCCGCGCAAGTTGCCTTCCGAGTTGATGAGGGAGGCGAAGGATGTCGCTCAACGGAAAGACGCTGTTCATCTCGGGCGGATCGCGCGGCATCGGGCTGGCGATCGCGCTGCGCGCGGCGCGCGACGGCGCCAATGTGACGATCGCGGCCAAAACCGCCGAGCCGCATCCGAAACTGCCGGGCACGATCTATAGCGCGGCGCAAGAAATCGAACAGGCCGGCGGCAAGGCGCTGCCGGTGCTTTGCGACATTCGCGACGAAGCGCAGGTCGCCGAGGCGGTGGCCAGGACCGTGGAGCGGTTCGGCGGCATCGACATCTGCGTCAACAATGCCAGCGCCATCCAGCTTACCGGCACACTGGAGACCGACATGAAGCGCTACGATCTGATGCACCAGATCAATACGCGCGGCACCTTCCTGGTCTCCAAAATGTGCATTCCCCACCTCAAGTTGGCAGAGAATCCTCACATCCTGAATCTGGCGCCGCCGCTCGACATGAAGGCCAAGTGGTTCAAGAACCACGTCGCCTACACGATGGCCAAGTTCGGCATGTCGATGTGCACGCTTGGCATGAGCGCGGAGTTCGCCGGAGCCGGCATCGCCGTCAATTCGCTGTGGCCGATCTCGACCATCGATACGGCCGCCGTGCGCAACCTGCTTGGCGGCGCGACGGTGGCGGCGATGAGCCGCTCGCCCGACATCATGGCCGATGCGGCGCACGCGATCTTCCTGCGCCCGTCGCGCGAGGCGACCGGCAATTTCTACATCGACGAAGAGGTTCTGCGCGGCGAAGGCGTCACGGACTTTTCGGTCTACGCGCCGGGCGCGGCCGATCAGCTCGCGGGCGACTTTTTTGTCCCCGACGAGGTGTTTGCGAACTCGCAGACGAAAGTCAGAAGGATCTACTGATGGAGCGCTCGCCTCGATCCATCGCGGCCTTCTTGCCCTTGGCCAACGCCATGACCCGGTCGATATAGGCCAGCATCAGCGCCGAAACGACGAAGGCGAGATGGATGATGGTCAGCCACATCAGCTGGTCGGTCGTGTAGGACACGGAATTCAGGAACACCTGCAAAAGGTGGATGGAGGAGATGGCGACGATGGTCGAGGCGACCTTGACCTTCAGCGAGCCGACATCGATCGTGCCCAGCCAATGGACCTCGCCGTCCTGCTCGTCGAAGCGGCTGACGAAGTTCTCGTAACCCGAGATGATCACCATCACCACCAGCGAGGCGACAAGCGCGGCGTCGATCAAGCCCAACATCTTCAGGATCGTGTCGGTGTCGCCGAGCGTGAAGGCGCTCATCACGAACTCATAAAGCTTCTTGCCGAAAGAAAGCGCGTAGATCGCCAGCGCCACGCCGAGCCCCAGATAGAAGACCACCAGCAGCCAGCGCGAGGCCAGGATGACGGATTCGATGGCGAGTTCGAGACGCTTCATGAAGGCTTCCGTTCAAATTGCGATAGAGGGTATTTCGGCCAGACAGGGCCGGTTTTCAAGACAAAAAACCCCGCCGGGGAGGGGACCCGGCGGGGCTCAGTGTGTCCCGCTGGAGTCGGGACAGGGCAGGGAACGCCCTGCACAGAATCTGGGTGTCGCAATGCGGCGATTCAATGAGCAGTCGCTAATCGGCAGGACAAATCTTCTTGAGCCGGCAAGAAAAAAGGCCCGTCCCGACGGGACGGGCCTTCATCTTGCGCGCTGATTCCGAAAATCCGGACAGGATCTTGAAATCACACGCTCATTGCTGGTCGCTGTTGCTCGCCACCGGCGCCACCAGCGAGGTGATGCGGCGGATGGCGACACGCCGGTTCTCGCGGTTCGGTCCGGGCGTGTTCACCTTGAGATACTCCTCGCCATAACCCTGCGTGGTGAGGTTCTCGGCCGGGATGCCAAAGGCGTTGGTGAGCGCCTCGGCGACCGCCTCGGCGCGACGGTCCGACAGAGCGAGGTTCGCATCCGGCGTGCCGACGGCGTCGGTGTGGCCTTCGATCAAGAAGGTTTCGGCCGGGTTCTTCTGCAGCAGTTTTTCGATAGCGTTGGCGACGCCATCGAGCTTCTGCACCTCGGTGTCGGAAATGGTGGCCGAGCCGAAGTCGAAGTTCAGCGTGTCGAGATCGATACGCCGTGCAATGTCGCGCACGCGGGCCGAGCGCTTGACCTCGTCGATCGAGTAGAGACGCTGCACCTTTTCCACCGGCGGCTGCTCGAGGAAAGTGTAGTAGTCGTCGTCGCTCTCTACATCCTCGGAATCGAGGATGTAGTCCCGCCGCGGTATGGTGAGCCGCATCGGCGGCAGGTCGTCGCCGGGATCGCGCCAGTCGCCGTCATCCTGGTACTGCCGCTCATCGACATAGCTCAGCACATATTCACGGCCATCCGGCATGACCCGCGATCGCTGGATGACATCGCCATAACGGTTGCGGATGGTGACGACGCGGACGCCGTTGCCGCGTTCGACCGTCTCGCGGGTGCGCCCGCCCGACAGGTCCTCGTAGTAGACGTCCTTGGCGCCGCGGGTGATGCGGGGCGCCTCGTTGCTTTCCACGAATGTCTGGTTGTTGAACTGGAGGATGACGCGGTCGCCGAACTGCTTCACGACGTCCGTGCCCTTTGGCCGCCGGCGGTCGCGGGCAAAGTCTTCGGGCGTGCGGTCGATCCGCTTGCCCTTCTCCTCATCCACAGGGACGAGCTTCGCTGGCCTGATCGCCTGCTGCGCCGACTTGTCGTCGGTGGGCGGCGGACCCTGGTCGACCGGAGCCGGCTGCTGCGCCTGCTCGCCACCCTGCCGCTGTCCGGCCTGATTGGTCTTCTGGCCATTGCCGGCCTGGCCGTTGTCGTTCTGGGCACCACCGTTCTGGCCGTTATCGTTGCGACCCCGGTGCTTGCGCACGGCATCTTTCTGGCTGTCCAGGACAGGTGCCTCGTTCGGATTGGCGGTTTCGCCCTGCGCGGCGTTGCCGCCATTGGCAGGCTGGTTGTTGTTCGCCGGCTGTTCGCCGGTCCCGGGTTGCTGCTCGCCGGTGGCGGGCTGGCGGCCAGCCTTTGTCTGCTCGCCGTTGGCAGGTTGCTCACCGGTAGCGGGCTGTTCACCGTTTGCCGGCTGTTCGGCAGCCGGTTTCTTGCCGCGCTTCTTCTTGTCCTGGGTCTGTTCGCCCTGGACCGGCTGCTCGCCGTTTTGCAGTGGCTCGGCCTGTGGCACGGGTTCGCCCGCCGGAGCGGTCTCGTTCTGCTGGTTCTGCCGGTGCTTCTTGCGCCCCTGGTTGCCGCCTTGCTGGTTGTCGTTGGCGGGAGCGGTCTGTTCGGTCGGCGCCACCTGCTCGCCGGTCTGACCGGCCGGCTCGCTCTGCTGCTGATCGTGCTTGCGCTTCTTGCGACCCTGGTTGCCTTGCTGCTGGTCGTTCTGCTGCTGGTTACCGGCGGCAGGTGCGACCTGTTCCGCGGGCTGCTGGTCGGCCGGCGCTGCTTCGATCTGCTGCTGATTGCGCTTCTTCTTGCGCGGCTGCTGCTCGTCGGTCGCGGGCTGCCCGCCCTGGTCGGCGGGCGCCGCCTCGATCTGCTGCTGTTGATCGTGCTTCTTGCGCGGCTTGATCGGCTGTTCGTCGGTCGCGGGCTGGCCGCCTTGGTCGGCGGGCGCCGCTTCGATCTGCTGCTGTTGGTCGCGCTTCTTGCGCGGCTTGAATTGCTGCTCGGCCGGGGCAGCCTCCCCGGACTGGCCATTGTCCGTCTGCTGCTGCTCGTGCCGTTTCTTGCGCGGCTGTTGCTCGGACTCGGCGGGTGCGGCTTGTTCAGCCGGCGCCGATTCGCTTTGCTGTTGCTGTTCGCGCTTCCTTTTCCGCGGCTGTTCCCCCTGCTGGCCGCCACCGGCCTGGGCGCATTCCTCGGCCGACTGGCCTTCGGCGCAGGCGGCCTGCGCGAGAATGAGTGGCGCGCCGTGCAGGCTGCCAGAAGCGACACCCCCCTGCAGCGGGTACGCGCCCAACGGCGCGGATGCCATAAGCAGGCCGATTGCCGTGCCCGCCAGAATCCGTGGTTGGCGTTTCATATCAATTTTCTCCTAGTAGGGTCCCATCCCTGCCCAAACTTTCATCATCCGCAATTGGTTCCGTCAGGCATTGGCACCAGCCAAGGACGCCCAACCGGCCTTTTAAAGGCAATTTCATGTTTTTCTAATGTTGATACGGGGTCAGCGTCACAGCAGCGCTTGACCGGAAGGCCGCGGAGGGCCAAATCCACCAAAATGACCGCGCCGTTCTGGAAAACCAAGACGCTTGAAGCGATGACCCCGGCCGAATGGGAATCGCTTTGCGACGGCTGCGGCAAATGCTGCCTGTCGAAGCTCGAGGACGAGGATACCGGCGAGATATTCTGGACAAGCGTCGGCTGCAGGTTGTTCGACGCGCAGAACTGCCGTTGCTCCGACTATGCCAACCGCCTGGCGCGGGTGCCCGACTGCGTCGGCCTGACGCCGCAGAATGTGCGCACCATCACCTGGCTGCCAAAAACCTGCGCCTACCGGCTTATCGCCGAGGGCCATGATCTCTACTGGTGGCACAGGCTTGTTTCGGGAAGCGCCGCGACCGTGCACGATGCCGGGATTTCAATCCAGGGCCGTGTGAAGGCCAAGGAAACCGATCTGGCCGAGCCAGACGACTACTTCGATTATATACTGGATGACGAACCGTAACCGGTTCGCAACGCATATTGATGACGAACGCTGAAGGGTCCGCGTTTAAGGACGAACCGTCGTGGGGTTCGCGTTTAAGCACTGCGAGCGGGGAACCCTGGCGGGTTCGCGCTACATGAACCGGACATGAATGGTCGGTTCGCAGAAAATTCAGACACAAACAGGCATTTTCCAATCATCGGTTCTACGGGCGAAAGCCCACAACAAGGAGAGAAGACGATGTTCAACACGATCAAGACGGCAGCCCTTTCGGCCCTTGTCGGGCTTGGCACTTTGGCCGCCATTCCGGCGCATGCGGACAGCCTCTATCTCGGTTTCGGGGACAGGCACGACCCGCGTTTTGGCATCTACACCGGCGACGATGACGGCTATCGCCGCGACTGGCGCCGCGACCGCGACCGCGACTGGCGCGGCTGCTCGCCGGACCGCGCCCTCGATAAGGCCGAGCGCATGGGCCTGCATCGCGCGCGCATCGTCGACATCAGCCGCCGTACCGTGAAGGTGGCCGGCCGCCAGTATGGCGACCGTGTCGTGGTGGTGTTCGCCAACGAGCGCGGCTGCCCGATCATCTATCGCTGAGGCTGGAGCTGAAAGGACGATCCTCTGCGAGGATCGCCTGAAAGCATGATCCTTGCGAGGATCAGCTATCAGATATGATCTCCTGCGAAGATCAATTCAGATATGATCTCCTGCGAAGATCAATCTTGAGTAGCGGAGCCCCTCAAATGAGGCGCGGGTCCAAAAAAGCCCCGGAGGATGTTTCCTTCGGGGCTTTTTATTAACGGCATGCCCGCGACTGGGCCGGGCGTCACTTCAGCTCGAAGGTGACCGTGACCTGGACGTTGTAGGAATTCTCGCCCGCCTGCACCGGCACGGCCGAACGGGCCGCATCGAACGACTTGGCCGCCATCGGCATCGGCACCGGCGCGACGTTCTGGTCGGTGATCTCGAGCACCTTGCCCAAGCTGACGCCGGCCGCTTCGGCGAGCGTCTTTGCCTTGGCCATCGCGTCGGCGACGGCCCTCTTGCGCGCCTCGGTGATCGTCGCCTTCGGATCGTCATTGGTGAAGGTGATGCCGCCACCCTGGTTGACGCCGAGAGACACCGCCTTATCGAGAATCTCGCCCGTCTTGTCGACGTTGCGCACGCGCACCGACAGCGTGTTGGTCACCTGATAGGCGACGAGTTGGGCTTCCTGGCTGCCGTCGGCCTTGTTGGTGTAATTGTAGCGCGGGTTGATCTGGATGCCGGCGGTCTGCAGGTCGCGGTCGGCAATGCCTGCGGATTTCATCGCCGCGACCACCGCCGCCATGGCGTCGTTGTTGGCATCGAGCGCTTCGCGCGCGCTCTTGGCCTCGCGCATGACGCTGAGCGAAAGGATCGCCATGTCAGGCGCCACCGTCGCTTCGCCTTCACCGGACACGATGATGCGGGGCGGGGGCTGGGTGTCGGCGGCGCTTGCCAGCCCCGGGAACGCGACCGCGGCAGCGAGCGCGATGGGCAAAAGATGTCTGGTCATGAAAACTCCTCGAAGTCTGCTGTCCGCCGCCCGTGCGACCCCGCAAAGGCGCCGATTCCCTGCAGTGCGGTGCATGGCCTGGACCTGTTCACGCGCCTTTATGGGCGCAAGCCGCTCTACGCAGCGAATATGGGCTGATTTTGACGGTTCCCGCCAGAGTTTTCGAAAGCCTTGTGCGGACGAACGAAAAACACTAAGCCAGCCCGCGTGGGGCCTGTAGCTCAATGGTTAGAGCCGGCGGCTCATAACCGCTTGGTTGGGGGTTCGAGTCCCTCCGGGCCCACCATTGTTGTTATTTATCAATGATTTGGCGTCTATTTCTTCCTTCGGTTAGCCAGGAGGCGGCTAGCGGCTGGCTGACCGTGACCGTTCTCTGCTCACGAATCCCGCCTATGTCATGCTGTCGATGGCGGCAACGCCGGAGTTCCGCCGCCGATCGAGCAAAAATCAGCCGTGGCGCCGAGAACTAGGCGTTCACGGGCGAATCCATCGTTGGTGTCGGGACGCTAAAGGCCGATGGCGGTCGGGCCGCAGATGCAGCGGCACTGGGAAACCAGTTTCCGGCTATGTCGCCGCCGGCTTGCGTGCCTCCAATTCCGTCGACTCCCTAATCGAGTTCCCGCCCACAGCTGGTGAGGTACGCGCAAGCACCATTGCAGACACACGGGCCGGAATGTAACCAACAGACGCCTGCGCCATCGCGCGGACGACTCGGCGCCGTTGGTATGAAGGTGGATGAGGGATAGATTGGCGCGAAATTGAACGCACATGGACGGATAGAATTCTCCACCGAAGACTGCAGAGCCCAGCTGGCGAGTATTTTGAGCAGCGCGGACTTTCAGGCAACCGATCGCGAGCGTCGGTTCCTCAGCTATGTCGTGGACGAAACCTTGGCTGGGCGGAGCGATCGCATCAAGGCCTATTCAATAGCCGTAGAGGTGTTCGACCGGGACCCTTCGTTCGACCCGCAGACTGACCCGATCGTGCGCATTACGGCCAGCCACCTTCGCAGGTCGCTTGAACGGTATTACCTGACGGCTGGACTGGCCGATCCCATTCTCATCAGCCTTCCAAAGGGAGGATATGTTGCCGCGTTCTCATCGCGCGACACCGTAGCTGCCTCCTCAGAAGAACATACGCCCGCCATTATACGCGAGCCCCCGCAGCCGCCGCGCCGACCGGGCAAGCCTCGACTCATCGCAGCGGTGGCCGTGCTGGTTGCTGCTGCCACGGCGCTCGTCTTGTGGTTCGGTTCTTCCCGGCTTTCTCCAAGCGAGCCGGAAACCCCACATTTGCTGGTTGAGTGGTTTGACGACATGAACGGGTCGAGCGCAACCACAGCTCTGGCCCGTGGGCTTACGCAGGAGGTCATAAGCCAGCTCTCCAAATTCAGTGACATTGTCGTGGTCCAGCCTCTCGGCCAAGTGGGATCCGACATACGGTACGCGCTCGCAGGAAGTGTGGATATGTCCGCCGGGAGCTTTCGGGTTCGAGTTCGCATGCTCAACCGTGGGGACGGATCGGTGCTCTGGGCGCACAGTTACGACGGCGCGACAACCGTGCCCGAACTTCTGAAGGTCCAGGCCGATATCGCCGCCGATGTCGCCACGAGCCTGGCACAGCCATATGGCGCGCTGTTCGAGGCAGATGCCAAGCGCGCCGTTCCCGGTGCTCCCGACGATCAGGCTGCCTATTTCTGCACGCTTTCCTATTATTCGTATCGAGCCGGCTTCAATCCTGAAACCCGTCCCGCTGTCCGTTCCTGTCTCGAAAGGGCCGTGGAGCGATTTCCCGGATATGCAACCGCCTGGGCGCTTCTATCGCTGATCTACATTGATGAAGTCCGGTTCTACTATCCGTTCGAATCCCAGAAATCGGCACCGCTGATCGATCGCGCCCTTGCCGCGGCGGATCGCGCCGTGCAACTGGAGCCGACCAACGTCCGGGCCCTTCAGGCGCAGATGATTGCACTCTATTTCAAGGGGGAAATTGACGCGGCCATCAGAGTGGGGCGCCGTGCCATGGCCATCAACCCGAACGACACTGTATTCGTAGGTGAGTACGGGTATCGGCTGGCGCTGTCCGGAAATTGGAAAGAAGGGTGCCCGTTGGTCGCGGAGGCACGAAATCGCAATCCGGGGCCGCTCGCCTATTACGAGGCGGGGTTGGCTCTCTGCGCTTATTTCAGTCACGACATCGAGCAGGCGGTAATGTGGATCAAAAAGGCGAATGTTCCCGACAATGCGCTCTATCATTCGATCGCCGCCGCGATCTTTGCCGAGGGAGGCTACACGGCGGACGCCGAGCGCGAGCGTTCCTGGCTCATGCTCCATGAGCCCGGACTGGTCGCAAATATTCGACAAGAGACGTTGTTCCGGTTCGGCAATTCCAATGATGCCGAGACATTCCTCGGCTCCCTCAAGAAAGCAGGCTTGATGCGGGATTGATGCCCCATGCGAGGCGCCGTTCCCGATGTTCGATACCGTAAGTTACGTTCCGTTGTGGCTGGGCTTCGCCATAGATAGCCTGGGGCGTAAAATACCGGTTTCCATGACTTTTCCGGTGACCATCGCGCCTAGGTACGGTGCGAGGGGAACATGCGGCGGGATCGAACTGTACAATCTTGTCGCCTGCAAGCCGTTCGCGGCGGACGCATGACGAAATGGCAAGGACAAGCGGCCAGCTACGCCCCTCAGGCGGTCGGGTTCTTCGCATGCGTCACCCATGGAGTACTGGGCAGGCTGCCAGCGCTGGCGCTGCTCACAGGGCTTGCCACGACAGCTGCTCCGGCAGCCAGCCTCTACTGGGACGTCAACAATACGTCGCTCAACCGCGGTGGCACAGGCATCTGGAATCTGACCGATTCGGTCTGGAGCGCCAGCAATGACGGTGTAAGCGGCCCCTATAGTGCCTGGAACAACGGATCGCTCGACGACGCCTTCTTTGGCGGCACGGCGGGCACCATTACGCTCGGCGCGCCGATCACCGCCCACAACGTGACGTTCGAGGTCAGTGGCTATTCCGTCACTGGCGGCACGCTGACTCTCGGCGGAGTCGACCCCACGCTCATGGTCACGACCGGGGGCTCCACGATCGCATCGACGATCAACGGCACAGGCAGGGTGATCAAGGCCGGTGGCGGGACGCTGACGTTGTCCGGCAACAACAGCTTCAATGGCGGCCTCACCGTAAGCGCCGGCACCTTGTCCCTCACCGGCAACAACAGCTTCGGCAGCAGCCCCGTGGTCACCGGCGGCGCGCTCTCGCTGACCGGCATCAACAGCTTCATGGGCGAGATCAACGTCAGCGGTACGTTAACCGCGAGCGGTGCCGCCGCCTTGGGCGATGTCGGCAACAACATCACCATCTCGGGCGGTGCGCTGAATATCGGCACGACCGGCGGCAGCCTGACTGGGCGCACCGTCACGCTCAGCGGCACGGTGGTCACCCTCTCGGGGGCGGGTATCGGCGGCGCCCATTTCACCGGCATCGGCGGTCTTTCCGTCAACCCAGGGGTGAACCTGACCGACGATACCAATAACTACACCGGTGCAACCAGCTTCGTTGGCGCTGGCAGCTCCACCTTCACCTCGATCGGCAATCTGGGCGAGGCGAGTTCGCTTGGGGCGCCCACCACGGTCGCGAACGGCAACATCAGCATATCGAATCCGAGCGGAACCGCCGGCACTCGCACTGCTACCTATGTCGGCGATGGCGATGTGTCGAACCGCAATTGGAGCTTGTACTCCAACGGCTATCGCGGCACGGGCCTCGGCAACAGCGGCACCGGCACCCTGACGCTGACCGGCTCTATCTCGGTGGGCAATAGCGGTCTCGCCCAAGTGCCTTCTTTCACTGCGGCGACCGCCGACCTGGAGCTGCTTGGCGTCATCAGCGGCGGTAGCGCCACCTTTATCGCGAATGCCGGGCAGGCCCTGACGCTTGGTGGTGCCAATACGTTCACCGGCAATTCTGGTGTATCAGGCGCGGGAACCGTGAAGGCAGGCATCATTGCGAATGCCGGCGTCGCCAGCTCGCTGGGAGCGGGGAGCACAACAGGCATAAGCGGCGGCACCCTGAGCTATACCGGGGTGGGCGCCAGCACCAACCGCAACTGGGTGCTCAGCGGCGGCGGCACGCTCGACAATGACGGCAGCGGCGCACTGGCGCTGAGCGGAACCATGAGCCTCAGCGGCACGGGTACGCTGGGCGGCAGTTTCGCCGGCGCCGACAATATGGTTTCGGGGGTGATTTCGGGCGCCGGCAACCTGCGCGGCGCCGGGACCGGCACCTGGGTTGTTTCGGGCGCGAACACATATACCGGTCAGACCATCGTCGACAGCGGAACGCTGCGCGCGGGATCGGCCGGCGCTTTCGGCGCCTCCAGCCAATTCGTGGTCAATGGCGGCACGCTGGACTTCAACGGCTACAGCCAGACGCTGACCACCCTGGCCGGCACAGGCGGCACGCTGGACCTGGGCAGCGCTACGCTGACGATCCAGGCGCCAACCGGCACCACCGCGAGCTTCGCCGGCAGCATCACCGGCACCGGCGGGCTCACCAAGTTGGGCGACAGCACCCAGACGCTCACCGGCGCCAGCACCTATACAGGTGACACCACAATCGGCGGAGGCACGCTGGCTCTCGACTTCAGCCCAGCCGGCGGCCCGACAAGCGACATCGTCGGCAGCGATTCCGCCCTGGTCATGACGGGGGGCACGCTAAAGGTGACCGGTGCCGCGAATGAGAGCGACACGCAGATTTTCGACGGCCTGACGATCACCGCCGGCAACAACACGGTCAGTGCGGTTTCCGGCACCGGCGGCAGCATGACCGTCAACTTGGGCGCCATCACCCGCACCGGCGGGCTGATGAACTTCAACCTGCCGACCAGCGGCAACATCAGGACGACCAACACCTCGCTCGGCGGCTGGGCGACGGTCAACGGCACCGACTATGCCAAGGTCGTCGGTGGCAACATCCTCGCATTCACCGACGCCGACTACACCGACAAGGACAACGCCGCCAACTGGCTGGACAATGAGTTCATCACCGATGTGGCCGGCTTTTCCGGTACGGTGACGGGGACCAAGCAGCTCGGCGGGCTGCGCTATACCCAGCCGGTTTCCACCACTGTGACGGTCAATGCCGGCGAGACGCTGGGCGTGGACGGCACAATCATTGTCGCGCCGACGGTGCTGGGCAACAACCAGTTGATCACCGGCGGCAAGATGACCGGCGCCAATGGCGGCGTGCTGGGGGTCCAGCAGAACAGTACCGGCAACTTCACCATCGCCTCGCAGATCGTCGACAACGGTCCGGGCATGGGGTTCACCAAGGCCGGCACGGGACTCGTCACGCTCACCAACACCGCCAACAGCTACACCGGCGCCACCCGCGTCGTGCAGGGCACGCTGGCGGTGACCAGCATCGGCAATGGCGGTGCCACCAGCAGCATCGGTGCATCGTCGGCGGCTTCGTCCAACCTGGTGCTGGAAGGCAGCACGCTGCGCTATACGGGAGCCGGCGACAGCAGCGACCGCGGTTTCACCTTCGGCAAATCAGGGGCCATCACGGGCGCCGGTGTCGAGGTCACCAACGCGAACGCCAATCTCATCTTTTCGGGCCTCGTCACCAGCACGGATGGCGCCGGCTTCACCAAGAGCGGTGCGGGCACGCTGACGCTCGCCAACTCCAATAACGACTTTACCGGCGCCGTCGCCGTCACCGGCGGCCTCCTGGCCGTGAACACGCTGCCCAACGGCGGACAGCTCAGCCCGATCGGTCAGAGCAGCAGCGCTCCGGCCAATCTCACGCTGAGTGGCGGCGGCGGGTTGCGCTATACTGGCGTCACGACCACCACCGATCGCGGCTTCACGCTGGGGACCGGCGGCGGCGTCGTCGATGTCAGCGCGGCCGGCACGACGCTGACGGTCGGTGGCCAGGTGGTGGGAGGCGGCGCCCTTACCAAGAACGGCGCGGGCACGCTGACCCTGACCGCGGCCAACACCTATACTGGCGGCAATACGGTCAATAGCGGCATCCTGCGTGCCGGCGCGGCAAACGTACTGGGCAATAGCGGGCCGATGACGCTTGCCAATACGGCGGGCGTATCGCTCGACCTCAACAATTTCAACAATGTTGTCGGCGCGCTCAATGGCGGCGGCGCCAATGGCGGCAATGTCACGCTGGGTTCGGCCACGCTGCAGATCAATGGCGGCAACGGCAGTTATTCGGGCTCGATCAGCGGCACCGGCGGCATCCTGCGCACCGGTGGCGGCACCCAGACCTTCACTGGCTGCAACAACAGCTATAGCGGAGCCACGAACCTCAACGGCGCGAACATCAGCACCGATTGCATCCGCAACGGCGGCGTCGCCAGCGGCATCGGCGCCTCGAGCAACGCTGCGACCAACCTGATCTTCAACAATGCCTCGCTTATCTATACCGGCGGCAGCGTCACGACCGACCGCGGCTTCCAACTCTCGGCGAATACCGGCGCCATCAATGTTTCCAATGCCGCCGCGACCCTGACCTTCACCGGCAATGTCATTGGGGCAGGCAGCTTGCGCAAGGACGGCCCGGGCACGCTGGTCCTGTCCGGCGCCAATACATCGACCGGCAACACCCAGATCTCGGGCGGCGTGCTGCGCGCGGGGACGACCAACGCCTTTGGTCCGCAGGGACATATGACCCTCGACAACACCGCCGGCGTTGCGCTCGACCTTGCGGGCTTCAACACGGTGGTAACATCCCTCATCGGCGGCGGAGCCACTGGCGGGAACATCAAGTTGGGCAATGCGACGCTGACGATCAACGGCGTCGACACCCGTTCCTACGCGGGCGCCATCAGCGGCACCGGCGGGCTCATCAAGAACGGCGCCAACATCCAGGCGCTCTCCGGCTGCAACAGCAGCTACAGCGGCAGCACCGTGATCAATGCCGGCACGCTCCAGGTCACCTGCCTGGCGAACGGAGGCGTCAACAGCTCGATCGGCGCCTCGTCGTCCAATCCGGCGAACCTGGTGATCGGCAACGGCGCTACCCTGCAATATGTCGGCGCGGCCGCCACGACAGACCGGCAGTTCACGCTGGGCGCGGGCGGCGCCACGCTCGATTCTTCCGGCACCGGCGCCATACAGTTCACCTATGGCGGCCCGGTAACCCTCGCCGGCAACGCCCCGCGCACCTTGACGTTGGCCGGCACCAATACCGGCACCAATATCTTGGGCGCCCGGCTGGACGACAACATCGCCGGCGTCACCTCGCTCGCCAAGACCGGCACCGGCACCTGGCGCCTGACCAATCAGGCCAGCAGCTATACGGGCGCGACCACCATCGGCGGCGGCATATTGATCGTCGACAAATTGGCCGATGGCGGAATGGCCAGCAGCATCGGTGCGTCTTCTAACGCGGCCGGCAACCTGGTGATCGGCAAGGATTCGACGTTGCGCTATGTCGGCACGGGCGATACCACCGACCGTCAATTCACGCTCGATACCGGCGTGACCTATATCCAGTCCTCGGGAACAGGAGCGCTCGTCTTCGCCAATACCGGGACGGTCAGCCTGACCGGCACCAACGCAACGCGCACGATTGCGCTAGGCGGCACCAACACCGGCCTTAACACGATGGGCGGTGCCATCGGCGACAACGGCACCGGCGCCACGACGCTCGCCAAGAACGACAGCGGCACCTGGGTCCTCACCGGCAACAATACCTATTCCGGCAACACCGTCATCAACGACGGCAATCTGATGATCGGCAATGGCGGCACCACCGGCAATGCCGGTGTGGGCAATGTCATCGTCAATTCGTCAACGTCCACCCTGTCCCTCAATCGCAGCGACACCTTCACCTTCAGCGGCACGCTGAGCGGGCCTGGCACCCTGGCGCAAATCGGTATGGGCACAAGCGTGCTGACATCGCCTAACAACGCCATTGGCGCGACCACCATCAATGCCGGCACATTGCAGGTGGATGGCGGCCTGCAAACGCCGACCATCGCCATGACGGGCAGTTCCACTTTGACCGTCGGAGGCACGGTCCAGGCCGCCGGCTCCACCCAAACCGCCATTACCGGGAATACTGGCAACAACACCGTCAATATCAAAACTGGCGGCATTTTCCGGGCGACAGGCGACCTTGGCGGTGGCAGCGACACTGTCAACCTGACCGGGACCTTGAACACCGGAGTGGGAGCGCTGAACCTTGGCGCCGGCAACGACACGCTGACGCTTAACGACGGCGCCGTTCTCACCGGAACAGTCAACGCCGGCACCGGTGGCGAGACGGGCGCGGGCGACACGCTTCGGGTAATCAACACGGTGAATCGCACAGTCCAGGGCGCGGGCATCAGCGGGTTCGAGAGCCTGGACAAGCAGGGCACCGGAACGTTGACGCTTGTTGGTGACCACAGCTACAGCGCCGACACGACGATCCAGGGCGGGACGCTCCAGGTGGGCAGCGGCGCGACAGCGGGTACCTTGACGACACCGAGCGTCGTCAACAACGGCACGCTCGCGTTCAACCTGAACAACACCTACAGCTTCGACGGCGTCATCTCCGGCACGGGTTCGGTCAACAAGCTCGGCACCGGCGTGACCACGCTCACCGGCACCAACAGTTATAGCGGCGCCACCAACGTCAATGCCGGGACGCTGCTGATCAACGGCAACCAGTCGGGTGCTACCGGCTCGACATCGGTCGCGAGCGGCGCGACCCTCGGCGGCACCGGCACCATCGGCGGCAGCGTCACCGTCGCCGACGGCGGTACGCTCGCCCCCGGCGGCGCCGGCAATGCTCCAGGCACGCTGACCATCAACGGCAACCTCGCGTTGGGCAACTCCGACCTCAACGTCAATTTCGGCCAGGCAAACGTGCCCGGCGGCCCGCTTAACGATCTCATCAATGTCGGTGGCAACCTGACGCTCGACGGCACGCTGAACGTGACCCAGAGCCCGGGAGGAACCCTGGGTCCGGGCGTGTATCGCATCATCAGCTACAACGGCTCCCTTGCCGATAACGGTCTCGACGTCACGGATCCCAACTATTTCGTGCAGACCTCGGTGGCCAACCAGGTCAACCTGGTCAACTCGGCCGGGCTGACGCTCAGCTACTGGGACGGCAATGCCGGCCCCCACTCCAATGGCGCGGTGAATGGCGGCAGCGGTACCTGGCGGGCCGCAGGCGACCAGAACTGGACGGACATCACCGGAACGTTCGCGGCTCCCTTCGCCAATGCCAGCTTCGCGATTTTCCAGGGGGCCGCCGGCACGGTGACGGTGGACGGCACCAACGGCCCGGTGCAGGCCGCCGGCATGCAGTTCGCGGCGGACGGCTACCTGGTCCAGGGCGCGGACATCGGCCTGGTCGGCCCGCAATCGATCATCCGCGTCGGTGACGGCACGGCGGTGGGCGCGGCCTATGTCGCGACGATCGCCTCCAACCTGACGGGCGCCACGCAGTTGGTGAAGACCGACGCCGGCACGCTGGTGCTGTCAGGCACCAACACTTATGCCGGCGGCACGGCGATCAATGGCGGCACGGTCCAGATCGCGTCGGACAACAATCTCGGCAACGCCTCCGGCGGTCTTTCGCTCGACGGCGGCACGCTGCACACGACGGCCGATATCACTTCTGCCCGCGCCGTGACGCTCAATGCCGGCGGCGGCACCTTCGACACCGACGGCGCGACCAGCCTGGCGCTCACCAACACCGTGAGCGGCGCCGGAACTTTGACCAAGGAAGGTGGCGGCATACTGGTGCTCAGCGGCGCCAACAGCTACCAAGGCGGCACCGTCATCGATGGCGGCACGGTCCAGATCACCGCCGATGCCAATCTCGGCGATGTGGCCGGCAAGGTTACCTTCGATGGCGGCACGCTGCATCAGACCCTGTCCAGCATCGTCACCAGCCGCGACGCGACGCTTCAGGCGGGCGGCGGAACGTTCCAGGTCGACAGCGCCCTGCAGTGGGAAGGCGCGGTCGACGGCGCGGGCGCGCTCACCAAGACCGGCGCCGGGGCGCTGATCCTCGGCGCGGACAATAGCTATGCCGGCGGCACGACCATTGCGAGCGGCATCCTGATGCTGGGCACCGGCGGCACGACCGGGTCAATCCTCGGCGATGTGGTCGACAACGGCACGCTCAGCTTCAACCGCTCCAACCTCTATACTTTCGGCGGCACGATCTCGGGCAGCGGCGGCGTCAGCCAGGATGGAACCGGCAACACCGTGCTCACGGCCGACAACACTTACGGCGGCACCACGCTGATTGTCGGCGGAGGCGGGCTCTACATCAATGGCGACCAGAGCGCCGCAACCGGATTGACCAACGTCAATTTCGGCACGCTGGGCGGCAACGGCACCATCGGCGGCGATGTCTTCGTCGACGTGGCCGGCAGGCTGGCCCCCGGTGGCCTCGGCTCCGCGCCCGGCGCGCTCACCATCAACGGCAACCTCGAACTGGCCGACGGCTCGAACCTTGATTACTCGTTCGGCCAGGCCGGCGTGGTTGGCGGCGCCTATAACGACCTGACCGTCGTGCATGGTAATCTGTCGCTTGACGGCACGATCAATGTCACCGAGGCCCCCGGCGGCAATTTCGGGCCCGGCATCTATCGCGTCATCAGCTATGACGGGACGCTCAACGATCAGGGTCTCGACGCCACCTCGAGCGACTACAGCGTGCAGACCTCGATCGCGCATCAGGTCAATCTCGTAAACACCTCCGGCGTGCTGCTCAACTTCTGGGATGGCGCAGCCGGGCCGAAAGGCGACGGAACGATCAACGGGGGCGACGGCGTCTGGCAGAACTCCGCCGGCAACGACAACTGGACCAATAATGACGGGACGCTCAACGCTCCCTACCAGGATGGCGTCTTCGCCATCTTTGCCGGCGCTGCCGGTACGGTCGATGTCGACGACAGCCTGGGAGACATTCACTCCACCGGCATGCAATTTGCGACCGGCGGCTACCTGATCGAGGGCGACGGCATCGCGCTCGACGGACCGCAGGCGACGATCCGAGTCGGCGACGGCACGCTGGTCGGCGCAGCTTATGTGGCAACCGTCAATTCAGACCTCACCGGCGCCAGCCAGTTGGTGAAGACCGACCTCGGCACGCTGGTGCTGAGCGGCACCAATACCTACAGCGGCGGCACGGCCATCAATGGCGGCACGCTCAGGGTCTCGGCCGACGTCAACCTTGGCGACGCGACCGGCGGCTTGAGCCTGGATGATGGTACGACGCTCAAGACCACCGCGGCCTTCACCTCGTCGCGCGATATTGGCCTGACCTCGGGTACCGGCACGTTCCAGACTGATGCCGACCTTATCCTCTCGGGCCAGCTCACCGATGCCGGCGGCCTCAACAAGACCGGCGCCGGCGCGCTCACCCTCACCGGCGCGAACAGCTACGCGGGGTCAACCACGGTCACGGCCGGCGGCCTCTATGTCGATGGCGACAACAGCGCGGTCGCCGGTGCGGTCTCTGTCGGAAGCGGCGCGACCATCGGCGGCAAGGGTGTCATCGGCGGCGATGTCACGGTTGCCGACGGCGCGACCCTGTCGCCCGGCTCTGCCGACGGGATACCAGGCACGCTGGCGATCGCCGGGAACCTCAATCTCTCCAGCGGCGCGGTCCTCAACTATTCTTTCGGTGAGGCCGATGTCGCCGGCGGAGCGCTCAACGATCTGACCACGGTCGGCGGCAATCTCGTGCTCGACGGCACGCTCAACGTCGGCGTGAGCGCCGGCGGCACCTTCGGGCCAGGCGTCTATCGCGTCTTCAGCTATGATGGCACGCTGACCAACAACGGGCTCGTCGTCGGGGCGATCCCATCGTCGGGTTATTCGATCCAGACCTCGATCGACCACCAGGTGAACCTCGTCAACACCGAAGGCCTGACCTTCAACTACTGGGATGGCAATACCGGCCCGAAAAACAATGGCGCAGTCAATGGCGGCGACGGCGTCTGGCAATCGGCCGCCGGCAATGACAATTGGGCAAATGAGACGGGTACGGCCAATGCCGGCTTCGCCGATGCCTCCTTCGCCATCTTCGCCGGACAGGCCGGCACCGTAACCGTGGACGACAGCCTGGGTCAGGTGGCCGCATCGGGCATGCAATTCATGACCGACGGCTACATCGTCCGGGGCGACGGGATCGAGCTCGTCGGGCCGTCCGGCAGCATAGTCGTCGGTGACGGCACGGCGGCTGGCGCGGAGATGATGGCAACGATCGCCTCCGTCCTCTCTGGGGACGCACAATTGGTGAAGTCGGATCGCGGCACGCTGGTGCTGACAGGTATCAACAGCTACACGGGTGGCACGGCAATCAATGGCGGCACGCTGCGGGTCTCGCAGGATGCCAATCTGGGTGATGCCGCCGGAGCGCTCTCCTTCGACGGCGGCACGCTCGGCACGACCGGCAGCTTCGCCACCTCGCGTGCGGTCAACGTGATGAGCTCTGGCACGATCTCGACCGCCGCCGATACCACCTTGACCCTGAACGGGGCTGTGACCGGGTCTGGCGCGTTCAACAAAGCTGGACAGGGAACGCTTGTTCTGACGGCGGGAGGCTCGACGTTCTCGGGACCGACTTCCGTCCAGCAGGGCACGCTGAAGGCGGGCGCGGCGGACGTGCTGGGCGCCGGCTCTGCATTCACCGTTGCTTCCGGCGCGACGCTCGATCTCGGCGGCTTCAACCAGGCCGTCGCCTCGCTCAACAATGGCGGCTCCGTGCGCCTCGGCGCCGCGCCCGGCACGACGCTGACCATCAATGGCGACTACGTCGGCGCCGGCGGAACCATCTTCCTCAATACCACGCTCGATGGCGATGGCTCGACCACCGACAGGCTGGTTGTGCATGGCAGCACCTCGGGCACCTCGGTGCTCTCGGTCACCAATGTCGGCGGGGCGGGGGTCCAGACAGTGGAAGGCATCAAGATCGTGGACGTCGATGGAAGTTCGGCGGGCACCTTCACGCTTGCCGGCGACTATGTCTTCCAAGGCGACCAGGCCGTGGTCAGCGGCGCCTACGCCTATCGGCTCTATCAGAACGGCGTCAGCACGCCGGCCGACGGCGACTGGTATCTGCGCTCGGCGCTGATCAACAATCCGCTCTATTCGCCGGCCGTGCCGATCTACGAGGCCTATCCCGGCGTGCTGCAGAGTCTCAACGAACTCGGCACCCTGCAGCAGCGCGTCGGCAACCGCTCGTGGGCGGGAGCAAGCCAGGGCGCCGACGAGATCGGCAGCGTCCCAACCCAGAGCGCGATCTGGGCGCGCATCGAGGCGGCGCATACAAGGCAGAGCCCTGGGAGCGCGACCACCGTCTCGGACTATGACGTGACCACCTGGAAGCTGCAGTCCGGCATCGACGGGCTGCTTTATGAGGATGCCACCGGAATTCTTCTGGGCGGCCTCACCTTCCACTACGGAACGGCTTCGTCGGACATCTCGTCGATCTACGGCGCCGGTTCCGTCCAGGCCACCGGCTATGGCTTCGGCGGAACCTTGACCTGGTATGGCGACAACGGCTTCTACACCGACGCTCAGGGCGAGATGACTTGGTATGACAGCGACTTGAGGTCCGCCACGCTGGGCAGCGAGCTTGCCAAGGGCAACAACGGCTTCGGCTATGCGCTGAGCATCGAGGCCGGCCGGAAGATCGCGCTGCAGGGCAAATGGACGCTGACCCCGCAGGCTCAGCTCGCCTATTCCTCGGTTCGCTTCAGCAGCTTCACCGATCCGTTCGATGCGGCGGTGTCGCTGGGTGGCAGCGATGCCCTGATCGGCCGCGCCGGCCTGTCGCTCGATTATGAGGATGCCTGGACGGGCGCTCAAGGCAAGGTCAGCCGCTCGCATCTCTACGGCATCGCCAACCTCTACTATGACTTCCTCGACGGCAATGACGTCGATGTCTCGGGCACGGCGCTGCACGAGCACGACCAGCCGCTGTGGGGCGGGCTGGGTGTCGGCGGGTCGCTCTCCTGGGCCGACGACCGCTACATGGTCTACGGCGAGGCCTTCGCCAAATCGAGCCTGAAAAACGTCGGTGACAGCCGGGCAATCGGTGCAAAGCTCGGCTTCAGCGTGCGCTGGTAGCAGCTGACCATCTGCTCACTCTCGGTCGGAATGCATGTGTGGCTGCTCGCATTCCCGGTGGAGCGACCTTTGAAGATGGAAACAAAGATCAGACGGTTCTCAAACGGCACGATCAGCGAATGTCGGCGTTGGTGCTTTCGTGCCCCCGCAACCAACGTACGCAGTACCGCAGGCATTGTTTTTGTAGCGGGAGGTGAGGCGCAGCCTCAACCTGTGTTGTTGTTGTTCGGTTCGCCGGACCATACGAGACAATACGAAGGATATGGGTTGGCTAACCATCCGCTAAACCATTGATTTTTAGGGAGTCTCACACCCTCAGCGACTAACATAATCGTTATAAACCAATAGCTTGCGAAGCGGTTCGCCAAAGTCGACTCAAGGAACGGGTCCAGCTACCAGTGTAAAGCGCCTCCCGGCGGAGACTCGCCTTGGCCACCTTGCGGCCTATCTGCGCAGCTTCACGGGGCAGGAACCAAGCGGCGCCGGCGTGGCCCACTTTTCCACCTTCGTCATGCAGGCGCGATCACGACAAACAGCCCTCAAATAGCGGGCAAGATGTCCTCAGGCCTGTGCCGTTGCCACGTGCATCAAAATATCCACCAGGCGATCCTGGCCCGATCCTCGAAGCGCTTCCGGCGGACTCCGACCGTAGCCAACCGTCAGCAGCAGTCCATCCGTAGCGGCCATGATGACAGCAGCGCGTTGCAGCCCGGCGTCGAAGGAGAGTTCCGGCCTTATGCGCAGGATCAGATCGCGGAAGCGGACGAGCTGCTCGTCGCACAGCCGATCCAGCGCTTTGCTGGCGATGGGGTCGCGATGCGCCAGGTTCCAGAGTTCGTAGAAGAACCCGGCAGTGTGGGCGTTCTTGTTGTCCTCGATGAGGAAATGCAGCATGCGCCGAAGCTTGGTCTCTGCATTGCCGAGAGTCTCGCTTTCGAGGCGGCCAAAGGCTTCGTTGTAGTCATGCGTAATGGAGTCGATGACGGCCTCGAAGAGTTTTGCCTTGTTGCCGAAGAAATGTTGAACGGTGGCGATTCTCACATCGCAGCCGGAGGCAACGGCCCGCAGGGTGAGGGCGCCATAGCCGTCGCCGATCATGATCGCACGCGCGACGTCTACGATCTGGGCGCTGCGCTCGCCGGCCGCCATCCTCTTCTTGCCCTTGACCCGCTGATCCATCTTGCCCTCCCGTTTCCCTCGACTAGCAGTTCGAGGCGTTTGCGTCATCGCGTTCACGAGAACGGTATAGACGGTATTCGGCGTATTGTTTATAGGTCAATTGACACATTGAGTGGGGTTTGTTAACACATTAACTACCGCGTGGCCGCAGCGCTGGCGAGATTTTTGGGTTCACGTCGGAGGAGGACGGCAGGCTCGATACAAATTCAATCCACAGACGGGATTGGGCGTCCGCTCATCGCCCTGACGTTGGCCGCTCTTTCGCCGGGAGAGGCGAGACGAGGCAGATAACCATTTACCAACCGTCATGCGGTTCACGAAACCAACCAAGGGGAAGAACATGTCGCATCGTTCACGGCCACCGCTATCCGGATTTGGCGCGGCGTTGATTGGAGCCTTCTCAGGCTGGCTCATGCCGGCTCAGGCGGGCGCTTCGGATTTCCCATCTCTTCAGGATCTCTACACGGGGAGCTATCGGCTGCCGCCGTCTGAAAGCCCCAAACCCGTCACCGGCAAGAAGATCTGGTTCGTTTCCTGCAGCCAGGACGTCAGTCTCTGCGCGGCGGAGGCAGCAGGTACTCAGGAAGCGGGCCGGCTGTTGGGATGGGACACCACGATCTTCGATGGAAAATATGATCCGGCCGTCATGGCCAACGGCATCAGGCAGGCGATCGCTGGCAAGTTCGATGCGGTTGTTCTCGCCGGCGCCGACTGCAACGGCGTCAAGGGACCTTTGGCGGAGGCCCGGGACTCCGGCCTGAAGATCGTCAGTATCGAGGGGGTGGACTGCAGCGTCAGCGATCCGGGCGAGCCTTCCCTGTTCGACGCTGCCGTCACCTATGTCGAGGGCGATCTCATTCCCTGGGTCAAGAAATATGGTGCCTGGCAGGCCGACTACGTCATCGCCAAGACCGGGGGCAAGGCTGAGGCCATTGTGTTGATCAGCGACGAGGTGCTTGTTTCAAAGCTGACGAGCGAAGCCACGATCGAAGAGTTGAAACGCTGCCCGGGCTGCACTGTCCACGAAGTGTCGTTCAGCTACGGTTCCCAAGGCCCGCAACTGCAACAGCTTGCTGAACAGGCATTGTTGCGCTTCCCCAATGCGAACAGCCTCATTGTTCCCGCGGATTCCGTCATCCTGAGCGGAGTCGGACCGGCGATCGAAGCGTCCGGACGAGATTTGGTTGTCGTGGCCGCGGAGGGCCAGGAGGCAACGATGAATCTTGTGCGGGCGGGCAGCCGGCAGGTCAGTGCGGGCGTCGGAATTCCCAGCGCCTGGGAAGGCTATGCCGCGGTTGACGCGTTAAACAGGGTCTTCAACGGGCAACCGGCCGTCAATTCGGGGGCTGGCCTGCAAGTTTTCGACAAGGATCACAACGCTGGCACCGCTGGTGCGTTCAATGCTTCGACGGATTTCGTCGCCGCCTACAAGAAAGCCTGGGGCATCACGGAATGAATGCGGCTAAATTCGCCGTCAGGTTGCACGCAATCTCGAAGGCCTATGGAGCGACCCGGGCTTTGGAGGATGTATCGTTCGATGTATCCTCGGGAAGCATCCATGCGCTGCTCGGCGGCAACGGATCGGGCAAATCGACGCTGATCAAGATCCTGGCCGGTGTCGTCGGAGCCGACGCAGGTCGGATCGACCTCGGGGGCGTCGAGTTTGCCGCGTCCACTTTTTCGGCGGCAACGGCGACGAAATGCTCGATCCACGTCGTGCACCAACATTCCTCGACATTCCCGCATCTGTCGGTGGCAGAAAATCTTTCAATAGGAAGGGGTTTCGAGACGGCCGGGTTTGGACGCATTTCCTGGTCGAGTGTCAGGCGGAGGGCCGACAAGGTGCTCGAGCGCTTCGGCATCGAGGCAGATCCGGATCAACTTCTCTCGAATTTGCGCCCGGCGGCCCAAATGATGGTGGCGATCGCCCGAGCCCTGCAGGATCAGGAGGGCGAATCGAGCGGATTGCTGGTTCTGGACGAGCCCACTTCGGCGCTGTCGGCGGCGGAAGCGGACAGGCTCGCAGCAGCACTCCGCCGCTTCTCGGCGGCCGGCCAGACCATCATCATCGTCACCCATCATCTTCAGGAGGTCATGGATCTTGCCGACCACGTCACGGTGCTGCGTGATGGAAAGGTCGCGGGGAATCTCTCCGGCGATTCAATAACCAAGGCGATGCTTGTCCGGCTCATCGCGGGCCCCAACCACACTGCTGCCACCAGGCCGGCGGGTGTGGTCCCCGGCGCGATACTGCTGGAGACAAGAGGGCTTAAGGGCGGGCCGCTTCGCGGCGTCGACCTGTCGGCACGAGCCGGCGAAATCATCGGTATCGCCGGACTGTTGGGCAGTGGCCGAAGCGCGCTGCTGCGTACCCTCTTCGGCATAATCAGGCCGACCGGGGGTGCAATACTGCTCGACGGACATCCGTATACCGCGATCGATCCCAGGGCCGCTGTGCGTGCCGGCATGGCCTTCGTTCCCGAGGACCGGATGGCAGACGGAATATTTGCCAGCCTGTCGGTCATGAACAATTTCAGCGTTGCAAGTCTTGATCGATACTGGTCGGGATTGCGCCTGCGCTTCGACGCCGAAAAGCGGGAGGCGCTCCGCCTTGCCGATCTGGTCGGTCTCAAACCGCGTCGCGTCGATCTCGCCGTCGACAAACTATCCGGTGGCAATCAGCAAAAGGTAGCGATCGGACGATGGCTGTCGCGCAAACCGCGCTTGCTGCTTCTCGATGAGCCGACGCAGGGTGTCGACATCGGCGCCAGGGCGGAGATCCACCGACTGATCCGCGCCGCCGCGATGGAAGGCGCGGCGGCCATTGTCGTCTCATCGGATTTTTCTGAACTTGTCGACTTGTGCGATCGCGCCCTGGTGCTGAACGGTGGCAGGGTCTGCGCCCATGTGTCCGGAAACGAGCTCACGACACAACACCTCCATGAACTAACCCAACTGCGAGTGGCAGCATGACCGAACCAGCTCTCGTCGCAACCGGCACGAACAATGCAAAGCCCGCGCCGCGGGAGTATGGCGCCCGTAGGTTCTTCCGCCTTTATGGCGAGGCCTACGCTCTTGTGGCACTCCTGGCTCTGATCGCGATTTTCTTCACGCTCTTGCCGGCGACACGCGAGACCTTCCCGACGTCGGCCAATCTGCGCATCGTGATCGCCAATCAGGCGGTCTTGGCGATCGTAGCGCTGGCAGCCTTCGTCCCGCTGATCGTCAACGAGTTCGACGTCAGCGTGGGCGCAAATCTCGGGCTTTCTTCCATTTTTGCAGCGGTCGCGATGTCGGCAGGCATGCCCTGGTTCCTGGCGCTGTTGCTTGCGGTCGCGATCGGCACATCCATCGGTGTCGTAAACGGCGTCCTGGTCACGCGCGCCGGAATCAACTCGTTGATTTCGACACTCGGCATATCGATCATTATCCATGGAAGCGTGACCTGGAAGACTGGCGGCGTCAGCATCGTCAGCAACATTCCGCCGATCCTGTCCAAATTCGGATCGGGCACCCTGTTCGGGATACCGCTGCCCTTCTTCGCTCTTCTCATCGTCGCGCTGCTTCTCGGATATGTGATCATCTTCACACCGTTCGGCCGCTATCTCTATGCGATCGGCTCAAACATCTCGGCAGCCAAACTCGTCGGCATCAATACGACCCGCATGGTGATCCTCAGTTTCGTGATATCCGGTGCCCTGTCGGGCTTCGCCGGTTTCATCCAGATCGCCAGGACGGGCGGCGCAAACCCGCGTGTCGGCGAATCCTTCACCTTGCCGGCCCTCGCGGCGGCGTTTCTTAGCGCCTCCGCAATTCTGCCGGGCACCTACAACGTCGCCGGAGTTATCGTCGCCGTGTTCTTCCTGGCGACCATCAACAGCGGTCTCAACCTTGCCGGCGCCGAGGTCTACGTCAACGATCTGGTCAACGGCTTTGCCCTCATCCTCGGTGTCGGTCTTTCCAAGTTCCTGGGTCGCAACCGCGCCTGAAGTGCCGCCGCCCTCAAGGGGAGCTTGGCCGTCTGCGGCGCGACGCGGCTCAACTTGCCTCAAACGGCGTCCTCCCGAACATCACTCATGATGTGGTCGAGAAAGAGCCGGAACAGTTCGCGCTCGGAGGTGATGTCCAGTTTGTCATAGACCATTCGCTTGCGGTTCTTGACCACCTGATGGCTGATGCCCATGGCCTTCGCGATGGCGGCATTGTGATAGCCTCGAAGCGAGAGCCGCACGATCTGGAGTTCACGCGGGGCAAGGTTACCAGGACTGTAGGTTTCGACCGCGACATCGAACAGAAGCGAAGGCGGCGCGCCGCGCGTGGCGGACAAGCCGTCCGAGACTTGGTCTGTTTGAGCCGTCGGGTTCGCGTTGGGCGTACCGAGATGCGTCTGATGAATCGAGTTTGCCAGCGCCAGATAGGTGCGCAGCAAAAGCACCGTCCGCGTGGAGAACTGCCCCTCGGCGCGATCCCAGCAGAGAACCAGGGTAGCGCCATTCGAATCCGGAAGCATGACGACGATATCGTCGGACACGCCTTCCGATGTCAGCAGGTCGTGGTAGGTCTGAAATCCTCTTTCGGCAACGGTGTGGTCGCGAAACAGCTCAACGCCGAGTTGGGGGCCATTCAGGCACAGCCGGTAGAACGGATCGAACCGGTAGAAACCGCTCAGGTAAACATCGAACGAATGAAAATCGCCGCCTTCTCGAAACAGGCAAACTGGCGGCTCGTTGGGGCCATAGCGGAAAATATAGCGATAGTTCCAATGCAGCAGGGAACTCAACGCTTCCAGGAGTTGGAACTGGAAGTCAGCCTCGCCCCGGTGGTCGAGTGCACGCGATAACAGTCCCAATGTGACTTCCGAGGATCGCGTCACCATTTCCCTGGCTTTCGCCAAGCGCTCCCGCCTGGATCGGCGTACACGCCCGCGTCTGAAAAAGCCTCCTTCCGCATAGGTCGTGGTTCCTCCGACAAACGGCGCATGGGTACTGGGGTCATCATGCATTTTGCCTGTCTTCTCCATAGCTTAGTCAAGACCCGAGAGCGTCGCAATTGCGCGCCGCAAGAAGATAGTGAGGAACGCTGGATGGCTGTGGAGACAGAAGCTTTGTCCAACCCGGGAGACGCGCTGCAAGCCTATGTGCGCGCCTTCGCGCGGAAGGATATTGGCGCGATCATGGAGCTGTTTTCCAATGGCGGACTCGTCGAGATTCCCATGCTGAAGCCGAACCGGCTGTTCGGACAGACAGAACTGCGCCGCGGTCATGAAGCGATCTTCGAGGCCGTCTCTTCGTCACGCTTCGAACTGTCTGAGCCAGCGGTCAACGATATCGTTGCCATTGCAAGCGGCAGGCTGAAAACGGAGCGGGGCGGCGTCCAGCACGTGCATCCCGTCGCCATTGTGGCGGAAGTCGATTCGGAGCGCCTGATGCGTCTCAGTCTCTATATGGACGGCCGCAATCAGCGCCTCTGGTCAGACAAGGCGATCCTTTAGCTCCCGCACTTTTCCCGTCGAAAACGCATCGAAAGCACCAATAGCCATGACCCCCACACAAGCGTTCCGCAGATATTGCGACCATTTCATCGCCGGCGATGCCGCGGCGATCGCTTCAATGTTCACCGATGATGGGGAGTTCATCGTACCCATGGCCGACAAGCCGGCTAAAGGCCGCGCCAGTATCGAAAAGGAGATGCGGCAGGCGGCCCTCAGCCAAAAGAACATACAGGTGGAGGTCACTGCGGCGATCGACGCCGGTGCGACCGGTTTTGTTGAGGCCAACTACTCCGCAGAGGTTGTCGGGACTGGCGGCAAGCTTGATGGCACGCCGCATCGCGTCGATTTTCGCATGGTCGGCGAGATCACGCTCGTCGACGGCAAGATCAAGCGGCTTACGGAGTACCTGGACCGCCGACCGATGTTCCCCGAAGAGCGCCAGCGGGTCTTCACCGTCAATCGACTCTCGCCCTATTTCGGTAAGTCCGTGGAAGAGGGCTGCATGGAGTGGATGGTCTACAACAACATGCATTTCCCGATGATCTACGGGCGAATGCCATTCCAGGAATACGACACCCTGCTCAATGGCGTTACGCTGTGGGATGTCGGCCTTGAGCGGCAGACCCAGCTCAAGGGTCCCGACGCGCTGCGGTTCATGGACTATCTGTCATGCCGGGACATGTCCGCCATGAAGGTCGGCCAATGCCGTTACACATTGCTGACCGACGAGAACGGTATCTGCCTGTGCGATCCGGTCGTGCTGCGTCCATCGGAAGATACGATCTGGATCTCGCACGGAAACACCGACATCACGCTTTGGGCGCGCGGCATCGTGATGGGCTCGGACTGGAAGGTGGAAGTGTCCGAACCGGACATCGCCCCCATGCAGATTCAGGGCCCGCTCTCCATCGAGGTCATGAAGGCGATATGCGCAGATCCGGTCTGGGAGCTGAAGAACTACACATGCATGCGGACAACGGTGCTCGGCAAGGATGTGGTCGTTTCGCGCACGGGCTGGAGCAGCGGCGAAGGCTTCGAAATCTATCCCCTGTCGTCCGTGGGCGCGACCGACATCTGGGACGCGGTCAAGAAAGCGGGCGAGCCTTACGATATCATGGTCATGGGCCCCAACATCTTCCGCGCGCTCGAGCGGGGCGTGACCGACATCAGCTACTACACCAATTCGGGCATGAACGCGCTTGAGGATCTTGGCAACAAGTTCGTCCATCTCGACGTCGAGGCCGATTTCATAGGCAAGGATGCGCTGAAACGGATCAGGGCCGATGGCGTCAGGCGCAAGTCGGTTGGCCTGTTCATCGAAGGACCGGTTCCGCGCATGGAGTGGTTCTGGGATGCCAAGGACGCGAGAGGCAATCCCGGCGTCGTGCGATGGGCGGCGCACTCATTCGCGCTCGACCGCAGCCTCGGTATCGCGCTGGTCGATGCCTCGGTCGAAGTCGGCGATGTGATCGAAGTCAGCCACCCGCTCGGCGTCGTGAAGGCCGAGGTCACCACGGTTCCGTTCGTTGGCAAATCGTCCTGAGCGCACAGGCATCGTACCCGGGAGAGAGCGATGAACGATTTCTGTCACATCATAAACGGCGTGCAGGTCACGGCGCGCAACCATTTCAACGTATACAACCCGTCGACGGCGGCGATCGTAGGCAGAGCTCCTGAGGCAGAGAAAACGGATATCGACAACGCAGTCTCGGCGGCGCGGGCGGCGTTCGAAGGCTGGAGCAGGACGTCGAATGAAGTCCGCAGGAAGGCCGTTCATGATGCCGCCAATGCCATCGAAAAGCATCTGGAAGAGCTCGCGACACTGCTGACCCTGGAACAGGGTAAGCCGCTTGGCGGGATGGGCTCACGCTTCGAACTCGCAGGCGCCATGGCCTGGACCCGTTACACCGCGGACCTCGAACTTCCGGTGCAAATCCTTCAGGATAACGATGAAGGCCGCGTCAAGCTCCATCGAAAGCCGCTCGGCGTGGTCGGCTCTATCACCCCCTGGAACTGGCCGCTGATGATTGCTTGCTGGCATATCATGCCGGCGATCCGCGCGGGCAACACCGTCGTCATCAAGCCGTCGCCCTACACGCCGCTGTCAACCATCCGTATGGTCGAGATTCTAAACGGGTGCCTGCCAGCCGGCGTGGTCAACGTCGTCACCGGCCAGGACAATGTCGGCGATTTGATTTCCGGACATCCCGGAATCAGCAAGCTGGTCTTCACGGGCTCGACATCGACCGGCAAGAAAGTGATGCGGTCGGCCTCTGATACGCTCAAGCGCCTGACGCTCGAGCTTGGAGGCAATGACGCGGGCATCGTCCTTCCAGATGTCGATCCGGCCGCGATTGCCGAAGGGCTTTTTTGGGGCGCCTTCATCAACAACGGGCAGACCTGCGCTGCCATGAAGCGGCTTTATGTGCACGCCGATGTTCATGACGCGGTCTGCGAGAACCTCGTTTCCTTTGCCGCAAAGGTCACGATGGGCGACGGCATGGACGAGGCCAACTTGCTGGGACCAATCCAGAACAGGGTCCAGTTCGACAAGGTGACGCGGCTGGTGGAAGACGCCAAGGCGCGTGGCGGGAAAGTTCTGCTCGGCGGAAGCGCCAAGGAAGGCCCAGGCCACTTCTATCCGATCACCCTTGTCTCCGGCCTCGCCAATGGCGATCCGCTGGTCGATGAGGAGCAGTTCGGCCCCGTCCTGCCGATCATCCGCTATGCCGACGTCAACGATGCGATCCGAGAGGCAAACAACAGCGTGAATGGCCTTGGTGGCTCGGTATGGTCCAGGGATGTCAGGGAAGCCAAACGGATCGCATCGCACCTCGAATGCGGCTCGGTCTGGATCAACAAGCACGGCGCCATCCAGCCGAACGCACCGTTCGGGGGCGTCAAATCTTCCGGCATCGGCGTCGAATTTGGGCAACTTGGACTTGAGGAGAACAGTTCGGTCCAAGTCATCTTTTCATGACTGCAGCTAAAGATAAATCAATTAAATACGAAGAGTAATCTCCCCATCAATTCAAACCAGCTGAAGCGTAATCGAGTTGTCAAGTATAATGGCGAAATTTCTGGGATTTATGGCATTCCAGACCTCTGGTCGAGCGGGTAAAGTCAGACGGAGAGCTTGTTTCGCTCGCTGGGCGGAGGCGCGGGCGTCTTCACATTACGCCCGCGATTCACTCGCGGATCAATCATGCCGAGCGTCGCTTGGCGGCGACCTTCCCCATAATTGCTCCATTGTCGTTATTTTATCAATCGTTACGAAGGGCTTGGCAAAGGCCTGCGCCGAGCCATCTCGTCCGCCTGCGAATCCGGCTTGTGACTCCTCACGGCCGAGCCAGTCGCTCAATCGAGCCTGGGGAACATTCAGCAGACCTCGTGATTAGGCGGCTTCCGGGCCCATCACGGTCTGGAAGTCCAGCAATTGCGGTCACAAACGAAAGGCGGCCATCATGGGTTTTTTCTCGAAGGACATCAAAACGTTGGACGACCTGTTCGTTCATACGCTTCAGGACATCTACTATGCGGAGCAGCAGATCCTAAAAGCGCTGCCAAAGATGATCGAGAAGGCTTCAGACGGCAATTTGAAGGCTGGGTTCGAGAAGCATCTTCGCGAAACGGAGGGCCATGTCGCGCGGGTCGAAGAGGTCTTCGAGATGCACGGCCAGAAGATTAAGGCGGTCGATTGCCCTGCGATCGACGGCATTCTCGAGGAGGCCGACGATGTCAGCGCCGATGTCGACGACAAGGAGGTTCTCGACGCTGCTTTGATCGCGTCGGCTCAAGCCGTCGAGCACTACGAAATGACGCGCTATGGAACGCTGATAGCGTGGGCCAAGCAACTCGGCCGAGACGACTGCGCCGCTGTCCTGGCCGAGACCCTCAAGGAAGAGAAAGCGGCTGACGACAAGCTGTCGGAAATTGCCGAGCGCAAGGTCAATGCCATGGCGGCGGAATGACAGGCCGCCCGGCTCCGCCGCTCAATTCTCCGAGGAAGGCAGGAAGGGAACTTTGCTTTGATTGCCGGTTACGCCGGGTGTGTTAACATTTGTTATGAGCAGGCCCGTGCGTCGACACACCGTGATCCCGATAGAGACCCAAACCGCGGCTCCAAAGCGTTCAACGCTCGATGGGGAACTGCTTGCCGCGTTTGAGATCGTCGCGGACGAGCCAGCGCCTGAGCGGCTGGTTGAGTTGGCACGGGAATTGGAAGCGGCTGCTCGGATGGCGAAAGCCGACGGCAAGCTGCACTGACAAAACTTCAAGGTGGCACCGCCAGCCGGGTTAAATCCCGTCTGGCGGTGTTGGAGGCTTCTGGCGTCAAAGCTTGAGAGCATAGATGCCCGCTTTAAAATCTGCTTGCCGAGCGCACGCCGAAATGGATGCGCAAACTGCGGCGGCCGGCTGGTGCTATGTCGCGCATGCCGCGAGAGATTGCACACGGCGTCAAGCGCGATCCTGGCTTCGAGGGCGAAGATCGATCGCCAAAGTAAAGACAGCGCTCGAAATTTTTGCAGCGGCTGAACATCGATTGAGGTCGCAACAGGAACCTACCTGTTCGCGGCGCATTAGCCTTGATCATCCAATCCAAGCTATCCTCCAGGAGGCGTTTTTGCGGACGATGAATTCCGGCTCGTCAGCCCTCCAAAATGAGGCGACGATTCTCGATCTGATCCCAGCTTTGAGAGCTTTTGCGCGCACCTTCTGTAGAGACAAGACCGACGCGGACGATCTCGTGCAGGAAACTCTCCTCAAGGGCATAGCGCATATCGATCAGTTCGAACCCGGCACGCGAATGAAGTCGTGGCTGTTCACGATCATGCGCAACACCTTCTACACAAAGCACAAGGTCTATATGCGCGAGGCGCCAGGAGCGACCGACTGCGCATCGGCCCGTTCAATCAGCTATGGCGACCAGGAATGGCATATCCGCAGCCAGGAGGTTCACGCCGCCATCGGCAAATTGCCGCCCCAGCAGCGCGAGGTCCTGGTGCTGATCGCCATCCTGGGCGTGAGCTATGAGGAAACAGCGAGCATCTGTGGTTGCGCCATCGGCACGATCAAAAGTCGGTTGAACCGAGCACGCATGTCATTGATTGAAGACCTGGGGGAAACATCTCCAGCCGCCGCCGTGGACACCTCGTCCAATGTTGCGGTGCCTTCCTGGTCGTCCTCCAGCCGGCGCTAGGGCAATTCCAAGAAAAGTGCGCAGCGGTTTTTCTGTCCGGAATTGCGTAAAAACAATGAGTTGGAGCAGTTCGGCGATTCTATCAAACGCTGAACTGCTCCAAGTGCAAGAATGCATTACGCTTTTATGGAACAGACCGCCTTCCATCGAGTTAGTCGCAGACACACGATTGGAAACCCACAATGGCATACGCTGCCGGAACTCCCTCACCGGAAATCGTCGAACGGGAACGGTGCGCGGCCATGGCCGAGGCACAGGCAATGGAATTCGAACGCATCAAGATGTACCCGGTGGCGCGCGATGCGTGCCTTGGCGCGTCGCATCAAGGAGTCCGGCTTGCCGATGCGGCTCCAGTCGCAAACTGCTTCCGGCAGCATCGAACGTGCCGCCATTTGATGGCCGTGATTTGAGCGACCTCGCACCGATTTCGGCGAAGGCCATACACATTTGCGTCGACATGCAGCGGATGTTCGCGCCACCGGGTCCTTGGGCGGTCGAATGGCTGCCCGCGATCCTGCCGCAGGTGCAGAGGCTGGTTGGCAAGCGGCCCGAAGCCACCATCTTCACCAGGTTCATCCCCGCGAGAAATCCCGGCGACGGCCACGGCCAGTGGAAGCAGTATTATGAGCGTTGGGCGCAAATGACGATCGCAAGGGCAGGCAAGGAAATGATCGAACTGTTGCCCGAGCTTGCCGTCCATCTGCCGCCGGCGCGCCTGTTCGACAAGCCGATCTATTCGCCATGGCTAAGCGGCGAACTGTCGGGCGTGCTCCAGTCCGAAGGCGTCGAAGAGATCATCGTCAGCGGTGGCGAGGCCGATATGTGCGTTCTGGCCACGCTGCTGGGCTCGATCGATCTGGGTTACCGCACCATCCTTGCCGAGGACGCCATCTGCAGCACGTCGGACGAGGCCTATGAGAACATCCTCAAGCTTTTCACCAAGCGCTACTCGCATCATGTCGAGGTGGCGCCGGTGGAAGCCATCCTCGAATGCTGGCAGTAGGCGACCCATTGATAGGCCGCGCCGTCTGAACGGCAAGCTCCATTTCCACCCGGGAACATTTCGCGGCGACCTCAGTGGTCGGACTTGAGCATGCCGACCCGAAGGAGATTAAGGTGAAGCTCGATCGGTTGGAAAAGGAGACGGGACTCGAGAGTTGAAGAGAGCAGGCGGCGAGAAATCAAGGAGTTATGGATGATGCGTTTTTTTCGAAATAACGGCCTGCTGATCACCGTCTTCGCCATCTTCGTTGCATGTCTGGTCGGCCAGGCAATCTCGGGCTATTTCGCCAGCCAACAGGACAGGGCGATGCATGGCTTGGCGAACCAGTCCTTTGCCTCGTTTCTCGGATCCGGTGAATTTCAGGAAAGCGTTTTCGAGAACTGGGAAAGCGAATTCCTGGAAAAATGGGCCTATGTTTTCCTCACCGCTTATCTGGTGCAGCGCGGTTCGGCAGAGTCCAGGGATCCCGATGCGGACTCAACGGAAAACGAAGATCCCGCCAGACATCGCGAAGACCCCGATGCCCCCTGGCCGGTAAGGCGCGGTGGGATCATTCTCTGGCTCTATTCGCATTCGCTTGGAACAGCGCTCTTCCTGATCTTCGTCGCGACCTTCGTCTTCCATCTTTGGCAAAGCACGCGCCACGCGGCAGAAGAAGCCGCGCTGCATCACCAGCCGGCGGAGACCATTCTGGCGCATCTCGTTTCCGGGCAATTCTGGTTCGAGAGCTTTCAGAACTGGCAGAGCGAGTTTCTGTCGACGGGCGTCCTGGTGCTGCTGGCAATCTGGCTGAGGGAGCGCGGCTCCCCGGAGAGCAAGCCTGTGCACGCGCCGCATGCGAAAACTGGCCATTGACAGCAGCGACCCATCACTCGCCCCGATCGGCTGGCTGTCTAAGCTGGCGACGGTCTTATCGACTGAATGGACATGCCGCTGGCCTCAACAACCTATGTTAAGGCAGGGCCTCAATTGCCGTGCAACATAGGCTGGCCTTTGTGCCCTCCCTTGGGATAGGCCCGGCCTGCATTCCTGTGTCACAAATGAGATCGCAGGCCGGGCTTTGCGCCAGCTTCATCCGCGTGGGCTCATGGGCGAGCGTCATCCCGGTATGACCACCCGAACCGGAACCGATTTCGCCGCTGGCACGTGCGCCTTTTCGGCCCGATGCCAGAGCGGGATGAGCGGATTGAGCTCGGGATAATAGCCGGCGCAATCGCCGCGCGGAATTGAGTAGGGCGTAACGCGAAGGCCGCGCACCTGTCGTTCGACACCGTCGTCGGCCGCGGACTCCAGGTCGATCACCTCGCCGTCATGGAGGCCCAGCCGTTCGATATCGTGCGCGTTCATCAGCAGCACCATCCGCGTCCCGCTGATGCCGCGAAGGCGATCCCGGTAGCCGTAGATGGTGGTATTGAACTGGTCGTTGGAGCGAACCGTGATCAGTGTCAGCGCATCCGACCGCGAGACGTCGATGTCGGGATCCGTTTCGAGCATCGTCGGCGGCTTGAAGTTGGCTTTCTTGTTGGGGGTCTGCCACACCCGCTTGGAGGCCTTGATGTCGCGATGAAAACCGCCCGGCACCAGGAAGCGTTTGTTGAAGTCCTTGAAGTGGTCTGGATAACAACGTTCGATTTCGTCCCGCACGCGCGAATAGTCGGCCACCCATTCATCCCAGGGAATTGAACTCCTTCCCGCGACCGTCGCCTTGGCGAGCTCGGCGACGATCTTTGGCTCGGAGAGCAGACTGGGTCCGGCCGGCGGGCGATAGCCGAAGGAACCGTGGATGCAGGCTGTGGAATCCTCCATCGAGACATGCTGCTCGCCGGTAGCCTGCAAATCCTTCTCGATGCGTGAGAGACAGGGCAGCAAATAGGTGACCGCTCCCGGTATCAGGTGACTGCGGTTCAGTTTCGTGGCGATCTGGACATGCAATCTCAGGTGCCGCCAGGCGTCTTCGACAAGTCCGGTTTCCGGAACGGCCCGCACGAAGTTGCCGCCCAGTCCGATGAACCCCTTCACCGAGCCGTCGATCACGCCTTCGCATGTTTCGACCGTGTCGCGCCCTTTCTCGCGCGGCGGCTCGAAATTGTAGAATTCGGCGAACTTGTCGAGGGGGACAAGTTCCGGCTTTTCGGAGATGCCGACGGTGCGTTGGCCCTGGACGTTGGAGTGGCCGCGAAGCGGCGACACGCCGGCGCCGCGCTTGCCGACATTGCCGCGCATCAGCAGCAGATTGCAAAGCATGTGGACGTTCTCGGTCCCGTGCCGGTGCTGCGTCAGGCCCATGCCGTAATTGCCGATGACCGCCGATGCCTTGCTGTAGATCTCAGCCACATGCTCCAGATCGGCGCGCGCAATGCCCGAACGCGCTTCGATCCTGTCCCAGGATGTGCGGCGCAGATAGGCTTCGAACGCATCGAAGCCGTGTGTATGTTCCTCGATGAAAGCCGTGTCGAGGACACGCGGCGCGCCAGCATTCTTTGCCGCGTCGTCGAGCGCCAAAACGGCCTTCGCAATGCCCGTCATGGCGGCGATGTCGCCGCCGCCGCGAATCTGGAAGAAGTCGCTCGACATCCTGGTGCCGGCGCCCGGCGAAAGCATTTCAACCGGGCTCTGTGGATTCTTGAAGCGCTTCAGGCCGCGCTCCGGCAGTGGATTGAAGGTGATGACGGGTATGCCGCGCTGGCGCGCCTCCTCGATCGGGTGAAGCAATCGCGGCGCGCTCACGCCGGTGTTGTGGCCAAAGAAGAACATCAGGTCGCAATGGCCGAAGTCCTCCAATTGCACGGTGCCGACCGGCGAGCCGATGGACTCGGGCAGGCCGACCGAAGTCGACTCGTGGCACATGTTGGAGGAGTCCGGCAGATTGCCCGAGCCGTAGGTGCGCGCGAAAAGCTGATACATGAACGACGCCTCGAGCGAGGCGCGGCCCGAGGTATAGAACACGACCGATCTCGGATCGAGCTTGCGGAGCTCCTCGCCGATGTCGCGGAACGCGGCCCCCCACCCGACCGGCTCATATTTGTCGGTGACCTCGTTGTAGCGCATCGGTTCGAGCAGCCGGCCCTGCTTCTCAAGATCGTGATCGGGCCAATCGAGCAGCTCGTTGACGGAGTGGGCGGCGAAGAACTCCGGGCCGCAGCGCCGTTTCGTCTGGTCCCAGATCGTGGCCTTGGCGCCGTTCTCGCAGAATTCAAACGGGCGCGGCTCGGCGGGCTTCGCCCAGGAGCAGGAGACGCACATATAGCCGTCGGCCTTGTTCTGCTTGAGCAGCGTGCTCCAGATGCCCGACATCAGCAAGCCTTCGCCGCGTGCCTTGCGGATCAATGATTTGAGGGATCCCCATCCGCCGGTCGGATGGTTGTATTTGCGGATTTCGACATGATCGGTGGTGGAGGGATTCATGGTGGAGCTCGGCTCGTATTGCTTTGATCTCCAACCCGCACGGTTTCACAATGTTCCAGCCTCCACCGCCATGAAGGTGCCGCTGACGGCGGAACAACACCGGATCGCCGCTGTTTACGGAAACAGGTGGAAGAAGATAAAAAGCCGGAGCGACGGTTGATGGCCAATGACGAGTTGCCGGGAGTGCTGGCGACGCTCCCTGTGATCGACGCAAAGGCGGAGCCGACGCTGAAGAGCGCCGAAGCGGAAGCCTTCTATACGCACGCGATCCGCGAACTTGCTGCCACTGACATCCCTTTCCTGGTCGCCGGAACCTACGCCGTCAGCGCCTATACCGGCGTCGTACGCCAGACCAAGGACCTCGATATCTTCTGCAAGGCCGGCGATTGCCCGCGTATCCTCGCCCATTTCAAGGATATCGGCTACGCGGTCGAGATCGAGGACGACCGCTGGCTAGGGAAGGTCTTCGAAGGCCCGCATTTCTTCGATGTGATCTTTGCTTCCGCCAACGGCACCATGCAGGTCGAGGACCAGTGGCTGGAGAATGCCCGCCAGGTCGAACTCTTGGGCAACCGGGTCCGCATCATCGGGCCGACCGAGCTCATCTGGTCGAAATGCTTCATCCAGGACAGGGGCCGGCATGACGGCGCCGACATCGCCCACACCATCCTCAAGGCGCATGAGCAGATCGACTGGCAAAGATTGCTGTCCTATCTCGACACCCACTGGGAGGTGCTCTTGATGCAGGTGCTGAATTTCCGGTGGATCTATCCCAGTGAACGCGACCACATTCCCGACTGGCTGCTGGACAATCTGGTCGAGCGGCTCGCCAGGCAGCGGCAATTGCCTCCGCCGAGGATGAAGATCTGCCGCGGCCGGCTACTGTCGCAGGTCGACTATGAGATCGACGTCAAGGAATGGGGTTTTGCGGGCGTCGGCGGCGTTGGAGAATTCCGCGATGGCTGAACGAAGCAAGGCAGATCGCAAAGCGAGCGGCAACGGCAAAGTCAAAGTCGCTGCCGTGGGCGATCTGCATGTCCAGGAAGATGCGCAGACGTCCTACCGCGATCTGTTCGGCGAGGTTTCGCGCGAGGCCGACATCCTCGTGCTTACCGGCGATCTCACCAACCTCGGCAAGCCCAAAGAGGCCGAGCTTCTCGCCGAGGACCTGCGGGCCTGCTCGATCCCCGTCGTCGCCGTACTCGGCAACCACGATTACGAATCCGGCTGCGTCGACCAGATCGCGGCGACGCTCCGTCAGGCCGGCGTCTATCTCCTCGACGGGCAGGCGACGGAACTGATGGATGTCGGCTTTGTCGGCGTCAAGGGTTTTGTCGGCGGCTTCGGCTCGAGGATGCTCGGCTCTTTCGGCGAGCCGGCAATCAAGGCCATGGTGGCCGAGAGCGTCAATGAAGCGATGCGGCTGGAGAACGCCATGCGACAGGTCCGCGCCAAGCGCACGCTGGTGGTTCTTCACTATGCGCCGATCCCGGAGACGGTCGCCGGCGAGCCGCCGGAAATCTTCCCGTTCCTCGGATCATCCCGCCTTGCCGAAACGATCGACCGGTTCAAGGTGAGCGCCGTCGTGCATGGCCATGCGCATCGCGGCAGCTATGAGGGCCAGACCCCCGGCGGCGCCAAGGTCTACAATGTCGCCATGCACATCACGAAGCCGACGGGCCGGCCCTACGCGCTGCTCGAAATCTGAACTGGCTGGCGACCGCACCTAGACCTCGTCGAAACGACTGCCTTCCTTGGAAGGATCCTTCGACAGGACGCGTTCCTCCTCGTCGTCGGGCAAGGCTTCGTCGCTGTCCTGGAAGGGGTTGTCGTCATTTTCCTCGGGAAGATCTCCTTCCGCTTCGGCGTCATCCTGCGGGTCGCCGTTCACGGCAACGCTGTCCGGCAGGATTCTGCCGCCCTCAAGAGCGTCCCAATCCTGCTGCTCGATGGTCGGGGCTTCGGTTTCTTCGGTCTTTGCCGGCCGCTGTTTGTCGCGCGGGTCCATGACGTTCTCCAATACTGAGCTTCGACTGGAGAACCCGCCGCAAGACGAGTTGTTCCGCTTCTTGTTCGCCACGGAACGCCGTCGACCGGGAACGGCAGCGCGCCTTGTGACTTATCGTGCGGAACCGGGAACTTTCATGCCTCGCAAGCTCGATCTCAGAAGCGGCACACCTGTCTGGGCTGCCTATCGCTCAACTGCGGTGCCGGCAGACCGCCTGACCCGAGATGTAAAAACCGACATCCTGATCGTCGGCATGGGCATCAGCGGCGCGATGATGGCCGAAGCGCTGACCCGCGATGGCCATTCCGTGATTTGCATCGACAGGCGCGGGCCGCTGAAAGGATCGACGGCAGCCACGACGGCGCTTGTCCAGTTCGAGATCGATCAACCGCTCGTCAGGCTGTCCCGGATGATCGGAGGCGATGCCGCTCGACAGGCTTGGCGGCGCTCGCGACTGTCGCTGCTCAACCTGCGCGGACGCATCGCGGAACTCGATATCCGCTGCCGGGCGGCGGATAGGCCATCGCTTTACCTGGCTGGCAATAGGCTCGATGCGTCGGACCTGCGCCGCGAGGCGGAGGCACGCCGTGAGGCGGGCATTGGAGCGTGCTTGCTAACACGAAAAAAGCTGAGAGAGGATTTCGGGATAGGTCGCGCCGCAGCAATTCTGAGCCATGGCAATCTGGCGCTCGATCCGCGCAAATTGACGTCCGGACTGCTGAGCGCGGCCCTGCAACGCAAGGCGCGGTTCTATGCGCAGGCGGAAGCGACTGCGATCAAGGACAATCGGCTCGGCGTGACGGTGGCGACCCGAGATGGCCCTGTGATCAAGGCCCGCCATCTTATTCTCACAACCGGATACGAACTGCTCGACATCGTGCCGAATACCGGCCATCGCATCATCTCTACATGGGCGATCGCGACGCGCCCGCAGCCGAAAAAACTCTGGCCGCTCGCCGCCATGATCTGGGAGGCTTCCGATCCCTACCTCTATCTCAGGGCCACATCCGACGGCCGCGTGATCTGCGGCGGCGAAGACGAGGAGTTCACCGACGAGGAACGGCGCGACGCCCTGACCGCGCAAAAGACGGATCGCCTTGAGCAGAAACTCGGGAAGATGTTCCCGCAACTGGACACAGCGGCGAACTTCGCCTGGGCAGGCTCATTCGGCGCCACCGGAACCGGACTGCCGATCATCGGCGGCGTGCCGGGGCATCCGCGCGTTCATGCGGTGATGGGCTATGGCGGAAACGGGATCATCTTTTCCCAGATCGCGTCCGAGATCATCTCGGCGTCCATCGCCGGCAAAGATGATGCGGACGCAAGTCTGTTCGCGTTCAAGACATGATCCTCCAGACTTTGTAGCCGCCGGCAGGTTAGGCTACTCGATCTGCTCGAACGTGCACTGGCGCGGCGCTTTGTCGGGTCGCCAGCGCAAGAGCCTGGTGCCGTGGCGGAAGCGGTCGCCGGTGACATGATCGAAACGAACCTCGACCACCAGTTCCGGCTTCACCGCCTCCCATTCGCCGCTGCGCTCTGTGCTCCAGCGGCTCGGTCCGCCGGGGGCCTTGCCGGTGAAACCCGGCCCTCCGCGCAACGCCTCGAGCTTCGTCGTGAGTGCGGCGCGGCTCTCATTGGCAATGGTCGATGTGAAGCCGACATGATCGAGCTGCCCCTGGCCGTTGTAGAGGCCGAGCAGCAACGATCCGACCTGCAGCTTGCCGTTCAGATAGCGGAAGCCGCCGACCACACAGTCCGCCGTGCGCAGCCGCTTGACCTTGACCATCGCGCGCTCGCCTGGCCGATATGGCTCGTCGAGCATCTTGGCGACGACACCGTCGGTCGAGCCGTGGCCGGCGCCTTGCAGCCATTGCCTAGCGGTGGCGACATTAGTGGTGGATGGCGACAGCCGGAGCCCGGCAGAGGGTACTTTGGCCAGGAAGGCCGCCAAAGCGTTACGCCGATCGCCCAAGGGGCGTTCGAGCGTGATCTTGCCGCCCGGGGCGACGAGCATATCGAAGAGGATCAACTGCGCCGGCGTCTCGATGCTCAGCTTGCGGATGCGGCTCTCGGCCGGGTGCAGCCGCATCTGCAACGCGTCAAAGGAAGCGCGACTGTCGATCTCGATGACGATCTCGCCGTCGACGACGAAATCCCCGGCATCGAGGCTTTGCATCGTCGCGATCAATTCGGGAAAGTAGCGGCCAAGCGGCTTGCCCGACTTCGCCCTTAGATCGACCGCCTTGCCGTCCTTGAAGGCAAGACAACGAAATCCATCCCATTTCGGCTCATAAAGCCAAGGGCCGTTTCCCTCCGGCAACACTTCCGCCGTTCGCGCTTCCATCGGCGGCGTGTCCAACGGCAGCGGGAAGCCGCTGTTTTGGGCCACTACCATCGCTCTTCCGTGTCATGGTGCGGCAAGTCGATGCCGCAGCAGACCCAGCCGAGCCGCTGCGAGGACCCGTAATTGTGCCGTGGCTCAAGCTCGGCGGGATCGTCAAAGGTCCCGATATGCATCGCGATTTCCCGAGGGTTCGCGTCATAGGCAAGGGTAAGCGGCGTACCGCAGGACTGGCAGAAACATCTCCGGGCGATTGGCGACGAGCGGCGACAGGTCGGTTCCACGGTCAGCCACGCGAGGCCGGCGACTGGCACCCAGCCAAGCACGGCGAAGGCGCTGCCGGTCGCGCGGCGGCACATATCGCAATGGCAATAATGCACGCGCGGCTCGCCCGTCAGGCGGTAACGGATATTCCCGCACAGGCACCCGCCATATCGCTCGACGGCTGCGTTTCGCGTAAAGACGTCCGGTTGTTCCATCAAGTCTGAACGCCTGATCGAAGATGCGGTTTCGGTAGCGCAGGATTTCACGCGTCAAGATCGATCAGGGCGATGCCGAGGGCTGGTCGTTTCGTGCGCCGCAAATGCACAGGCGATTCCGTCACCGTGACTTCCAGTGTCGGCTTCACCATGCCTTCGAGCAGATGTCCGCCGCGGGTCGATCCATCGCTCAGGCCAAGAACGGCATGGAGATGCAAGCTCGCCTTGCCGCTGTCGTCGACGGCGATGTCGCCGATCGCGCTCAGCACCTCGCATTGTTCGGCGACCGGGATCTCGCGGTAGGATTTCGATTGGAAGTCGAACCAGCCAACCGTCGCTTTTTCAAACGCGCCGATCGCCGTCAGGGAGGCGCCGGCAATTCCCTTCTGACCGGCAAAGTCGGTGAGCGACGCGAAGGCTTCCTCGCCCGGATCGAGCACGACCACGAATGTCCTTTGCCCGGGGGTCTCTGCGACCAGTTTCGATTTCATGATGCCCTTTGGATGTGCCGGTGGCTCTTGGGCAAGAACTCCTAATCAGGACGCATGTTCCAGTCTGTTGAGAGACCCAAGCGACGATCCAGCCGTCAACGGCGGAGTCACGCTTCCGTGAAGTGCCGCGGGTTTTGGGGTGGCCAATGGGAACATTGGCTTCGTTGAAAGGTTAGCGCACGGACCCAGCCAGCCCAGGAGCGAGCCATGTCCCAGCCCTCAGCCCTATCCAATAATGGTCTCAGTCGAAGGCGTTTCATGGCAGGTTCGGTGTCGGCGGCCGCCACTGCGCCTTTACTTGCTTCGCATGCACGGGCCGAGGCGCCGAGCGCAGCCCAGCCGAAACTGAGGCAACCAGCCGTCACGTCGTTGCGGATCAACAGGCAGGCTTATGAGTTGTCGCTCGATACGAGAACCAGCCTGCTCGATGCGTTGCGGGACCATGTCGGACTGACCGGCACCAAGAAGGGCTGCGACCATGGCCAATGCGGCGCGTGCACGGTGCTGGTCGACGGCAAGCGCGTTTTATCCTGTCTGAGCTTCGCCGTGATGAACGACGGCAAGGACATCACGACGGTCGAAGGGCTCGCCTCCAGCGATGGCAAGTTGCATCCGATGCAGCAGGCTTTCATCGACCATGATGCGTTCCAGTGCGGCTATTGCACGCCGGGACAGATCCTGTCGGCGATCGGCTGCGTGAATGAGGGTCACGCGGAATCCGAGGATGACATCCGCGAATATATGAGCGGCAACATCTGTCGCTGCGCCGCCTATCCCAACATCGTCGCCGCTGTCCTGCAGGCACGCGATCAGATGAAGGGAGCGTGACATGCACCCCTTCGTCTACGAACAGCCGACCGACATTTCCGCTGCGGTCGCGATCGCCTCACGCTTCACCACCAACGACGACCAGCCGACTCGCGCGAATGCGCAGTTCATCGCCGGCGGCACCAATCTTGCCGACTATATGAAGCTCGGTGTTGCCGAGCCGAACCGGCTGCTCGACCTCAACCGGCTTGCCGACCCTGGTCTCAGGCAAATCCGGGTCACCGATAATGGTATCCGCTTCGGCGCCCTGGTGCGCATGGGCGAGGCCGCCGACCATGCGGAGGTCAAGCGCCGCTATCCGGTCATTGCCGACAGCCTGCGGCTGGCCGCGAGCGGCCAGATCCGCAACATGGCGAGCCTCGCCGGCAATATCCTGCAGCGCACGCGCTGCGAATATTTTCGCGAGACGTCCTGGCACTGCAACAAGCGCGTGCCCGGTTCGGGTTGCGCGGCAATGGAAGGTTTCAATCGGCAGCACGCGGTGCTCGGCGCGAGCGACGCCTGCATCGCCACCTATCACGGCGATTTCGCCCAGGCGCTGATCGCGCTCGATGCCGTCGTTCATGCCGAAGGCTCGCGCGGGTCGCGAAAGCTACCATTCGCGAAGTTGCATCGGCAGCCCGGCGACACGCCTTATATCGAGACCGACCTTGCGGCCGACGAGATCGTCAGCGCCATCGAAGTACCCGCTATCCCATGGGCGCGGCGCTCGCTCTATCTGAAGATTCGCGACCGCGAATCCTATGCCTTTGCGCTGGCTTCAGCCGCCATTGCGCTCGACCTCGACGGCGACAATGTTCGTGAAGCGCGCATCGCGTTGGGCGGCGTGGCGACGGTGCCTTGGCGCGCCCGCGCGGCCGAAGAAGCCCTGCAAAGCAAGAAGCTGGACGAGGCATCGGCAGGAGTTGCGGCGGATGCCGCCTTCGCCGAAGCACAACCGCGCCAGCACAACGCATTCAAGATCGAACTCGGCAAGCGAACACTGGTGCGCGCGCTGCTCGAAGCCCGCGACATGGAGGTGTGACCATGGACACAGCTGCTCCAAGACCCAAAGAGAACCAGGGCGCACCGCTGCCGCGGGTCGATGCGCGCCTGAAAGTCACCGGGCAGGCGCACTATCCCGCCGACTTGCCCACCGCCAACATCGCCTATGGCGCGCTGGCCGCCAGCAGCATCGCCAAAGGCAAGGTGACGAAGCTCGATCTGGACAAAGCCCGCGCGGTGCCCGGCCTGCTCGACATCGTCACCTATGGCGACATGGACAAGGTCGACAAACCGAAATTCGGCAATTCCGGCGCCACCTCGATCGGCCCATTGCACGACCGTACGATCTTCCATGACGGGCAGATCATCGCGCTTGCCGTCGCCGAGACTTTCGAAGCGGCTGAAGAGGCGGCGCAGCTGATCCGCGCCGAGTATGAGGACGACAAGCCAACCGCGAGCTTCGACAGCCCCGGCACGAAAACCGTCCCGGCGGCCGGCAAGAGCCCTTTGTTCAAGGAGGACGTCAAGGCAGGCGATTTCGACGCGGCTTACGCCGCCGCAGCGGTCAAGATCGACCAGCGTTATTCGACGCCTACCCAGCACCACAATCCGATCGAGTTGTTTTCAACGACCGCGTTCTGGGAGGGCGACCAGCTTGTCGTGCACGAGGCCTCGCAGAACGTCACCGGCTGGAAAGTCGAGCTCGCCCGGCAATTGAAGATCGATCCCGGCAAGGTGCGCATCGTCAGCCCTTTCATCGGCGGCGCCTTCGGCTCGAAGGGACCGATGACGCCTCGCACCGCGATCGTGGCCGTTGCCGCCAAGCGGCTCGGACGTCCGGTGCGTTGCGTGACCAGCCGCATGCAGGCTTTCGGCATTCAGACCTATCGGGCCGAAACGCGGCACCGCATCCGCATCGGCGCCGGCAAAGACGGCCGCATCACCGCTTTCGCGCATGAGGGCTGGGAGGTTACGTCGCGGCCGGACCTTTATGTCGTCGGCGGCACCTCGGCGACTGGCCGGATGTATGACTACGGTTCGGTGCTGACGCATGTCTCGCTGGTGCAGGCCGACCGCAACACGCCTGGCTATATGCGCTCGCCACCCGAAACCCCGTACGTCTACGCGCTGGAGAACGCCATGGACGAAATGGCGGTGGCGCTCGGCATGGATCCGGTCGAGTTCCGTCGCATCAATGAGCCGAAGACGGAGCCGATCGGCAAGAAACCGTTCTCCAGCCGCTCGCTGACCCAGTGCTACGATCAGGCGGCGGAAGCGTTCGGATGGGCCAAGCGAGATCCCAAGGTCGGCGCGATGCGCGACGGCGACTGGCTGATCGGCATGGGCTGCGCCACGGCCATCTATCCGACAGCGGTAGCGCCATGCGCGGCACGCGTGCGCCTCACAGCTGACGGCGAAGTTCGGGTGCAATGCGGTTCGCACGAGATCGGCACCGGCGTGCGCACCGTGGCCGCTCAGATGGCGTCGGAGCGCCTCGGCGTCGGCATCGACAAGATCAGCGTCGAAATGGGCGACAGCAGCCTGCCTCCGGCTCCGGTCTCGGGCGGGTCGATCTCCACGGCCAGTGTCTGCTCGGCGGTGCTCAAGGCATGCGACGCGATCCGCACCAAGCTCTATGCCGCCGCGACCGCCGAGGGGGGTCCGCTGGCCGGTTCCCATAACGAGGAATTCGACCTCGCCGACGGAAAGATCATGGCAAAGGGCGGTGCGTCGGCCAAGGTCGAGGACGTCCTGAAGACCATGCAGGTCGGCGCTATCGAGGAATATGTCGAGTTTGCGCCGAAGGGCGCGACGCCCGAGGCGCTGAAGAAGCTCTATGCCGGCACGCCGGAGTTCCATGGCGCGGACCAGGACGAGGACTCCGTCAAATACGCCTTCGGCGCCGAATTCGTCGAGGTCCGCATCAACCGCTATACCAGGGAGATCCGCGTGCCGCGCATCGTTGGCGCCTTTGCCGCCGGCCGCATCATGAACACGCGCACCGCGCGCAGCCAGTTGATGGGCGGCATGATCTGGGGCATCGGCCAGGCGCTTCACGAGGCGACCGAAGTCGACAGTCGCTATGCCCGCTATGTGAACCGCGACCTGCAGGACTACCTCGTTCCGGTCAATGCCGACATCAAGGACCTGCAGGTGATCCTGGTGCCGGAGGTCGATCACGCCGTCAATCCGGCCGGGGTGAAAGGCCTCGGCGAGCTCGGCAATGTCGGCACGGCCGCGGCCGTCGCGAGCGCGGTCTACCATGCGACCGGCAAGCGCATCCGCGACCTGCCGATCAGGATAGAGCAACTGCTCGCCTGACCATGTCGGATGAAGATCTCCCCGGGAGAGACCAATGTTTCACATTGGCATATGGATGCTGCCTGTCGCGGGCATCCCTCTCATCCTCATTCTGATCTGGATGTACTTTCTCGCCAGGCGCCGAAGCCGACGGTTGGCGAGGAACAGGAGCGAGCCGCCGCAGGCGACGGTGCGGAGCAACGATGGGGAAAGCTAAGGCTTGAGAGCCTGGCCCCAAATCTATTCAGCTCGCAGGCAGGGCATAGGCGATGACTTCGTCGCCGACTTTCGTCTCCATGAAATGATGCCCGCCGGGCGCGATGACGATGTATTGCCTGCCATCGACCTCATAGGTCATCGGCGTCGTCTGGCCGCCGGCGGGAAGGTCGGCGTGCCATACTTCCTTGCCCGTCTTGATGTCGATGGCGCGCAGCTTGTTGTCGGTGGTCGCGGCGATGAAGATCAGGCCGCCGGCCGTCACCAGCGGGCCGCCATTGTTCGGCGTTCCGATAGTCAGCGGCAGCATGGAAGGAAGGCCGAAGGGCCCGTTGTTGTCGGCGCTGCCGAGCGGCTCGTCCCACAGCGTCCTGCCGGTCTTGAGATCGATCGCGCGGATATGACCATAGGGCGGCTTCGAGCACAGCAGGCCCGTTGGCAAGCGCCAGCCGGCATTGACGGCAATGGCGTATGGCGATCCGGCCTGCGGATCGCCGATGTCCTTCACCTTTTTCGGGCTGCCGCCCTTGTCTATCGGCTTGAAGCCCATCTGGTCGGCCTTCTCGCGCGGGATCAACTGATTGTAGTTCGGCATGTCGTTGTAATTGGCGATCAGCACCCCGCTGTCGGTGTCGACGGCGATGCTGCCCCAGTCCGAGCCACCATTGTAGCCGGGATATTCGATGAAGGGCCGGTCGACCGTCGGCGGGGTGTACTCGCCCTGATAGGAGGCGCGATGGAACTGGATGCGGCAGTAGAGCTGGTCCAGCGGGCTCATGCCCCACATGTCCTTTTCGGTCAGCACCGGCTGGTCGAGATGCGCGTAGCCTGAATAGGGCTGCGTCTTGGAGAGCTTGTCCGGTTCGACGCCGCCCGAGGGCACATTGCGCTCCTCGACCGGGAAGAGCGGCTTGCCGGTCTTGCGGTCGAGCACGTAGATCTGGCCCTGCTTGCTGGGCACGATGATGGCGGCGATCTTGCCGGTCACGGTCGAGAAATCGACGAGCGTCGGCTGTGAGCCGAGGTCGTAGTCCCAAAGATCGTGATGCACCGTCTGGAAATGCCAGGCCGGCTTGCCCGTCGTGACATCGACGGCGACGATCGATGAGTTGAACTGGTTCTCGAAATCCTTGCGATCGACACCATAGTAGTCGACGGCGGCATTGCCGAGCGGCAGGTAGACATAGCCGAGTTGCGGATCGGCGGCCGCGACGGTCCACATGTTCGGGGTGCCACGCGTGTAGGTGTCGCCGGCAGGCGGCGCGCCCGTCCGATCGGGATGGCCCATGTCCCATGCCCAGGCGAGCTTGCCGGTGGTGGCGTCATAGCCGCGGACGACGCCCGAAGGCGCGTTCTCGGCCTGGCCATCCTTGACCTGCGCACCGACGACCGCGATACCGCGCACGATGGTTGGCGGCGCGGTGACAGAATACCAACCGGGTACCGTCTCGCCGATGCCTTGCGTGAGGTCGACGACGCCCTGCTGGCCGAAGTCCGTGCAGGGTTTGCCGGTCTTGGCATCGATGGCGATCAGGCGCGCGTCCAGTGTTCCGATGAGAAGCCTTGTCGCGCAGGCTTGATCCGCCTTGGCGTCCGGCACGGCGAAATAGGCAACACCGCGACAGCTCGCGCCATAGGGTATGGCGTCGTCGGGGACCTTCGGGTCGTAACGCCATTCTTCCTTGCCGCTGCGGGCATCGGCGGAAATGATGATGTCCTTGGCCGAGCAGGCATAGAGATGGCCGCCGATCTCGAGCGGCGTGTTTTCGGGCGAGTAGAGGTCCTTGGTCGCTTCGTTCGGCATGTCGCCGGTGTGGAAGGACCAGGCGCGGGTGAGCTTGGAAACATTGGCCGCGGTGATCTGGTTCAGCGGCGAATAGCGCGTCCCCAGTTCCGATCCGCCATAGACCGGCCAGTCATTGCCGGCCTGATGGGTCGCGGTGTCCTGCGAGGCCGGCGTTCCGTTCGGCGCGGGCTGCGCGGCAGGCGCCGGCGGTTGCGCCGGTGACTGCGCCAAGGCATCGATGTGCAGGAAGCCGAACGCGCCCAGCGCAATGACCGGCAGCAGCAGGCTTGTCACATAGGCGGCGTTCCTGCTGCCTCGGCTGCCGATGTCGCGGAAGGCTGGAACGGCAAGCAGGACGAAGATGAGGATGATCGTGGGAGCCAAGACGCGCGGCATCAGCGCCCAGCCGTCGAGACCGACCTCCCAATAGGCCCAGGCAAGCGTTGCGAGCCATGTCAGGACGTAAAGCCAGACACCGGCCATATTTCCTGCGAGCAGCAGAATGCCCGCGAGCAGCAATGCGATGCCGGCGGGCAGATAATACCAGGAGCCGCCGAGCGCGACGAGCCAGGCGCCACCGCAGCCGATCAGCAGGCCGAGAACGACCAATAGGATGCCGACCAGCCCTCTCCACCAGTAGGCGACACCGCGATGGCGCAGAGGACGATGGGGGTTGTTTGCAGCGGCGTCGGTCATGGCATTTTCCAGCGTGAAACAGATCGTGATATCTGGCGAACGCATGCAGCCGGCTGTGGTTGCGGATTAAATTCGGGATCCGCCGTCGCTGCCGGTCACCATTCTGTGATCCTTTTGCGGCTTCGGAACCTTCGTGGCGAAAGCACCGTTAGGTGTCGTCAACTCTGAGTTTGCCTTCAGCAGAATCGGCGAGGGGATGCCGCAGATCTTCTCGAAAAACGCCAATGGCGTTGCGCGCTTTGTCATCTGGGGAAGTTGTGCAGTTCTGCTGATCGCCGCAGCGATCGGGACAATCCTTCCCCGTTCGGACCTGGTAACGGGAGTAGGTGAGCCATTGGCGCAGCCGGTGCCGTTCAGTCACAAGCACCATGTCGGCCAGCTCGGCATCGACTGCCGCTATTGCCACAACGGTGTCGAGACCTCGTCTTCGGCGGGTCTGCCGGCGACCGAAGTCTGCATGACCTGTCATTCGCAGCTTTTCACCAACGCCGAGATGTTGGCGCCCGTGCGCGCAAGCCTGGCCAGCGGCAAGCCGATCGAATGGCAGCGCGTCAACAGCGTACCCGACTTTGTGTTCTTCAATCACGCCATACACGTTAATAAGGGCGTCGCCTGCGAGACCTGCCATGGCGAGGTCGACCAGATGCCGCTGACCAGGCGAGCGCATACGCTGAGCATGGAATGGTGCCTCGGCTGTCATCGCAATCCCGGACCCAATCTGCGTCCGCCACGGGACGTGTTCCTGATGCACTGGCAGCCACCTGAGGACATCGCCGAGATCAGGCGACAGCTTATCGGCATGCTCGACATCCATCCCGAGACGATGACGGATTGCTATGTCTGCCATCGCTGAAGGAAAGGCGCAGCCCGCTATCGACATCGCAGCGTTGCGCCGACGGCTGACGAGCGGCCGCGAGATGTGGCGCAGCCTCGACGAGATTGCCGGCACCGTGGAATTCCGGCGCTTCGTCGAAGCCGAATTTCCGGCAATCGCGGAGCGCCTGCCGGCCAGGCCGAACCGGCGCACGCTGCTGAAGCTGATGGGCGCTTCGCTGTCGCTTGCCGGGCTGGCCGCCTGCAGCAGGGCGGAAGGCATCGTGCCTTATGTGCGCCAGCCGGAAATGCTGATCCCCGGCAAGCCGGCCTATTACGCGACAACATTGTCGAGCGACGGCTTCGGCATCGGCGCCATCGTCGAGAGCCATGAAGGGCGGCCGACCAAGGTGGAGGGCAATCCGGATCATCCGGCGTCGCGCGGCGCAACCGACGCGGTGATGCAAGCGGCGGTGCTGACGCTGTTCGACCCTGATCGCTCGCGCACCCCGCTCAAGGATGGACAGCCGGCATCCTATGGCGATTTCCTCAAGGACATGGCGGCACTCGTCTCGCGCTGGACGGCCTCACAAGGACAGGGCGGAGCCCTGCTGGTTGAAGCGACTACCTCGCCGACTCTTGCGGCGCAGTTGGATGCGCTGCGGGCACGCTATCCGAAACTGAAAATCCATCGTCACGACCCGTTGGCGATATCTGCGGCGGCGGAGGCGTCACATGCACTGTTCGGATCGGCGCTGACGCCGGTCTACCGCTTCGATCGTGCCGAAACGATCGTCAGTCTCGACGCCGATTTCCTGGGCGAGGGGCCGGGGCGGCTCGCCTATGCGCGCGACTTCGCCGCGCGGCGACGCGTGCGCAGCCCGAACGACGGGATGAGCCGGCTTTATGCGGTGGAATCGACGCCGACGATCACCGGCGCGGCGGCCGATCATAAGATAGCGATACGGCCGAGTGAGGTCGAAGCCGTGGCTGCCGGGCTTCATGCCACGCTGGAAGGCCAAGCCGGGGCGCCCGTAGCGCCAATCGACCAGACTCCGATCGACGCGCCATGGATGAATGCGCTGGTCGATGATCTGAAGGCAGCCGGCCGCAACGCACTGGTCGTGCCGGGTGCGCATCAGAGCGTGTTCGTTCACACTGCCGCGTTTGCCGCCAATGCGAGGCTTGGCGCGCTCGGCAATACGATGGAGTTTATCGCGGCGCCGGATGCGCTGCAGGTCGATGGCGATCTGGAGGCGATGTGCGAAGCGATTGGCCACGGGGCGATCGACGCGGTCATCGTGCTCGTCGCAAATCCGCTGCACACCGCGCCGGCAGGCCTCGATGTGCGCAAAGCCTTTTCCGGCCTGAAGCTGCTTGTCCATCAGGGGCTCTATCGCGACGAGACGGCATTCCTGGCGCATTGGCATGTGCCTGCGGCGCATGAACTCGAGAGCTGGAGCGACATCCGAGCCTATGACGGCACGGCCTCGCTGGTGCAGCCGCTGATCAGGCCGCTTTACGATGGCAAGACCGGGCATGAGCTGCTCGCCGTGCTTGGCGGCCAATTCCAGACTGATCCGCTGTCGCTTGTCCGGCAGCATTGGGCAGAGCTCGATGATGACACGTGGAGAAAGGCTCTGCGCGACGGTGTTATAGCGAACAGTGCCGCCAGGCCGGCATCCGTTACAGTGCCGCCGGATCTGGCGGGACTGAAGACGGCGGCAAACGCGGGCAATGGCATCGAGGTCCGCTTCGTCGCTGATCCGTGGCTGCGTGACGGCCGCTTTGCCAATGCGTCGTGGCTGCAGGAGCTGCCGCGACCGCTGACCAAGATCGTGTGGGGCAATGCTGCGCTCATATCGCCCGCCACTGCCGAGCGACTGAAAATCGAAAACGGCGATGTCATCAATGTCGCCTCAAATGGCGCGGACGTCGATGGACCGGCCTGGATCGCGCCCGGCCATCCGGACGAAACGATAACGCTTTCCTTTGGCTTCGGGCGAAAGGTCGGTTCCGTTGCCGCGCTGTCGGAAGGCTACGACGCCTTCCATTTGCGCCGTGGTTCGGAATGGTTCGCGACCGGCGCGGCGATCGCACCCCGCAAGAACAGCATGCGCGTCATCACCACGCAGCAACACCAGGCGATGGAAGGTCGCGCCATCGTGCGCCACGCCTCGCTCGACGCATTCCGGCAGAACTCGGATTTCGTCCGCAAGGATGTGCCGCCGGCGCCGACGGAATCGCTCTATCCCGATTGGCGTTACGACCAGGAAGCCTGGGCGATGGCGATCGATCTTTCGGCCTGCATCGGGTGCATGGCCTGCGTCTCGGCCTGCCAGGCAGAGAACAACATCGCGCCGGTCGGGCCGGAGGAATGCGAGCGCGGCCACGAGATGCACTGGCTGCGAGTCGATCGCTACTATGCCGGTCCGCTCGACGCGCCCGAGACCTTTTTCCAGCCGGTGCCGTGCATGCATTGCGAAAAGGCGCCCTGCGAAGTGGTGTGCCCGGTCAACGCCACCGTGCATACGCATGATGGGCTGAATGCGCAGGTCTACAACCGCTGCATCGGCACGCGCTATTGCTCGCAGAACTGCCCCTACAAGGTGCGGCGCTTCAACTTCCTCGACCACCAGTCGTTCGACAAGGACGAAGCTGGGCCGGAGCAGGGCGTGCACAATCCGAACGTCAGCGTGCGCTCGCACGGCGTGATGGAGAAATGCACCTACTGCATCCAGCGCATCAGCGCCAAGCGCATCCAGGCGCAGATCGAAAATCGCGACATCGCCGATGGCGAAGTGGTCACCGCCTGCCAACAGGCCTGCCCAACCCAGGCCATCACCTTCGGTGATCGCAACAGGAAAGACGCAAAGGTCGTTCGGGAGAAAAGCGCGCCGCAGAACTACGCGCTGCTGGAGGAGCTGAACACACGGCCGCGCACCTCCTATCTCGGCAAAATCTCCAATCCGAACGGCAGGCTTGCCAGACCAAGCGAGGCGACCGATGGCTGAAGCCGGCGCGAACAGCTCGGCTGTCCTGCGCGGCCGTCACGACTTTCCCGAGATCAGTGGGCGCATCGGCTCGATCGTGCTCAACGGCCGCCTGCCGCGTCATTTCTGGACGGCGTTCTTCCTTTGCTTCCTGCTCGTCCTGCTGCTGCTCTATTCGATCACTTACCTGATCGCCGTCGGTGTCGGCGCCTATGGTATCGACATTCCGGTGGCCTGGGGCACGATGATCTCCAACTTCGTCTGGTGGATCGGCATCGGCCATGCCGGCACGCTGATCTCGGCGGTGCTCCTGCTGCTGCGCCAACCATGGCGCGCCTCGATCAACCGCTTCGCCGAAGCCATGACGCTGTTTGCCGTCGCCATGGCCGGCTTGTTCCCGATCCTGCATCTCGGCCGACCGTGGTTCTTCTACTGGCTGCTGCCGCTGCCCAATGTGCATATGAACTGGCCGCAATGGCGCAGCCCGCTCGTCTGGGATTTCGCGGCGATCGCGACCTATGCGACCGTCTCGCTGCTCTTCTGGTATATGGGTCTGCTGCCGGATCTGGCGGTGCTGCGCGACCGCGCGAGAGCAAGGCCGGCGCAGCTCTTCTACGGCATATTGGCGCTTGGCTGGCGCGGCTCGGCCTATCATTGGTCGCGCTATCAGGTCGTCTATTTCCTGCTAGCCGCCCTGGCCACGCCGCTGGTCGTTTCGGTCCACTCGATCGTCTCGCTCGACTTCACCTTCGCCATCACGCCCGGCTACCACTCGACGATCTTCCCGCCCTATTTCGTCGCCGGCGCGCTGCTCTCAGGCTTCGCCATGGTGCTCACCATCGCCATTCCGCTGCGCTGGGCTTTTTCGGTCGAGGACCTGATCACGGTCAGGCATATGGACAATGCCGCCAAGCTGATGATCGCCGCCGGCATGGTCGTCGCCTATGGCTATGTCTCCGAAGCATTCTTCGCCTGGTATTCGGGCGAGCCCTACGAACGCGCCATGATGGCGCAGCGCGCGCTAGGTCCCTATGCGCCGCTGTTCTGGACGATGCTCGGCCTGAACTGTGGCGTGCTGCAGTTGCTGTGGTTCAGACGCATCCGCCGCAACATGCCGCTGCTGTTCGCGATCGCCATTGCCATCAACATCGGCATGTGGATCGAACGCTACATCATCGTCGTGACGGGGCCGAGCCGCGACTACCTGCCGTCTGCCTGGGGCGAGCAGTCGCTGACCTGGCTCGACTTCGGCATCCTCTTCGGCTCGATCGGCACCTTTTTCGCGCTGGTCTTCCTGTTTATCCGCATCCTGCCGGCGATCACCATCTTCGAGGTCGAGGAACTGGCTGAGGAGGAGGGCAAGCTCAGATGAGCCTCTACGGTCTCGTGGCTGCGTTTGCCGCACCCGAAGCGCTTATCGAGGCAGCCCGCGGCATGCGCGAGCGCGGCTACCGGCGCATGGATGCGTTCTCGCCGTTTCCGCTGAAGGAATTGGATGAGATACTGGAAATCCGCGCCACGCGCCTGCCCTGGGCCGTGCTCGCCGGCGGCATTGCCGGCGCCGCTCTTGTCTATGCGCTGATCTGGTACTCCGTCGAGATCGACTATCCCATCAATGTCGGCGGCCGGCCGCTGCATTCCTGGCCGCCTTTCGTCGTCATCGCCTTCGAGGCCGGCATTCTCGGCGCAGCCTTCGCCGGCTTTCTGGGTGTGCTCGCGGCCAACGGCCTGCCCCGCTACCATCATCCGGTCTTCAACGCCGAGAGCTTCAGCTATGCCCGCGGCGGCAAGTTCTATCTGCTGATCGAAGCGGCCGATCCGAAATACCGGAAGGGCGTGACCCGGGGCCAACTGACGCGGCTCGGTGCCGAGACGGTCGAAGAGGTCGAAGCGTGAGCCGTCTCGGCCTAACGCTTCTGCTCGGAGCGCTGGCTGTCGCCGGCTGCCGGCAGGACATGGAGGACCAGCCGCGCTACGATCCGCTGGAGGCGAGCAGCCAATTCGCCGACGGCATGTCGGCACGCACGCCGGTCACGGGCACTGTCACACGCGACGCCGATCTTTCGCCTGTCCCGGACAAAATCCCCTATCCGATCACGACCGAGCTGCTACAGCGCGGCCAGCAGCGTTTCGACATATTCTGTTCGCCCTGTCACAGCCGCACCGGCGACGGCAACGGCATGATCGTCCAGCGCGGCTTTCCGGCGCCACCAAGCTACCATCAGGATGCGCTGCGCAAGGCCTCGGACCGCCACTTCTACGACGTCATCACCAACGGCTACGGCGCGATGTATTCTTATGCGGCGCGCGTGCCGCCGCAGGACCGCTGGGCGATCGTCGCCTATATCCGCGCGCTGCAATATTCGCGCGCCGCTCCAGTCGCCGAACTTCCGCAAAGCCTGCGCACGCGGCTTGAAGCGGAGGCATCGCCATGAGCCGCCTGGAGCAGGGTTTTGTGGCGGTCGGCGTCGCGGGACTTGTCCTGTGCGTTCTTGGCGCATCGCTCGATGCCAAAGCAATGCTGGGCGCCTGGGTCGCGGTAGCTATCTTCGCGATCAGCCTGCCGCTCGGCGCGCTGACCATATTGATGGTGCACGGGCTGACCGGCGGACGCTGGGGCGAGGCGGTCCGCCAGCCTTTGCGGGTCATGATCGCGATGCTGCCGCTCGCGCTTATCTTGCTCCTGCCGGTGCTGATGAGACTCGACCTTATCTTCCCATGGGCCGGCGCGGATTCCGCGATGCTTTCTGAGAAGGTTCGAGAGAAGCTTGCTTATCTCAACGTGCCGTTCTTCCTGCTGCGCTTCGCTGTCTGCGCGGCGATCTGGCTCGTTCTCACATGGGTGGTGCTCGGCTCGACTTCAGAGGATTCCGAGAAAGCTGGCAACGGGAGGAAATATGCTCTTGGCCTGATCCTCCACGCGCTTGCCGTCAGCGTCTTTGCCATCGACTGGATGCTTTCGATCGAGCCGGAATTCACCTCGACCATCTACGCGCTTTGTGAGGCCTCCGCCGAAGTCGTCGGAGCTTTCGCCCTGGCGATCCTTGTGCTGGCCGCAAGACGGGCAGTGGAGGTCATACCCGGTGGCGAGGAAGATGTCGCGCTTAGCGAGGACCTTGCCAACATGCAGCTGGGCTTCCTGCTGACCTGGATCTACCTCGTCTTCATGCAGTGGGTTGTCGTCTGGGGCGGCGACCTGCCCGACGAGATCGGGTGGTACATCAGTCGCGCGACGGGGGGCTGGCGGTATCTGCTGTGGCTGCTGATTGCCTTGCAGGCGGCTGCGTTCACAGGCTCGCTCGGCCGACGGCTCAAGCGCAGCCATGACGGCCTGGTCTGGCTGGCGGGGGCAGCTCTTGCAGGCCATTTCGCCGATGTGTTCTGGCGTATACGGCCACCGCTCTTTTCCGGCGGTCTGCTAGCGCTCTGGCATGATGCGGTCGCCTGGGTGGGACTGGGTGGGCTGTGGCTTGCGCTGTTCCTCTTCCTGCTCCGCCGGGCAGACAGGATCGTCTGGTGGAGGCGGGAGGTAGCCCATGGCTAAGGCGCACCGCCATCCCGAGACGCGCGATGTCCAGCCGCGGATGCTGCTCGCTTTCGGTGGCGGGCTGCTGCTGTTCATCGCCTTGGCCGCGATCGGCATGAAGCTCGCCTTCAACACCACGCCGACATGGCTGCCGGTTCCGACGGAAACCAGTCCGGAAAGCCCCGATCTGCAGACCGCGCCAAGGCAGGACCTGGCAAGTCTTCGCGCCGAGGAGGATCGCCAGCTCAAAATGCTTGGCTGGGTCGACCGCAATGCCGGCATCGCCCGTATTCCGATCGACGACGCCATGTGGGCAATTGTCAGCAACGGTTTGCCGGATTGGTCGCAGCAGCGATCCGCAACCACTGGAGCCGATGACTGCGCCCTGGTCACAGCGGCCGTTCCCCGCGCTCCGCAGGCCCAGAATTGCCGACAGCAAAGCGGGGCAGGGCGATGAGAAGCTTGTTAGCCGCCCTTTGTCTGTTCGTTGCCGGCGCGGCCCCTGCCGCCGAGCGACCGACATTCGATCCAAAGCTCGGCGCACAGCTGACGCTGGACCGCGAACTGATCGACGCCAGCGGCCGGAAGCTGACGCTGGGCGAAACGCTGGGCGGCCGTCCGGCGCTTGTCATCTTCGGCTACGACAAATGCCCGAACCTGTGCGGCGTCACCCAGCAGGCCGTTGCCTCCGACCTGAACAAGACATCGCTTCGGCCGGCAGACTACCGCGCGCTGTTCATCTCGATCGATCCCGAGGAGACCCCGGCCGACGCGGCCACGGCGCAAGATGACATCGCTTCCGCCGCCGGTCCGGCAGGCCTGCCCGCCTGGCGTTTCCTGACCAGCAGCGATGGCGCAGGCGCTACGCTTGCCAGCGAGGCGGGCATCACCTTCGACCGGCGCAAAGGCATCGATCAGTTCGTCCATCCGATCGCGGTCATAGCACTTACGCCGTCTGGCCGGATTTCACAGGTGCTGCCGGCGCTGACCTTCACGCCGCGCGATCTCAAGCTCGCGCTGGTCGAAGCGTCGGAGAACAGGCTTGGGTCGATTGCCGATCACATCTTCCTGCTCTGCGCCGGCTTCGACAGTTCGAAAGGCCAGTACACGCCGGCGATCTGGGCGGCGCTGAAAGTCGCGAGCCTGGCAACGCTGCTTGGCCTCGGCGCAACCGTGCTCTGGCAAAGCTGGGGGAGGGCAAGGTGAGCTTCGGCATTCCCTTCTTCCCGCAGGAGGCTTCCTCGGAAGCCGGCCAGGTCGATGCGCTGTTTTACACTTTGCTTGCTTTTTCCGTCGTTCTCGGACTGGCGCTGACCGGACTGGTCGTCGGCTACGCGGTGAAATACCGCGTCGGCTCACAGGCGGATCGGACGGGCAAGCGTTCCCGCAGCCTGCCGCTGGAAATGAGCTGGACGATCGCCAGCCTGATCGTCGCTTTCATCTTCTTCGGCTGGGGCGCCACGCTTTTCGTTCGCCGCGACCATCCGCCGGCGGACGCGCTCGAGATCACCGGACTCGGCAAGCAATGGATGTGGGAGTTCAGGCAGCCAGGCGGCCAGCGCGAGATCAACGAATTGCATGTTCCCGTCGGCAAACCTGTCGTGGTGTCGCTCGCCTCACAGGACGTCATCCACTCCTTCTACGTGCCGGCGTTCCGTATCAAGCAGGATGCGGTGCCGGGCCGCACGACGCATATCTGGTTCATCGCCACCGAGCCAGGCCGCTACCACCTGTTCTGCGCCCAATATTGCGGCACGCAGCATTCCGAAATGGGCGGCTGGGTGACCGTGATGGCGCCCGAGCAATATGCCGCGTGGCTGAACAGCCAGGGCGAAGGCGAGACGCTTGCCGCGAGCGGCGAGAAACTGTTTCGCGCGCTGGGCTGCTCGGGCTGCCATGGCGCGAGCAGCAAGGTGCGGGCGCCGTCGCTTGACGGCATCTTCGGCCGGCCGGTGGCGCTCGACAACCAGCAGACGGTGATCGCAGACGAGCGTTATCTGCGCGACTCCATCCTCAATCCGAAGAAGGAAATCGCGGCGGGCTATGAACCGGTCATGCCGAGCTTCGACGGCCTGATCGACGAAGGCGAACTGCAGATGCTGCTCGCTTATCTGAAGTCGCTTTCGCCGCAACCAACGGCTGGAGCCATGCCATGACCAACGTGGCGATGCAGGGCACGTATTTGGGGGAGGGGAGCGGGCCTCGCGCGTGGCTGCTGACCACCGACCACAAGCGCGTTGCATGGCTCTACCTGATCTCGCTGACTACCTTCTTCTTCCTCGGCGGCGCCATGGCGGTGCTGATGCGCATCGAGCTTGCGACACCGGCCGGCGACCTCGTCTCCGACGATGTCTACAACCGGCTGTTCTCGCTGCACGGCATCATCATGGTCTGGTTCTTCCTGGTGCCGTCGATCCCGGCGACATTGGGCAATTTCCTTTTGCCGTTGATGATCGGCGCGCGCGACCTCGCGTTCCCGCGGCTGAACCTCGCCAGCTGGTATGTCTTCATCTTCGGCAGCTTGTTCGCGCTGTTTGCGGTGGTGGCGGGCGGCGTCGACACCGGCTGGACGTTCTACACGCCGCTGTCGACGCTCTATGCCAATGGCTGGGTTTCGACCGCGGCGTTCGGCGTCTTCATCGTCGGCTTCTCGACGATCATGACCGGCATCAACTTCATCGTCAGCGTGCACACGCTGCGCGCGCCCGGGCTCACCTGGTTCCGCCTGCCGATCTTCGTCTGGACGCTCTACGCCACCAGCCTGGTGATGGTGCTGGCGACCCCGGTGCTCGCCGCCTCGCTGATCCTGATCGTGCTGGAGCGTGTGTTCGGCATCGGCATCTTCAATCCCGATCTCGGCGGCGATCCGCTGCTCTTCCAGCATCTCTTTTGGTTCTACTCGCACCCGGCGGTCTACATCATGATCCTGCCAGGCATGGGCGTGGTGTCGGAGGTGCTGCCCTGTTTCAGCCGCCGGCCGCTGTTCGGCTACAAGGCCGTGGCGATGTCGTCGATGGCGATCGCCGTCTTTGGCTTCCTGGTCTGGGGCCACCACATGTTCGTCAGCGGGCAATCTTCCTATGCCGGCGTGGTATTCTCGTTCCTGTCCTTCTGCGTCGCGATCCCGTCGGCGATCAAGGTCTTCAACTGGAGCCTGACGCTGCGCAAGGGCGAGATCAGCTTCGAGACGCCGATGCTTTACGCGCTGTTCTTCCTTGCGCTGTTCACCTTCGGCGGGCTGGCGGGGCTCTTCCTTGCGTCGCTCGCGGTCGACGTGCATGTCCACGACACCTACTTCGTCATCGCGCACTTCCACTACATCATGGTCGGCGGCATGGTGACCGCCTATATGGCCGGCCTGCATTTCTGGTGGCCTAAGCTGACCGGCCGCATGTATTCGGAAACGGCGGGGCGGATCGCGGCGACCGTCACCTTCGTCGGCTTCAACCTGACCTTCTTCCCGCAATATGTGCTGGGCTTCGACGGCATGCCCCGGCGCTATCATACCTATCCGCCGGAGTTCCAATTCTGGAACGTGCTGTCGTCGGCTGGCGCGGTGGTGCTGGCGATCGGCTATTTGATGCCGTTGTTCTATCTCGGCTGGTCGCTGTTTCGCGGCGCTCGCGCGACCGACAATCCGTGGAACGCCACCGGGCTCGAATGGCAGACAGGCTCGCCGCCGCCGCCGCATAATTTCGAGACGATGCCGGTTGTGACCCGACCGGCCTATGCCTACGACATGAAGGGGCTTGAGCACGAACGCTTCAGTCCGCATCTGGAGGCAGGCGGATGAGCGGGACCGAGAGCGTCGCCTTCGACACCCCGCAGCGCGAACGGCGCGCCGACAATTTTGCCATGTGGGTGTTCATCGGCTCCGAGGCGATGCTGTTCGGCGCGATCTTCCTGGTCTTCCTCGTCGCGCATATCGATTTCGGCCCCGCCTTCGCGGCAGCATCGAAACATCTTTCGCTGCCGATCGGTACCCTCAACACCGCCGTGCTGATCACCAGCAGCTTCACCATGGCGCTGGCCCATATGCTTGCGCTTCACAGACGCTGGCGCGCTACGGTCTGGGCGCTGGCCGCGACATCTGCGCTGGGTATTTGCTTCCTGGCCGTGAAAGGCATCGAATATGGCAAGGAAATCGGTGAAGGCCTGGCTCCGCTCCTTGGCCTGCCGTTTCGCTATGCCGGGCCGGATCCGACCCACGCCGAATTCTTCTTCGGCCTCTATTTCGCGATGACCTCGCTGCACGCGCTGCACCTGATCGGCGGCATCGTCGTCATCGCCGGCATGGTCGCGCTCTGGCGGACCGCCAGCCCTGCCAACCGGCTGCGCCGGGTCGTGGCCGTCGGCCTCTACTGGCACTTTGTCGACATCATCTGGGTGTTCATGTTCCCCGTCCTTTACCTGATCAACCGATGAGCGAACTGCGCAAACTCACCTTCGGCTATCTCGGCCTGCTCGCGCTGCTGGCACTGACGGTCGGCTCGTCCCTTTTCGACCTTGGCGGCTTCAATGTCGCCCTCAACCTGGCGATCGCCGCCGCGAAGGCGGTCCTGATCGCCATGTTGTTCATGCATCTGACAGGCATGTTGCCGCGGCTCGCCGTTGCGGCCGCCGGGCTTTGGCTCGTCATCCTCTTCGGGCTGACGCTGATCGGACGATAAGAGAGCGATATCAATCGCCCTCTGGCACGCCGACATAGTTTTTCGTCTTGAAGAGCCCGGCCAGATGAGCGGCATTGGACGCCGCCATCTTGATCATGCCGACGACTTTTTCAGGCGTGCCGGGAAGATCGACGAAGTTGACGTCGCCCATCGCTTCTCCAACCCAGTACACGCCGCCATTGGCGGAAACGGTGAAGCCGACGTCGTTGAGCGCCTGATAGCACTCGGCATGGCAGTGATGCGCGCCATCCTCATTGCCGACGATCGCCACCAGCGCCACCTTTCCGGCAGCCGGCATGCGTCCGCTGTCGTCGGTCTCGGACAGGAAAGCGTCCATCCGCTCCATCACACGCTTGGCCACGCTCGACGGCTGCCCCATCCAGATCGGCAACCCAAGGATGAAGATGTCGGCGGCCAGGATCTTTTCCCGCAGCTTCGGCCAGTCGTCGCCTTCGCCCATATCGGAGAGCACGCCGGGCTTGATGTTGTGGGCAAGAGCGCGGGCGGTTTCGCATGCGACGTCATGCGCGGCCAGCGCCTTCGCCAACTCCGCCAGCATTCTGTCGGTGGAGGATTCTTCCCCGTCCGCCGGCATTTTAAGCGTGCAATTGAGCGCGAACGCGGTGAGCGACATCATATCCTCCTGCCGGCTTGGGGCGACCGTCTCGCCCTGACGATCCGAGCCTTGGATGGTGGCGCTTTCGTAGGAGGGAAGGTCGGCCGGGTCATCAAGTGTCCAACCGCGTGTGCTCCGATATGTTCCTGTGGTTGTCCCGCACCTTTTCGATCTCTTCCGCTTCCTTTTCGTCGATACGCGCGACAGCGTCGCTCGCCGTTCGACTTGATGTGATCAGCTCGTCCAGTTTGGCTTGAAGAGCCTGCGTGTCGCGGTGCTCGGCGCGCTGTATCAATAGGGTCATTGCCCAGGTCGCAAGGGTGGCGATACCGTGCCAGTCCAAGGTCTTCGGTTCGAAGACGAGCCACGCCGCCGGCTTTGTCCGTTGCCGGTCCGCTCAAGTCAGGCCGCCCGCAATGTCGGCCTCAATCCTGATACCTGGTGCCACCCGCGCCGCTCTGCTTGTTTGCGTCCCGCAGCAGGCGGACAATGGCATCCACGGGGGACGAGTCGGTTGCGGGTTGGGCTTTCCAGCGCCACAGACGGCGAAACAAAATCCTCAAGCTTGGCATCGCAACAGCCTCCTGCGCTATCAACCTGGAACCGTGAGCGATGTTCCTTTCGCGGCTAGCGAAAGACCGCGGCGACGAGAAATGCGACGGCGGCCACGACAACCAGCGCCACTATGACCAGAACCGGGCCGCTTCTGCGCGGCTGCAGGTCGGGCGCGTTCTCCGGCTGTCGCATCGCGTCGGCAAAACTCGCCTGGTTGGTGAAGTTCGATTTGCGCGCCTCGGCCGGCTGAGCGGAAGTCGCGACATCGCCGGCCTCGGCATCTGTCTCCTGCGGCGCCGCCGCCGGGTCGAATCCGGGCGTCTTGTCCTGGGTCCTGCCGGCCTGGATTTCGCCGCGTGCTTCGGCGGATGTACGTTGGTTGGGTGACATTTGCGCCTCCTTTGTTTCCAAACCTGCTTCCGGCCCCGCTGTTCCAACCGGGCGTCACGGCAGGAGGCGGGATCAAGCAAGCGCCTTCGACTTCATTGCCCGCGCGACGTCAGGCGCACGGTTGCCGAGATCGATTCTTGAACTCGGACGGAACTTTCGGGTCAAGGGAGCCTTGTATCCTCGATAGCAGGACAACGAGGCCGGAATGCAAGTTCTCGACACAGCGATACATGCCGATCCCAAAGGCGCGACAGTCGAGTTTCGTGGCGAGGGCGGGGAAAGGATCGCTGTCACCATGATTGTGTCCGACCCGTTGCTTGGCGACGCCGCGCTTATCGATCGCGCCAGAGAGATGATGCTTCAGTGCGCGGCATTCAGCTACCCGGCAGAACGAGATGAACCGGACGGCAAGGTGGGTCCGTACACATTCGAATATCGCGATGGCGGCAGTGTGAGGCGGGTCGAAGGCGTTGAATTGCCCGACCTCGAAGCTGCTCGCCATGAAGCGGTGCGCTCGGCGATCGATCTGCTCGACGATGCGGCTGAACCGCGTCAGGACGGCTGGGCGGTTCGGGTTTATGGCGGCGGCGGTGATGTCGTCTTGGCCGTCGATTTCGAAGAAGCAAGGCAGGAAAGGGCAACCACCGCGATGTGAGGGAAGGCGGCGTCTGTGAAAGGTATGATGATGCATCCCTTCATGTCACTGCATATGCTTGCAAATTCACGGGGCGATGGGCTCAGACCGGAGTTTCTTCGTCTCTTCGAGGCGCGCGCCGCCTTGTCGAGCCCTGACGTGATAGAACTCCGTCTCGGCAAGGAGCAGGCTGGTCCAAATCCCATCGGCAGCGCCGCAACCGCGGCGCAGCAACACATCCCGCGCTTTCCTGGCGGGCACGCTGAGAACAATCGCGAGTCCGAGCCAAGGAGGGGCACGGTAGGCTAACGGAGGCCGAGATGCGGACGCCCTTGGCACTGATCATCGAAGATGAATATCTGATCGCTCCGGACGAGGCGCTTCTTTGAATTGTCCGATTGGCAACTGCATGATGTCGTCTGCAGCTGTCATGCCGGCGCCACGATGCAGCGAGTTGGGCCGCCGCGCGAGTTCGCAGGATCGTAAAAGGCAATCTCGCCTGGCTCAGAAGCCGTTTGGTGCATTGAAAAGCCGGTCGTCCGGCGAGCACGGGGTCGCCGGACGACACGGCTGAGATCAGTGCAGGCTCCGCGCGAGCGCGCTATTCCAGGCGGGGTGGCGCCGATCTGGAAAGATCCGGACATGCTCGATCGCGAGGCTGCAAACTGAAGCGCGACACGGCAGCCGGTGAGGCTGGCCGTACCTCAGCCACCTTGGTCGATAGCGTGCGGCGACGGCTGCTGGGCGCCGCCGCTGGGGCGTCTGTTGTTCTGGTCAGCCCAAAGCCAAAGGGCGATCAGCACGATCAGCAGAGCCGCGACAAGTGTACCGATACGACGCATTGCTGGTCGCCGTGCCTTCAGCCGCCGGGCTTGTTGGTGGCCGGATCCGAGCCGACGCCAACCGCGGGATCCGGTGTCACCGGGCCGCGCTCGGCTTCCGAGCCTTCCGATTCGATCTCCTGGACGGCCTGATCCCAGTGCTCCTGCTCACGCCCATCGGGGCGGCCTTCGCGTTCCCAGATCTCGTGGGCGCGTTGCCTGATGCGTTCTTCCCGGTCCATGCTTTCCTCCTGTCGCGCCTGACGTTGGCGCTTGTCTGCCCCAATCGAGCGCTGAGAGGTTTGTTCCATTGGATTCGAATGGATTAAGTGCGTTTGCAAAGCGTCGGGGAACGTCGCCTTTGGAATCCCGCCCATGCCGATGGCCGCTGGCACGGTCGGGTGCGAGGGCGAAAACAGTCTACTTGTTCGTGCGAATTTTCTGACGCGGGTTGATTCCGCCCGTTGAGGTGGTGTCGTTCTCGACATCTCCCTCGACCGTGTTCTCGCCATGCTCCAACTCGTCACCTTCCTTGATGGTGCCCTTGGAGGTTCCAATGCCGGGATCGTTCTCCATATCGGCGTCGCTCGGTCTTTTCGATTTCGGGTGCTGGTTTCCGCTCATGGCTGTTCCTCGATTAGTGCGTTTCACCGTTTCACGGAAACGGTGAAACGCACTACCTCTTTGATTTACGCAATTCCGGACGGAAAACCGCTCACGCTTTTCCTGGAATTGCTATGGCCTCCCAAACTGGAAGGGATGCCGAATGTTCCGGCGTCAGACGCCGAATGGATAGGTTTCCGGCACGCCTTCGGCAGCGTGCTCGGGTCCGAGCGGCGTGACCGCGTTGGTTTCATCGAACCACACAAAGGCATCGAACTGCCGCGCCAGCGAGGCGTCGGCATAGTGGCTGTGCAGTTCGGTTTCCGGCCGGTAGATCACCCCGATGAATCGTTCCAGCCGGCGCTCGGTCAGGCGGTCGCGCAGGTCCGGGTCGTGCCCGAGGTCAAGCAGGAACCGGTGAATGCCGGCGTCGTGGCAGAGCCGCTCGTAGCTGTCTTCGCGAGAAGGCCGCACCGACTTGATTTCCATGTCTCCGTCCCAGTCGGTCGCTGCCGCGACGGTGCCTGCATGCGTGCCTAGGCCGATGAGTGCCACGGCATCGCCAAACTTCTGCCGGCAGAGCTGGCCGATATTCACTTCGTCGCGCGAGATGCCCATTTCGGTGTAGCGCGCGTCGCCGATATGCGAATTGTGCGCCCAAACGACAGCCTTCGCCTTGGGGCCCCGCGCATCGAGGATATGCTCCAGCGTTTCGAACATATGAGTATCGCGCAAATTCCAGGATTGCGGGCCGCCATAATACATGGTGCGGTAATAATGCTCGGCGGAGGCGACGAGACGGGCATTCTGCGCGGCGTCGAAGAGGTCGTCGCCGTCTTGTCCGGTATCGTCAAGCTGCCTCGCCAGCATCTCGCGGCATTGTTCGAGAACCGCTTCCTCGCATTCGCGGTAACCCCTGGTCAGCGCGGCGCGGCCATAGGTCGACGGCTCGGTCTGCCAAGGCGTCAGGCAGCCATAGCGCTCGCGCGCAACCTTTGCCGCTTCCGGGTCTGCGCGGTCGAGATACTCCAGGACGGCGGCGATCGAGGCGCGCATGTTGTAGATGTCGAGGCCATAGAAGCCTGCTTGCGGCTGGAGTGCCTTGACCATGTCATTGTGCTCGCGCAACCACTCCACGAATGCCGCGACGTCGGTGTTGCGCCACATCCAGGTCGGAAAGCGCAGGAAGGGTCGCTCGGCGCCAGCGGAAGTGCTCTTACCGCGAACATAGCGGTCGATCGCAGCCGCATCGGGCCAATCGGCCTCCACCGCCACGATGGTGAAGCCGTGTCTCTCGATCAGCCTTTTGGTGATTGCCGCGCGCGCCCGGTAGAATTCGGATGTGCCGTGGCTGGCTTCGCCGAGCAAGACGATCCGCCGGTCCGCGAAGCGGTCGAACGGTTCGGCAAAGCCGGGATCGTTGAAGTCGGGCAGCGGCTCGGCGGCCGCGGCGATCATTTCCGGGAGGCTGCGCTGGCGCGCCAGTGGAATCGCGCGGACAGTCGCCGGGCGGCTTTCCTCCCGCCAGCCCTGTTCGCCGATGAGCGGGACGAACCGCACCCCGCCGAAATCCTCCTCGCTGTAGGTCGAGGCGCCCGTGCGGGTTACCTTGAGCAGGCGCTGCTCGTCGGGATCGTCGCCCACCGGGATGACCAGCCTGCCGCCGACGTCGAGCTGCTGCTGCAAGGCCAGCGGCGCGCCCGGCCCGCTCGCCGCGACCACGATGGCATCGAAGGGCGCCGCTTCCGGCCAGCCTCTGGTGCCGTCGCCGGTCCGAACTTCGATGTTGTCGTAGCCTAGTCTTTGAAAGCGGTGCCGTGCGGTTTCGGCCAGCGCTGTGTGGCGTTCGATCGTGTAGACATGGTCGACGATCCGGCTCATGACGGCGGCTGCGTAGCCCGATCCTGTGCCCACCTCGAGCACCTGGTCGCCCGGGCCGATTTCCGCCATCTCCAGCATGAAGGCAACGATGTAAGGCTGCGATATCGTCTGGCCTTCCGCGATCGGCAGCGGTCCATCCTCATAGGCGAATTCCTCGTAGCCGGGATCCACGAAGACTTCGCGGGGGACCTCGCGCATCGCCGCCAGGATTTCCCGATCATGGATGCCGCGGCGGCCGAGATGAACATCGACCATCCGACGGCGCTCGCGGGAAAGATCGAGCATCGGAATTCCCTCCTATTGTCCTGCCCCCATCATCGTCTTGGCTGGCTCCCGGGCGACGTTTTCCTCGATCTCACCGCGGCCCGGAGTCTGAGGCAGCGCCTTGCGGAAGTTCTTGGCGTAGTCGGGCGGCATTTTCGGCGGCATCATCGCCTCATAGGCGTCGACCAGCGCCTCGATGATCACCGGGCCGCTGGTGGCGAAAGCCTGGTCCAGCACGCGCTCGACCTCCTCCGCCCGCTCGATGCTGAAACCTTTTCCCCCCATCGCCTCGGCGGCCTTGGCGAAATCGATCGGCTGCAATTCGCAGCCGAATTGCGGGTTGCCGAGAAACATCATCTGCTCCCAGGCGATCTGGTTCAGCATGTTGTTCTTGATGACCAGGATTTTCAGCGGGATGCCGTAGCGCACCGCCGTCGAAAACTCGCCGAGCTGCATGGCAAACCCGCCGTCGCCGACGATCGCCGCGATCGGCCGGCCGGGAAAGGCGATGCCGGCGGCGATCGCATAGCTGAGACCGCAGGACATGGAGGCGAGCGCGCCCGAGACGCCGAAGGCCTGCCCAGCGCGGAGATCGACATGGCGGGCGGCAAGCTCGGTGTTCTGGCCGGAATCAGTCGCCAGTACCGTATTCTCGGCGAGGCGTTCGCCGAATGCCCGTGCGACGTGCTGAGGCTTGAGCGGATGCGCCGAGCCATCTTCGGACTGACGCATCATCTCGCGCCATTTTTGCATCGCGCTTTGCGCGGCCGCCAGGAATTCGCCGTCGCCTTTCTGCTTCAGCCGCTTGTTGAGGGCGCGCAATGTCTCGGCCGCGTCGCCGACCAGGCCGGCCTCGACGGGGAAGCGCAGGCCGATACGCTGCGCGTCGCAATCGATCTGGACGCCACGCGCTGTGCCCGGCTGCGGATAATATTCGATGTAAGGGAAGGTCGAGCCGACGATGAGGACGGCGTCGCACGTCTCCATCGCCTCCTGTGATGGCAAGGTGCCCAGAATGCCGATGCCGCCGGTGGTGTAGGGATGGTCGTCCGGCAGCACCGCCTTGCCGAGCAGCGCCTTGACGATCGGCGCCTGCAGCAGCCGCGCCGTTTCCTCGAGCTCCACCGCCGCGCCGATGGCTCCGCGCCCCGCTAGGATCGCCACGCGCCCTGCATCATTGAGGACGGCCGCGGCTTTGTCCAACTCCGCATCTTGCGCGAGGCAGTGAGGAGCGAACATGTCCTGCGGCGTGTGCGCCGGGCGGTTGCGCTTGGATCGCTTGGCCGCGTCGGCGGGCTGTTCCTGGATATCGCTGGCGATCGAAAGATGGGCGACGCCCTTGCGGGCAAGCGCTGTGCGGCAGGCGAGGCTTGCTACGTTCTCCATATGCGCGGCGTCCGAGACCTGGACGTTGTAGACGCTGACGTCGTTGAAGACGCGAGTAAGATCGACATCCTGCTGCGTGAAAGTCTCGATCAGATCATGGAACTGCATGCCGGTGATTGCCAGCACCGGCGCCTGGTCGAGCTTGGCGTCGTAGAGGCCGGTGAGAAGATGGGTGCCGCCGGGTCCGGATGTTGCCAGGCACACGCCGAGCCTGCCTGTCCATTTGGCGTAGGCGCAAGCCATGAACGCGGCCGACTCCTCGTGACGAACCTGGACGAAGGATATCCTGTCCTGGTTTTTGCGCAGCGCTTCCATGACGCCGTTGATGCCGTCGCCGGGGAGCCCGAACACGACTTCGACGTTCCAGGCAATCAAGGTGTCGACGAGAATTTCGGCTGCATTGGGCATGGCGAGGCTCCGCTGTTGGCTTCCGAACCAGCAAGGCCGCGGTTGGTTCCCTCGCCGGATCGAGGCGGCTCATGGCCAAAAGGAGCAAACCCGATTGCGCAGGGTTGGGCGGCCGCTCCAGTGGGGTGTCCCTAATGCATTGCCCCTAAGTAGGCGTCCATGGTTCGACGATGCGCTGTTCGAACGGGTAGCGAAGTCCTTCGAGCTAGCGCGCAAGCAGGTTGAGGCGGAGGTCATCTCGGTGCCGACGCTGACGTTGCACGGCGATGACGACCGCGTCATTTTGCGGCCAGTTGTGAACGTGAACTCTTGCCGGGTGTCGGTCATTTTCCGACCCGGGAGCGCTGGAGCAGGTTCCTGCTTGCCTTTGGCAGGGAATATCCAGGGACAATTGGTAGCGAGCGGGGCTAGCGGCGGCTGGCGCGCGTTCTGCCTGCCGGCACGATTGCAGATCGCAGCACCTGGTCGATGTCATGAGGTTCTATTCCGAGGTCGCGAAATCCCGGCAGCTGGGTGTCCGCAACGGTGTCGATCTGCATGAGGTCGACCTGATTGCGTGTCAGCGGTGCGCCGGGGATGAACTCGCCGAAAGTGGCAAGAATGCGCCATAAGACAAATGGAACCGGCACCAATCGTGTCTTGATGCCAAGCAATTGAGCGACTTCCAGCACCAGGGTTCGATAAGTGTAGACACGCGGTCCACCGAACTCGAACAGACGGGCGTCGGCGCCTCCGGAGGCGATCCGCGCGATGGCTTCGGCAACGTCTTCAACGGATGCTGGCTGGAGGCGGGTATCGCCATTGCCGAACAGCGGATATGCGGGAAGGATGGGCAACAATCTCGTGATCGTTGTCAAAAACCTGTCGTCTGTTGCGGTCATCACCGCAGGGCGGACGATAGTCGCGCCCGGAAATCCGACGTTGACGGCCTCCTCACCTTGCCCTCGCGCCCTGATGTAACTGGACTGCGAACGTGAGTCGGAGCCGATGCCGGATATCTGTATGTATCGTTCGGCGCCACCTTCCCGCGCCGCGTCCGCTAATTGGGAAGCGGCCTCGACGTGGATGCGTTCGAAAGTAACGTCTCCATGTTCGGAATAGAGGCTGACTGCGTTGACTACCGTTGCTGCATCCGAAACGGCCGCTGCAACTTGGCTTCGATCGAGGATATCGGCTTTGACTGCGCTAAAGGACTTGCCATTAGCCCACCCCGGTCGCGCATGCGCGGGATGGCGGGAGGCTGAACGAACGATAAGCCCGTGATCCAAGAGATGCCTGACGATCCTTCGCCCAAGAAAGCCGGATCCTCCGAACACGGTGACGCACCCCGACCGCGGTCGAGTGTTTGATGACGAAGTTTGTGCGATGGCCATACCCGTCAACGGTTCTTGCAAAGGTTCTTCGTCCAGCAGGCGTCCGTCAAGGCAATCTGTGGCTAACTGCGGGTGGCACGCGTTCTGGCTGCCTTCTTCGCCGCTTGCTTCCTGCCTTGAGCGCCTTTGGTCTCCACAGCTTTCCGCGCGGCCGCCGAGCGCCCGGCTGCGCCTTTCGTCGCGGCCCCTTTCTTGGCAGAGGCCGATCGCTCTTCAGCGGTCCGTTGCGAAGCCGCTTCCCTGGTTTGTCGCGACAGCGCCTTGCGAGACGCACTGCTTTTCGGTTCGTGCTGGAGGACCTCAGACACGGCCTTAGAAACCTTCGGCCGGGGCTTGGGTTTGCGTTCACCTTGGCCGACTTCGTGGGCATATTCAGCGCTTTTTCGCGTGCTCTCCTTGACCTTACCCTTCTTTGGCGGGGGTAGGTCGACCCCGGCGCGGCGCGCTTCGGAAAGGCCGATGGCGATCGCTTGTTTTGTGGAACGCGCGCCGTGCTTGCCACTGCGAATCTCATCAATCTCCTCACGCACGAACTCGCCCGCTTGCGTGCTTGGCGACTTGCCTTGCCGCTTATCCCGTCGCGCCCTTTCGATGGTTTTCTTGTCGGGCATCGCTTTCTCCCTTCTCGGATAGGGGACCCAACTGATTCGCGCCCCAAAAGGCGGGAACGCGTCAGAGACGCAATTGATCCTTGATCCAATGATCTTGATCCAAAAGTTCCGACGGCGCCCTGCGGCAGCGTTTGGTCCTTCGCCACTTGGGGCCACCCCGATCGCGCTACGGGCAACCGCGCTCGCACACCCGGCCCGGAGAACGAAACAATAGTTTCAGTCGGACGTTCCAACTGAAGCAGGGTGCGCGGGGCGCGCTTTTATCCGGGAGATTACGATGAGCGCAAATGGCCTCGACGTTTTCGACAAAACCGTTCAGATCACCAATATCTGGTTGAACGAGATCATGGACGATCTCGGCCCAGATCGACAACTCGCATGGCATGCGCTTGGTGTGGTTCTGCGCGCCTTACGCGACAGGCTGCCCGCGGAACTGGGTGCCAAGCTTGGCGCGGAGCTGCCGCTTATGATCCGTGGTGCATATTACGACCAATACCAGCCGTCCAATGTGCCGAACCGACATCGCTCTGTCGAAGAGTTCTTCGACACCATAAACGAAGGCCTGAAGTCCGGACGACCGGTAAACGCCGGCGACGCGGCCAGAACAGTATTCAAGGCACTTGCCCATCACATCGATCTAGGCCAGTCGGCGAAAGTGCGCGATGGCCTGCCCAAGGATGTCAAGGCGTTATGGCCCGAAAGCATCGGGGCGTAGGCGGCGTGACAGGATTGCAGCAGCGCCGGCCCACACTCCGCGAACTCTAATGGGAGGTTTGTGAATGTTCTCCGCCTGGCATTGATATGCCACCCAAAGCCTCCCCAGCTTCCGCCGCTTCTCCATTCTTCGCGAGGTCGCCAAGGGAGATGATGCCGACAAGCCGTTTGTCGCGGTTGAGAACGGGAAGCCGGCGCACCTGCAAGTCGCCCATGTTCGCAAGGACATGCTCGATATCCTCGTCATCGAAGCAGTATTTGATGTCCCCAACGCTCATGACGTCGCGCACCTTGGCATCCGGCCCATTGCCCAACGCTACGCCGCGGACCACGATATCACGGTCGGTGATCATGCCAACCAGCCGATCGTTGTCGCCGACGGGCATCACCCCGGTATCGAGGCTGCCCATCATCTGGGCTACATCTCGAATCGAGTGTTCAGGATTTGCGATTTTGACGTCCCTCGTCATGCAGTCGCCGACTTTCATGGCAATCTCCTATCGGTTTGCAAAAGACCCCCGCCGGATCGCTGTGACGACGGAACGAACTGTTCAACGATAACGTTCCACCAATTCACCTGCGGATCCGCTTTTCGCGGCGTTCCGCATCGGGAAGTCGACCCCCCGCGCATCGCGCCTATCCAGCCGCAGACGTAGGTCGCGCGCGTCCAGATCGACCCGCCGGAACCAGAAAGCAACCTAATTGCTTGATGTGAACTTACGGGTGCGGCGCGATTGGGCCATGCGTTTGCGCTAGATCAAAGCCTGTTCGCGGTTTGCCGGGTAGTCGTGGCGGCCGGTTTCGCAACGGCCGGAATGAACCGGTGCAGGCATCGACGCGTTGTGCTTCAGCCGCGGCCTGCTTGTCAAAGCGGAGCGCAAGGCAGCAAGTGCCAAGGGTGTATGGAGCTGTCGGGACAAAGCATAGCCAACGGCTTTGCCGGAACCTGGAAATCGTCGACCGAATACGCGCTTACGAAGATGAATGAGATGGCTTGGTGCTCCAAAGCGTCGGCGACCGGTGCGGCGGCATCTCTTTCCGCCACCAGCTATTCGTCTTCGGCCACCAACAGCCGGCGGGCGCCGACACCCGGGCCTCGTGTTGCTTGAGTGGACGGGTTGAGAAACGGTTCCATCTTGTCGGCCAGCGGGCAGTTAATTGCGCGCTTTAATTCCGGGCGAAGAACGCTTGCTGGCGCTGTCGGCGATCCAGTCCGCAAGGCTGCGCGCAAAGCTTCGCGGCACGATCATGACGCAGCTGGTCTCGCTCGTGCGCAGGACAAGCACCGGTACGTGATGCAAGGCCGTTTGAATTGCGCGGCCCGGCGCTGCGCCTGGCGCGCGCCAGTCGACTGCGATGCAGCCGGAGAGGATTTCCAGGATGCGCGCGCCGCTCAAGCTGAAGCGCACGCGTCCCTCGCCGAGGGGAACCGAACAGCCCAGTTCGGGATCGATCGCGAGCTGCGGCGGTTTTGCATCCGTCTCCATCATCAGCCAGAGACGGCGGGGGGAGACCCGAACGATGAGCGTGTCGGCATGGCGGACCGTCTCGCCGACCGAGACCGGCAGGGCAGTGCCCAGCATTTGGGAAACGTTCAGCTCAAACCGGGCCAGCATCCCGTCCCAGCCCTCGACCTGAACAATCGGGCAGTCGGACCTCGACAGAGTGAAATCTTTCGATACCAGAGCCTCAGCCATGCAGCCGCTCTCCTTTCAGATCCAAGAAGACGGGCGAGACGATGCGGGCGCGAACGGTTTCAGCCTTCATCGGATAGGCAGCGAGGACTTCGCTTCCCTCCACCGCGACATCGCCTGCCAGCAGGGCGAGGCCAACATAACGGCCAAGCTCCGGGCTGAACGTCACCGACGTTATCCGGCCGCGTCCGTGCCCGGCGACGGTATCGCCGGGCATGAACAATATCGCACCGCCACGAAGGCGCTTGCCCTCTTCGGTGCATTCCAAGCCAACCAGGCGCTGACGGTCGGGAGCTTGAAATGCCGGACGCCGTCGCAAGGCATCGCCGACAAAACCTGCGCGTTTTCCGACCATGCGGCCAAGACCGAGATCGTCGAGTGTGGTGCGGCCATCGATTTCGGGTCCGGCGACATGGCCCTTTTCGACCCGCAGCGCGCCCAGCGCCTCGACCCCGTAGGGTCTCAGGTCGAAGGGCGCGCCCGCCTCAAGCAAATGGCGCCAGACCGTCTCGTCGGCAGTTGCGCCGACATAGATCTCGTAGGCGCGTTCACCCGAATAGCTGAGGCGCATGATCCGCAACGCCCGGCCGCCGAACTCGCCTTCGGCAAGGCCCATATGCGGCAGCGCATCGTTTGAGACGTCGAGTTGCGGAAAGGCGGCGGCAAGAATATCGCGGCTCCTCGGTCCGGCGACCGACATCGCCGCCCATTCGTCGCTGACCGAGGTAACGGCGACGCGCAGATCCGGCCAGGCGGTGTCGAGCAGGAATTCCAGCCGCGACAGGACATCCGCCGCCTTGGCGGTCGAGGTGGTCATGAAGAACCGGCTTTCCGACAGCCGTGTGGTAGTGCCATCATCGAAGACGATGCCATCATCGCGCAACATGACTCCGTAGCGGGCGCGGCCGACCGGCAGCTTGGCAAAGCCGTTGGCATAGACACGGTCGAGGAAAATGGCCGCATCCGGCCCTTGCACGTCGATCTTGCCGAGGGTTGAAATGTCCATCAGCCCCGCGGCCCCGCGCACCATGCGCATCTCGGTGATATAGGCTTCGTTCACGTCGCGGCCGGCGGCGCGGTAGAAATACGGACGCATCCACAGCCCAACCGCGAGCATGTCGGCGCCATTCGCCACATGCCAGTCATGCATCGGCGTAAGGCGAAACGGCTTGAAATGGTGGCCGACGGCGCGGCCGGCGAGCGCGCCGATGGCGACGGGCGCGTAGGGTGGTCGAAAGGTCGTGGTCCCGGTTTGCGGGATCGTCTCGTGGCGCAGCGCCGCCATGGCCGAAAGTGCTGTAAAATTGCTGGTTTTGCCTTGATCGGTGCCCATGCCGAGCGTGGTGTAGCGCTTTAGGTGCTCGACCGATTCATAGCCCTCGCGATGCGCCAATTCGATGTCTTTGGTGGTCACATCCATCTGGAAATCGACAAAAGCCTTTCCGCGGCCGACAAAGGGGATTGCGCGGAACGCGTCGGCTGCGGCTTCGCCGAGATCGAGCCTCGCGGGAGCCGGTGCGGCTGCCGATTTTCCGCAGAAGGCTGCGGCTTGGATACCGGCATGATGTCCGCCGTCGATGGCGTCGGCGGTCGAGAAGCGGCCCATCATCGAGCCGGCACCAAAATGGCCCGCCGGAAGGCCGCCGGGAACGAAGCCATCCATGTCGTCGCGATAGACGGGTTTGACGCCGAGATGCGAGGTGAGATGCACCGTCGGTGACCAGCCGCCGGACACGCAGACAAGGTCGCACATGATTTCCGAATTGCCGTCCGGCCCGGCAAGCTTCGCGGCCTTGACCGCATGGCCGCCACGCAGGCCGGCGATTTGGGCCCCGGATCGGATCGTCATGTTCAGGCGCCTGGCTTCCGCGGCCAGAGCGGCGGTCGGGTCGCCGCGCTGATCCGCGACCGTCACCTCCGCACCGGCGGCAGCAAGATCGAAGGCGGTCCGATAGGCGCCGTCATTGGTGGTGGCAACCAGGATCCGTCGGCCGGACAGAACGGCGAAACGGTTGAGGTAGGCCCGGGCGGCCGATGCCAGCATGACACCAGGCCGGTCATTGTTGGAGAACACCAGCGGTCGCTCGATGGCACCCGCCGCAAGGACGATGGAGCGGGCGCGAAGCATGGTGAAGACCTGCCGCGCAGCGCCTTCCTCGGCCGGATCGTCGTTTTGTTCGATCAGACCTAGCGTGTTGCCGTCATAGGTGCCGAATGCCATCGTCTTGCGCAGCATAGCGACGTTGGGCAGGCCCATGAGTTCGGCCTCGGTCGCCCTCAGCCAGGCTGCCGCCTCGCCATCGGGACGTTCCGACAGCAGCTGACCGCCAAGCAGGAAATCCTGCTCGATCAGCGTGACGCTTGCCCCAGCGATGGCTGCGGCGCGCGCCGCCGACAGGCCAGCGGGACCTCCGCCGACGATCGCCACGTCGGCAAATGCGTGGCGCATCTCGTAACGGCCGGGATCGGGCTCGGCGCCGGCTCGGCCCAGGCCTGCCGCCCGGCGGATGAAATGCTCATAGAACATCCAAGCGCGCCGCGACGGCCCCATGAAGGTCTTGTAGTAGAAGCCGGCGGAAAGGAACGGTGCAAACAGCCCGTTGATGCTCTGCAGGTCGAAGCCGAGCGAGGGCCAGCGGTTCTGGCTTTCGGCGATCATGGCTTGCGCCAGTTCGAGCGTAGTTGCCGGCATGTTGGGTTCGCGTCGTCCACCAGCCCCGAGCGTGACCAGCGCGTTCGGTTCTTCGGGTCCGGCCGAAAAGATGCCGCGCGGCCGGTGATACTTGAAACTGCGTCCGGTGAGTGTGACGCCGTTGGCCAGCAGGGCCGAAGCCAGCGTGTCGCCTTGATAGCCATACAGCTTGCGGCCATCGAAGCTGAAGTCGATCGGTTGCGCACGATCGATACGGCCACCGGCCGGCAAACGTCTGTCGCTCGAGTTCATGCTTCTATTTCCTGGCAAAGCCGACGGAGAGGATGGAATGGTTGCGGGTGTCGCGTTCGACGACCAGCCATTGCCGGCAGCCGGTCACATGTTGCCAGAACTCGCTATGTGGCCCGGGCGGGTTTTTGCGTACATAAACATAACGGTACCAGGACTCCGGGTCCGGATCGTCATGACGCGGACGCATAACCGAAGCGTCGCCGCCATAGCGGAACTCGTCATGATCGCGCGGGCCGCAGCACGGACATTCGATGCGAAGCATTCGTCTTGCTCCTATTGCAGCCAGGCCGCGGGGCCGGCTCCAGCCTCGTCGAGCGTGTGGCCGGTACGGAAACGGTCGAGCCCATAGGCGGCGATCAATGGATGCGGCTTGCCGGTTGCCAGCGTGTGCGCAAAACACCAGCCAGAAGCCGGTGTCGCCTTGAAGCCGCCATAGCACCACCCACCGTTGAGATAGAGCCCATCGATCGGCGTCGGGCAGATGATCGGGCTGGCGTCGGGCGTCATGTCCATGACACCGCCCCAATGGCGCAGCAGCCTGACGCGCGAGATGCAGGGCATCAGCGCGATCGCGGCCTCGGCCACCTCGCGCACGATGCCGAGATTGCCGCGCTGGGCGTAGGAATTGTAGCCGTCGAGATTGCCGCCGAAGACAAGCCCACCCTTGTCGGACTGGCTGACATAGAAATGATCGGCGCCGTAGGCGACGACATGGTCGACCAGCGGCTTCAGCGGTTCGGTGACGAAAGCCTGGAGCACGTGGCTTTCGATCGGCAGTTCCAGGCCGGCCTTCTGTCCGAGCACTGAGGTGTGGCCGGCGACTGCCAACCCGACCTTGCCGGCGCCGATGCGGCCCTTGCTCGTCTCCACGCCGACGATCCTGTCGCCATCGCGGACGAAGCCGGTCACCTCGCAGTTCTGGATGATGTCGACGCCATGGCCGTCCGCGGCGCGCGCATAACCCCAGGCGACGGCATCGTGGCGGGCGGTGCCGGCGCGGCCCTGCAGGATCGCGCCATGGATCGGAAACCGCGCTGTGTCGGAGAAATCGAGATAGGGCACGAGCCGCCGCACTTCGTCACGATCCAGGATGTCAGCGTCGATGCCGTTAAGCCGCATGACGTTGGCGCGATGGCTGAACGTGTCGAGCTGATCCGCCGAATGGGCGGTGACGATCTGGCCGCGCTGCGAAAACATGACGTTGAAATTCAGCGCCTGCGACAGGCCTTCCCATAGCTTGACCGAGAATTCGTAGAATTGGGTGTTCCCGTCGAGCAGATAATTGGAGCGGATCACCGTGGTGTTGCGGCCGACATTGCCGCCGCCGATATAGCCCTTTTCCAGCACGGCGACATTGCGGATGCCGTGGTTCTCGGCGAGATAGAAGGCGGTGGCCAGCCCATGTCCGCCACCGCCCACGATGATCACATCGTAAGCCGGCTTCGGCTCTGCCGCGCGCCACGCGCGCTGCCAGTTCTTCTGGCCGGACAGGCCGTTACGGAAAATCGAGAACGCCGAATAGCGCGACATGTTCATGGTCTAGCGGACGATCGGGCCGGCCGGAGTGCGGGTCAGCACTTCAGCGCCCGCGTCGGTCAGCAGCACGGTGTTTGAGATGAAATGGTCGCCGCGGCCGGTGCCCATCAGCCAGGAAAGGATATGGAAGCTCATCCCCGTCTCGATCTCGAGATCGGAATCATGCCTCAGGCCGGTCACCGAGTTGCCGCCGGTCCAGGATGGCGGCTGGCCGATGCCGACCAGGTAGCCGCAATGGTGGCGGCGATAATGCGAGAGACCTGCTTCGTCTGCGGCGCCCTGCCAGGCACCGTAGACGTCGCGCGCCCTGACGCCAGGCTTGAGCGCCTTGACGACGGCATCGAATGCCTTGGCTGTGACCTCGGCCATCGCCGCGTCTTCATCCTTGATGCTGCCGATGCGGATCAGCCGGCCGAGCGGCGCGTGATAGCGCGAGATGCAGCCGGACAGTTCGACGAAGACCGGCTCGCCGGCGCGGTAGATGCCGTCGCCCCAGGTCGTATGCTCTTCGCCAAGCCTGGCGGCGGGACGGATGAACGGGCCGAAGCCGGGCGCGTGGCCGCCGGCGCGGATCATCGCCGCCACGCATTGGGCAGCGACCTCCTGCTCGGCAGCCCCGTCGGAAATCGCTGCGATTGCTGCACCGGCAGCGGCATCCGTAACCTTTGCAGCGCGGCGCATCAGCGCCTGCTCCTCGGCACTCTTCACCAGCCGCATCCTGTCGACCAGCCCGGAGACATCGCTCCATTTGGCGTTGGCCTGCGCCTCGAGCTTCAGGGCGAGGCCGTGGCTGAGGCCCGACGTCCAGTGCTCGAGACCGATGCGCTTGCCCGTCAGGCCAAGCTCGGCAAGGACACGCGCGGCAAGGTCGGCGGCCGTCTCGCTGTCGGAATGGCCGCGGAAATCCGCCGCCTTCACTTGGTTCTCGATCGTCACCTTTTCCATCGACCGCGTGACTAGAACCGGTCGACCGCCGAGCGGGATGATCAGGAAGTGTGGCGCGAAGTAGCCCCAATGGTCGAGGCCCGTGAGGTAGAAGATGTTTTCCGGCGCAGAGAAGATAGCTGCATCAAGCCCGCGCTCTGCCAGCGCAGTGCAGACCTTCGACAGGCGGCCGGCGATTTCTGCTTCGGAAAAGGGATTGCGGTCCATTGGGTATCCTTGAAGTTACCGGCTGTCGGGTGGTGGTCAGTCAATGACGATGAGATCGCGGGCCACGTCGCAAAGCCGTTCGCCGCCGGCTTCGGTAACGACGAAGGATTCGGAAATGGCGACGCCGAAATCGTCGAGCCAGACGCCGGCCATGAAGTGGAAGCACATGCCGGGCTGCAGCTCGGTCTTGTCGCCAGGCCTGAGGCTTGCGGTGCGTTCGCCCCAATCCGGCGGATAGGCGAGGCCGACGGGATAGCCGACGCGGCTTTCCTTCTTCAGTCCGTTTCTGCGCAGCACCGCCTGCCATGCGGCCTCGACCTGTTCACAGGTGTTGCCGGGCCGTGCCAGATCGAGACCGGCATCGACGCCTTCGACGATCACCTTGGCCATGTCGGAGAGGGCGGTCGGCGGCTTGCCGAAATGCACGGTCCGGGTCAGCGCCGCGTGGTAGCGCCGCCGCACGCCGGCGATCTCGATGATGGCCAGCCCGCTGTCGGGAAGTGGCGCGTCCGACCAGGTCAGGTGCGGTGTGCTCGTGCCTTCGCCGACCGGCATCAGCGGACAGATCGCGGCGTAGTCGCCGCCGGCGCCCGGCACGCCCATGATCTGCGCATGATAGATTTCGGCAATCACGTGGTTCTGCGGCACGCCCGGGCGCATCTTTTCGATGGCGCGGTTCATGGCATTGCTGCAGATCGCGCCGGCCTGGCGGATCAACGCCAGTTCGGTGTCCGATTTCACCAGCCGGGCCCAGTTGACCAGGTCGTGGTTGTTGGCGAGGTTCGCTTCGGGCAGGCCGCCGACGAGATGGGCATGGCAGCGCGCCGTGTAATAGTGCGCATCCATTTCCACGCCGATCCGCGCCCGTCCCCAACCGCGTGTCCGGATCAGACCGGAGAGCTCGTCATAGGGATGCTCGACGGGCTGCTGAACCAGCCGCTCCGAGAACGAAACGATGTTTTCTTCAGGCAGGCCGGTGGTCATGCAGGCGCTCTTGGCATCCTGCGCCCTGCCGAACCAGATCGGCCGATCTTCCTCCAGATGGACGAGCACGCACTGCGGCACGTAGAAGGACCACCCATCATAGCCGGTCAGCCAGCACATATTTGCCGGGTCCTGGCAGATGATGAGATCGAAGCCAGCCCTTTCCATGCGCCGCTTCACGCCTGTCAGGCGCCGTGCATATTCTGCCTTTGTGAAGCTGGCTGAGCCGCTCAAACCCGTTTCCCCTGACCGCCGCGTCAATTCGAGAAAAATAGCATAATTGTGCACAACTATCGGCTATTCGATCGTACACTCGATCCGAATGTGCGGATTTTTCAGGATTCGTACAGCGTGTCTTGCGATATGTCTAGATCAGTTGTATACGTCTTACACGCTCGCTGCGACGGAGGAGAAACGTCGTCCGAGCCAAGGCAATCGTCAAAAAGAAAAGGGGAATGCATGCTCATGTCACAGATATCTCGCCGCACGGTTGTGAAGGTGGCCGCCGGCTTTGCGCTCGCCGCGACCGCATTCACGGCGTTGCCGGCCCATGCGGAGACGACCCTCGAGCGGGCCAAGAAGGACGGCTACATCCGTGTCGGCTTCGCCAACGAGGCGCCGTTTGGTTTTGCGACGCCCGACGGCAAATTGACCGGTGAAGCGCCTGAAGTCGCCAAGGCGGTGCTTGCCAAGATGGGTATTGCGCAGGTCGACGGCGTGCTGACCGAATTCGGCTCGCTCATCCCAGGCCTGAAGGCCGGGCGCTTCGACATCATCGCCGCCGGCATGTTCATCAATCCGAAGCGGTGCGCCGAGATCAATTTCTCCGAACCGTCCTACGGTATCGGCCAGGCCATGTTGGTGACCAAGGGCAATCCGAAGGGCATAAAGGATTATTCGAGCATCAAGGATAATCCGGACCTCAAGCTCGCCGTGATGGCGGGCGCGGTCGAGGGCGGATACGCCAAGGATGCAGGTGTCGCGGCGGGGCAGATCGTCGCCTTGCCCGACCAGTCCAGTCTCGTCGCCGCCGTCCAGGCAGGGCGCGCCGACGCCGCCGCGCTTACCGCATTGTCGATCGCCGATATGGCCAAGAAGGCCGATGGCGTCGAATCGACCAAGCCCTTCGGCGAGGTTGCCGGCAAGTCGGTGAAGGGGCATGGCGGCTTCGGCTTCCGCAAGGAAGACACCGATCTGCAGGAAGCGTTCAATGCCGAACTGAAGAAATTCATCGGCTCGCCGGAACACATTGCGCTGGTCGAACCGCTCGGCTTCGGCAAGGACTATCTGCCCAATAAGACAACCGCGCAGCTCTGCAAGGGCGAATAAGTTCCCAACTGCTGGGCGGTGTGAGAGCGCCGCCCCCTTTTTTCCTCGGAGAAGCAGATGGGTATCCGCACGCTCGTTGGCATGCTGGTCGTCTCGCTGGCCCTGATCGCCGTGCTGGCCACGCAGGCAACATACAGCCTGTTCCTGCCGGGACTGCTGCAGGGCGCCGCCTTGACGATCGAGATCGCAGTCCTAGGCAGCCTACTGGCGGTCGTCATGGGCGTGCTCGCCGCGTTGGCACGCATGTATGGTCCGGCGCCGCTCAGATGGCTGGCGACGGTCTATGTCGAGATCTTTCGTGGCACCTCGGCGCTGGTGCAGTTGTTCTGGCTGTTTTTCGTGCTGCCGCAATTCGGCGTCACGCTCGACGCATTTCCCGTTGCCGTTCTGGCGCTTGGCCTGAATGTCGGGGCCTACGGATCCGAATGCGTGCGCGGTGCCATCCAGTCGGTCGCGCGCGGCCAGTGGGAAGCGGGAACGGCGCTCAACATGAGCCGTGCGCAGATGCTGCGCCGGATCATCCTGCCGCAAGCCTTCATCGCCATGATCCCGCCCTGGGGCAATTTGTTCATCGAGCTGCTGAAGTCGACCGCGCTGGTGTCGCTGATCACACTGTCCGACCTCGCCTTCAAGGCGCAGCAGATGAACCAGAACACGTTCAAGACCATTCCGATCTTCACGCTGGTGCTGCTGATGTATCTCGCCATGTCGCTCACCGTCTCCATCGGCATGCGGCTTCTCGAAAGGCGAGCCTCGCTCGGCCTGGCACGAGGAAAGGCAGCATGATCTGGGATTGGAGTTTTGCCCTCGAGATCCTGCCGGTGCTGGCCCGCGCCGCCGTCATCTCCATAGAGGCGACGCTGCTTGGTTTCGCCATCGCGGCCTCGCTCGGCCTGATCCTGGCGGTGATCCGCATCGCCGTGCCGTGGACAGGCTGGACGATCTCGGTGCTGGTCGAACTGATCCGCTCGACGCCACTGCTCATCCAGATCTTCTTTGTTTATTTCGTCTTTCCGAAATTCGGCCTTGTGCTCGACGCGTTCACGGCCGGTGTTCTGGCGATTGGCATCCACTATGCCGCCTACTGCTCGGAGGTCTATCGAGCGGGCTTCGACAATATCCATCGAGGCCAATGGGAAGCCTCGATCGCGCTCAATCTCTCGTCCTGGACGACCTTTCGCGACATCATCATTCCGCAGGCCATCCCGCCGATCGTGCCGGCACTCGGCAACTATCTCGTCGCGCTGTTCAAGGAGACGCCGCTGCTTTCGGCCATCGCCGTGCTGGAACTCATGCAGACAGCCAAGATCATCGGCTCCGAGACATTCCGCTACACCGAACCTATCACACTGGTCGGCCTGTTCTTCCTCGCGATGAGCCTGGTTTCGGCCGCGCTTATTCGTGCCCTTGAACGCCTGCTCAACCGGAGGAACGCGCGATGACGGAACAACCGATGGTCCGCTTCGACAATGTTTCCAAACGCTACGGCGCGTTGACTGTTCTCGACGGCCTGAACCTCGAAATCGCGCGCGGCGAGAAGGTTTCCGTCATCGGTCCGTCCGGTTCCGGCAAGACCACCGTGCTGCGCATGCTGATGACGCTGGAGACGATCAATGACGGCGTCATCTGGGTCGAGGGCGAGCCGCTGACGCATATGCAGCAGAATGGAAAGCTGGTGCCTGCCAACCTTGCTCACATCCGCCGCATCCGGGCGAAGATCGGCATGGTCTTCCAGTCCTTCAATCTGTTTCCGCACATGACGGCGATGGCCAACTGCATCGAGGCGCCGATAACCGTGCTTGGCATGAAGCGGGCCGATGCCGAGGCGAGGGCGGCCGAGCTTCTCGACATGGTCGGGTTGTCACAGAAGAAGGACCACTATCCTTCCCAGCTCTCCGGCGGCCAGCAACAGCGCGTCGCCATCGCCAGGGCGCTGGCGATGCGGCCCAAGATCATGCTGTTCGACGAGGTGACCTCCGCGCTCGACCCGGAACTTGTCGGCGAAGTGCTGCAAGTGATAAGGCAAATCGGCCGCGAGCATGATTTGACGATGCTTATGGTCACGCACCAGATGGGCTTCGCCAAGGAATTTTCCGATCGCGTCTGCTTCTTCTACCAGGGCAAGATATGCGAGCAGGGACCGCCAGGCGAGCTGTTCGGTGCCCCTAAGAACGAGCGGACGCGGCAGTTCCTGCACGCTGTCCTGGAGGCTGGATGACGCTGGAGACGGATGCCTCGGCCACCACCGCGATCGTAGACGCGCCACGACCGCTTTCGGCGCGGGAACGGTTCGAGCGTATCTACCGGATCCTGCGTGATCGCATCTGCCTGCTCGACTACCCGCCGGGAAGCCGGCTCTCCGAGGAAGAACTCGCGCAGGAATTCGAGATCAGCCGCACGCCGGTCCGCCGCGTGCTGGCGCGCCTCGAATCCGAGGGTCTGGTTCAATCCGTCCACGGCGTCGGCACCATAGTCACCGATGTCGATATCGAGGAATTGCAGCAGGTCTATCACCTGCGTCTGGAACTGGCGCTTTTGGTCGGCAAGCTTTCGCCGATCCCGCGGACGGCCGCCGACCTGGACCGAATCCGGGCACTGATTGCACGCTGTGATTCCGATATGCTCAATCCGGATCAGCGGGCTTTCCTGCAACTGAACATGGATTTCTTCTCTGAACTGACCGCCATGACAGGGAACCAGCCCCTGCGCGAGATCAGCGAGAGACTGTATTTCCAGGTGGCGCGTGTCGTCCTGAAGATGATGCCGCAACTAGGTTTGGTGGAGGAGTTCACGGCCTTCCGGCGCGAAATGGAGGAGGTCCTGGCCGCGGCGGAGATCGGCGACTGGGAGTCGATCGGACACATCAGGCGTGCGCATATCTCAATGAGCTTTCGACGCATGATGCGGCATGGGGGTCATGCCAAAGACACGAACAGCGATCGCTTGGTACGGCAAGAAAAATAGTCCGAGCACTCGCCTGCTCAGGCGATTAACGACTCTTCCTTTGCCGAAGTTCGAACGAACCAACTTGCGCCTTGATGAACCTTTTGACTTTCGCCAATTTGAAGTTTGCCAGGTTTTTTCCTAGCCATCCCAATCCCTACCCCTGACGTGCTTCCCTGTTTTGTCCGCGTCGTCCACGTTATCCGACCCGAAGCGGACAACAGCAGGCGCTTTGGTCGCAGGAACTTGGAAGTCGCAATTCTTGGTGCCTGCGCCGGCTTCTACATTCATTGGATTTGAAATCCGCGAGCCGAGGGGTCACGGTCGTCGACGGAGATGGTGTTGTGGCCGATGACCCGTGCTGACACTCAGTTTGATGCCCTTGAACGAGCCGATGTCGGGTTCCGTCCTCGATGCGGCCCTCGATATGAACGTGGGATTTTGGGGGCAGGCAGGCTTAGCCGTCGAAAAAACGGCAAGCCAAGAAGTCCAATATGACGTTTGAATCGACCCACCAATTGGAAACGATATAAGCTCGACAATTCCTATTTCCATACCACAAACTGCTTTATGTTGTGAGTGTTACGAGCAAATCCTTGTATGCAATATCAACGGTGTCATCGTCCTTGACAGGTATCGTGGAAACGATATTGTTTTGATGCATCGGCGCGACCAACGGCGCATTTTTGCCGTGATCGGCCGGCGGAGGAGCACTGATGAGGGGCCTCAACGGCAAGATTGCCGCAGTGACGGGCGCAGGTTCCGGCATAGGGCAGGCGGCGGCCAAGCGTCTTGCGGAAGAGGGGTGCAAGGTTGCCATACTCGACTGGAACGAGGAGAGCGCAAAGGCAACCGCGCAGCAGATCGCGCAGGCGGGCGGCGAAGCGCTGCCGCTGAAAGCCGACGTGAGCAACGAATCCCAGGTCGAGGCCGCTTTCAAGGCGATCGTCGCCAGGTTTGGCCGCCTCGACATTCTGGTTTCCAATGCCGGGATATTCTCCGGCGAACGCGACGGCAAAGTCGACGGGCTTTCCAAAGCGGTGTGGGACGAGATCGTTGGCGTCAATCTTACTGGCATGTATCTCAGCTGCAAACACGGCGTCGCCGCGATCAAGGCGACGGCCGGAAAGGGTGCGGTGGTGCTGACCGGATCGCCTACCGGCATGTCGGGCTGCACGCCGGCCAATGTCGCCTACGGCTCCAGCAAGGGCGGAGTGCATGGCCTGTCGCGCGTCATGGCTGTCGATCATGCGCCGGAAGGCATCCGGGTGAATGTGGTTGTTCCCGGTTTCACGTTGACCCCGATCGTACGGGAACTTGTTGCCGACCCTAAAGTCTATGAATGGCAGATACAGAACATCCCATTGAAGCGTGGCGCCGAGCCCGAAGAGATCGCAGGCGCTGTGGCGTTCCTGGCTTCCGACGACGCGTCCTATATGACCGGGTCCTTCATGTTCGTCGATGGCGGCCTGACCGCCATCTGACCCGGCTCCATCAGAAGAAGACGTGCAGACCGATAACGATCAAAAGGGAGGAACAATTCACATGGCAATCACAAGGTTCAAGACGACATTGCCGCTCGGCGCGCTGGTGCTGGCGTTCAGCGTGTCAGGCGCATTCGCTGAAGACATCACCATCGGCTTCGTCGCTCATGCGCAGGGCGACCCGTTCGTGCAGCAAATCCAGGATGGCGCGCAGGCCGCCGCCAACGATCTCGGCGTCAAGCTGGTGACAGCGCAACAGGCCGGCGGCGCACCGGAAGGGCAGCTGAAGCTGGTGCAGAATTTCGCCAATTCAGGCGCCCAGGGGATAGCGACGTCGGTGCCTGGCGAATCCATGGCCAAGGGTCTTAACGACACCATCTCGAGCGGCGTGCCGATCGTGCAGTTCAACCTGCTGTCGAAGGCGGTGAATGCACCCTATGTCGGTGAAAAATCGGTCGAGAGCGGCCGCGTTCTCGGCCGCATGGTGCTGGACAAGATCGGCGGCGAAAGCGCCAAGGGAACGGTCATCATCGGCAACTGCTTCCCCGGTTTCCCGGTTCTGGAAAATCGCGCCAAGGGTGTCGAGGAATCGCTCGCCAAAGCCTCCGGCATCAAGGTGCTGGGACCTTTCGATGTCAAAGTTTCGGCGGTCGACAACTACAATCATTGGGAACAGCTCTATAGCGCAAATCCTGACGCGGTGGCCTTGATCGGCCTTTGCGCGCCGGACGTGACCAGCCTCGGCAAGCTCAACGCCGCCAATGGCGACAAGTTCGTGGCCGGCGGCTACGATCTGACGGAACTGAACCTCAAGGCCGTCAAGGAAGGCCACGCTTACGTGACCATCGGCCAAAGCGCCTTCGTGCAGGGCTATCTGCCGGTCGCGCTGCTGGTCAATGCGATCAAGGGCGGCAAGAAACTGGATCCAGGCTTCTACAATGCCGGTTCGCAGATCGTGACCGCCGACAAGGTCGACATGGGCAACGGGCTGACGCCGATCTCTTTCGATGAGGCACAGAAGCTGGCGGCCGATCCGAAAGCGACCGCAGCCTATTACAAGTCCTGGACGCAGACGCTCACGGCCGACATGCTGTCGGCGACGCCGAAGCCGATTTCCGCGGAATCCGAATAAGCACCGCATCGTTTGAATGAAAGCGGGGTGGCGGAAGCCGCCCCCGATTCTGTCTGGGTCCCTTGCAAAGCACAGATGTCCGACCGGCCCATCATATCCGTGCACAACCTCGCCAAGCATTATGGCGGCGTCATTGCGCTCGACGATATGAGCCTGGCGGTGGAACGCGGCACCATCCACGCCGTGGTCGGTGAGAACGGCGCCGGCAAGTCGACCCTCATGAAGGTGCTGGCCGGTGTCGTCAGACCGGACAGCGGAACCATAGAACTTGACGGCACCACTGTCGCCATCGACGGACCGAACGCCGCACGCCAGCACGGCATTGGCATGGTGTACCAGGAGCTCAGCCTCTTTCCGGAGCGCTCGGTTCTGGCCAATTTGTTCGTCAACCGCGAGCCGGTGCGCCGCGGCCTCATCTCCAACACGGTTATGGAGGAACGATGCCGGCCGCTTCTTGACGAATTGGGGCTTCATGTCGACGTGAGGGCACCGGTCAACCGTCTGAGCATAGGTGAACGGCAGCTTGTCGAACTGTGCCGGGTGCTCCTTGAAAATCCCCGCCTGCTCATCCTGGACGAACCGAATTCGGCTTTGAACCAGCGCGAGACCGAGAAGCTGTTTGCGGTGCTGAAACGCATCCGCGAGCGCGGCATCACCATGATTTACGTTTCGCACCGGCTGGAAGAGGTTTTTTCAATCTGCGACCGCATCACCATAACCCGCAACGGTCGCGATGTGCTGACCGGGGATCGTTCAGCGCTTACCATTCCAGAAGTCATCGAAGGCATGATCGGACGCCAACGCGAGGCGCTGTTTCCGCCTGCTCTGCCTGCCAGAGCCGGAACTGCGAAAGAGATCGCCGTCAGCGGGCTCGGCGGCGGCAGGCTGCGTCAGATCGATTTCACGGCTCGGTCGGGCGAGGTCGTGGGTTTTGCCGGGCTCGAGGGATCCGGCATTTCAGACCTGTTCGATATCCTGTTTGGACTGCGCAGGGCGCGCAGGGGGGAGGTCCGCTTTCCCGACGGGCGTGGACCGCCAAAAAATCCGACGGATGCGGCCCGCCGCAATGTCTGCCTGGTGCCGGCAGACCGCCGCCGCAACGGTCTGATGCTCGACAAGTCGATCCTGTTCAACATTTCCAACATCGTGGTGGGCGCGCGAGACGACGGCCCGTCGTGGTTCTCGCCAAAAGTCGCCCTGGGCCGCGCTGGCCGGCAGATCGAGGCTTTGCGCATCAAAGGCCGACCGCACGCGCTGACGAATTCGCTGTCGGGCGGTAACCAGCAGAAGGTCGTGATCGGGAAGTGGTTGGAGATAGGTCCGCAAGTCTTTCTGCTGGACGATCCGACGCGCGGCGTCGATGTCGGCGCCAAGCGAGAAATATACGGCCTCATCCGTCAGATGTCCGCCAATGGCGGCATCGTGCTGTTCAGCTCGACCGAATTGCCTGAACTCATCGGTCTCTGCGACCGCATCGTGGTTGTCTATCAGGGGCGGTTGGCAGCCATTGTTTCCTCGGGCGCCATGGACAGCCGTTCCATCCTCCATCTTGTCAACACGGGCGAGATGCCGGGGAGGATTCGAAATCCGCAGCAAGAAACGAACAGGGCATGACCGAAGCCGACCGCACAGAAACAATCGCTCCACGGCTCCAGGACGGTCCGAAGTGGCGCTTTCGTATGCCGGAGGAGATCGGCGTGATTGTCGCGCTTGCCGTCATGATGGCGGTGATCGGCGTTGCCCGGCCGCGTTTCCTCAATCCGATCAACCTGTTTTCGCTGCTCGGCAACACGACGTTTCTTGGCATGCTGGCGATCGGCATGGTGTTTCTGCTGGCGATCCGGGAGATCGACCTTTCGGTCGGCTGGATGTTCAATTTCTCGGCGGTGATTGCAGCGCTTCTGATGGTCGCGGGGTTCGACCCGTGGCTTGCGGCGCTGGCCGGCATCGTGTTCGGGGCCTGTCTCGGGCTCGTCAACGGTCTGATTGCAGTTACGCTGCGTCTGCCGTCGATCATCGTGACGCTTGGCACCTATTCGATGTTCCAGGGGCTGTCGCTGGTGGTCAACCACGGCAGGGCGATCGTACCGTCCGACCAGAGCAGCAGCTTCTTCTGGGTGATTTCCTACAAACTGTTCGGAGTTTTGCCTGTGGCGGCGCTGGTGTTCGTGCTGCTGGCGATTGCAATGCACATTGTGCTTCACCGCACGCGTTTCGGCTACCGTGTGCAAGCGGTCGGCAGCAATCCGGAAGCCGCCACGCATGCCGGCATACCGACGGCCCGGGTGCGCCTTCAGACCTTGGTGCTGATGGGCGCGATATGCGGGCTATCGGGCACAATGTATCTGGGCTTTCGCGGCGCCATCGATCCGAATGAAGGCAGCGACTTCGTCCTGGTTGTCATTGCCGCCGTCATCATCGGCGGCACGCCGCTATCTGGCGGGCACGGCACGATCATCGGCGCGGTGATCGGCATGATGATCATCCAGGTCATCTCGAGCGGGTTGATCTTCTTTGGCATCGATGCGACGTGGAGCACCTTCGTTACCGGAGCGGTGACCGTGCTTGCCGTCTCACTCGACCGATTGATCAAATATCATCGAACGCGACGTGCGGAGCTGCGGCGAGAATCCTTGCACGGTTGAGGGCGCTCGGGCACACGCGATTTTCAATTGGCGTTTCGAGGCTGGCGTCGCTCGGGCAAGTTCCTTGGCTGAGTGCCCAAGAACGAATTAATCGCTGACCGGCCGGCAAGAGCCGCCGAGAATGAGGTGCGTCGGAAAAGAAATCCGTTGCGCTGGCCGATCGGCCTGGCCGCCCAGCCGTTCAAGAAGAAGCAGTGCTGCCGTACGTCCTATCTCCTCGACCGGGCGGTCGATAAGCGTGATAGGGCCGGGATAAAGCATGGCCACATCGGAGCGGTCGCATCCGATAAGGGAAATATCGTTCGGCACCGAAACGCCTTGCTGCTGGAGGGCACGCAACACGCCGACCAGGATACGATTGCCTGCCGCTATGATGGCTGTCGGGCGTTCGCGCATCTGGAGCAGGGCAGTGGCTTCGCGGAAACCGAAATCCGCCGACAGGCTTTGCGAACGGATCAGATGCTCAGGCACGGCCAGCCCGCTTTTCTGGAACGCCTCGACGAATCCGCGGACGCGCTCGCGTCCTGGCCTTATGTCCTTGCCCGCCGTGATGATGGCGATGCGGCGATGACCGAGCTCGATCAAATAGCCGGTCGCCTGCCTCAAGCCCGTCGCGTGCTCGGTCAGCACCGCGTCGATCTCCAGCGGTATGTCGCGGTCGAGAAGCACGGAAGGCACGCGCAATTCCTTGAGCCGCTTGATGGTGCGCGGATCCTGTTCGTTGTTGATCGTCAGTATCATGCCGTCCGCGCGGCCGTGCTGGAGCATGTCGATGGCCGCGGCTTCGTCCGATGCCCGTCCGTTGGTGCTCATGAGGTAAAGGGAGAAGCCGCGCTCGCGCATCTGCGAGTCGACCGCCTTGAAACAGCTCGCATGCCATGGATTGGCGATATCATCGATGACGAAGCCCACCGTCATCGTGTTGCGGCGGCGCATATTCTGCGCGCGCGAATCCGGTTGGAAACCAAGGGAATGGATCGCGGCACGTACCTTGCCGAGGGTTCCCGGCCGCACGGTATCAGGAGCATTCAGGCTGCGTGAAACGGTTCCGACAGAAACGCCGGAGACACGCGCCACGTCCCGAATTGTCGCCGGCTTGTCGATCCCTTTTCTCACCGAGCCCCCGTCAATACCGGTCGAACCAGACAACCATTTAACTGCCCAGTCTTGTTATAGAACTGCATAGTAGCGCGACGGTGACTTTGACGACAAGCGGGAAGCTCGTGCTTTGCGCTTGACCTCCGAAAGCCAAGCCCTTATTTTTGGAAACGTTTCGAAAAACGAGCGTTTCAATGTCAAGCTCCCTCAAAATAGAACGCATAGAATGCATTCCGCTCTGCATGCCGCTGCCACGTACCTTCAGGGGCAGCAACTATTTCATGACGCACCGCTGCACAATCATCACACGCGTCTACACCTCCGAGGGAATCATCGGCGAGGTCTACAACGGCGATGAGTTCGAAACCCAGGCGGAAGTTGTCAAGATCATCCTGGATGAGATCCAGCCGCTGTTGGTCGGCAAGGATGCCTTCAATATCGAAGGATGCTGGGAGGCGATGCGCAAGCCGAGCTACAATATCCTGCGCGACCGCAAACTCGCCATGTGCGCGCAGGCCTGCGTCGACAGTGCGTTGTGGGACGCTGTCGGCAAGGCGCTCGACACCCCTCTCTACAAGCTGTGGGGCGGCTATCGCGATGCGTTGCCGGTCATTTGCATTGCCGGATACTATGAGGAAAACAAGACTCTGGCGGATTTCGGCCGCGAGATGGAGCAGATACGCGCCGACGGATACGGCGGCTGCAAGTTCAAGGTGGGCGGACGGACGCCGAAGGAAGACGCCGAGCGCGTGCGCACGGCGCGCCAAGCCGCGGGCGACGATTTCGCGCTTCTTGTGGACGCAAACCAAGGCTGGAGCCTGCGCGACGCGGTTGCGTTTTCGCGTTACGTGTCCGACCTCAACATCCGCTGGTTCGAGGAACCGGTCCGCTGGTACAACGACCGGCTCGACCTCGCTGCGGCGCGTAGCCAGACCGGTATTGCGATTGCGGCCGGGCAAAGCGAGATCAGCCGCGCCGGTTGCCGAGACCTGATGATGGCCGGGGCGATCGACGTCTGCAATTTCGATGCGAGCTGGGGTGGCGGGCCGACCGAATGGCGCCGGGTCGCGGCCTTGGCGTCATGCTTCGCGGTGGAGATGGGGCATCACGAGGAGCCGCAGATTTCCGCGCACCTTCTGGCCTCGATATCCAACGGGACGTATTTGGAAACGTTTCATCCCGATCGCGATCCAATGTTCTATGCACTTGTGGCGAACCGGTCGAAATTCGACAATGGCGTCTACAAAGTGCCGCAGGGCGCCGGTTTCGGGCTTGTCCTCGACCAGAAGACGATCGGCAAATATAGACTCTGAGCCCGTTCAGCTCCTGTCGATGACTGAAATGCAGTCGACGTCACCGATCTTGCTGGTAACTCAAGGCCATAGCATACGACCCGTACGTGACAGCCGTCAGGTCGCTGCTTTTTCCTTGCGCCGCTTCTGTTCAAGCTGCGTGATGTCGGTGGCGAGCATCTCGACGTGCTCATAATTGCCCACCCTCAGCGGCTCTGTCAGCATGCCCGCGGCGACGACATAGACAAGGTCGGCTGCTTCATAGACTTCCAATACTTCCGTGCAGAAGATGATGACCGTATTGCCTGCATCGGCATAGTCGCGCAGCAGCCTGTAGATCTCGGCCTTGCTGTGAATATCGACGCCGCGGGTCGGCTCTTCCAGAAGCAACAGTTTCGGGGCACAGTGCAGCGCCTGGGCGATCGCGACTTTCTGCTGGTTGCCGCCGGACAGGGAACGGATGCCTTGCGTCGTCGTGCGGGTCTTGACCAGGAAACGACGCACTGCGTCCCTCGCCATGTCGCGCATCTTGCGCTTCTTCAGCGTGAGGCCGAACCCGGCGATTTCCGGATAGCCCAGCCGCACGAGCAAGTTCTCGCCGACGGAAAAATTGCTGTACAGGCTAAGCTGACGCGTCGCCGGCACATAGGCGGTGCGATGCCGCAAGGCCGAGGCTGATGCCTCGCCCTCGATCTGCATCGTCCCCGTGCATCGCTCCAGCCCTGCAAACGAGCGGATCAGTTCGCGCGAGCCGGATCCTTCGACGCCCATCAGCGCGATGATCTCGCCGGCCCTGCCTTGCATCGATATGGCTCGGAATGCCTTGGGATGGGTCCAGTCGCGGACCGAAAAAAGCGTTTCGACCGTCGGGGAGCCGCTCGGACGGCGGGCGGCAACGGCGTCGACAATGGCTGCGTCCGTCACCAACTGCCGCGCGATCGCGTCTTCCGTAAGCGCGTCGCCAGAAAGTATCGCCCTAACCTTGCCGTCACGCACGATCGCCACCCGGGTGCAATGCTCGACGAGATCGCCCAGACGGTGCGTGACGAGAAGCACGATCCTTCCGGTGCCGGCTAGCGCGCGCATCTCTCCAAAAAGCTGGTCCGACTCGTCTGCCGTCAAGGCGGAATTCGGCTCGTCGAAAAGGAAAACACGTGAATCGCGCGCTACCGCGCGGGCGATCTCGGTGCGTTGCTGGGTGGCCAGGGAACAATCGGCCAGCTGTCGGTCCTTCAGCCGACCGATGCCGAGCGCATCCATCACCTTGGCGTCGGCCGAACCGAGGCGCGGACGCGCGGAATTGGTGCCCTCGCGGCCAACCATGACGTTCTCCGCCACGGTCAGGTTGGGAAAGAGCTGCGGTTCCTGGTGCACGACGGCGACGGCATGCCAGTCAACCGAAGGGGACCATGGCCGGCCATCGAAGGTCAGCTTGCCTGCATCAGGCTTCTCCTCGCCGGCGATGATGCGCACCAACGTGCTCTTTCCCGCGCCGTTCGGCCCGGCGATGCCAAGCACCTCGCCGGGCAAGATATCGAGGTCGATGCCGTCGAGCGCGATCGTGCTGCCGTAGCGCTTGGTAATCCCGCGGATGCTGATGCCTTCTGCGTTCATGCTGCGCGGCTCTTGCGCAACTTGGTCAGGAAAAGGTCGAGCGCGACCGCGCCGATCGTCACCGCGCCGAGGAATATCTGTTGCACATGCGGACCGGGAGAGAGCAGGGCGAGCCCGATCTGAAGCTCCGCCAGCAACAACGCGCCGCCCAGGGTGCCGATGATCGTGCCCTTGCCGCCGCTGAGGCTCGCCCCGCCGATGATGACGGCCGCGAAAACCGGAAATGTCTGCGACAGGCCGATATCGGGCTGGCTGGTCTGGATGAAGGAGAAGTCGAGGACGCCCGCGATAGCCGCAAGGATCGAGCACAGAATGAAGGCGAGGATCTTGTAGCGCCTGACCGGCAGGCGGGCGAGTTTACCCGCCTCGGGATTGCCGCCGATCGCCATCAGCCGGAAGCCGAACAGCGAGCGGTGCAAAAGGAAGCCAACGACAATTGCGATGCCGAGCATCCAGAAGATTTCCACCGACAGGCTGTATTTGCCGACGTTTTGGGTGAGCCCGATGAAGAAGTTCAGTTCGCCCTGGTCGACATTGCCTCCCGGCGGCGGATAATTCGGGTTGAATGTGCCGGTGTTGCTGATCCAGAGCGACAGCCCGTAGAGCAGGTTGTAGCTGCCCAATGTGACGATGAAGGACGGGATTTTCAAACCCGTCACCATGAACCCGTTGAACAGTCCGACCAGGATGCCGACGCCGATTGCGATCGGGATTGCCAGGTAGACCGAAACACCCCACAGGATCCACACGACCGCCAGCGTGTTTGCCGCCAGCCCATACATCGCGCCGAACGACAGGTCGATTTCGCCGACGACGATGACAAGGGTCAGTCCCATCGCCATGATGGCGACGGAACTCATGGCTCTCAGCACCGAGACGGCGAGATTGGGATTGGCGAAGTTCGGATTGATAAAGACGAAGACGAGCGCGACCACGATAACGGCGGCAAACAGGCCGCCAATACGCAACGCCGCATCGATGGTCGCCTTTCCCGCAGCGGAAAACCCTTGGCGCCGCTCGGCTGGCTGCGTGGTTTCGCCTGAATGCATCCGTACCTCAAAGATTTTGTTGCCGCAGCGGCTGCGAAATGACCGTGAGCCAGAATCGGACGGGCCGCAAGACGCAGACCCGTCCTGTCGGTGCGGTCGCTATTTTTGCGACATCGTGGTGTCGAGTTCCTTGCGCGCCTGCTCGACGCCGTCCTTCATCACCGCCTTGAGCGTCTGCGTGTTGGGCAGGATGACGCCATTCTTCAGGAATTGCGCGCAGGCCGGCGCCCCGAAAGCGGCCTGATCGGGCCAGCGCTGGTCGAGTTGGGCGACCTGGATGCCTTTCTCGATCGCGTCGAGCTGCCCTTTGGACGAATTCCAGCCAATCGTGAAGACCTTTCCTGTCAGGCCAAGGCTCTCGATCGCTCGGTCGGCATGTTCGGCGCCGATGTCGACGTTCTCAATGAACTGAACGTCCGGATTGGCTGTCAGAAACGAGCGGAAGACATCGAATGTCTTGCCCGGCTCATAGCTGGTGTTGAGACCATTGGATGCCGACGTCACGAATTTGGCGTCGGGGATCGCGGCTTTGATGCCGTCCTCAAAACCTTTCATGCGGCCCTGCGCCCAGAATTGCGTCGGGTCGCCGCCGGAAACCGCGAAGACCTTGATGTCGGACTTGTTGTTGTCCTTGATCCACTTCAGCACGGTTTCGGCTGCGGTATGGCCTTCCTTGTCCGGAATCTGAGTGAAGTTGGTGAACTCATGCCCGCGCGACGTAACGCCGGCTGTAAAGACCGGAATGCCCTGATCCATCAGCTTGTTGGTGATGGCCGTCATCGCGTCCGAACTGACGGGCTCGATGCCGATGCAGTCGATCTCGCCAGTTGCAAGCTTGGCCTCGATCTGGCTGACCTGCTGGTTCGGGTCATTTTGCACCGGCGCGATCGCCGAACACTCCATCGGATAGATGTCCTTGCCCATCTTGCAGCCCATGTCGAAGCCCGCTTTGTACTGCGGCGAGAACAACGGAATGCCCGAGGCCTGGTAGGAGAAGACGTAATTGATCGACTCGCCTTTCTTGATCTTCTCGGCGATGCGGTCGGCGAGCTTGAAAGTGCCCCAATCCCGCTTCACTTCGAACGGGGCTCCTTCGACCTTTTCGCCTGTTGACGGGATCTGGCTTTCGCTGGCGTTCTGTGCGAACGCGGTCGCTGCGACTGCCAGAGTGGCGCAGCTTGCCGCTGCAAGCAACATATGACGATATGAAATACCCACTTCTTCCTCCCTGTTCTTGATCTCTTGGCGACGAGGCTGCTTTCGCGTCGCTATACCAACCCCAAGACCTTCTCGCTGCGGTAGCCCTCCACAACGTCTTCAATGACTTCGATGCCGAGCCCGGGACCCGTCGGCGGATAGACCCAGCCATCGACGTGTTCAAAGGGTTTGGTGACGAGATCGTGCTGCATCGGATTGCGCAGCGGTTTGAACTCGAACAGCTTGCACGATGGCGAGTTGAACGAAATGGCGAGGCTGGCCGCCGTCACGATGGCCGATGACCAGGCATGGGCATTGGCCTGGCGGCGGTAGAACTCGCAGCGCTCGGTCACCTTCTTGAAGCCGGTGATGCCTTCGGCCCGGCCGGGATCGACGCCGATCACATCCACCGTTCCGGTCGCGATGACCCGCTCGAACTGTTCCAGCGTCCATTCGCGTTCGCCATAAGCGATACGGGTTGTCGTCTTGGAGCGAAGGTTGGCATAGCCCTCGGGATCCCAGGCGCCGAGCGGTTCCTCGATCCAGGCGAGATTGTATTCCTCCATCGCCTTGGCGCGGCGCACCGCATCGGTGACATCCCATTTGATGTTGATGCCGTTGTCGATCATCAGCATCTTGTCGCCAAGCACCTCGCGCATCGCCTTGACGTATGCCACGTCGCGCTTGTGGTCATAGCCGAGATTGGCGTTGCCGCGCTTGCCGAAGCCCGTCTTCAGCCCCTGCAGTCCAGTCGATACCCATTCGGCCGTCTCTTCGGCCATCTCTTCGATGGATTCGTAATGCGCATGGCAAGAGGCGATCGCCGGCAGCCGCTCGTGGACGCAGCCCCCCAGCAGGTCGAGGACGCTGCGGCCCAGCGCCTTGCCCTTCAGATCCCACAATGCGATGTCGATCGCGGCCGTGGCGTAGGAGGCGATGCCGCCATGATAGCCGTACCACCAGGCCTGCTGCTTGTTCTGCCGCCACAACGCCTCGGTCTGCACCGGATCCTTGCCGATCAGGTTGGGCGCCATGCCTTCGATGATCGCCTTGGCGGCGAAATTCGCTTCGGGGAATTGGGTAATCGATTCACCCCAGCCGACCTGACCGTCATCGGCGGTAATCTTCGCGAGGCACAAATGCCGCAGCGCGTTGAAGTCGTTGGGTTCCGGGTAGCTGACCGGAATGGCTTCGATCCTGGCGATCTTCATGGTGGGCCGGTCCTTATCCGATCGCGCCGCGGAACAGCGGCATGCCTTCGACGCCGAGGCTTACTTCTATGAGGTTTCCGGTCATCGCGGCGCCGCTCGTATCGAACGGCCCCATGTCGCAGCAGAACAGCTTGCCGCCCTTGCCAAAGCAACAATTGAGGATGGTGCCGCCGGTTTCCAGGAACTCGACGTGCCTGCCGTCCCTGGAGAAATGGTCGACGCCACCGGCCGCGACGGCGGTGATCCAGAAATCGCCTTTCTCATCGATCTTCAACCCATCAGGAATGTGTCCCTCCGGCATTTTGCACAACAGCGACTTGCTGCCGTCGGGTTTGCGGCGAATGACGTTCAACGTGTAAGATTCGACCCAGACGATCGAACCGTCCTTCTCGACAACGATGCCGTTCGGATAGACGTGATCGAGCTCCTCGAGGATCCTGGCGACGCCGTTCTTTTCGATGACCACGATCCGGCCCGGATGCGGCTTGTCGGCCTGGTTCCAATCGCCTGAATCGGTGAAGTAAAGCCTGCCGTCCGGACCGAAGCTCAGGTCGTTCGGGCCGTCGAACTTCTTGCCGTCGGCTTCCGTCACGAGAATTTCGACTTTCCCGTTGGGCAAGGTCTTCTGGATGGACGGCGGTCTGTGCACCGGCGCGACCCACGAACCGACATTCGGGGTCTGCGTCGAATAGACTGCGCCGTCGCTGCCCAGCATGCAGGCGTTCGGGCCGCCGCCGACAAAGGCATATTGCCCTTGCTTGCCGGTCTTCGGGTCCCAGACTCCGATCTCGCTGGCGTAGGTGTTGGCGTAGATGACGCGCCCGTCGTCAAGTTCGTAGGGACCTTCGGGATGCCCGAGCCCCTTGGCCCGGATGACCTGCGGTTTCTTCACGATTCTCCTCCCTTCACCAGGTGACCATTCCGCCGGTGAAATTCACCGCCTGGCCGGTCATGTATGACGCCGCATCCGACAACAGGAACCAAATGAGGCCTGCGCACTCGTCAGCCGTCGCCGCGCGGCCCAGCGGCACGGCGCGGGTGCGAGCGCTCTCCAGTTCCGCGATCTCGGCTTGGCGCAGCTTCGACACGCCTGCCAGCACGTGATCTTGCATCGGCGTGTCGACAATGCCCGGGCAGATTGCATTGACCCTTACAGGTCGCGATGCCAGCGCATAGGCAAAGGAGCGGGTAATGGAGGTAATAGTCGTCTTGGAAGCCGCATAGGCGGCGACCTCGACGGTTGCAGCCAGTTTCGCGGAACTCGAAGACAGGTTGACGATCGCGCCGCCCGGTTTAAGGCGCGGGCCGATCTGCTGGCAGAGGAAAAAAATCGACTCGGCGTTGACGGTCTGAATCCGCCGCCAGTCTTCAAGGCTAACGTCGAAGATCGACTTGATCAAAATAATGCCGTGCGAGTTCACCATGTAGTCGAAACCATCGGCAGCCTCGGCAAGACGGGCGCGGGCATCGGCATCAGACAGGTCGATCGTCAATGTTTTGCATCCGGCGGATTTGACATCGGCGAGCTTTTCTTCGTCGATATCGACAGCAATGACGTCAATGCCTTGTCGCATAAGCCGCAATGCGGCAGCCTTGCCGATGCCGCTGCCGGCTCCGGTCACGACGCCGCGACGATTTCGCGCTGGCGAACCCATTCAGACGTCCTACCTCCCAGCGGCCAACCCGCGGCAGCTTCAAACCACGTCAGGAAGAAGGTGCCGTGCGATATCCCTCGAACTATATTGAAACGTTATCAAGACATGCAAGCAATTTCTGTCCGGCTCTCAAACGCGGGCTCGACGGATCACGTTCGCTTGAGCATATCCCTTTCGGCGATTTCGCCTTGAGCCGACGAAAATAGCCGCAAAATGCAGTATTCAGTCGCGGCTTGGCCAATATTCTGAGACTTTGACACGCATGCCGGTCGAGAGCGGCGCGCCCCCTTTTCTTCCAAATCGTGCTGCAGGGGACGCTTGCAAAGAGGCTAAGTGGTGACTATGAATTGAAACGATATTTTCCCAAAGAGGCCCGATCGCCGTGGAGAATTGAGGATCATGTCATCGGCCAGAATCGCGGTCATCGAAGGAGACGGCATCGGCAAGGAAGTCGTACCCGAGGGACGTAAGGTCCTTGAAGCAGCGGCGCGTGTTTTCGGGCTGGATTTGCGTTTCGAGGCGTTCGACTGGGGTTGCGACCATCACGCCCGCTTCGGGCGGATGATGCCGGAAGCCGGCCTCGACAAGATCGCCGGGCATGATGCGATCTTCCTCGGCGCCATCGGTTGGCCAACCGTGTCCGACGTGGAATCGCTGTGGACGTTGCTGATGCCGATCCGACGCAACTTCCAGCAGTATGTCAATCTGCGGCCCGTGCGGCTGTTCGGCGGCGTGCCGTCGCCGCTGGCAACGCCCGGCGTGATCGACTTCTACATCGTGCGGGAAAACAATGAGGGCGAATACTCCGAGATCGGCGGCCGGATGTTTCCCGGCATGGATCAGGAGATGGTCATCCAAAACACGGTGCTGACCCGCTTCGGCTGCGATCGCGTGATGCGCTTTGCCTTCGAGCTCGCCATGAAGCGCAAACGCAGGCTGACCTCCGCAACCAAATCCAACGGCATCATTCACACAATGCCATTTTGGGACGAGAGATTCCGTGCTGTCGCCAAGGATTACCCCGCGGTCGCGACCGAGCAGTTTCACATCGACATTCTGGCCGCGCATTTCGTCGGACGCCCGTCGCGCTTCGACGTGGTGGTGGCAAGCAATCTGTTCGGCGATATCCTGTCGGATCTCGGCCCGGCGGTGACCGGAACGATCGGCATTGCACCTTCCGGCAACCTCAATCCGGAGCGCAGGTTTCCATCCATGTTCGAGCCCGTGCACGGTTCAGCGCCTGACATCGCCGGCAGGAACATCGCCAATCCGATTGGCCAGATCTGGTCGGGCGCGATGATGCTGGACCACCTAGGGGCGACCGAAGCCGCTGCTGCCATCGTCTCGGCGATCGAGCGGGTGCTTCTGTCAGGCGAGAACCTGACGCGCGACATGGGTGGCACGGCCTCGACCAGCGCGCTCGGCCAGGCCATAGCCGATGCCGTTTCAGCTCACCCCGCGGAGACGCGTCGCCATGGCTGAACTGCCCTTCGTCGATACGCATTTCCATCTGCACGACATGAAACACCGGCAGCTTCGCTATGGCTGGCTGGAACCCGACGCGGTTCATGGCTTTCTGGCTGACACCGATCCACTGAAATCGCAGCATTATCTCGTCAAGGACTACATCGCCGAAATCCGCTTTTCCAACGTGCCCAAGGCCGTGCACGTTCAAGCCGCGGTCAATACGCCCGATCCGGTGGTCGAAACTGCCTGGCTGCAGGCTTTTGCCGACCAGACGGGCTATCCGCACGGCATCATCGCGGAATGCCATTTCGCCCGACCCGACGCGGCGAGCGTGCTCGACCAGCATCTGAAGTATCCGAATGTGCGCGGCATTCGCAATTTTGGCGACGGGCGCTACCTTGTCGATGCCGCCTGGCGGCGCGGCTTCGCCGAGCTTGGCTCCCGCAATCTGGTTTCCTGCATCGACACGCGGGTCGAACTGGCCGACGACATTCTGGACCTCGCCCGGGCCTTTCCGGACACGCAGATCTGTATCGACCATTGCGCGATTCCGATGGGCCGCGATCAGGCGAGCTTCCGGCGTTGGCGCGGCGCAATGAACGTGATGGCGAAGTCATCCAATGTCACCATGAAGATCTCAGGGCTGGGCATGGGCGATCCGCAGTGGACGGTCGAAACCATCCGCCCTTACGTGCTGGGCAGCATCGAGGCGTTCGGCGCGGACAGGGTGGTCTTTGGCACGAACTGGCCGGTCGACCGCATGTTCAGCTCATATCCGGATGTCATAAACGCCTATGCCGAGATCATTTCCGGCTTTCCGAAAATCGAGCAAGCAGCGATGTTTTCCGGTAATGCAGAGCGGCTGTTCAGGATTTGATGGCACGATGAGCGAAACCGCCCATACAATAGAAGCGGTGCACCACATCGGCATGACGGTGGCCAGCCTTGAAACCGCGCTCCGCTTCTGGGAGGCATTTCTGGGCAAGCCCGCGCGCTGGACCACCGTGCTCGACAGGCCTTATCTCAGCCGCGTCGTCGGTTATCCGAACGTCGCCATCAACGCGGCGTTCATCGACCTGCCTGGCGGTGGTGTGATCGAATTGCTCGATTATCAGGTTGCCGGCCGGACGGCGAATGCGGACGCGACCGCCAACCCCGGCAACGTGCATCTTTGCCTGAAAGTCACCGATGCGCGCTCCACCTGGCAGCGCGCTGTCGATTGCGGCGCGAAGCCGATCTCGCCGGATGGTCCGGTGGCGATCGACGGCGGCCCCAACATCGGCGCTGAGGCGGCTTATCTGCGCATTCACGACGGCATTACGCTGGAACTTTTCCAGGCACCGAGGAAGGATCGATCCGCATGATCAAGCGCATCAGTTTCCTGCGCCGCAAGGAAGGCATGAGCCAGGAAGATTTCTTCGCTCACTGGACAGGGCCGCATGCCGATATCGTGCGCCAGATGCCGGGCCTGCGCGGGCTTCGCTTCGGCCGCGTGCAAAGCTGGACGCCGGCGGAGGATGCCTGGGACGGCGTCGGCGAGATTTGGTTCGACAGCGTCGAGGACGCGCTGAAAGCCTTCGCCACCGAACCATTCAAGAGCCTCCTCGTCGAAGATCGGAAGAAATTCACCCGCGAAATACAGGCATGTTTCGTCACCGAGCAGACGGCGGTGCAACCACCGGCAATTGGCTGAAGGACGGCTCCATGGCTTTCAACATCGGTTCCGGGCTTGAAGGCAAAAGCGTCGTTGTCACCGGCGGCAGCGGCGGCATAGGCCGCGAGGTCTGCCTGGCCTTCGCTGCCGCCGGATCACGTGTCGCGGTCGTCGATCTCGATCAGGGCAAGGTCGATGCGGTCGCTGCCGAAATGGAAGCCGGTCCGCATCTTCCGATCGCATGTGACCTGAAGCCGATCGAACATTACAAGACGCTGATAGAAAAGGTCGTGACCGTGTTCGGCGGCATCGACGTCCTGGTCTGCACGGCTGCGGTCCTGATCCGCCGGCCCAGCGTTTTCGACGTGAGCGAGGCGGACTGGGACCTCCAGCATGACGTCAACCTGAAAGCATCCTTCTTCCTGAATCAGGCGGTGGCGCGGGTCATGAAGGACCAGGGAAGGGGCGGCCGCATTATCAATTTCACCTCGCAAGGCTGGCAGAGTGGCGGTTTCGGCGGCTCCGTGGCGTATGCCGCCACCAAAGGCGGCGTCGTGTCGATGACGCGCGGACTGGCGCGGTCGCTCGCCAAGGACAAGATAACCGTAAATGCGGTATCCCCGGGCGCGGCCGACACGGCCATGATGCGCTCCGGAATGGATCAGGCGGCGCTCGACGCGCAAGTCGCCCAGATACCGCTCGGCTACATGGCCGCGCCGTCGGATCTGGCAGGCACGGTGCTGTTCCTGGCCTCAGACCATGCCGGCTACATTACCGGCGCTACCATCAACGTCAGCGGCGGCTGGCTGATGTACTGACCGGCGACCGCAAGAAGGCCAGGTCCAGATCAGAGGAGGATGAACCGTGTCAGGATCGCTTTCGGGAAAAGTCGCGGTCGTCACGGGCGCGGGGCGCGGCATCGGCGATGCCATCGCGGGCCGACTGATTGCCGACGGCGCAAAAGTCTTTGCGCTGGACAAAATGCTTCCAGACGAGCCGCGCAGGGGCGTCACTTACGTCGAGACGGATGTGACCGATCCGGCCAGTGTGAGCGCTGCGTTCAAGGCCGTCGACGACAAAGCGGGTCAAGTCGACATCCTCGTCAGCAACGCCGGCATCCAGCGTGTCGGCCTGGTCGGCAAGATATCGTTCGCCGACTTCTCTTCGGTGATCGCCACCCACTTGCACGGCCTCTTCCTGTGCGCCTCGGAAGTCGTACCGCGCATGGTCGAGCGCGGCGCCGGCGGGGCGATCGTCAGCATCGCATCCACCGCCGCTTTCGTCGGCCTGCCGGGGCGGGGGCCTTACTGCGCCGCCAAGGCAGGCATTCTCGGACTGACGCGCGCGCTGTCGCTTGAAGTCGCGACCGCGGGCATAAGGGTCAATGCGGTGGCCCCCGGCTTCACGCGCACCAAGTTCATAGAGCAGGGTTTGAAAGATGGCTCCTTGCAGGAAGACTGGATGGTGGCCCGTGTACCGATGAAGCGGTTGGCGCGGACCGAGGAGATCGCCGAGGCCGTCCGATTTCTTGCTGGCGACGAGTCGTCCTACATGACGGGCCAAACGGTCGTGGTTGACGGTGGCTGGATCGTACAAGGTATTCCCGAGGCGCCGACCTGGCTGCAAACGCCAGCCTCATGATGCCGGCAAAGCTAAATCTTGCGGAATATTGCATCGGCCGCGCGGCTGCGACGAGTCCGGGCAAGACCGCGCTTCTTGTCGTGAGCGACGCCGACAGGCCGCAGGATGCCGAGCGTTGGACCTATGCGGCGCTCGATCTTGCCGTGCGCCGGGTGGCGGCAGGTCTTCTGGCGGAAGGTCTTTCGCCCCGCGATCGTATCGTGCTGCGGTTGCCGAACACGAGCGACTATGCCCTGCTGTTTCTTGGCGCGATGGCGGCCGGCCTGGTGCCGGTTCCCATCTCGGCGCAACTCACCGGCAGCGAAACGGCGTTCCTTGTCGGAGATTCCGGCGCTGCGGCGATAGTCGAGACATCGTCGCTGGCCTCCGTAACCGCTCCTTCCGCATGCAAGGTTCTGGATGACGCGGCCTTGATACGACTGAAAAATACAGCGGAGCCGGCTGGCTTTGCCGATACCGACGCCGAAGCACCGGCCTACATGATCTATACGTCGGGAACGTCCAGTCGGCCCAAAGGCGTCGTCCACGCGCACCGCACGGTTCTCGGACGAAAACCAATGCACATCGACTGGCAAGGCCTTTCGGCATCTGATGTCGTGCTGCATGCCGGCGCCTTCAACTGGAGCTATACGCTCGGTGTCGGACTCCTCGACCCTTGGGCATGCGGCGCCACCGCGGTGCTCTACAACGGGCCAAACGACATCGCGGTCTGGCCGAAGCTTATCGATGCCGTGGGTGCAACGCTGTTTGCGGCGGTGCCTTCGCTGTATCGCCAGATGCTGAAATATTGCAGCTTGCAGCCAGGATGTCTGCCGATGCTTCGCCACGCGCTTGCCGCCGGCGAAGCGCTCAGCCCGGCGATCCTCCACGGCTGGCACGCCGCCACAGGCAAGCAACTGTATGAGGCTTTCGGGATGAGCGAATGCTCGACCTTCGTGTCCAATCATCCGGGCATGCCTGTCAGGCCGGGCAGTCCCGGCAAGCCGCAAGCCGGACGGCCGATCGCGGTGTTGCCGCTGGACGGCGGCGTGGAGCCCCTTGCTGCCGGCGAGACGGGTTTGCTTGCCATTCACCGCAGCGATCCCGGTCTGATGCTCGGCTATTGGCAGCGGCCCGAAGAGCAGCAGGCTGTGTTTCGCGGTGATTGGTTTGTCGGCGGCGATCTCGCTGCGTTCGATGGCGACGGCTATCTCTGGCATCGCGGGCGTGCCGACGACATCATGAATGCAGGGGGCTATCGCGTGTCGCCGCTGGAGGTCGAGGCCGCGCTGACCGGATGCGCGGGGGTTGCCGAGATTGCGGCGGCTGAGCATCATGTGCGGAGCGACGTTACCGTGATTGCCGTCTTTGTCGTGCGTGACCGAGACAGCAGAACCACAGCCGATGACATCATGGCGATCGCCGAGCGGCGCCTTGCCGCCTATAAACGGCCGAAGCAGGTGTTCTTCGTCCCGAGCTTGCCTCGCAATGCCAATGGGAAGCTCTTGAGGCGCCAGCTTTCATTGGTGGTGGCTGGCGGTTGATCTTCCTGGCTTAAGCCAAACATCAGCTTTCGGCTTTGGAGCTGGTGGCTGCAAAGCGGTCGAGCACCGCCTTCGTATCCGCGTCGAATGGACGTCCTGCATGGCGCACGCGGCCGGGCGTCTTCGAAAATCCTGCGACGACGTTTTGCATTGCGACGCCGTCAACCTGCGTGATCATGTTGCGGGCGCGATAATGCTCGTCGGCAAAAATATCCTTCATGTCGAGCACCTTGGCGATGGCTGCGTCGACACGGCGGAACTCGCGGATCACTTCTTGCGAGTGTCGCGACTCCACCCAGTCGGCGACGTAGACCTCGAGCGCTTCGCGATTGCGGCTGCGGCCCTGGAATGTCGAGAAGCGGTCGTCGCTGCCCAGACCAACCAGCGCCAGCACCCGTTTGGCGATCGAATCCGCCGAACTGGAAATCGCCACCCAGACGCCATCGGCGCATCGGTAAGTGCCGCGCGGCACCGTGTAGGGAATACCCGAGCCAAGCCGTGGCTGCAGATAGCCCATATGCGCATAAGCCGAGGGCAGCGGACCCATGATCTGGAACATCGAAGTCAGAAGGTTGACGTCGATCGTTTGTCCCTCACCGGTGCGCTCGGCGTGGCGGAGCGCGGCCAGCGTGGCGAAGGCGCCGACCAGGGCCGTCACCTCGTCGGTCAGCGCCACCGGCGGCAGCAGCGGCTGGCCGCCTGCCTCACCCAGCAGATTGGAAAATCCGCTCATCGCCTCGGCGATCGTCGCAAAGCCCGGGTGCAAGGCATAAGGCCCGTCCTGGCCGAAGCCGGTCACGCGCAGCACCACCATCTTCGGATTGCGCCGCTGCAATTCGTCCGGGCCGAAACCGAGCGCTTCGAGCTTGCCCGGGCGCATGTTCTCTATCAGCACGTCGGCGCCTTCGAGCAGCGACCAAAGATTGCGCTGCCCGCTCTCGGTTTTGAGATCGAGCGAGACGACCTGCTTGTTGCGGTTCACCAGCTTCCAGAAATACGAATCGGTCTCGTCCGGGCCGGTCCAGCCCATGCGACGGGTCGGATCGCCGTTGGGACCTTCGACCTTGATCACTTCGGCGCCGTAGTCGGCCAGGTATCGCCCGGCACCCGGTCCGGCGACGACGGTGGCGAGTTCCACGACGCGTATGCCATCAAGAGGCCCGGGCGTCTCGCGCGCCAATTCGGGATCAGCCTTGTCCGTCATGCGATCGCTCTCCGCCGCCGACACTTCCATGCAAATGCGTTTTGACCCATGCGTTGCGCATCAGGTTTCGGCCGCCGCCGAAGCCGTCCGAGCGCGACCAGCCGGCCGGCCGGCGCGCATCGGCAAAAGCACGGCGCGGATGAATGTGCAGACCTTTGCCCGGTCCTGGTTGAAGCCATCGGTGCGAACGGTGAGAATGCCTTCGCCGGGGCGGGAGGCGGATGGCCGCGTCTCAAGTATCTCGGTCTGGCCGTAGAGCGTGTCGCCATGGAACAGCGGCTTGATATGGCGAAGTTCGCTGACGCCGAGATTGGCGATGGCGCGGCCGGAAATGTCGGGCACGCTCATCCCCAGCAGCAGCGAATAGATGTAGGTGCCGACAACGATGTTGCGGCCCTCGGCCATCTCCGTCTCCGCGAAGCGCCGGTCGATATGCAGTGGGCTGGCGGCCATCGTCAAAAGGCAGAACAGATGGTTGTCCGCCTCCGTGATGGTCTTGCCCGGCCAATGTTCGAAAACATCGCCGGTCCGGTAGTCGTCGAGATACCCACCGAACCTTCCGTCGCGCGCAGAGTGAACTTTCGCCATTTCAGCCCTCGAGCACCAAAGTCGGCGCGCCGGTCCGGACGTCGTCGCCGACCTTGATCAGGATTTCCGCAACGGTGCCGGCGAACGGGGACGGGATTTCTACCTGGGTCTTGTCGGTCTCCACCACGAACAGGGTCTGGCCTTCGTTGACCTTGGCACCGACCTGGACCTGAATTTCGTTGATCACCACCTCGTCGACCGCGTCGCCGACTTTGGGCATCTTGAGCGTGGAACGCATTATCTGATCTCCATCAAAACATTGCCAAAAGGAGGATTTTCGCCGATCGAAACTTTGCCCTGGAAACGGAAGACGGCGTGCAAACCGCGACCGCCGGCCGTAATTCCCAGCAAAATCGGAATGGCTTTCCTCCCTATCACAACGCCTTGCCCGTGCTGCTATCGAAAAGGTGGACCCGCTCGCCGTCGACGACGAGTTCGAGGCTGGTTTCGCGTGCCGGCACGCGGCTGGCTCCGACGCGCAGCACGAGAAGCCGGGCGTCGATACGGACCAACTCCGCCGGATCGACAACCGCGCCGCGGGCGTAGTCGTCGGCTGTCCGGATGATGACCGAGGTGCTTGCGGGCGATACCGCGATGAACGATTCCGGCTCCAGTTGTTCGACCAATTCGACCTTGGCCGGAATGCCGGCACCGCTGCCGGCAGGCTGCCAGGACAAATGCTCGGGCCTGATGCCAAGTATGACGGTGCCGCCGGCCGCGAGCCCAGGTTCTTTCACCTTTGGTCGCACGCTGACCTGCCGATCGCCGATAGATACAACGAGAGCATCGGCTCGCGTCTCGATGACCTTTGCTTCGAGGAAGTTCATGGCAGGGCTGCCGATGAAGCCGGCGACGAATATGTTGGCCGGTGCGTGGTACAGCGCGTGCGGCGTATCGTATTGTTGCAGCGTTCCGCGCGAGAATACGGCGACGCGGCTGCCGAGCGTCATCGCCTCGACCTGGTCGTGGGTAACGTGGATCGTCGTGACGCCAAGCCTTGTGTGCAGACGCGACAGCTCGGCCCGCAATTGCACGCGCAGCTTGGCGTCGAGGTTGGAGAGCGGCTCGTCAAGCAGGAACGCTTCCGGATTGCGGACGATGGCGCGGCCCATGGCGACGCGCTGACGCTGGCCGCCTGAGAGCTCGCGCGGCTTGCGGTCGAGCAACTCCGACAGGTCGAGGATGCGGGCGGCTTCGGCAACCCGTTTGTCGATCTCCGACTTCGGCGTCTTGCGCAGTTCCAGCGCGAAAGCGATATTCTCGCGCACGGTCATCTGGGGGTAAAGCGCATAGTTCTGGAAAACCATCGCGATGTCGCGGTCGCGTGGCGACACGTCGTTCATGGTCTTGCCATTGATGCTGATCTCTCCCGACGTGACCGATTCAAGCCCGGCGATCATTCTCAGCAATGTGGATTTTCCGCAGCCGGAAGGTCCGACGAAGACAACAAATTCGCCGTCGCGTATTTCCAGGTTGACATCCTTCAGGGCCTGCACCGGGCCGTAGAGCTTACCAACCTTGCGAAGACCGATCGACCCCATCCAGAAACTCTTCGTCGCCTCAAAATTGGTGCCGCGATCCCGGTTGGGACCGCGCGCCGATGATGCCGAACCGGTACCTGAAACAAAGGCCGAAAAATACCCTTGGACCCGTGAACGGAAGTCGAGACTAGGCAATCGCGAAAACCATGTCAATCGTTTGACTAATGGCAATCAATCGGTTGACCGAGCAAAAATGCGTCGTTATGGTGGCGGCAAATTCCCGGCTCGGCCGGGCCCTTGGGAGGGGATGGAATGCCTAGTCATTCTACTGTTGTCGACGTCAGCGTAGCCACCATTCAGGCTCAGCTGCCGGCGCCGGTGATTTTCGGCGACTGGGTCATGAAGATGCGTGAATTCGCCACGGTGCGAATACGCACGTCGTCGGGGCACGAGGGGTGGGCGTTCACGCTGACGCGCGACGGCGCCGTCGCCGAGCAGATCCGCAAGAGCATCGCCCCGGTCTATGCCGGCACCGACATCGCCGACCGCGAAGCGACCTTCCGGACCGCGAAGGGACGCACCTACGGTTCGCATAGCGCCGGCGTTGGCCTGCGGGCGCTTTCGATCGTCGACCTCGCCGCCTGGGACGCGGCCGCGAAGATCGCCGACAAGTCGATCGCCGAGTTCCTCGGCGGCAAGGTGAAGCCGATGCCTGCAACCTGCATCATCGGCTATCCGCCCGCGATCATGCCGCCGGACAAGACCGGCGCGCAGGCGGCTGACTTCTACGCCAAAGGATGGCGGCGCTTCAAAGCCCCGATGGCGGCTACCTGGGAGCTGTCGGCCGCGCGGCTGCGCGCGATACGCAAGGCGGCGCCCGATGCCTGGCTCGGCACCGATCTTGTCTGGATGTTCAAGACCGTCGACGAGGCAGCCGCCTACGCCGACAGCATCGCCGACATCGACATGGGCTGCATCGAAGACATTTTCCCGCCCGGCAATGCCGGCATGCTCGCGGCGCTCCGCAAGCGCGTTCCCATGCCGATCTGGCAGGGCGATGAACAGGGTGGCTCCTACTACCCGGAAGCCCTGATCATGGCTGGGTCCGTCGATCGCGTCCGCGTCGACCTGACCTGCATGGGGGGTATCACCGGCGGCCGCGCCGTCATCGACGAGTGCCTCGCGGCGGGCGTCGATTTCGGCCCGCACATGTTCCCGCATACCCACAGTCAGGTGTTCAGCGCCTGGGGCTTCGACGACAAGCCGATCGAATGGGGCGTGCCGTGGACAGGGGTGCACCCCTATGACGATGCCCTCGCGCAGCCGCAGATCATGGCAGGCGGACTGATGAAGCCGCTGCCGCAGGGGCCGGGATTCGGTAAGATGATCGACAAGGCGTGGTGCCTGAGCCAGCCGCACCAGGATCCAGACAACATCCTGCAGTAGGAACGCACCGGTACAGGCGAGAGCTGTCATGGCGGACGATGAGATCACAGTACCCGCGAACTATACGGCAGGTCTTTTCGACATTTCCGGCCGCGTCGCCGTCGTCACCGGCGCAGGCAGCGGGCTGGGCGCGGCGATCGCGATCGGTTATGCGCAACTCGGCGTCACTGTCGTGCTCGCCGATATCAACGCCGCGGGAATGGCGGCGACGCTGGCGACGATCACCGAGCAGGGCGGCAAAGCCGTCGCTGCCGAACTCGACGTCACCAAGCGGGATCGCTGCTTCGACCTCGCCAGGAAAGTCAAAGCCGACCATGGCAGCGTCGATATTCTGGTGAACAGCGCCGGCTCCGCCTTCCGCAGTCCGGCCGAGGAGTTTCCGGAGGACAAGTTCAACTTCATCCTCGATCTCAACCTCAAGGGCACCTATTTCTGCTGCCAGGCTTTCGGCAATGTGATGCTGGCGCAGGGCAGGGGCAGCATTATCAATCTCGCCTCGATCGGCTCGTTCAACGCTTATCCCTGGGCCAGCGCCTATCTGGCCTCCAAGGGCGGCGTGCTGCAGATGACCAAGGCACTGGCGCTGGAGTGGCGAGACCGCGGCGTGCGCGTCAACGGCATCGGTCCGACGCTGATGGAATCGCCGCTCACCAAGGCCGCGGCTTCCCGCTCGTCGATCACGGCGGATTTCATCAAGGCGCGCATGCTGCGGCCCCGGCTCGGGCTGCCGCGCGAGTTGATCGGAACGGCCGTGTTTCTGGCGAGCGATGCGTCCGAACTCGTCACCGGACACATCGTCATGTGCGACGACGGATATCTAACGGCATGAACACCGAACGCATGGGCCGACCACCGGCCGGAGGCTGACTTGGCAAGGATCACCAAAGCCCATCATACCGGATTCACCGTGCGCTCGCTCGAACGCTCGATCGCCTTCTATCGCGACATATTGGGCTTCGAGCTGGCCTTCCAATGGAACCCGCAGGCCGAATACATCGGTGAGCTTGTCGGCTATCCGAGCGTGGATCTGCACGGCGCCATTCTTCGGCTGCCGGGCACGGATGTATGCCTCGAGCTGCTCGAATACCGCAATATCGAACAGGTCCGGGTCGACATGCGCAACGGCAACATCGGCAATGGCCACATTGCGTTCAACGTCGACGACCTGATGAGCCTCTACGAGGAGCTGGTTGCCAAAGGCGTGAAATCGGTCTCCGCCCCGGTCACGCCGACGATCGGTCCGAACAAGGGCGGCAAGGCGGTTTATCTCATCGATCCAGACGGTTTCCGCGTCGAACTGATCCAATCGGCGCAAGCCTTCGGGAGCTATAAGCCGGAGTGATCTGGACCAAATAAAAACGTTTCCAAATTTCGTTGCCTGCGCTAGCTTCGCAAGCCTGCATCAACCATCCGACCTGCGTATTGGGAGAATTTCGCCTTGGCTAAGATATGGGTTCGGCAAGCGGTCCTCAGGGCCCTCGATGATGCGATGACGGAAGATCCGACCGTCATCATGATGGGGGAAGACATTGCGGCCGCGGGCGGCCCGTTCAAGGTGACGGAGGGTCTGCTCGCCGTGCACGGTCCGCAGCGTGTCATCGACACGCCGATCTCGGAAATGGCCTTCATGGGCGCCGCCGTCGGTGCCGCTGTCTGCGGGCTCAAGCCGATCGTCGAGATGATGTTCATCGAATTCATCGGCGTGGCTCTCGACCAATTGACGACGCAGGCGGCGACGATGCGCTATCTTTCGCGCGGCAAACTGACGACGCCGCTGGTGGTGCGCGCTTCGGCCGGCGCCGGGCAGGGTTTTGGCTGCCAGCATTCGCAGATGCTCGACCACTGGTTCCGCGGTACCCCGGGCCTCAAGGTGTGCGTCACCAGCAACGCCCGCACGACCTACGGCTTGCTGCGCTCGGCGATCGAGGATCCGGATCCGGTGGTCGTGCTCGAACCACGCATTCTCTACGCTGAACGCGAGGAATACGAATTCGACAGCAGCTACCGCATCTCGCTCGGCAGGGCCGAGATCGTCAAGGCGGGCAAGGATGCGACGCTGCTCGCCTGCGGGGCGATGGTGCGGGTGGCCAAGGAAGCCGCCGAAAACAGCAGCGCCGACATCGAGGTGATCGATATGCTGACGCTGTGGCCGTGGGACCGCGATACGATCATGGAATCGGTTTCAAGAACCGGTCGTCTGGTGACGCTCGAAGAGGCCACCGCCGGAAACGGCTGGGGCGCCGAAGTGGTGTCTTCCGTCGCTGTCGAGGCCTTCGGTTCGCTGAAGGCGCCGCCGCACCGCATCACCTTGCCCGATGCGCCGGTGCCCTACAGCGGCAAGCTGGAAGCGCGCTTTCTGCCCAGCGCGGCCTACGTCGCCGAGCAGGTGTCCGCCCTGGTGTCGACCAACAAAACGCCAATGCCCTGGTGGAGGAACGCAGCATGACGCTCTCCAATTCCAACTCGCCGCTGGCGCGCCGGGAAGCCCTCGACGACAGGCTGGAGCAGCTTCGCCGGATGATCGAGATCCGCTTCGTCGAGGAACGCATTCAGAAGCTGTTCGCGGAAGGCCACGTGCGTGGCAGCACGCATCTGGCGAGCGGCCAGGAAGGCGTGTCGGTCGGCATCGCACGCTCGATCGACCCCGACGACATCGTCACCTGCACTTATCGCGGCCACGGCCATGCGTTGGCATTGGGCCTAACGCCGGCGGGCGTCATCGGCGAGATCTGCGGTCGTGTCATCGGCTGTGCCGGCGGGGTTGGCGGATCGATGCACCTTGTCGAGCCGGCGATCGGACTGCTGCCCACGGCGGCCATCATCGGCGCCGGCCTGCCGATCGCCTGCGGCGCCGCGCTGGCGGCGCGCGCGCGCGGCACGGACCGCGTCGCGGTCGCCATCTTCGGCGACGGCTCGGCCAATATCGGGGCCTTCCATGAATCGCTGAATTTCGCCGCGATCCAGAAGCTGCCCGTGGTCTTCGTCTGCGAAAACAATCTGTACGGCGAATATACGCGCATCCAGCTGTCGACGCCGGTCGAGGACATCGCGATACGCGCCGCCAGCTACAACATGCCAGGGGTCATCGTCGACGGGCAGGACGCCGACAAGGTAGCGGAAGCGATGGCGACGGCAGTTGCGCGTGCACGCCGCGGGGAAGGACCTTCGCTGGTCGAGATGAAGACATACCGCTATTCCGGCCATTCCCGCTCGGACCCGGCGACCTACCGGCCGGCCGGCGAACTCGACGCATGGCTGAAGCGCGACCCGATCGACATCTTCGCCGAACGCCTGACCGCCGAGACGCTGTTGGCGGCGGGCGGCCTCGATTCGCTCAAGACCGAAGTGCGCGAGGCTGTCGAAACGGCAACGGCGGAGGTGCTGGATTCGCCGGCGCCGGAACTCGGTGAGATCATGGCGCATGTCGGCGCTTACTCTGCAGGCGGCGATCAGCGCCATTTGTTTTGGTCGAATTGATCTGGCCGTTTTGGTGACGCAGGTCGCTGCAAAGCAGCCTGCGTCGGGAGGAATTTCTGACCGCACGCCGCCGGAGACGATATCCGGCGGCGATTTTATCGACTGCTGGCGCCCCTTGTCGGCGCAGGCCGGAGCAAAATGGGCACGCGTTCCGACATAGGCTTCGACGGCCCGTTTTTCGACGATCTCGCGATCGGCGACCGCTTCGACAGCGCGCCGACGATGCGGCTGACGGAAGGTCTGGCCGCCGTCCACCACGCAATCGTCGGCGGACGCCTGCGGTTGGCCTTCGATGCCAGGCTGTCCGAGGCCGTGACGGGGCAGGCATCGCCGTTTGCCGCGCCGGCTTTCGTGTGGGATATCGCCATAGGGCAATCGACGCTTGTCACCCAACGCGCCGTCGCGAACCTGTTCTATCGTGGTTTGGTGTTCCGCCGCGCACCGGCGATCGGCGACAGCCTGACGACGTCCACGACCGTCATCGGCTTGCGTCCGGCATCCGCAAAACCTGGTCGCCCACCGCGCGGACTTGTTGCCATGCGCATCGCGACGGTCGATCAGAAGGGGCGCCCGATCCTCGATTTCTGCCGTTGCGCCATGCTGCCCGCGCGCTCGGCCGATGCTGTGGCGGCGCAAGGCCAGACGGAGCTGCCGAAATCCGATTTCACCCAGACGCAACTGCTGGAAGCGGTATCGGACTGGAATCTTGACGCTTTTCGCGATGCCACGCACGGTCCGCATTTTGATGACCTCGAAGCGGGTTCCGTGCACGATCTTGCAGGAGGCGACGTCGTCAGCAGCGCTCCGGAACTGGCCAGGCTGACCATGAATCTGGCGGTCATCCATCACGACCGTATCGCGGCAGGCGGACAGCGCCTGGTCTATGGCGGCCACACGATCGGCATCGCCGCCGCACAAATCACGCGCGTCTTCCCCGGCCTGGTGACCATCCTTGCCTGGCATGACTGCGACCATCTCGGCCCGGTGCATGAGGGCGAGACGCTGCATTCGCAGGTCATCGTCGAACGCTGCCAGCCGCTGCCTGGCGGCGGCGGACTGGCGCATCTTCGCTGCAAGGTCCGGTCGACCGACGGTGCCAGTGAGACGTCGGACGTGCTCGACTGGCGGTTGGTAGGGCTGTTTGCATGACGCGAGCCATCCTGAGCGGCATGTCCGTGGTCGAAGGCTCGGCCTTCGTCGCGGCGCCGCTTGGAGGAATGACGCTGGCGCAGCTTGGCGCCGATGTCATCCGCTATGACCAAATCGGTGGCGGACTGGACTATCGCCGATGGCCGGTGACGGATAGCGGACAAAGCCTGTTCTGGGCCGGCATGAACAAGGGCAAGCGCTCGATCCAGATCGACCTGCGTTCCGAGGAAGGGCAGGAGATCGTCGCCGCGCTGATAACCAGGCCCGGCACTGATCAAGGCCTCTATCTTACCAATTTCGCGGCGCGCGGAGCATTGTCCTACGAGGCATTGAAGGCACGGCGGGCCGATCTCATCATGGTCGCCTTGAGCGGCAACGCCGACGGGTCGAGCGAGGTGGACTATACCGTCAATGTCGCCACGGGGTTCCCCGACATCACAGGTTTGCCTGGGTCTTGCGGCCCCACCAATAGCGTGCTGCCGGCCTGGGATATCGCGATGGGCGAACTCGCCGCCGTTGGTCTGCTTGCCGCCGACAGACACCGCAGCCGCACAGGCGAGGGTTCGCTGGTAAAGCTCGCCTTGTCCGACGTCGCTTTTGCCACCGTCGGACATCTGGGGCGTATCGGGCAGGCCGAACGCGGCGGCAGCGCGGCGAAGGACGGCAATTTCCTGTTTGGCGCGTTCGGGCGCGACTTTGCCACAAACGATGGTCGGAGGGTTATGGTCGTTGCGTTGACGGAACGGCAGTGGAAGTCGCTGGTCCAGGCCACAGGTATCGATGCCAAGGCGCTGGCCGCGGCGACCGGCGCCGATCTTGACAGCGAGGGAGGGCGCTACGCTGCCCGCCATGCCATCGCGGACGCGATAGCGCCGTGGTTCGCGGCGCGTCGTTTCGACGAGGCGACGAAGGACCTGTCAGCCGCGGGGGTCTCCTGGGGGCCATATCAGAGTTTCCAGCAACTCGTCGCCGAAGACCCACGCTGCTCGCCGGCCAATCCGCTGTTCTCACCAGTCGATACGCCAGGCATCGGGACGGTGCTGACGCCCGCGTCGCCGCTCTACTTTTCGGTGGCGGATCGGCTGCCGGCCATGCGTGCGCCGCTGCTCGGGGAACATACCGACGAGATCCTGGCGGGTCTGGGCATCAGTGATGGCGAGATCGGCCGCCTGCACGACCGCGGCGTCGTCGCAGGAGCCGAGCGCCGCCTTTAGGACTTTATCTTTATCTTTGGCGGCGGCCCAACGGATTCGCGCATCACCAGTTGCGGCGCAATGTCGATCACGACGTCCTGCGGCTCGCGGCCATGGATCATGGCGTCAAGTTCGACCACGGCGCGGGCGCCCATCTCGCTCAGCGGCGTGACGATGGCGGTCAGCGGCGGCGCGGTGAAGATGGCGTCTTCGCCGTCCAGAGAGACAACCGAAAGGTCACGCGGCACCTGGATGCCGCGTACGCGCGCCGCTGCCAGCGCGCCGATGCCGACCAGCATGTTGAAGGCGAAGATGCCGGTCGGCGGCGCCGCCTCGCTCATGATGTGGTGCAGGGCGTCGTAGCCGCCGCGCCGCGACACCGGCGCATTGGCGACGATCGCAGGCCCGAGGCCGGCAGCCTTGCAGGTTTCGATGAAGCCAATATGGCGGCGTCGCGAGGTATCGAGTTCCGGCATCGAACCGATGAAGCCGAGCCTCGTGTGTCCAGCCTCTATGAGCGTGCGCGCCGCCAGCCGGCCCGAGGCATGGTCGTCCACGGTGACGCTTCTGCCGATCGTGGAACGCCGGTTGACGAAGACGTGCGGCACCGGATTGTTCGCGATCGCCTCGATCATTTCGCGGCTCTCAGCCGTCACCGCGATGATCAGGCCATCGATGCGCCGCTCGCTGACCAGTCTCAGATAGGCCGCCGTCGACCGCTGCTCGTCCGCAACCTCGGCGATCAGCATGACATAGCCGGCTTTTTCAGCCTGCCGCATCGCACCGCGCACGGTCTCTGCGTAGACCGGGTTGGTCAGGTCGGGCAGCAGGATGCCAAGAGCGCCGGTGCGCTGGGTGCGCAGATTGCGCGCCAGCGCATGCGGCCGGTAGTTGACGCGCCCTGCCTCGTCCAGGATAGCCTGACGGGTCTGCGCGCGCACGCTGATGCCGCCATTGTTCAGCACTTTGGACACCGTCGAAACGTCAACGCCGACTGCGCGCGCTATATCTTTCAGCGTGGCACGTGCAGAGGGAAGCGCAGCTGGTGTCGATGTTTTCACGAGACCTTCCCGTACCTCTCTAGCAGAGCTGCGTCCGGCTCGTAACGATAGCAGCGGGAGGTCAGGCCGCCATCGACCGCGAGAGACTGGCCGGTGACGAAGGAGGCTTCCGACGAGATAAGCCATGACACCGCCGCCGCTATCTCCCCCGGTTCGCCTATGCGTTCCAGCGGATGCTGGATGGACATTTCCCGTTCGGCGCGGGTGCTGTCCGGGCTATCGCGGATAACCCGCTGCACGAGCGATGTGCGCACCGCGCCGGGCGCCACTGCATTGGCTCGAATGCCCACCGGTCCGTATTCGACCGCGATGTAGCGGGTCAGCGCGTCAATGCCGGCCTTGGCGACGTCATAAGCCGCCCACATGTTGAAGGCGGAGCGGCCATGCACCGACGAGACGTTGACGATCGACCCGGCGACGCGGTCTCTCACCCATGTCTGGATCGCTTCCGAAGAGCCCCAGAAATGCGACATCAAATTGACCGCAAAGACGCGCTCGACATCGGCGTCTTTCGGTTCATGCAGATTGCCCATCAGAGCGATACCGACATTGTTGACCCAGCCTCGCAGGGGCGCGAGCTTTTCGGCGGCCTCTCGCGCTTTCTTCAGCACGGCACGGTCGGAGGCGTCGCCGCAAAGGCAGCCATGTCCCTTGCCCAGCTTCTTGCCCAGGTCAGATGCCGTTTCAGGGTTGATTTCAAGGCCGACGACGTTCCATCCATCGGCCGCCAGACGAACGGCTATGGCATGGCCGATGCCGTCGCCGGCTCCCGTTACGACAACGCTTCCGAGACTCATCGAGACCTCCCATTGGATCCGGGCGGGCGGCTCGGCTTGTCGACGCGCCATGGGTTTGTTGGTCGGCTTCAAGGGTCGTGCAGGACACACAACTAGAAGCTGCCCCCAACGCCTGTCAAGCGCATGGTTCCGGACCGTGCTCGGTTGCACTACAGCTCTCAATTATCACGCCGAATATGTTTGAGCAATCGATTGACTGTTGGGTTGTTCGGATGCACTGTTGCGTCAAGCCGGATGAATGAAACCGGCGGTGAAGAGAAAACCGGGGAGAGAGAATCATGGATGGAAAACTGGACAACCGGCATCTCGCCAAGGCCAAATCCGGCCATGCCGACGCGGCCGGCCTCACGCGTCGGGATCTGATGCAGCGCGCCGCGATGCTCGGCATCGCCGGCGCCTTCGCCAATTTCGGCTTCCCGGCGCTCGCCGCCGATTTCGACTGGAAGAAGCATGCCGGCACCAAGCTCAGCATCCTGATGACGGGCGACGAGAACGACCACCGGGCGTTGGGCGACATGTTGGACAAATTCAAGGAAGACACCGGCATGGAACTGGAGATCACGTCTCCGGCGCTGGGCGCGCTGATCGAAAAGACGCTGCAGAACCTGAAGGCCGACCATTCTTCGTTCGAGCTCATCGAATATCTCGGCTTCCTGACCACCCAGCAGGTCGGCGCCGGCTATTACGAGCAGCTCAATTCCTACATCGACGATCCGTCGAAGACCCCTCCGGACTGGGACGTCGCCGACTTCCTGCCGCCGGCCATGTCCAATGTCGGTATTTTCGACATGGCATCCGGGACCGTCGGCAAGGGCAAGGACATCTATGGCATTCCGGGCCTGCATTCCGGCTCGGTCATCTACTTCTACCGCAAGGATCTGTTCGAGGCGGCGGGCCTGAAGCCGGCCACGAACTGGGACGAGTTCAAAGACGCGGCGATAAAGCTCAACAAGGACGATGTCGCCGGCTGTTCCTTCATCGGCGCCAATGATTTCTCGCTCGCCGCCGTCGACTGGTACACGCGCTTCATCACCACGGGCGGCAAGCTGATGAGCGGCAGCCCGAAGGAAAAGAACTTCAAACCGAACGTGAATTCGCCCGAAGGCATCGGCGCGCTGCAGATGCTGATCGATCTTCTGCCCTACGCGCCGAAGAACGTGACGAAATACGGCTTTGCCGAGAACGTCGACGGCTTTTCCACCGGCAAGATCGCGCAGATGATCTTTTGGTCGACCATCGCCGGCCCAATCCTCAACGGCGACAATTCGATGGTGTCGGACAAGACGGGCACCGGTCCAGTGCCAGCCAAACCGGGCGAGACGGCGCGGGCAATTCAGGGCGGCTGGGGCATGGGCATTCCGAAGAACATCGATCCGGCCAAGAAGGATGCTGCCTGGCTCGCGTTGACCTGGATGACCAGCAAGGCGTTCAACAAGTTCGAGGTCGAGAAGTACCAGATCGACGCCAGCCGCACCTCGGCGTTCACCGATCCCGACCTTGTTGCCAAGCTACCCTATCTGCCGGACGCGCTGAAAGCGGCGTCGACGGCGGAGATCATTCCAACCTCGCTGATCCCGGAATTCTTCCAGTTGAACGACATCATGAATGTCGAGTTCAACGCCGCGCTGATCGGCACGCAGGATGCCAAGACCGCCTGCGAAAAGGTACAGACGCAGTGGGAGGCCATGCTGCGCAAGGCCGGCCATCTCGCCTGATCGGCTCACGATCGTCGGTTTGGAAGTGAGTGATGAGCATTGCTGCGCCGGCGTCGGCGAAATTCGTGTTCGGCACGCGCGACAGGCCGGGGAGGTCGGTATGGCTGCTCCTCGGTCCGTGCATCGCCTATCTCGTCATCTTCAGCATCTATCCGCTGTTCCACAGCCTGCGCCTGTCGCTGACCGACCTCACCGCGGCGACAGGCACCGGCAATTTCGTCGGTCTCGACAATTATCGCGCATTGCTGGTCGATCCGCAGTTCTGGAACGCGGCCTGGAACAGCGCCGTCATGGTGTCCTTGTCGGTGGCGATCCAGGTGGTTCTCGGCGTTGCGCTCGCCATGTTCTTCAACCTCCAGCTGCGCGGGTCGTGGATTGTGCGCGGCATCCTGCTCTTGCCGATGCTGATGACGCCAATCGTCGTCGGCGTCATGTGGCGGGCACTGCTCAATCCCGACTGGGGACTTGTCGATTGGGCCATCAAAGCGGTCGGACTGACGCCGCCCGACTGGCTGGGTACGGTCAGTATGTCGATGGTTACCGTCATCATGGTCGACTGCTGGCAATGGACGCCGTTCGTGTTCATGATCGTCTTCGCCCGACTGCAAGCCCTGCCGCAGGAGGTGTTCGAAGCGGCGCAGGTCGATGGCGCTGGCCCGGTCGTTACCTTCCGCCGCATCACCTTGCCGATGTTGAGGCCGGCGATCGTCTTTGCCGCCGTCTTCCGCGCGGTGGACGCCTTCCGCTCCTTCGATCTGATCTACGGGCTGAGCTATGGCGGTCCAGCGCGCAGCACCACGACGCTGAGTTTCTTTTCGTTCCAGAACGGGTTCCAGTTCCAGAACTACGGCTATGCGGCTGCGGTCGCCTATATGATGCTGATCATCCTCGCCGTCGGCACTACGGTCCTGTTGCAATACGTTCAGCTGCGGCCAGGGAATTCACGATGAAGTTCCGGCCCGGCAGGATCATCGCCTATCTGTTTCTGATCGTGCTTGCGGTCGTCGGCGCAGCACCCTTCCTTTATCTCGTCGTGCTGTCGACCAAGAAGCGCATCGAGATCCTGGCGCAGGTGCCGCCGAAGCTGACGTTCACCTGGGTGCAGGCGGCCAAAAACTACAACGAGGTGCTGTTCAGCCAGGGCATGCTGAGCTTTACGTTGAACTCGCTGATCGTGGTCAGCATCGCCACGGCGATCGCGCTTGTCATCGGCACGCCCGCTGCCTACGCGTTTTCGCGGCTGCGCTTCCAGAACAGCGAGCGCCTTGCCAGCACCATTCTATCTATGCGTTTCATGCCGCCAATCGCGGTTGCGATCCCACTTTTCCTGATGGTCAAGGCCGCGGGCCTGCAGGACAGCTATCCCGGGCTGATCCTGCCCTACGTCGCCTTCTCGCTGCCGCTTGTGGTTTGGATCATGATCGGCTTCTTCGACGAGATCCCAGGCGAGATCGACGAGGCGGCCCTGATCGACGGCTGCACGCGCGTCAGCGCGCTCTGGTATGTCATGCTGCCGATCGTCAGGCCCGGCCTCGTCACGGCGGCGCTGTTCGGCGCGCTGTTCATCTGGAACGAGTTCCTCGTCGCGCTGTATGTCATCGATTCGCGCGCGTTCCAGACCATCTCGCTCGGCGCCGCGACGCTGGTCAGCGCACAGCGTCCGATCGACTGGAACATCGCCGCAACGGTGGGTGTCGTCACGGTCATTCCGATCCTCATCTTCTCGCTCTTCGTCCAGCGCTACATTGTGCGCGGAATAACCGCCGGAGCTGTCAAATGAACTACGATCTCAAGCCGGAACTCGTGACTTCGGATCTCGGCTGGCCAGAGGGGCCGACCGTGATGCCGGACGGCAGCGTTGTCTTCGTTGAGAGCTACCGCAGCCAGCTGACCCTCGTCGGCAAGGACGGCAAGGCCAGGCAATTCGCCTACGTCACCGGCGCGCCGAATTCATGCGTGCTGGGTTCCGACGGCGCGCTCTACGTTTGCCAGAACGGCGGCACGGTCGGCCCGTGGCGCGCAGCCGAGATGACCTTGCCGTCGATCCAGCGGGTGCGGCCAGGCGGCAAGCCGGAAATCCTGGTGAGCGAAGTCGACGGCGTCAAGATGAATGGGCCGAACGATCTGGTCTTCGGGCCGGATGGCACACTGGTCTGGACCGATCCGGGGACCTATAATCCGGCCAATCCCGATCCGAGCTACATCTATGCACTGTCGCCGGACGGCAGGGCCAGCGTGAAGGTCGCGTTTCCCGCGCCAACGTTTCCGAACGGGGTCGTCGTCGAGGCCGACGGCTCGATCGTGTGGGATGAATCCTACACCGGCCATGTTTGCCGGCTGAAAACCGACGGAACGATTGAGGATCTCGGCAGGATGCCAGGCAAGAATCCCATTCTCGATGGCATGGCGATCGCCAAGGACGGCTCCCTGCTCGTTACCGACCTCGTTGGCGAAGGGTTTCACGTTTTGGCGCGCGATGGCACGCCGAAGGGCTTCGTGCGCACCGGCGGCTGTCCGACCAATCTTGCCTTCGATGGCGAAACGCTTTGGGTAACGGACGCCAGCGTCCTGGCTAGCAGCGCAGAGCCCAATTATGCGGGGCGATTGTGGCGGCTTACATTTCCTGGCGGCGGCGCTCCTACCTACAAGGGCTCGATCGGGATGGAGGCCAAGGCATGAGTGCGCGAGAAGCCTTTCCGGGCCTCTCCTACAAGGGAAAGGTTGCGTTTGTCACCGGCGGCGGCTCCGGGATCGGCCGCGAGACGGCGCTGACGCTCGCCGATCTGGGCGCCGATGTCGCGGTCCTCGATTGGACCGCCGGCGCGGCCGATGCCACGGCCGAGGCTGTGCGGAAGATTGGGCGCAAGGCCGTTGCCTTCAATGGAGATACAGGCGACGAGAAAACGGTTGTGGATGCCTTCGCGGCGACGCGCCAACAGCTCGGCGAGATCGACGTTGCGGTTGCCTGTGCCGGGATACTGGGCGCCGGCGGTCCGGTGTTCGAAACCTCGGTCGCGGATTTCGAGCAGGTAATGGCCGTCAATGTGCGTGGCTCGTTCCTGGTCACGCGCGAGGCCGCCAGCGGCATGCGACAGCGCAAGCGAGGCGCGATCGTGCTGCTGTCCAGCCTGGACGGCCTGCAGGCAGAGCACGGCATGTTTTCGTATTGCACATCCAAGGGCGCGCTGCTCAATTTGGCCCGCGCCGCCGCGCTCGATCTGGCGCGCGACGGTGTAACGGTAAATTGCGTGTGCCCGAGCGTGACGCACACGCCGCTGCTTGCGGGCCGCCTGGCAACACTGCCGAACGGCGACGAGATACTTGCCTCCTATGCAGCGCGCCATCCGCTCGGCCGGGTGCTGACGCCGCGCGATATTGCCTCCGCGATCGCTTTTGTCGCGTCGCCGATCGCCAATGGCATCACCGGGGCTGCGATCCCGGTCGACGCCGGTATCGGCGCGACCTGGGACAACTACCGCGATCCGCCGTGGATCGCTGCTGGCTGAAACGGGCGTCGGGCAATGCGGGACATTGATGCCTTTGGCCCACGAAAAGGCCAGCAAAATCAATACCCGTGACACATCCTCCGGGCCTACCATTATCTTTGATTCAATTGATGGAAGACCTCGGCCAAAAACGTTTTGGGCTCATTGTGGGCCGGCGTAAGACATTGCTGGACCTGATGCCGATGCGCGCTTTCGCCGACACGGCCGATGTGGCGGCGGCGGTTCTGTATCTGGCGTCACCGGCTGCCAAGATCGTCACCGGCCATGTCCTGGCGGTTGACGGTGGCTATCTTGCCCGTTGAGTTCCCGATCACAGCCTGTCGATGCTGATCGTTGGCGCGGGCGATTCGAGCTGTGGCACGTGGTCCCCGCGGGTCCGGACCCAGCAACATGCGAACAGCTCTGCCAATCTTGAGGGCGCGCCGGGTCAAGAGCGCATCGGCAATTCAATTGGTCTTCAGCGGACCCGCCCGGTTTTCGGCGATCCACCGCGCGGCCAGCACCAGCGCCCCCATGCTGAAATCCTTGCCGTGCTTGGCAACCATCTCTTCCGACAATTTGGCAAGGCGTTCGAAAAAGGCGTCCTTGCTCTTTTCCTCTGCAGTGAGCTCGGTTTGCATTCCATCCTCCTGTTGTCGGGCTTCGCCCTGGCTATTTGAAAAGCATTGCCGGGAAGGTGACGATCGCAGCAGTTCCATCCACCATGCCCACAGCCAAGTGCTGTCCATCGCCGGACCAGGCCAGCGCTGTGATCGCGCTGCCTGAAAATTTCACGACGAGCTCGTCACGCGAGCCGATCTGGGCGACTGTGATGCGGCCGTTGGCGTAGCCGGCGGCGATAAGGCTTCTCACCGGATGCGCCGCCATTGTTTCAACTGGAACAGGTGCCGCACGACCCGTTTCCAGCGCGCCGGAAGCCGCATGCTCAAATGGCGGGACAGCCATTGACCAGCCAGCAATACGGAATGCGCCGGACGCAAACAGCGTGTTCTCTTGCGTGCTCCAGCACACGGTCCGGACCGGCGAAGGAAATCCGCCGACTACGCCCGATCGGCCATCTGACAGGCGCACAAGGCCAAAGCCTCCTGTCTCAAGTCCGCAGGCCAGCCATGAGCCGTCGTAGCTCCAGCGGATGGAAGCCGGGCGTGAGGGAGTGGAAAATTCGTTAATGAGCCCGGGACCGCCGTCGACCGCCCAGATCGACAGCCCGTTGCCGGAATCGAACGCGAGCCGGTTCGCGTCCGGCGAGAACGCGATGGCGTGCGTCGATGAGGACGCTGCCTGGCGGAGCCTTACCACTTCATCGTTGGCGCGCGCCAGGAACACATCATGTCCATCGCTGAAGGCCGTCATGGCCTTCGGGGCACCATGGGCGATAGCGAGGATCGGTCCGTCGATCTTGATCGGCGTTGGCGCAATCGCGCCGTCGGGTGCAAAATGCGTGGCTTCACCCGCACTCGTGCCGACGAGGAAGCCAGAACTGCGATAAGCGACGATCGGGACATCGCCGTCCCCAAGCGATGCGGAGGCGATCAAAGGTGCGTGCGGCTTCTCGCGGGGCCGGATCGTGGTCTGTCCGAGATCGCCGCTCACCCGGATCCTTGCCTCCGGCGGTTCCTGATCCGCCACCTTGCCGATGGCGACGGATCCGTCCACGGATGTGAATGCGATGGCGGAGCCATCGGCGCTGAAGCACACATCGGCAACCGCGGCCGGGCGCCGCCAGCCTCGTGCCAGCAGGTCGAACAGCGCCAGGTTCTGCGTCGTTTGCTGGTTCACGGCTTGTCTCCCCTAATGTCGCTCGTTGCTTCGGCAAGCGCGCGGTCGACATCCGCGACCTTGCCCTCGATTGCCACGATGCGTTCCTCGCTTTCGATGCATGCCTGCCTCATGGCCTCGGCACTCGCTTCAGCGTCATGCAAATCCCGCACCAGTTCAGCGCTGCCGCCATGCTTCCCGATTTCGAGCTGCAGGCGCAGCACCTCCATCTGGATGCCGGAGAGCATTTGATTGAACCGCTGCGCTTCGGCGGTGAGCGCCGAGACTTCGGCGACGAGAGCCAATCGTTGAGCGACCAGCACGGCCAGCCCAGCGTCGCGTCTTGTGCCGCCGCTCATCACTTTTTCTCGGCTGGTTTTTCGAAAGCGGACAGCAATCCCGGCAGGCCGTCTACCTGTTTCTGGAACTGCTTTTCGGCGGTTTCGATATGGCTCTTGAGTTGATCCCATATGTCGACGCGGATCATGGACGTGGTGTCGCCGGTAAGATGCTCGATCTCGGCGATGCGAAACTGGCGCGATAGCGATACCCCGGAAAACACGAAGTCGCGCAACAGGATCGCGTGGCTTTCAACGAACAGATGGATCATCGGATGCGTCTCCGTGGTGACGCCGCTGGCGGCAAGCTCGGCCCGGATGAAATCCTGGAAATGGCCTTGCAGACGGTGCTGGCTCTCACCCATGAATCGCATGACGAAAACGAGGTCACTCGGCATCAGCCTGACGAGTTCGGCGGTCACGTCGTCCGGTTGGCTTGGCCGGGGAAGGCCGGGGCTGTCATTGTTGCCTGGCATTGTCTTTCTCGGCATTGCCTCCCGCTCGAGATGGTCATCAAATCGAGATCGGTATCAAATAGTGTATGAAATAATCGAAATGAATAGGTGCGGACTATTTTATTCGTACCGCCTTTTCTAAGATTATATATTGCAGTGCACAAAATAGCACAAATATTACATATGTAATGTACAGATGTAAAATATCGTTACAATCATCTGGATGTTCGCCGGAGACAGCCACGACGGTCTCCGCCCAGGCGCTGCTCATAGGCCCGATTTTCAAACTGGCACGGCGCTTGCTTTACCTATTTGCATAAGAAGCCCATCGCGTTCCGACGCGGTGCCAAAAGAACGAAGGACCGGAGGAAGCCGCAGCACACGCGCTTCGATACGCCCATCGCAAGATGCGACTGGGGTGTCGCAGCGCCCCGCAGTCCACCTCGAGAACCTTTGCCGCGATCCACTTGAATGGCTGGACCCTGCGTCGCGCCTGGCGGCGCAACCCTTGTCATGCCGTTCGCAAACTCACCGGCGGCGTTGTGTGCCGTCTCATGCCTGGATCGAGGGATCCATGGCTCAACCTGGTGGAGGCTTATGACGATGTCGTCGTTGACACTTAACAAGATTACCTCGCAGCGCGGTATTTCCGTGGGCGAGGCGACCAAGAAGATTTCCGACCTCGGTTGGAACCCGACCTATGTCCAGGAAGCGATGACGTTTCCGACCGACTACAAGATCGCCAAGGCGCCGCGCGATCCGATGAAGCAGGTGCTGCGCTCCTATTTCCCCATGCAGGAGGAAAAGGACAATCGCGTCTACGGCGCGCTCGACGCCGCTCTTCGCGGCGACATGTTCCGCAATGTCGAGCCGCGCTGGGTGGAGTGGATGAAGCTCTTCCTCGCCATCATTCCCTTCCCGGAGATATCCGCCGCCCGCTCGATGGCGATGGTGGCGCGGCTGGCGCCCGGCGAGGATCTCAGGACCGGCTTCACCATGCAGATGGTCGACGAGTTCCGCCACTCGACGATCCAGATGAATCTGAAGAAATGGTACATGGAAAACTACATCGACCCGGCAGGGTTCGATATCACCGAAGAAGCCTTCGGCAAATGCTACGCGACCACGATCGGCCGCCAGTTCGGTGAAGGCTTCATCACCGGCGACACCATGACGGCCGCCTGCATGTACCTGACCGTCGTCGCCGAGACGGCGTTCACCAACACGCTCTTCGTCGCCATGCCTTCGGAAGCCGCGCGCAACGGCGACTATGCGCTGCCGACCGTGTTCCTCTCGGTGCAATCCGACGAGAGCCGCCACATCGGCAACGGTCACTCGCTGCTGATGGCCGCGCTGAAGGAGCCGGAGAACCACCTGCTGCTCGAGCGCGACATGCGCTACGCCTTCTGGCAGAACCACGCCATCGTCGACGCCGCGATCGGCACCTTCATCGAATACGGCACCACCAACCGCGACAAGAACAAGGAGTCCTACGCGGAAATGTGGCACCGCTGGATCTACGAGGACTACTACCGCACCTACATGCTGCCGCTCGAGAAATACGGCATCAAGATACATCACGACGATGTCCAGGCCGCCTGGGAGCGCATCACCAAGAAGAACTACGTCCACAAGGTTGGCCAGTTCTTCGCCGTCGGCTGGCCGGTCAACTTCTGGCGCATCGAGGCGCAGACCGACAAGGACTTCGAGTGGTTCGAGCACAAATACCCAGGCTGGTACGCAGAGTTCGGCGACTTCTGGAAATGGTACGCCAAGCTCAGCCACAAGGGCGAGAAGGTGCTCTTGTTCAACAGCGATGTCGGCTACGTCTATCCGCACCGCTGCTGGTCCTGCCTGGTGCCTTGCCTGATCCGCGAGGACATGGTGGTCGACGAGATCGACGGGAAACTGCACACCTTCGCACACGAACTCGACCGCTGGACCGCTGTCGAAGCCTTCGCCGATGAGTATCAGGGCCGTCCGACGCCTGCGATGGGCCGCTTCAGCGGCAAGCGCGAGTGGGAGACGCTCTATGACGGCTGGGATCTCGCCGATGCGATCAAGGATCTCAACTTTGTCCGTTCCGACGGCAAGACATTGATCCCGCAGCCGCACCTGCGCTTCGGCGCCGACGAGCAGTGGACGCTCGACGACGTGCGCGGCAACATCCTCGGATCGCCGCTCAATGCGCTCCGCGGCATGTCGCCGGCCGATCGGGAGAAGCATCTGGCCGAGTATCGGGCAGGCTTCACCATCACGCCCATCAACTGACCATCCGAGCGCGGGGGCCGGGGTTTCCGACCCCCGCGACATTCCAGAGGAAGGCCATCTCCTGTCCTGCGGACGGGCCGGAGAGGAATTGGGAGGTTATCGATGACTGGTGCTCACACGGTGCGCCTGGAGCCGGTCGGCGTCGAGTTCGAGGTCGAACACGGCGAGACGGTCCTGAACGCGGCTTTCCGCCAGGGCATCGCGCTGCCGCATGGCTGCAAGGAAGGGCAATGCTCGGCCTGCAAATGCGTGCTGCTCGAAGGCGAAGTCGACATGCTTAAATACTCGACCTTCGCGCTCAACGACACGGAGAAGGAGAGCGGCCACGTCTTGTTGTGCCGGTCGATCGCCTATTCCGACATGCAGGTCGAGCTCCTCAATTACGACGAGGAGGTTCTGGCGAAATCAATCGCGGTGAAGACGTTCAAGGGCCGGATCTCGAAGTTCGAGCATCTTACCCACGACATCCGCGGCATCGAGATCGAGCTCGGCTCGCCGATAAAATTCTGGGCTGGCCAATATGTCGACATCACGGTCACCACGCAAAAAGGGGAGACGATTACGCGCTCGTTCTCCATGGCAAATACGCCGGACGAAACCCAAAAGCTCTCCTTCATCATCAAGAAATACCCCGAAGGAAAGTTCTCCGGAGAGCTCGATTCCGGAGGTATCCGCGTCGGAGCCGAGGTCAGCGTCGCCGGGCCCTATGGAACCTGCTTCCGGCGGGAAGGACGGCAAGGCCCCCTGATCCTGGTCGGCGCCGGCTCCGGCATGTCGCCGGTATGGTCGATCCTCAACGATCACCTGAAGAGCGGCGAGAAGCGGGACGTCTACTTCTTCTACGGCGCGCGGACCCCTACCGACCTGTTCTATCTCGACAGGATCGCCGAGCTTGCCGGCCGCCACCCGGAGCTGAATTTCATCCCGGTGCTGTCGCATGTGAATGGCGAGGCGTGGGACGGCGAGCGCGGCTTCGTCCACCAGGGCGTCGACGCCAAGCTCAAGCAGCTCGCGGTCGACGGGCAGGGCGACGTCTATGCCTGTGGTCCGCCGCCCATGATCGATGCGCTGCAGCCCGTGCTGTTCATGAACGGCTTCGAGACCGAACGCATCTTCTTCGATCGGTTCACCACATCGTCCAACGCCGTCCCCGCCCATTGAGGCGGGCCGGAGCGCAACATCAGAGCAACTGCAACAAAGGGAGTGAAGACAATGGTAGCAACGTCGAGTTCAGTAGGATCGGGAGCCGCGGGAGCCGCGATCTTCGCCGATTCGGACAGCCGCAAATATCGGTATTTCGAGCCGAGAGGCCAGCGCGCCACACACTATGAGGATGTCACGGTCGACGTGCAGCCCGACCCCGAGCGCTACCTGATCCAGGACTGGATCATCTCGTTCTCGAACGGCAAAGGCGCCTACATCAAGGACAACACTGCCGCCAGAAGCTCGAACTGGCATGCTTTCCGGGCTCCCGACCAGGAGTGGGAACGCACGCACTACCAGCGCCAGTCGAAGATCGAGACGATGGTGCAGAGCGTCATCACCAATGCCCGCCGCGCCGGCGCGCCGAAGACCTTCGACAAGGTCTGGGCCAAGCTGCTGCAGGCGCATCTCGGAGCTTGGAAGCACGCCGAATTCGGCCTGGGCACGTCGCTCATGCAGGCGCAGCGCTACGGCTACACGCAGATGATCAACAATGCGACGCTGACCAACTCCTCCTACAAGCTGCGGCTCGCCCAGGACATCACGCTCTATCTCGCCGAGATCGGCATGGACATCGTCGGCTGGGACGACGAGCTCGGCAAGAAGCATTGGCTCGAGGACGGCGTATGGCAGAGCACCCGCGAGGCGGTCGAGACCATCATGGGCACGACCGACTATCTGGAACAGTACTTCGCCATCAATATCGTGTTCGAGCCGCTGGTCGGCGAGTTGTTCCGCTCCGGTTTCCTGATGCAGGCGGCGGCGGCCAACCACGACTTCATCACGCCGCCGGTGATTTCGGCGGCTGAAGCCGACTACGAGCGCAACCTCGCCAACACCATCGACCTGGCCTACCTGCTCGCCCACGACGAGAAGCATGGCGCGGCAAACAGGAAGCTCTTCCAGAGCTGGGTGAACAAGCATGGCGCGCTTGCCGACAAGGCAGCCGCCGGCCTCCAGCCGATCTGGTCGATGCCTCATTCCAAGCCGGTTTCCTTCACCGACGTTCGCGCCCAATCCGAGGAACGGATCGGCCGGATCCTCGGCGAACTCGGCCTCAAGCGCTGAACAGGGGAGAAAAGATCATGTCAGTAGCAGCACGCGACGCCTCGCAGTCCAACATCTTCAAGTCGATGAAGGACATCACCTTTGAACAGACGATTTCGCACCAGTGCGGCGTCACCATGAACGACTCGGTCGAGGCACGCGCCATCGCCGAATTCATGGGCAAGAAGCCCGGGGTCATCGTCACCTACCAGCCGGCCATGATCCGCATCGACGGCGACGGCAAGCTGATCTTCAAGATGGACGAGATCAGCGAATATCTCGGCCGCGACATGACCGCCGAGATCTTCGAGGTCAACACCTCCACCCACTATGGCCGCATGGTGCGCGTCGACGACAACACCGTGATCCTGTTCGGGAACATGGACGAGGTCTTCGAATACATCTGAGGAAGCCCGAGACCCGGCGCGCCGCTCGGACGCGGCGCGCCGGCCCCCGTCAACACGACGCCCTATCAACATGACGACTGCGGAGGCAAGAAATGTACAGGACACCGGAAGGCAAGGACATCTTCGTGGTCGACGGCCACACCCATTTCTGGGATGGCAGCCCGGAAAACCAGAAGAACATCCACGGCAAGCAGTTCATTGACTGCTTTTATGCCTATCACACGGGCTTGAGCCCGAAGGAACAGCTCTGGGAGAAGGGCAAGTTCGAGAAATACAGCGCCGACGATCTCTACCGCGACCTGTTCATCGACGGCCCGGACGACGTGGCGATCGTCCAGTCGACCTATCTGAAGGATTTCTACAAGAACGGCTTCAACACGATCGAGCGCAATGCCGAGGTCGCCAAGCGCTATCCCGAGCGCTTCATCGTCAACGGCGCCTTCGATCCGCGCGACGGCGAGAAGGCGCTGGAATATATCCACTTCCTCAAGGAGACCTACGACGTCAAGGGCGTGAAGATGTACACGGCCGAATGGAATGGCGCCTCCAAAGGCTGGAAGCTCACCGACCCCGATGCCTACAAATGCTTCGAGCTGTGCGAAAAGCTCGGCATCAAAAACATCCACGTCCACAAGGGCCCTACGATCATCCCGCTCAGCAAGGACGCGTTCGACGTGCATGACGTCGACCATGCGGCGACGGATTTCCAGGGCCTCAACTGGATCATCGAGCATTGCGGGCTGCCGCGCCTCGACGATTTCTGCTGGATCGCGACGCAGGAAACCAACGTCTATGGCGGCCTGGCGGTGGCGCTTCCCTTCATCCATTCGCGCCCGCGCTATTTCGGCGAGGTCATCGGCGAATTGCTGTTCTGGATAGGACCGGAGAAAATCCTGTTCGGCTCCGACTACGCGATCTGGACGCCCCGTTGGCTTGTCGAGAAATTCTGGGCCTACCAGATCCCGCAGGACATCGCCGCGGAACGCGGTGTGCAACTGACCGACGAGATCAAGGAGAAGATTCTCGGCCTGAACGCCGCGCGTCTCTACGACATCGACATCGAAGCCAAGAAGAAGGCGCTCGCAAGCTCGCCCTTCAGCATCGCGGCGGAGTAGAAGCCATGGCAACCGCCAGTGTTTCCGACAGCCGCGAGAAGGAACTCTGGCGGCGCCTTGGCGAGGTCAACGACCCGGAACTCGACGAACCCATTGCCGAGATGGGCTTTGTCGAGCGGGCCGAGATGAAGGGTGACGGCAGCGTGGAGGTCGATTTCCGCCTGCCGACCTACTGGTGCTCACCCAACTTCGCCTTCCTCATGCTCGACGGCGTGCGCAAGGCGCTCGACCACCTCTCCTGGTCGCCCGCCTATCGTGTCCGGCTGCACGACCACATGTTCGCCGAAGAGGTCAATCGCGGCATCGAGGAAGGCAAGACGTTCGGCGATATATTCGCCGGACTCGCCGGGGATGAGGATATCGGCGCGCTGCGCGAGACCTTCAGCATGAAGGCTTTCAAGCGGCGTCAGGAAGCTGTGCTGCTCGCCCTGAGAAAGCAAGGGCTGACGGATCGCGAGATCCTCGGCATGGACCTTGCCGCGTATGATGTTGCCCGGCTCGGGTCCGGCGACGCGGCAAGGCAGAAGGAGCGATACCGGACAGCGCTTGTCGAGCGCTTTCCGGCGCGAAGGCAGGGCGACCCCGTCTTCCTCACCTGGGAGGGGCGCCAAATCTCGGCCGAGGCCCTCGATGCCCATCTCGCCGAACTGCGCGCCGTGCGCATCAACATGGAGTTCAACGGCGCGCTTTGCCGTGGGCTCAAGCAGGCAAGATACAAGGAGCTGGACGTGATCGACGGCGAGCCGACGCTGGTCGACTTCATCATGGATCGCGTGCCGGAGCGAAGCGCGCCGGCCACCTAATGCATGTCGCCCAAAAGTGCGTAGCGGTTTTGGGAGAACGACATGCATCAAACAAAGACTTAGAGCGCGTCGCCTGAATCCGTTTCTGCGCGACGCGCTCTAAGCAGAACCGAAGCAACGGCCTCCCACGCACGAGGCCCCCAACCAACAACCCGCCCGTAAGGCGGAAGGAGGAGTCATGCCCAAAATTATGCTTCACAATTCCGAGGCCCGCCGCGCGCTGGCCCGTGGTGTCTTTCGGCTCGCCGCGGCCGTCGAGCCTACGCTCGGTCCCAAAGGCATGAATGCCATGATCGACCGGCCGATCGGCACGCCGATCGTTACGCGCGACGGCGTCAGCATCGCCTCCGAGATCGAACTGCACGACCGTTTCGAGAACATGGGCGCGCAGGTCGTCCGCGAAGTGTCGATGCAGACCAACGAGGTCGCCGGCGACGGCACCACGACCGCCATCGTGCTCGCCAACGCGCTGATCCAGGGCGGCATCGAGGCGAATGAGCGCGGCGCCAAATCAGTCGACCTGTGCAAAGGCATCGAACTCGCCGTAACGGCGGTTGTGGATGCCCTCAAGGCATCGGCCAAGCCCGCCAAGGGCAACGGCATTCTCGCCTCCGTCGCCAATATCGCCGCGACCGACGCCAAGCTCGGCGCGTTGGTGGCGGAAGCGCATCAGCGCGTCGGCGCCGAAGGCGTCATCACCACCGACTTCAGCGTCACCACCGAGACCACGCTCGACGTGGTCGAAGGCATGTCCTTCGACCGCGGCTACCTCTCGCATCACATGGTCACGGACCAGGAGAAGATGGAGGCCGTGCTCGAGCGGCCCTTGATCCTGATGACCGATCTCAAGATCAAGGAGCCGCAATCACTCGAGGCCGCGCGCCGCATCGCCGACGAGGCCGACCGGCCGCTCTTGATCGTGTCCGAGGAAGTGTCGCCGGAAGTCGTCGTCACGCTGCTCGGCAAGCAGGGGCCAGGCAAATACCTCGTCGTGCATCCGCCGGAATACGGCCATTGGCGCAAGGCGATGATGGAGGATCTGGCGATCATCACCGGCGGCAGGGTGATAGCCCGCGATCTCGGCGGCCGCTTGGAGGATATCACGGTCGACGATCTCGGAACCGCTGACCGCGTGAAGACGAGTTCGTCATACACTTCGATCATCTGCGGTGGCGGCAACCATGATGCGATCGCCTCGCGGCGTGCGCAGGTGCAGCGGCAATATGAGGCCGCCCCGCCGAACATCGAGCAGGACAAGCTGCGCGAGCGCCTGGCCAAGCTTTCCGGCGGGACCGCGATCCTCTATGCCGGCGGCGTCACGCCGGTCGAGCAGAAGCGGACAATCCAGCTGATCGAGGATTCGCTGAATGCGGTGCGCGCGGCTTCCGAGGAGGGCGTGGTCGCCGGCGGCGGTTCGGCGCTCGCCCAGATCGCGCCGATGCTCGACAAGGTGGCGACCGGTGTCGATGGCGACATCGCCGAAGGCGTGCGCCTGGTCCGCTCCGTGCTGACGCGGCCGCTGTGGCGCATCGCCGCCAATGCCGGCGCCGATCCCGAGGCCGTGGTGACCGAGGTGACGCGCATCAATGGCGGCTACGGCTACAACGCGTCCGCCGGCAGCTACCAGAACATGTTCGAAGCCGGGATCATCGATCCCGTCCGCGTCACGTATACGGCACTCGCCAACGCGGCGTCCGTGGCGACGCTCATCCTGACCACCGAGACATTGATCGGCGATCTTGCCGAGGACGAAGACCCGACGGCCGGGCCGGCGCTCGGCGGCGGCGCGGAAAAGCTTGGCCGCGCCTGAAACAATTCCCGGAACCGAGAGGACACGACGATGAAAGCTGCCAGACTCTACGAATACGATCCGAAAATGAACGTGAAGCTCAAGATCGAGGATGTCGCCGCGCCGACGATTACCGCACCGGATGAGGTGATCGTGCGCGTCGGCGCCGCCGGGCTGTGCCGCACCGACCTCCATATCATCGAAGGGGTGTGGAAGCCGACGATGGATCCCGACGGCAGCCTGCTGCCCTACATCATGGGGCACGAGAATGCCGGCTGGGTCGAGGAGGTCGGCAGCGGCGTCAGGTCGGTCAAGCGTGGCGACGCCGTGATCTGCCATCCGTTCCGCTCCTGCGGCATCTGCCTCAACTGCCGGCACGGCGAGGACATGTACTGCGACAACGGCCAGTTCCCCGGCCTCGGCATGAATGGCGGCTTCGCCGAGTATTTCATCACCAGCGAGCGCTCGCTGATCAAGCTCAACGCCAACGTCACGCCGATCGAGGTGGCGCCGCTGGCCGATGCCGGCATCACCGCCTACCGGGCCGCCAAGCGAGCGGCGAAGCTCCTGCGTCCGGGGAGCTACTGCGTCCTGCTCGGCATCGGCGGGCTGGGCCACATCGCGTTGCAGTCGCTGCATGCGATTTCAGGCTCCCGCATCATCGCCGTCGATCGCGAGCCGGCAGCGCGCGTGCTGGCCAAGGATCTCGGCGCCGACTTCGTGCTCGACGGCGGGCCGAACGTCGTCGAGGAGGTCAAGGCGATCACCGGCGGCGGCGCCCATGTGGTTATCGACTTCGTCGGCGAGCTGGGCGTCGAGAATATCTGCTGGAAGATGGTCCGCAAGGGCGGCCAGTTGTTCGTCGTGGGTTACGGCGGCGCCATCAATGTGCCGACCGCGTATCTGGTTATCGAGGAGATCAACATCGGCGGCAGCCTGGTCGGCAACTTCACCGAGCTTGTCGAGCTGATGGAGCTCAACGCCGACGGCAAGGTGAAGATGCACTACACCGAGTACAACCTCGCCAGCATCAACACCGCGCTCGACGACTTCAAGAACCGGCGGTTCACCGGCCGCGGCGTCATCGTTCCCTGAGAAAGTCCTGGACCGGATGCCATGTGGAGAAGGGCCGGCGGGGCGGCGCTGTCGCAACTGTGGCTCTACATCGTTGCCCCTTGCCTTGGTGCTGCCGCAACCGGACTGGCGCTACGCGTCGGCGTGATCGGTTCCGGCGAACAGGCGCCGCAGCCTGCCTGATCGGCCGTCGATCCATCATTCTCCGTTGACTGAAATCTTCGATCCCATGGCGCGAATGCCATGGGGTTGTTTTTTTGCGGCCGCTCAGACGAACCCGCGTCGGATGCCGTACTGCTCGAGCTTGCGGTAGAGTGTTGGCCGGGAAATGCCGAGCCTAAGGGCGACTTTGCTCAAGTTCCCGCCCTCTGCGGCAAGCGCGTTCCTGATCGCCTGCCGCTCGGCATCCTCGAATGTGCAAACGGGTGCCTCGAGCATGGCCGCGGGATTATCGCTTTGCATCGTGCCGCTGCCGTGGCCCGTCGTGATTTCCGAGGGGAGATCCTGGAGGTCGATGCCGCTGTCGCGCGCCAGAATATGCAGGCGCTCCATCATGTTTTTCAGTTCACGTACGTTGCCCGGCCAGCGGTAGGCAAGCAGCGCGTCGAGCGCTTGGGTTGAAAATTGCAACGGATCGTTGCCTGCCTTGGCAGCAATCTGGCGGTTGAAATGCTCGACCAGCAACAGCACGTCCTCGCCACGTTCGCGCAGGGCAGGGACACGGATCGAAACGGCCCCAATGCGGTAGTAGAGATCGCTGCGGAAGCGCCCGGCCGCGACTTCCTGCTTGAGATCGCGGTTGGTCGAGGCGACCAGGCGGACGTCCACCGGCCGTCCCCTGCTGTCGCCGATGCGATGAACCACACGCTCTTCCAGCACGCGCAGCAAGAACGGCTGGATCTCGAGCGGCAACTCACCAATCTCGTCGAGGCTGAGCACGCCACCATTGGCTTGTTCGAAAACGCCTGCCTTGCCGTCACGTGAGGCACCGGTAAAGGCGCCGGCCACATGGCCGAACAACTCGCTGCCAAACAACTCCCTGGTGATGGCGCCGCAATTCAACGCGACAAACGGATCGGTGTCGCTGCGCTGGCTGCCAGCATGGACAAGCCGGGCAAACAGCTCTTTGCCCACGCCGGTTTCGCCTTCTATCAGCAACGACGTTACACCGCTCGACCGGGCCACGCGGGAAGCGACGTCGACGGCGGCCAGCACCTTCTCGCTCTCGCCGACGATCATCGACGTCGCAGCCTGCAGCCGCTTGTCCGCCTCGCGGTTGATCGCCGCCACGCCCGAAACGATTGGCGCTGCCGGGAACACCAGGGCCGCCCCACTTAGGTTCCCGTCCAGCTTCAGCGGCGTGATGTGGCAAGACCTCAGATGCGCCGGGAGTGCCTTGGCGAGATCGTTGTCGGAGCCGGACGCCGGCAGGTTCATGAGCCAGCGACCGCGGCCCGGCTCCATCGGGCCGTCCGTCATCTCGGCTGTATCGCCATTGGGCACGTTGTTGCAGAAGATCGCTCGGCCACGGTGGTCGACGATCACCAGCCCGTCTTTTCCGCGGTAACCGGGTGCGGAGGAAATGAAGGCTTCGAGCAGGCGGGTGCGCTGTTCCTGCTGCTGCTCGGCCAGCGCCTTTTCGATCTGCCTGGCAGTGGCGGCGACAAGCGCGGTGTTGTGGGGACGGAAGATCGGCGAATAGCCCGACAGGTCGACGACGCCGACGATCTTCCCGTCCAGCGGGTCGCGGATCGGTGCGCCGGCGCAGGTCCAGCCTTTGATGCCAGCGCAGAAATGCTCGGCCGCGTGGACGAAGATCGGTTCGCCGGTCCACAGCGCGGTGCCGATGCCGTTGGTTCCGACGGCGCCCTCGTTCCATTTGCCGCCGATGGCGAGATGGATGTCCATGCCATCATGCAGGGTCTTCTTGTCACCGATGGCTTCGATCAGCACGCCGTCGCTGTCGGCGAGCACCAGCATCGCTCCCGTCCCTTCCAGCAGTGGGCCGAGAGAGGCGAACGGCCGCCGCGCCGCCGAAAGCAGCTCGGCGTTGGCGCGGGTCAGATACTCGATCTCGTCGCGGTTGCTGTTGAGCGGCGCTTCGACGCCCTGCGCATTTATCCCGCCAGTAGCGCTGCGGAACCAGGAATCGTGGATCAATGAGCGGACCTGGACCGGATCACGCGCGCATTTCGGAGGATCGGACAGGAAATTTTCCCAGGCGCGCATGGTGGCGCGCTCGTCATAGTCGATGGTATCCAATACCAGCTGTCCGGCGGCCGTCGGCGCACGCGCCGGAAGCGCTCCGGTCTTCATCTGGTTGGTATCGATCCCGCGTTTCATTCAGCCATCACAGAACCTTTTGGGGGCACGGTATTTCTGTATGCTGTTGTGCTGCAGTCTCGCGAGTTAGGACGCCTGATAATCGGTTCGCAAGATGCGTTAGGCGATGCCGAGTTTCAATCCAATGTCGGCGGCAAGCTGTTCTTCGGTGTAGGAGGCCGCGAGCCGCGACCCGTCCAGGCCGGCAAGCGCTTGTGCGATGGTTTCGTCGACCAGCGAGAAGTATCCGTTCTGCTTCGTCGCCAGGACGAAGACTTGCTCGCCATTCCGGTTGCGGACATCGCCGATATGGTGAAGCTGGCGGCTTGTATTCCGGTCCACTGCGACCACCCTGCCGTTGAGGGTGACGCGGATGGATGGTTCTGCCTCGGCGGCGACCGGTGAACCACCGCCGACATGGATGATCAGGCCTTCGGCTTCCGGTTTCTGGCGCGGCTTCCTGGATGCTGAATAGCCGCCGCTGCTGATCTGGTCGGCAAGGCGCACAATCGTCGAGCGGTTCTGTTCGATCAGCCGCCTGACCTGAACGTCCTCGCGCCGGGGGCCATCCCGCTTGGAGATGATTTCGACCATGAATCCTCCCAGATTCACTCGCCTTCTTCGTGCCTGGGTCGCATCTTTTTTCTGACCCCATACGACTTCGGTAAGGCTCGCCATTCGTTCATTGGCTAACACAGAAAATCGTGCAGCAGGTAGCAGGCGGCTGCTACAGGTCGCTCCGGACGGTCGACCATCTCGCCATCGATCCTTGCGAACCTTTCCCGTGAGCCCGGTACGAACAGCGGCACGACAGAGGTCATCAACCTCACCATTGGGCCGTGGCCTTGACCGTCACATGTCCATCGGATGCCCGCACCTCCATTTCCATCTCGCCCTTTCCACGAGCCGTTCCGCTCAAGAGCAAGGTCTGCGGGCCGATCGCGGGACGCACGCCGCGAAAGGAGAAGCGGCGTGGCGCTTGCCCGGCAATGACCGCGGCGAAGTTCATGAGCAACGTCGCCTGAAGCGGCCCGTGGATGACAAGTCCGGGGTAATGCTCGACATTTGTGGCGTAGGGCGCGTCGTAGTGGATGCGATGCCCTTTGAATGTCAGCGCGGAGTACCGAAAAAGCAGAACCGGATCGACGTCGACGATCCGTTCATGCGATGCGGGCGACCTTGGGTCCGGCAGCGTCGGCGGCGCAATGCCAACTTCCGTAGGGCGATAGGCAATGATCTGGTCTTCCTCGACGACGGGGCCGGCGGCATTGGAGATCTCGTGACGGACAGTGACGAAGGTAAGCCGGCCGGTGCGCCCTTGTTTTTCCTCGACGACGCCTAGGCCGTAGTGACGATTTAAGGAATTGGGATTCCCACGGGCCGGCAAATCAGATTCAACGCTGATTTTTGGGGATCAGTGATGAACTGCGACGCGCTTCGGGACGACCAGTGGGACCGGATCAAGGGCTTTGTTCCGGGCGGCAGAAAGGGCAAGCGTGGCCCGCGTGCCGACAACCGGAAATTCCTCGACGCGTTGTTGTGGATGGCGCGGTCAGGCGGGCGCTGGCGCGACCTGCCGGAGCGGCTCGGGGATTACCGGTCGGTGAAGCGCCGCTACTATCGCTGGATCGAGATGGGCGTGCTGGACGACATGCTGGCCGCACTCGCCCGCGAAGCTGATCTCGAATGGCTGATGATCGACTCAACGATCGTGCGGGCGCACCAGCACGCCGCCGGGGCACGCAAGGTCAAAGGGGGGCGGATGCCCAGGGCCTGGGCCGGTCTCGCGGCGGCCTAAGCACCAAAATCCACGCGGCTACCGAGGCGCTCGGCCTTCCCCTGCGCCTGATCGGCACGCCCGGCCAGCGTAACGACATCGCCTTTGCCCACGACCTGATCAACGGTATCGACGCCCATGCCACCATCGCCGACAAGGGATACGACGCCGATCACCTCGCCGATAGCATCGCGCAAGGGGGCGCCGAGGTCGTCATCCCGCCCAAGCGCAACCGCAAGGTCCAGCGACCCTACGACCGTGATCTCTACAAGGAGCGAAATCGAATCGAACACTTCTTCAGCAAGCTCAAGCAGTTCAGGCGCGTCGCAACCCGATACGACAAACTGCTCGCCAACTTCATGGGCTTCGTCAAACTCGCCGCTATCGCCATCTGGCTCAAATAGTTAAATCGTCACCACCGCCTAGCGTCGAGCGGCGACGGATCGTGTCGCCGCTGCGGATCGGCGCCAGAAAACGGATGTCGCTGCCCGCCCACATGCGGCGCGGAAGCGGCACCGGCGGCAGGAGCCCGCCCTTGGCGGCATGTCCGTCCGGGCCCAATTCACTTGCGTCGGCAATGTCGGGCGTCAGGCACCAGTGCAGGCCGGGCGGGGCCTCGTCGCGGCGCGCCGCGTGAGGGCCAAGCGTTGCCTCGAAGCTGGCGACAAGGCGAGGGGTCACGATGTCGTCGACCTCGCGGGTGCGCCCGACCCATTTCTGCAGCGTCGCGCTCGCATCGAGGCTCATTTGACGCTCTCCTCACACCGTGAATTCGGACCGGATCCGATCGGAGTCGGCGCCAAGGGCGGGAACCACAGGGGTTTTGCCGAGGCCTTCGGGGCGGCCTGCGGGCATCGGCACGGCGATCCGTTTGCCGTCCGGCAACTCGACCTCCATCCGGCGCAAGGCCCTGTGGCGCGAAAGGTCGCGCATCTCGCTGACCCGGCCCCAGGCGATCCGGGCCTCGTCAAGGCGTCGAATGGCTTCCTCGCAGTCGATCGCCGCGAAAAGCGGTTCGATCTCGGCATCCAGCGCGGCGCGATTGGCCACCCGCCAGGCATTGGTGGCGAAGCGTTCGTCGGCAAACAGATCCTGCCTCCGCAGCACCACCTCGCAGAAGCGCTTCCATTCGCTGTTCTGCTGGATAGAGACCACCACGGCGCCATCGCGGCAGGCATAGGGTCGGTAGGGATAGATCGAGGCATGCGCCAGCCCGTAGCGGCCGGTCTCGCGTCCGGCATATTCGTTATGCAGCAGCGGCACCGCCATCCAGTCGGCCATGCCATCAAACATGGCGATCTCGACGCTGCGGCCGCGGCCCGTCTTGCCGCGCGCCAGCAGCGCCTCAAGTATCGCCGCGTGCGCGTTCATTCCTGTCGCGATGTCGGCGGCCGACACGCCGATCTTGCAAGGCGTCTCGGCGGTGCCGGTCACCGCGCAGATGCCGCTTTCCGCCTGCACCAGCATGTCGTAGGCGCGCATCGACGCGTAGGGTGTGTCCTGCCCGTAGCCGACGATGTTGACGGCGATCAGCCGGGGAAACTTCCGTGCAATCAAATCGCAGGAGAGACCGAGCCTGTCGATCGCGCCCGGTGCGAGGTTCTGCACGAGGACATCCGCCCGGGCGACCATCCGGTGCAACAAAGCGAGGTCTTCCTCAGCCTTGAGGTCGAGCGCCACGCTCTGCTTGCCGCGGTTCAGCCAGACAAAATAGGCCGACATACCTTCGACGGTGGAATCGTAGTGGCGCGCGGTCTCGCCTTCGGGGCGTTCGATCTTCACGACGCGGGCACCGGCATCGGCGAGGCGGACCGTGCATAAGGGAGCGGCGACCGCCTGCTCGATCGAAACGACGAACAGGCCCTCGAGCGGGCGGGCGGCGTCAGACATTACGCTGCACTCCAGAGCGGGCGAGCACGCCGGGCTTGAGCCGCTCGTTCTTGCCGTAATCTTCAGCCGGGTGGAAGAACAGGCGCGGCGTTTCGTCGATGTCCTCGAGCCTTTTGCGATAGGCCTCCAGATAGGCCTTGCGGCCGTCGTCGCCGACGCGGCCAGGCATGTAGGCGACGAAAGGCGGCAGCACATCGAAGCCGGCATAGCGAAGCAAGCCGTTGTGGATCGGCCACAACACCGTGAGGATGTCGCCGTCGATACCGTCGGGCGCATAGGTGTCGGCCGAGGTGCCCGTAGTGGCGGCCACCATGGCGAGCTTCCCCTTGAACATGCCGGTGTCGTATTTGCGGCCCGGCAAATAGGCAAAGCCACGCGCGAAAACCCGGTCGGCCCAGCCCTTGAGCATCGCTGGCATTCCGAACCACCAGACGGGAAACTGGAAGATCACGAAGTCCGCCCGTTTCAGCTTTTCGACCTCGGCATTGATGTCACCCGCCAGCCGACCCGTCTCATAGGCGGCGGTCTGCTCGCGCTGCAGGCTGAAGAAATCCGGATCGTTGCGCTCGCCAGTCATGTCGCCTGGCCCGGCAACCGGTCTGAAGTCCATTGCATAAAGGTCGCTGAGCACCACACTGTGGCCAGCCCGCGTCAGGGTCGCGAAGGCGAGATCCTTCATGGCGCCGTTGAAGGACTTCGGTTCCGGATGTGCATAGACGAGGAGGACGTTCACAGCGACCACTCCTAATAAGAACGCGGCAGTCCGAGGACGTGCTCGGACAGGAACGACAGGATGAGGTTGGTGGAGATCGGCGCTACCTGATAGAGACGCGTCTCGCGGAACTTGCGCTCGACGTCGTATTCCTCGGCGAAGCCGAATCCGCCATGCGTCTGGATGCAGGCATTGGCGGCCTCGTTGGAGGCATCCGCCGCCAGCATCTTGGCCATATTCGCCTCGGCGCCGGGGTTCTTGCCGGCCTCGTAAAGGGCCAGCGCCTCTCGCACCATAAGTTCTGCGGCGCGCATGTTGGCGTAGGCTCTGGCGATGGGAAACTGGATGCCCTGGTTCTGGCCGATCGCGCGGCCGAACACATGCCGTTCCTTGGCATAGGCGCTTGCCTTGTCGATGAACCATTTGGCATCGCCGACGCATTCGGAAGCGATCAGGATTCGCTCGGCATTCATGCCGGACAGGATGTAACGGAAGCCCTTGCCCTCTTCGCCGATCAGGTTTTCGGCCGGCACGCGCAAGTCGTCGAAGAAGATCTCGGTGGTGGCATGGTTCATCATCGTGCGGATCGGCCGGATGGTTAGGCCGTTGCCAAGCGCCTGGCCCATGTCGACGATCAAGACGGAAAGTCCGTCGGTCTTCCTCATGCCATCGGTCAGCGGCGCGGTGCGCGCCAGAAGCAGCATCAGATCGGAATGTTCGGCGCGGCTGGTCCAGATCTTCTGGCCCTTGACCACGAAATGGTCGCCGTCGAGCCGGGCGGTGGTCTTCAGCGCGCCGGTGTCGGTGCCACTGGTCGGTTCCGTGACGCCGAATGCCTGCAGGCGCAATTCCCCGGTGGCGATCTTCGGCAAATAGCGCTGCTTCTGTGCCGCCGAGCCGTGGCGAAGCAGCGTGCCCATCGTGTACATCTGCGCATGGCAGGCGCCGCCGTTGCAGCCGGCGCGCTGAATCTCCTCGAGCACGGCAGCGGCGGCCGAAAGCGGCAGGCCGGAGCCGCCATACTCCTCGGGGATCAGGATCGAGAGCCAGCCCGCTTCTGTCAGGGCTTCGACGAATTCGCGGGGGTAGGCCATATCCCTGTCGAGGGCGCGCCAATACTCGCCGGGAAAGCGCGCACAGAGCTTTGCGACAGCTTCCCGAATGTCCTGATAGTGTTCCATGAATTGCCGGGCCTTTCGTCTCGCTCAGGCGTCCAGTATCACGCCAGCACATCTCGACAGCAACGCAAGGCAGGCGTGATCAGCTATGCCGAAATTGAAACCCTTACGGCGCCGAACCGAGAAGCTGGCCGACCCACACGGCCCGCTCGACAAGATCCCGGGCGGTATCCTCTATCGCCTGGCCGGCAAAGCGCGCCAGCCGCGAGGCCGGCCGGTCGGCCGGATAGGCAAGAATGAGGCGGCGCACGGGCACGGGATCGATCAACGGCGCGGCCGTGAGCAGGCCGGCGGCGACATCGGCATGGATGGGCGCGAGCGGCAGAATCGTCCAGCCATGGCCGTTGCGCACGAGGTCCTTCAGCACCGAATAGGTATCCGCCTCGACGCCGACATCGAGCGTGATGCCGGTCTCGGCGGCGCAGCGTTCGACGATGATGCGCAGCCCGTGCTTCACGCTCGGCAGCAACAGTCTTTTCCCGGCGAGCGAGGTGAACGGCATGGCGCGCACGGTCGAGAAGCCGGCGGCGGGCGGGCCGATCAGAAAGAGGTTTTCCAGCAGCAGCGTGCGCGTGCGAAGCGATCTCGCCATGCGCGGATCGTAGAGCACCGCGACGTCTATTTCGCCCCGATGCAGCCAATCGAGCAAATAGCCGGTATAGGCGCTGACAAGCCTGAGCTTCGCCTTGGGATGGGCTTTGCCGAAAGCCGCTGCCAGCGGCAGCGAGATGATGTCGGCCACCGTGGGCGGCAAGCCGATGGCAACCTCGCCTGTGAGCGGCGCATCGGCGGGCGTGGCGGTCGCGCGGATCTCGTCGATCTCGGCGAGGACGCGCACGGCGTGAGCCAGCACCTCCTTGCCTTGTTCGGACAGCACCATGCCGCGCCCATGACGCAGGAACAGGGCAAAGCCCAACTCCTCCTCCAGCATGCGTACCTGGCGGCTCAGCGCCGGCTGCGCGATGTGCAGCCGGTCGGCGGCCTTGCTGAGGCTGCCGAGCTCGGCGACATGGATCAGGGTGCGCAGCTGCGATAGCTCCATAAGCTATCTAATATCATTATATCTGATCACAAGAAATAGACGAAGATTGGATCGGAGAGCTGAAGTAGTCTTATGTCAAATCCAATCCTCGGGGGTCCAAAGGTGACGGCGAGCAGCCTACAAGCGAAACACCCGGAGGCGGTTGTCTCTGCGGCTCTTCCGGCGGCATCTGAAACGCAGTGGCCGGATCAGGTCTATGACGCACTCAAGGCCGCCGGCATCAACCAGATGTCCTATGTGCCGGATGCCGGCCATACCACACTGATCCGCCGCTTCAGCGCCGATCCCGAGGTCGTCACCAACGTGCTGACGACGGAGGAGGAGGGCATAGCCATCGCCGCCGGCTGCTGGCTCGGCGGCAAGCGCAGCGTCGTGCTGATGCAATCCTCCGGCGTCGGCAATTGCATCAACATGCTGTCGCTGCCGGTGCAGGCGCGCTTTCCCTTGCTTGTCCTGGTGACGATGCGCGGCGAGTGGGCCGAGTTCAATCCATGGCAGGTGCCAATGGGGCAGGCGACCGAGACTTCACTGAGGGCGATCGGCCTCAGAGTGCTGCGGGCAGAGACCGGCCCCGACCTGGTGGACACCGTGGCGCAGGCGGCCGCGATGGCCTTCGATGCCGACCAGCAGATCGCCGTGCTCATCGGACAGCGCCTGCTTGGCAAGAAGAAGTGGTGAATGACATGACATTGCCGACGATGGATCGCCGAGTGGCGGTGAAGAGGCTGCTCGACGCACGCGACGGCGCCCTGGTCGTGACCGGGCTCGGCTCGCCGAGCTATGACGTGCATGCCGCCGGCGACCGGGACGACAATTACTATCTCTGGGGCGCAATGGGCGGCGCGGCATTGGTCGGCCTCGGGCTTGCCCAGGCGCAACCGCAGAGGCGGGTGATGGTCATCACCGGAGACGGCGAGCAGTTGATGGCCTTCGGATCGCTGGCGACGATTTCGGTGGCGCGCCCCAAAAAACTCGACCTGATCATTCTGGACAACCAGCATTTCGGCGAGACCGGCATGCAATCCAGCCATACCGGCCGCGGCATCGGCTTCGACAAGGTCGCCGCCGCCTGCGGTTTCGCGGAGGTGGCCGAACTGCGTTCGTTGGAGGAGGTCGACGCGCTCTGCGAAAAGCTGCGCCGCCCTGCAGAGGGGCCTCGCTTGTTCGTGCTGAAAATCACCGCGGAGAACTTGCCGCGCTCGCTGCCGCCGCGCGACGCCGTCGCGGTCAAGAACCGCTTTCGCGCCCATCTGGGCTTTGCCACCTGTTGAGGGCCGACATGCCGCTGGTCAGCTTCCAGAACACGGTCGACGGTCGGCTGCAATCGAGCGCCGACACGTTCGAGAGCTATGACCCCTTCACCGGCAGGCCGTGGGCACTGATCCCGCGCGGCGGCAAGGCCGAAGTGGATGCAGCCGTGGCCTCTGCCAGGTCGGCTTTCCGGTCGAAGGACTGGGCCGGCATCACGCCGACCGCGCGCGGCAAGCTCCTGGTGCGGGTGTCAGAGCTGATCGCCGAGAACGCTGAGCGCATCGCCGCGATCGAGACCCGCGACAATGGCAAGCTGATCACCGAGATGACGGCGCAGCTGCGCTACATCCCCGAATGGTACCGCTATTTCGGTGGCCTCGCCGACAAGATCGAAGGGTCGGTGTTGCCGATCGACAAGGCCGGCATGTTCGCCTTCACCCGCCACGAGCCGCTCGGCGTCATCGCTGCGATCGTGCCATGGAATTCGCCGCTGCTGCTCTTGACCTGGAAGCTTGCGCCGCTGCTCGCGGCGGGCAACACCGTAGTCATCAAGCCCTCGGAACACGCCTCGGCCTCGACGCTCGAATTCGTAAAGCTGTTCGCGCTGGCCGGATTTCCGCCGGGTGTCGTAAACACCGTCACCGGCATGCCGCAGGAGGTCGGCGTGCCGCTGGTCTCCCATCCCGACGTTGCCAAGATCGCCTTCACGGGTGGTGAGCCGGGCGGGCTCGCTGTCTACCGCGCAGCCGCGGAGGGGTTGAAGACGGTGACGCTGGAGCTCGGCGGCAAGTCGGCCAACATCGTCTTCGGCGACGCCAATCTGGAAAGCGCTGTCAACGGCGCGATCTCCGGCATTTTCGCGGCCAGCGGCCAGACCTGCATCGCGGGCTCACGCCTGCTCGTCCAGCGCAAGATCCATGACCGGTTCGTGGAGAACGTGATCACGCTGGCGGCCAGCGCCCGAATGGGCAACCCGGCGCTGCCGGAGACACAAGTCGGGCCCATCACCACGCAGTCCCAGCGTGAGAAGGTGCTTTCCTATCTCGGGATCGCGCGGCGCGAGGGTGCGTTGTGCGTGCTGGGCGGCGGAAAGCCTGCGTCGGACCAATTGGCGGAGGGCTGGTTCGTCGAGCCCACCATCTTTACCGGCGTGAACAACTCAATGCGCATCGCGCGCGAAGAAGTGTTCGGACCAATCCTTTCGGTCATTCCTTTCGACGACGAGGAAGAGGCATTCGCCATTGCCAACGACAGTCCGTACGGGCTGGCGGCGGGGCTGTGGACGAGCGACATGGGCAGAGCGCTGCGAGGCGCGGCGGCGATGGAAGCGGGCATGGTCTGGATCAATTCATACCGCGCGGTCTCCTATATGGCGCCCTTCGGCGGCTACAAGAGAAGCGGTATAGGCCGCGAGAGCGGGCAGGGGGCGATCGATGCCTATCTTCAGACCAAGACGGTATGGATGGACACGGTCGGCAAGACCGCCAACCCGTTCGTGATCCGCTAAGATAGACAAGGGCCCCAAGGCAACGGCCCGTTCAGAATGACGAGGGAACCGCATATGAGACAAGCAGGAAAGGTGGCGGTCGTCACCGGAGCGGCACGCGGCATCGGGCGCGCATGCGCCGAACGCTTCCTGGCTGAAGGCGCGAAGGTCGTGCTCGGCGATATCGACGCCAGCGAGCTGAAGACATGCGCCGCCGAGATCGGTACTCCCGAGACCGTGCTGGCGCTGGTCACGGACGTCAGCAGGAAGGAACAGGTCGACGCGCTGGTCGCGGCGGCGGTCGCCAAGCTTGGCCGTGTCGACATCATGGTCAACAATGCCGGCATCGCTCCGGTTCAGGACTTTCTCGACATCAGCGAGGCCGACTACGACCGGGTTCTCGCCGTCAATCTGAAGGGGGCGTTCATGGGCACGCAGGCGGCCGCCCGCCAGATGATCGCGCAGGGGCAGGGCGGCGTGATCATAAACATGTCCTCGATCAATTCCGGGCTAGCCAATCCCCGGGTCGCGACCTACGCGATCTCGAAAGGCGGCATGAACCAGGTGACCGGCACCGCCGCCGTCGCCTTCGCGCCTTACGGCATCCGCGTGGTCGGTGTCGGCCCGGGCACGATTGCCACGGAGATGGTGATGGATGGCACCTTCATCGATTCCGAGGAAATGCGCCGCGCGATCCTTTCGCGCACGCCACTTGGACGTCTGGGTACGGCGGCTGAAATCGCCTCCGTGGTCGCTTTCCTCGCCAGTGACGACGCGTCCTACATCACCGGCGAGACCATCTACCCCGATGGCGGGCGCCGCGTGCTCAACTACACCGTCCCGGTCAAGGAGTAGGGAAATGGGCATCTTCGACAAGCTGCATCACGTCTGCATCGTCGTGCATGATATCGACAAGGCGCAGGCCTACTACGATTCCATCGGTATCGGTCCATGGGAAGCCTACCCGCCGCTGGTCGAATATGAGGAACTGCAGGTCCCGAGTCCCAAGGGCTTCATGGCCATGCAGTACCGGATCTGCAATTTGCCGAATGTCCAGTTGCAACTCTGCCAGCCAAGCCACGACCCTTCACCGCAGCGGATCCACCTGGATACGAAAGGCGAGGGCGTCTTCCACATCGGCTTCGAGGTCCGTGACGCGGATGCCGCCGAAAGCGAGGCTGAAGGCGATGGCCTTTCCGTGCTGATGCGCGGGCGCCGGGAAAATCGGACCGGCTTCACCTATTACGACACCGCCGACAAGGCCGGTGTGATCCTGCTGACCCGGGCGACGAATTTGCCCGGCAAATGATGTGCCGGGGGAAGGATTTGCGGAGAATATCCGGCGGGGGACGGCTGCTCGGTCAACTGCCCCGCAATTCCTGAAGTCGGTCGACCAGGAATTTGCCGCTGGTGATGATATGCATTTCCAGCAGGCTGACGGCGCGCAGCGTGTCCTTGGCCTCGCACAACTCGATGAGCTGCCAGTGGTCGCGGTCGGATTGCACCTGGATCTCGGTCAGCGTCACCATCATGCGCGTATAGCGTTCCAGCTGCTGGTAGATGCGCCCGACGAGTTCGATCGTGGCCTTGCGGCCGGACGGCGCGTAAAGGGTTGCGTGGAAGTTCCAGTTCAGCTGGTTGGAATATTCGCCGGTCTTGCCCTGCTCCTGGTGCTGTCTGGCACGGTCCCGCGCCAAAGCGAGGTCGGCCTCGCTCATTCTCGGGATGGCAAGGGCGAGCAGCCAGGTCTCGATCCTGGCCCGCAATTCATAAAGCTCGAGGATTTCGTCGAGCGAAATCGAGGAAACCACTGCTCCCTTGTGGGAGACGAGCGTGACGAACCCTTCCGAATGAAGCTGATGCAGCGCCTCGCGCACGGGTATCCGGCTGACGCCGAATTCGGTCGCCAGGTGCTCCTGCCGCAACTGGGCATTTGCCTCGTATTCGCCGACCAGGATCTTCTGCCTGATGGCGTCGGCAACCTGGGTCGATATGGTTTTCTTCTGTACGAGCATGGATCAGCCTAGGGCGACGGCGCCTCTGTTCGCGTGCGGCGCTTTTTTGATTGAAGAAACGGACGCATAGCACTGCGTATAGGTTGTTGTCACTCCGAAGGCCCGTCGCCCTCAATAGACATGTTCCTCGATCGGTTGGTTGTTGGCGATACGCTCGTAGCGGAAGGCCGAGAGATCGATTGAACGGTATTCGCCATAGGCAATGAGGTCGCTCACGCCGGAACCGGTTGCTGCGGCGTGCATCATGCCGTGGCCGCTGAAGCCGGTGGCCAGCACGAAGTTCGAGATCTCCGGATGGAGCCCGATGATGCCGCTGTGGTCAAAGGTGTTGTACTCATAGAGGCCTGCCCAAGCACGCAGCATGCGCAATTGTTCGAAGCCGGGCACGCGATGCGCCAGCGCCGGCCAGATCAGCTCCTCGAACAGATCGTAATCGACCTCCAGCCCGAAATCGTCCGGATCGTTCTCGCGCACGGGTGGAATGCCGCACAGAAAGAGCTGACCCTCCGGCCGCAGCCAGAAGCCGCTGACGTCGAAGACGAAGGGGCAGTTGTCGATCCGCGCCGGGCTTTCGAAGACGAAGACGCATCGCTTGCTGGGCACGACCGGGAGATCCGTGCCGGCCATCCGTGCAATGCCCGCGCTCCACGGACCGGCTGCGTTGATGACCGTGCCGGCGGAAATCCGTTCGCCATTGTCCAGCACCACGTCGTCGACCTTGCTTCGGGAAGCCATGGTCAGTCCGGTCACGGTCGCGGCACGATAGTCGACCTTCTGGGTGCGTGCCTTGCGGCGGAAAGCCTGCATCAGGCCAGGTCCGTCGAACCAGCCTTCGCAGCCGCGGCCAAATGAGCCGAGCGCCAGATCTTCCGTATTGAGCCAAGGGAAGCGCCCCGCCAGATCGGCCTGCTCGATCAGCTCGATATCGACACCCATGTCGCGCTGAACGCGGTTCTTGGCACGCTGCGCCTCGGCCCGCTCCGGCGTCGCCAGCACAAGATAGCCAGGCTCGTGAAGTCCGATGTCCGCCGGCTCGTCACCGACCGCAAGTCGAGTGCCCGCCTCACGCAGAAAGTCGAGGCTGAATTTCGACATGGCGATATTCGGCTGGGTGCCGAACTGCTGGCGTATGGCGCTGGTCGACAACGAAGAAGAAGAGGCGGTGTAATAGGGGTCCCGCTCGATGACGGCGATACTGCCATCGAAATCCGGATTGGCGGAGAGGAAATAGGCGATCGAGCTGCCGACGACGCCTCCGCCGACGATCACCACATCGTAATTTGCGCTCATTCCGGTCGCGTTCCCTTGTCTCAAATGTCATGGCCATGGGCAAAGATTGGATACTTTTCTCCGCCAACAAGCCTTTAACGGCACTCATAACCCAGCCCAATGGCAAGAAAAAGGGGTTTGACGAGAAAATAAGAATACATTATCCAATTCACACATCCGCTGCCAGCTGGATCGTGCAGCATCCCAGGAGTGTTCAGTGGGCCTCATCGCTCCCCGTCTTGACGTCATCAAGCCAAGTCCGAGCATGGCGGTGACGGCTCGAGCGATCGACATGCGCGCCGCCGGCATTGACGTCATCAGCCTGAGCGCCGGAGAGCCGGATTTTCCGACACCCTCGCATGTCGTCGAGGCGGCCTACGCGGCGATGCGCAGGGGAGAGACTCGCTATACGGCAGTGGATGGAACGGCGGCGCTGAAGAAAGCGGTGGCCGACAAGTTCAGGCGCGAGAACGGCCTCGACTACAGGCCGTCGGAGATTACCGTCGCCGGCGGTGCAAAGCAGATCATCTACAACGCCCTGCTGGCAACGCTGGCGCCGGGCGACGAGGTGATCGTTCCCGCCCCTTACTGGGTTTCCTACACCGACATCGTGCTTCTGGGGGAAGGCAAGCCCGTGGTCGTTCCCTGCGGCGAGGAGCTTGGCTTCAAGCTCACACCGTCCGCTTTACGGGCAGCCATCACCGGGCGCACGAAATGGCTGCTCGTGAACACCCCGTCCAACCCGACGGGCGCAGTCTATAGCCGTGACGAGCTTGCTGCCTTGGCGGCAGTGCTGTTCGACCATCCGCATGTTCATGTGCTGACCGACGACATCTACGAGCACATCCTGTTCGATGGGCGTCCCTTCCAGACGATCGCCGGCGTCGAGCCGCGGCTGAAGGAGCGTACGCTGACGGTCAACGGCGTGTCGAAAGCCTATGCCATGACAGGCTGGCGGATCGGCTATGCCGGCGGGCCGGAACCACTGATCCGCGCCATGGCGACCGTGCAGAGTCAGAGCACGTCAAACCCGTCATCCATCTCGCAGGCCGCGACCATAGCCGCGCTGGACGGCCCGCAGGATTTCCTGCGCCCACGCGCGCTCGAGTTCCAGGCCCGCCGCGATCGCGCACTGGAACTGCTGCGCGCAATCCCTGGCCTTACCTGCCAGACGCCTGAAGGGGCCTTTTATCTCTATCCCAACTGCTCGGCCCTGATCGGCCGCCGGCGTCCGGACGGCTCCGTTGTCGGCAGCGATGACGATCTTTCGCTTTACCTGCTCGATCAGGCGCGGGTCGCGGTGGTGCAAGGCTCGGCCTACGGCCTGTCGCTGCATTTCCGCATCTCCATAGCCACGTCGATGGACCTGATCGAGAAGGCGATCGGGCGTATCGCCGAGGCAGTCGAAGCCATGCGGTAGCGCGGCATGGATCTGAACCTCGTCCGAGAACTTATCGATGTGGTCTCGCGCTCACCCATTGGCGAGTTGCAGATCGAGCGCGACGGATTTCGCGTCCGCATCGCCAAGCAAGCGTCGCCACCCGCATTGCCGTCCGGGTCTTTGCCGCAGCCCGCGCCGGCTTTTGGCGCGCCCGCTGCTTCGGGCGCCAGCCCCGCCGCCGCGACCATTCCGCGGCATTCGATCCGCGCGCCGCTGACGGGCGTGTTCTATCGCTCCGCCGGCGAGGGGGAGCCGCCGCTCGTCTCGGCGGGCGACGTGGTCGAGGAGGGGCAAAAGATCGGTGTCCTCGAAGCCATGAAGACATTCAACGTCGTGGAAGCCGATCGCGCCGGCAGGATTGTCGAGGTCGCATTTGAAGACCATGCCGCCGTGCAGTCCGGCGACGTGCTGTTCGTCCTGGAAGAGGCGGGTTGAGCGCCATGTTCGATACCGTCCTTATCGCCAACCGGGGTGAAATCGCGCTGCGCATCCTGCGCGCCTGCCGCGATCTCGGACTGAAGACGGTAGCGGCCTATTCGGAGGCCGATGCGAGCCTTCGCCACGTGGCGCTGGCTGACAAAGCGATCTGCATCGGTCCGGCAGCTTCGGCCGACAGTTATCTCAATATCGCGGAGATCATCATAGCCGCGCAACTCACCGGCGCGGGCGCGGTCCATCCCGGCTACGGGTTTCTGTCGGAAAATTCGGCCTTCGCCGAGGCAATTGAAAATGCCGGTCTTGTCTTCATCGGGCCGTCCGCGGCCGCGATCCGGACCATGGGCGACAAGGTGGCGGCCAAGCAGGCGATGATCATTGCCGGCGTGCCCTGCGTTCCGGGCTCGGAAGGCGCGTTGCCGCAAGACGAGCAAGTGGTGCGGGTGATCGCCGAAACCATAGGTTATCCGGTCATCGTCAAGGCGGCCGGTGGTGGCGGCGGGCGCGGCATGCGCATCGTGCGCGAGCAAGGCGCGTTGATGGAAGCCGTGGCGCTGGCACGAGAGGAAGCCGGACGAGCCTTCGGCAACCCGCAGGTCTATCTGGAAAAATTCCTCGAACATCCGCGCCATGTCGAGATCCAGATTCTGGCCGACCGGCATGGCGCGGCTGTATGGCTTGGCGAGCGGGACTGCTCCATGCAGCGCCGCCACCAGAAGATCGTTGAGGAAGCGCCGGCGCCCGGCATCGCTCGCGAGGCGATCGCCGGGATCGGCGATCTTTGCGCCCGCGCCTGCCTTGAGATCGGCTATACCGGGGCGGGCACGTTCGAGTTCCTCTACGAGGACGGGCGCTTTTATTTCATCGAGATGAACACCCGCGTGCAGGTGGAGCATCCCGTCACCGAACTCATCACCGGCATCGACATCGTTCGCGAGCAGATCCGGATCGCCCAGGGCGAGCGTCTGTCCTTCAAGCAGGAAGACATCCGCATCCAGGGCCACGCCGTCGAATGCCGCATCAACGCCGAGGACCCTTACAGCTTCCGGCCGCATCCGGGACGGGTCGAGCGCTGGACGCCGCCGGGCGGCCCGGGGATACGGGTCGAGTCGCATCTCTACTCCGGTTACACCGTGCCGTCCCACTACGATTCCCTGGTGGCCAAGCTGCTCGCGCATGGCGCGACGCGAGCCGAAGCGATCCGCAGGATGAAGGGGGCGCTGGCCGAGATGGAGGCGGTTGGCATCGCCACCAACGCGCCGCTGCACGGCATATTGATGGAGGAGCCAGGTTTTGCGGCCGGAGGTTTCGACATCCACCACCTGGAACGCTTGATCGAGGGCGGCCTGCTCGACGGACGAACGCAGCGATGACGGTCGACGAGATCGAGAGACTTGCCGCATGGTGTGCGGCCGCGGGTGTCAGTGAGATCGAACTGGCGGAGGCCGGCTTTTCACTTTGTCTGCGTATCCAGTCAGCCGGTCCCGGGTCCCGCGCGGCGGCGAGCGAGGCGCTGAAGGCCGAGGCGGTCGCGACGACTGTTCGCGCGCCGGGCGTGGGAGTGTTCCGTCTCGTTCATCCGACGACCGGCCATCCGGTCATCGAACGCGGCCAGACGGTCCGTAAGGGCGAGACCGTCGGTATCCTGCAGATCGGCGCATGCCTCAAGGCCGTGGTTTCGCCGGCGGACGGCAAGCTGGGGGTTGGCTTGGCCGAGGACGGCGCGGTCGTCGGCTACGGCACACCGCTCTACGAGTTGCTGTGACATGAATTCTGAGGAAGTCGCCATGACGGGAAGCGGACTTGAAGTCGATATCAATTCGGACATGGGCGAAGGCTTTGGCGCTTACAGGCTGGGCGACGACGCGGCGATCCTCGATATCGTGAGCTCGGCCAATGTCGCCTGCGGTTTCCACGCCGGCGACCCGGAGATCATGGCGGCCACCTTTTCCATGGCGCGGGCGAAGGGCGTTGCCGTCGGCGCGCATCCAAGCTTCGCCGATCTGTGGGGGTTCGGACGGCGCACCATTCCGCATTCGGCGGACGAGATCGAAAGGCTGGTCGCATATCAGATCGGCGCGGCGCAGGCGCTTTCGGTCTATGCCGGACACCCGATCCGTTATGTGAAGGCGCATGGCGCGCTGGGCAATCTGACCCAGACCGATCGCGCGGTCGCCGAAGCCGTCACGCGCGCCGTCAAGGCCGTCGATCCCACCCTGATCTGCCTGGCGATCGCGCTCGGCTTCCAGGACAGGATCGCGCGCGAGGCGGGCCTGACCGTCAAGTCGGAGATCTTCGCCGATCGCGCCTATACGCAGGAGGGGTTTCTTGTCTCGCGCAAGCTGGAGGGCGCCGTCATCCACGACGCCGGGAAGGCAGCGGAGCGAGTCGTGCGCATGGTCAGGCAGGGCGCCATCGAGTCGATTTCCGGCCAATTGCTGAAGACATCGATCGACTCGATTTGCGTCCATAGCGATACCCCGGCGGCCGTTGCCATAGCCGCCCGCGTGCGGGCTGGCCTGGAGGCGAGCGGGGTCAGGGTGAAGGCGTTCGCTGCAACGCCCTGAGGGGTCGGCTGCGTCCGGGCTCATGGCTCACAGCGCCCGCGCCGGGTGTTTCAGGCAGCATCGAGTCCCCGTTCTAGGAAACGATCGAGTTGCTCCATCTCCTGCGGCGTGAGGCTGATGCCGTCGCGTTTCGACTTCTCACGAGCTAGGAACCGCCTCTGCGAAGGCAGGCGCGCGCCCTGACCGAGGATCGCCTCGAACACCGCTTCTGCTCGGGAGAAAGGACTTCCGGGGCGGCCAGCGGCGAAAGCTTCCGGCGACAGGGCGATGACCAGTTCGCCATGCTTCGGATAGAGCGTCGTCGTGCCAAGCAGATCGAGGGCCTCGCGGCTCGTCAGGTCGCCGAGCATGGCACCGGCGAGCAGCTCGATCATGGTGCCGATGGCCGAGCCCTTATGCCCGCCGAAGGAAAGCATCGCGCCGGCAAGCGCCGCTTCGGGGTCGGTCGTCGGCCTGCCGTCCGAATCGATCGCCCAGCCTTCCGGCAATTGTTTCCCGGCGCGACGATGGAGCTCGATTTCGCCGCGCGCCGCGACTGAAGTTGCAAAGTCGAAGACATAAGGCGGATGACCCTGGCGCGGCCAGCCGAAGGCGAAGGGATTGGTGCCAAGCAAGGGGCTTGAGCCTCCCGTCGGCGCGACCGTCGCGTAGCTTGGACACATGGCGAGGCCGGCAAGACCGGCTCCGGCCAGTGCCTCGACCTCGACCCAGAGGGACGAAAAATGAACCGCGTTGTTGATCGCCAGCGCCGCGATGCCGGTTGTGCGCGCGCGCTCGACCAGGACAGGCAGGCCCAGTTCGAAGGCGGGATTGGCGAAGCCGCCTCTCGCGTCCACTTTCACGATTGCCCGAGCGTCCGCCGGCAGCAATTCAGGCACCGCCTTCGGCTCGGCCTTTCCGGCCTTGACCGTGCGCAGCGCGCCTTCGATGCGATAGATGCCGTGCGACTTGCAGGCGTCGCGCTCTCCGGCGACGATGGCGCGCGTGATGGCGCCGGCCTGGGCAGGGTTAAGTCCGGCCTTGCTGAAAATCGCCTCGACGCGCTCATGCAGGGCTTCGATGGTGAGGGCTGTTGTGCTGCTCATTCTGGCCTTCGGGATTTGCCTGCGGAGCATGCGCCCGCAGGTCAGGAAAATTGCAGCTCGCTCGCGAAGGCTCTCAGATCCTGCGCGAGCAGGCCGGGTTGCTCGAAGGCTGCAAAATGCCCGCCGCACGGCATTGTTGTCCACCGGCGCACATTACGAAAAACCCGTTCGACCCAGCTTCTTGGCGGCATCGGCAATTCCTTCGGAAACAGCGCTACCGCGAGCGGAACCTCGATCTCCGTACCATGCGGGAATGCCAACGGCCAAGCGCGAGTCTCCCAATAGAGACGCATGGAGGAGGCAACGGTTCGCGTGAACCAGTAGAGCGAGATGTTGGCGAGGATTTCGTCGCGAGAAAATGCGGCGTTGTCCAGATTGCCGTCGCAGTCGCTCCAGTCGCGGAACTTTTCGATCATCCATGCCGCCAGTCCCACGGGCGAATCGGTGAGCCCATAGGCAAGGGTCTGGGGGCGGGTTCCCTGAATGTGGCTGTAGGCGCCGTCAAGATCCGCCCACCGGGCTTTCTCGCCTAGGAAGATGCGTTCTTCGGCGGTGAGGTCGCCGCCGGAACCAGGGTCATGCGGGGGCGAATACGAGCCGGGAATGAAATTCAGATGCACGCCGGCGAGATTGCCGGGATGCGCGTGCGCCAGGATCGTCGACACGCTGGCGCCGAGGTCACCGCCCTGCGCCAGATAGCGCTCATAGCCCAGGCGGCTCATCAGTTCCGCCCAGAGATCGGCGACGGCAAACAGGTTGAGGCCGGCCTTGGTCGGGCGGCTCGAAAAGCCGTATCCGGGGATCGAAGGGATCACGACGTTGAATGCGTCCTGCTCTCTCCCGCCATTGGCAAGCGGATCGGACAGGAGCGGCAAAAGCCTGATGAATTCGCAAAAGCTGCCCGGCCAGCCATGAGTGAGAATGATCGCTCTGGCGGTTGGAACTGCGGTGCGGACATGGATGAAATGAATGGTCTGGCCGCCGATTTCCGTCTGGTAGTGAGGAAGCTTGTTCCAGGCGTCTTCCTGTCTGCGCCAGTCGAAGCCCGAGCTCCAGTGTTCGAGAAGTCGCCGCAACTCCTCACGCTCGGTTCCCTGGGCCCAGCCGATACCCTCCAGTTGGTCCGGCTCGCGCCAGCTTGCGATGCGTCGCATCAGGTCGTCGATTTCGGCCTGGGCAATCCGAATCGTGAAGAGGTGGATATCCATGGACATGTTCGCTCGGCGCTATGGGTTTGAAGCGAAAATCGCTGTCGTTGCGGCTTTTTTGGTTGCAACCGGCCGTCACGCCGGTCGAGGGCAGCCCGGCCTGATGTTTCGCGCGCCCGCAAGCGCGTCAAGCTGCTGCCTGGCAATACGCAGTGCTTGGGTCGCCGCTTCGATCGATACTGGCACAAAACGCAAGCGCGCGCCGACCGGCGCTTGCGCGAGCCGCCAGAGATCAGCTTCGATCACGGTTGCGATCTTCGGGTAGCCGCCGCATGTGTTGGCATCGGCCAGCTGGACGATCGGCTGGCCGGATGGCGGCACTTGAACGGTGCCCGGCACGATGCCATGCGAAAGCAATTCCAGGGGTGAGGTTAGCGAGAGCGTTTCTCCGGACAAGCGATAGCCCATGCGGTTGGCTTCGCTGGTGATCTTCCATTCGCTGCTGGTGAAGGCCGCCTGCGCCTGCGCCGTGAAAGCGTCGAACTCGGCGGCGGGAAGCACCCTCAATTCGATCGCAGAGTCGGTAGCGTTGCCGGTGATTTGCCGCTCCTCCAGTGCCACGCCAACGCCTGCCGAGGGAAGCGGGCACACCGCGCTGTTGAGCTGGAGCTGGTCGCCGCGCGCAAGGCCGCGCCCGGCAAGCCCGCCGAAACCGCCTTTCACATCCGTCGCGCGCGAGCCCATGACGGATGGCAGGTCGAGCCCGCCGGCGAAGGCGATATAAGAACGCGCGCCTGCGCGAGGCACTTCCACCAGAAGCGTCTCGCCCGCGCGGATAGTGGTTGCCCACCAGGGCGGATACCGCCGATCATCGATACGGATCGGGCAGTCGGCTCCGGTGATGGCCAACGCGGTGTCGACATGTGCCTTGAGCCGGAACGGATAGAGCGCGATCTCCAGCCCCGCGGCCGATCGGTCGTTGCCCAGCATGAAATTGGCGATCGTCAGCGCTTGGCTGTCCATGGCGCCGCCATGGCTGATCCCGAGCGCCAGATAGCCTGGGCGGCCGAGGTCCTGGACAGTGTTCGGAAGACCGGTGGACAGGATTTCGATCATTGCTCGATGCCCGCAATCTCGAATTGGACCTTGTCTCCAGGCCTCAGCAGCACCGGCGATTGCGCCTGAATATCGAAGAGCCTCACGTCGGTGTGGCCGATAATGTGCCACCCCGACGGCGCGGTCATCGGCATGATGCCTGCCTGCGCGCCGCCGATGATGACGGCACCTTCGGCCACTTTCAGGCGGGGGTTCTTGCGCCGTGGCCAGCTGAGCCGCGGGTCGAGACCGGACAAATAAGGAAAGCCCGGCATGGCCCCGATAGCGGCCACGGAATAGGTCGCGGCCGCATGACGATTGACTGTCTCTTCCAGCGACAACGCGCAATGCGCGGCCCAGCTAGCGAGGTCTTCGCCGCGCGAGCCGCCGTAATGCACGGGAATCCTGTGCAAGCTGCCGGCGGCCGCTTGTGGATCGGTGCCGGCCCAAAGTGATTGCAGTTGCTCGCCGAGACTCGATGCATCCGTGACGAGCGGGTCGAACAGCACCAGCAGGTTGTTCATGCCGGGGATCGTCTCGCGCACGCCGTCGAGGCCTCGTGCAGCTTCCGCCACGGCCCAAACCAACTCTTGAATGGCGTCGTCGAACCTTGCCTGCGCGCCATCGAGGAGCAGCGCGCCTGATCCCGCAAGGCTGATGCGCGGCGCTGGCCCAATGGTCATGAACGGTCAGTCCTTCACCGGCACGGTGTAGTTCAGGATCAGGCGGCCGCCATCTGGATAAATAGTCTGGCCCACGATGTAGGAGGCATCGTCGCTGGCCAGGAACGAAGCAACGCTGGCGATCTCCGACGGCTCGCCGCAGCGCCCGCTCGGCGTTCGCGACAGGATGGTCTGCCGCTGCGCCTCGCTGGCCATGACCGAGCTCCTGACCATGTCGGTCATGATCGTTCCCGGTCCGATGGCGTTGACGCGGATGTTGTGCGGGATGAGCCCGACCGCCATCACCGCCGTCAGCTGCTTGATGCCGCCCTTTGACACCGCGTAGGCGACGGAATTGGGAATGGCCAGGATGGCATTGATCGACGACATGTTGATGATCGAGCCGCCGCGCCTTTGAGCGATCATGGCTCGTGCCGCCGCCTGACCGAGAAGGAACGGCGCCTTGAGATTGACGCGCTGAACCCAATCGAAGGCTTCCTCGGGGAAGTCGACGAAATCATCGAGGTGGATCACACCGGCATTGTTGATCAAGACGTCGACTCCGCCAAAGGCGTCGGTAGCCTCGGCGATGACGCCGGCCGCCATGTCCGCCGTGCACGCGGAAAGATCCGCTTCGAGCCAGACGGCGCGCTCGCCGAGACGTTGCGCATGCTCGCGGCCGCGGTCGGCCTTCACATCCACGAGCACGACATTGGCGCCGTCGGCATGAAAGCGCTCGGCGCAGGCGAGGCCCAGGCCTTGCGCCGCCCCTGTGATGATCACGACTTTGCCCGCATGCTTCACAGCCGATTCCTTTTTTGATGCCAATGAGGATATGTTATCCAATCTATCGCCAGGCGCGAGCTAATGGCAAGCCCGGTGCGGCAGGTCGAAAGCGGCTTCCAGCGCGGAATTGCAGGGGAATCGGCTTTTTCGGACAGCCTAAGCAAGCCGGTTGACTTTGCTCTCCAAATGATGATTGGATAATATATTCACAATTGGAGGACGAAAATGACAGGCGGGCAGCGGGAAGGTGAACTGGTCGACGCGTTCCGCGTCTTTGCCACGCCGTTGATCAGCGACAATCTCGCCCGGGTGCCCGGCGCCGTCGGGTTGCGACCGTTCCACAAGATCAGCGGCATCATGGTTGGGCGGGCGCTGACAGTGAGGACGCGCCCCGGCGATAACCAGTTCATCCACCGCGCGCTCGACCTGGTACAGCCGGGCGATGTCATTGTCGTCGATGGCGGCGGTTACGAAGGACGGGCACTCGTCGGCGAGATCATGACAAGCCTCGCTGCCTCACGCGGCGCCGCCGGCATCGTCATCGACGGAGCCATCCGCGATGCCGGCGCCATCGGCCGCAATCCATTTCCCTGCTTCGCGCGATCGGCCATCCACCTCGGCCCCTACAAGGACGGTCCCGGGGCGATCAATGTTCCGGTCTCGGTGGGCGGAATGGTCGTCGGTCCCGGCGACATCGTCGTGGGCGACGAGGACGGCGTCGTGGCGTTTCCGCTCGAGGGCGCCACGGCCTTGCTGGCAGCCGTCAAGGCGCAGGAAGCGCGCGAAGCCGGCATCATGCAGAGCATCAAGGAGAACCGCTACCAGGGTGCCTATGCCCAGGCTCCGGCCAGCAGCCATTGAGTTGCAGAGCCTGACGCCAGGGCCTCGATCGCAGGCCGGCTGGCGATTGCAAACATTGCCGCTCCGCCTCTGAAGGAGGAGCGCAATCTGGCTGATCCGCGCAGAGCGGCTCGGCGACAATCAAGCAGAATGCATTCCGGGCCACGACCCGGATGCGCCAACAGGGGAAAATGGAGAGAATGATGGTTGTTTCCTTCAAGAGGCTTGCCTGCGCCACCGCCCTTGCCGGGCTGGCCATGACCGCCGCCGCCGCCGCCGCCGACATCAAGATCGGCATCGTCGCGCCGATGACAGGCCAGTTGGCCAGCGAAGGGCAGGACATGGAAAACGCGGTGAAGATGGCGATCGATGCCGCCAATGCCAAGGGCGGCATCAACGGCGACAAGATCACCACAACCACTGCCGACGACGCCTGCGATCCGCAGCAGGCGGTAACCGCCGGCAGCAAGCTGATATCGGAAGGCGTGACGGCAATCGTCGGCGGCTACTGCTCGGGCGCCGTGTTGCCGACGTTGAAGATCTACGGCGATGCCGGCGTTCCGTTCGTCATCATCGGCGCGAATTCGACCAAGCTGGTCGCCGCCAACCAGGGCAACGCCTTCCTCGCCAACTCGACCGGCGACATGCAGGCGACCACCGCCGTCGAACTCTTCAAGAAGAACGGCTACAAGAAGATCGCCGTCATCGACGAAGGCGACGCCTATTCCTCCGACCTGGCAAAGCTCACCGCCGAAGCCTTCAAGAACGCGGGTGGCGAGATCGCCGCCAAGGAAACCACCACCGCCGGCGAGCAGGACTATTCGGCGGTCGTCACCAAGGTCAAATCAAGCGGCGCGGATGCCGTCTTCTGGACCGCCTATCATGCCGGCGGCGCGCTTCTCACCAAGCAGCTTCGGCAGGCAGGCTTCCAGGGCGGCATCGTTCTCGGCGACGGCAACAATTCGCCGGAATATCTGGAGATCGCCGGCTCGGCCGGCGAGGGCGTGTTTCTGCTGTCCCCGCCAACCGTCGATCTCCTCTCCGGCGCTGCCGATTTCAAGGCCAAGTACAAGGAGACCTATGGCCGCGACGCCGGCGCCTACGCGGCCCTTTCCCATGATGTCGGCGACCTGATCGTAGACGCCATCGCACGAGCAAAATCTGCCGACCAGAAGGCAATCATCGAGGCGCTGAAAGCAAGCGACTTCAAGGGTCTGGCCGGCGAAATCAAGTTCACCGACAAGAACACCCTGCAGACGTCGAATTTCCGCCCGGTCGTCGCCAAGGGCAGCAAGTGGGTCGCCGCCGAGTAACCGACGAAACATGCTGATGCCGGGGCGGCCTTTTTTGCCAGCCTCGGCATCATTCCTGTTTTTGCGGCTATGTGGCGGGCGATCGATGCTTCGCCAAGGCTCGATTTCTTCAATCCCAGCACCGGAGCATCAATGACGCTCGACCTAGTCATTCAGCAACTGGTGAACGGCCTGATTGTCGGCTCGTTCTACGCCCTGATCGCGCTCGGCTACAGCATGGTCTTCGGCGTCATCAAGCTCCTGAATTTCGCCCATGGCGATATCTATATGAGCGGCGCCTTCGTCGGCCTCATCGTGTTTTCCTTCGTCGGCGTGTGGGTCGGCAATGGCTGGGCGGGCGTCGTCTGCGCCTTGCTGGTTTCGATGCTGGCCGTAGGGTTGCTCGGCGTCGTCATCGAGCGCTTCGCCTACCGGCCGATGCGCAACGCGCCGCGCCTGTCGATCCTGATCACCGCGCTCGGCGCCTCGATGGTGCTGAATGGCACCGCGCTTGCGCTGACCGGCGGGCGGCATTTCGCATTCAGCACCGACCTCGGTTTTGCGGGCCTGGACGTTTCGGCTGTGCACATCACCTACACACAGATCGTGCTTGTCGCCGCCTCGATCCTGCTGATGGCTGGCATGCAGGCCTTTGTCTCGCGCACCATGTACGGCAAGGCGATGCGCGCCGTGTCGATCGACATGGGGGCCAGCCGCCTGATGGGCATCGATGTCGATCGGGTGATCGCGCTGACCTTCTTCATGGGATCGGCACTCGCGGCTGGCGGCGGCGTCATGGCGGGCGCCTACTATGGCAGCGTCCATTTCTTCATGGGCTTCATCATGGGGCTCAAAGCGTTCACCGCGGCCGTCATCGGCGGCATCGGCAGTGTGCCGGGCGCCATGCTTGGCGGCTTGCTGCTCGGCCTTCTCGAGGCCTACGGGTCATCCTTGCCCTTCGTCGGATCGGAATGGCGCGACGTCTTCGTGTTCGGCGCGCTGATCCTGTTCCTGGTCTTCAAGCCGACGGGCCTGCTCGGACGCTCGGTTGTGGAGCGGGTGTGATGAGCGACGGAGCCAGGACCTTGCCCGCCGCCGCGCAGCCGCCATTGGTGCGGCGCTCGCATTTGCTGCCGGCTCTCGCCGCGCTTGGCTGCGCGCTGGTGCTGCCGCACTTCGCCAATGCCTATGTGACTGAGGTGGCAACCACAGCGTTGCTCTATGTCGTGTTGTGCCTCGGTCTCAACATCGTCGTCGGCTATGCGGGCCTGCTTGACCTCGGCTACGCGGCCTTCTTTGCTGTCGGCGCCTATACGACCGGCATCCTGACCTCGGAATTCGGCTTCAACTTCTGGCTCACGATTCCCGTCGCCATGGCGGCTGCCTGTCTGGCCGGTGTCATCATCGGCGCGCCGACCTTGAGGCTGCGCAGCGACTATCTGGCGATCGTGACCCTGGGCTTCGGCGAAATCGTGCGCATCATTGCCCGCAACCTCGATATCACCGGCGGCGCCAGCGGCCTCGTCGGTATCGAGCGGCCGGAGATACTGGGCTTCAAGCTGATGCAGGTGCAGCACTTCTACTATGCGTTCCTGACGCTCGCGCTGCTTGCCGTTTTCGTCTGCCTGAGCGTCGAGCGGTCGCGCATGGGACGTGCCTGGTTCTATGTCCGTTATGACGAGGACGCCGCCGCAGGTATCGGCATCAATCGCGTGTCGGCCAAGTTGCAAGCCTATATGATGGGGGCCGTGATCGCGTCGGTGGCCGGGTGTCTCTACGCCGCGAAGATGACCGCGATTTCGCCGGAAAGCTTTACCTTCAACCAGTCGCTTCTGATCCTTTTAGGCGTCGTCCTGGGCGGCATGGGCCGCATCCCCGGTGTCGTCCTGGGTGCGATTCTCGTGGCCCTGCTGCCGGAGGTGCTGCGCGGAGCGGGTACCTATCGTCCGCTGGTCACGGCTGTGGCGCTGCTGGCAATCATGCTCTTCAGGCCGAACGGCCTGTGGCCGGACAAGCGGGGTTGACCATGGCCTTGCTGGAAGTCCGCGATCTGCGCCTCAGCTTCGGAGGGCTGAAGGTCCTGCAGGATATTTCGTTCTCGGTGGAGAAGGGCGCCATCAACAGCCTCATCGGGCCGAATGGCGCGGGCAAGACGTCCCTCTTCAATTGCCTGACCGGCTTCTACAAACCAAAGGGTGGGTCGATCCGACTGGCCGGCCGGCCGATCACGGGCTTGCCGCCGCACCGCATCACAGCGCTCGGCCTTGCCCGCACTTTCCAGAACATCCGCTTGTTCAAGGAGATGTCGGTTCTGGAAAATGCCATGTCCGGCCAGCATTGCCGCAGCCGCCACGGCATCGTCTCGGCAATCCTTCACCTGCCGTCGCAACGGCGGGAGGAGAATATGATACGCGCGGCGGGAATGCGCTGGCTCGACTTCGTCGGCATCGCTGAACATACGCATCGTCTGGCCGGCGGGCTCTCCTACGGCGACCAGCGACGGCTTGAACTTGCAAGGGCCTTGGCCTCGGCGCCCGAGATCATCCTGCTCGATGAGCCCGCTGCCGGGCTGAACGAGCGCGAGAAGCTCGATCTCGTGCATTTGATCCGCCGTGTTCGCGACGAGACCGGCGTCACCGTGCTTTTGATCGAGCACGATATGGGCCTTGTCATGCAGGTGTCGGAAAGGATCGTTGTCTTCGACTATGGCCAGAAGATCGCCGATGGCACGCCAGAGGCCGTGCGCGCCGATCCGAAAGTCATCGAAGCCTATCTCGGCACGGAGGATTGATGGACACGGATATTGTCCTTGCGGCCGACCGGATCGTCGCGCGCTACGGCAGCATCGAGGCGCTTCATGGCGTCAGCCTCTCGATAAGGCGCGGCCAGATCGTGGCACTGCTCGGCGCGAACGGCTCCGGCAAAAGCACGACATTGCGAACGCTGTCCGGTCTCATTGCTGCGTCCTCGGGAAGCGTCCGATTCCTGGGTGAGGACATAACCAGGGTCCCGGCCCACCGGTTGCCCCACCGAGGTCTTGTTCACGTTCCCGAGGGACGGCGCATTTTCGGCGACATGACGATCCGGGAGAATCTCGACCTGGGTTCGTTCACGCTGAGCGACGACGCAGAGCGGCGACGGCGGCTGGATCATGTGTTCGAACTCTTCCCGATCCTGGCGCGAAGGCACAATGGCGACGCAAGGAACCTGTCCGGCGGCGAGCAGCAGATGCTGGCGATCGGAAGAGCTCTCATGGCGGCCCCACAGATGCTGCTGCTCGACGAGCCTTCAATGGGGCTGGCGCCACAGCTGATCAAGGAAGTCATGAACATCGTGCAGCGCCTCAATCGTGAGGGCGTGACGATCCTTCTGGTGGAGCAGAACAGCAAAGTCGCATTGAAGTTCGCGGACTACGGCTACGTTCTAAAGGGCGGACGTATAGTGCTTGAAGGGCGGGGAAGCGATCTTGCGGACAATGACGCCGTCGTCAGCGCCTACCTGGGCGGTGTCGCGGCCTGAAAGCTGACCGCTCTGCGCATCCTCTCAGCCGAAAACGCCCGTCGGAATTCCGGCGACGTCCGTCTTCACGGAGAGCAGCGTTCCCATCTGATGTCTGCCCGGGCGGTCCGTGCGGAGTGATGTGATGAAGAGTGTCTTAAGGTCGCTGCCGCCGAAACAGGGCATGGTCGGCGCCGGCGTCGGCAGCGAGAATATGCCGGCGATCCGGCCGTCCGGGGCGAATTTGGTGATCCGGCCGGCCGTCACGCCCGCAACCCAGTAGTGCCCTTCCGCATCGATCGCCGCACCGTCCGGCAAGCCGTCGCTTTCCGTGAATGTCGCGAACCGTCGTCCTCCGGAGAGGCTCCCGTTATCCGGGTCGAAGTCGTAGGCCTGCACATAGGCTCCGCGCGAATCCGCGTGGTACATGGTCCTGCCGTCGGGGCTCCAGGCCAGCCCGTTCGACACCTTCAGCCCGCTCGATATCCGCGTGCATTCCCCGGTCGGCGTCACCCGGTAGAGCGCGGCGGTCGGCGCGCGGGGCTGGCTGTCATGCATCGAGCCGACCCAGAAACATCCGTCCGGGCCGACCTTCCCGTCGTTCAGCCGGTTCATCTCCATATCGGGCTCCGGGTGGATCAGGAACTCCAACGTCCGCGACCCAGGATCGAAAAGATGGACGCCGGTGCGAAGCGCAACCACAAGCCGGCCGCCGGCGGCCAGTCCGATGCTGCCGACGGCGCAGGGCATCGGGTAGGTTGTCAGATGGTTCGTCTGGGGATCGAGCGCGTAGATGCAGGGCGCCAGGATATCGACGAACCAGAGCAGGCGGCGACCGGCATCCCAGACCGGGCTCTCGCCAATGGCCAGGTCGAGATCGATGCGTCGCTCGATGGGTTCTTCGAAGTCGCTCGGTCGCATCTCGTCGACATTCTCCCGCCCGAGTGCTCTTCAGCTCTTACGATTCCATGATTTTGATATAGCAAAACAGGCAATCGGGTCGAGGTTGGTTTTGTCGCTGTGTGGATTTTGAAATGGTATATGCCAGAATAGCACGCGAATGAGCGCCCGGACGATCACCGTCGCGAACAACCAGCAAGGCACCATGACCACCCAACCGGACGAACAGGAAGCCGACGACGGCCTCGCGCTCAATCGGGACAGTCTCTCGGAAAGGATCTATGGCCGGCTGCGCCTGGCCTTGATGACGGGGCAGTACGAACCAGGCTCCAGGTTGAACATTCGAAAACTGGCGTTGATGTATCAGACGTCGCCGACGCCTGTGCGGGAGGCTATCGGCCAGCTCGTTCGCGAAGGCGCGCTCGAGCTGAAGCTGGGCTACCAGGCCCGGGTGCCGGTCATCTCCATTCCCAGATACATCAACATTCGCGAGACCCGCGCCCCGCTCGAACGGCTCGCGGCGGAATTGAGCGCCGTCAACATCACCGCGGATGACATTCGCAGGCTGGAGGATCTGCACCGGGCTTTCGTCGAGGCGGAGGCCGCCGAACAGTGGAAAGCCGCTCTTTCGGCGAACCAGGAATTCCATTTCACGATCTACCGGGCTTCGAACAACGACGTCCTGGTTCGGGTCATCGAGAATCTCTGGCTGCTCGCCGGCCCCTTCGTGACCCACCAATATCCCAGCATCCGTCAGGCTTGGTCGGACGTGCACCCGCATCTGCTGATCATCGATGCCCTTTCCCGCCGATCTCCGTCGGAAGCGGGCGAACTGGTGGTGAGAGACCTGCGGGAGGGCTCCTACCGCATTCTCGAGCAGCTCAAGCTGACCGAGGCGAACTCCAGGAAAAGACTGACGTCGCGCCTTCGGTCGAAGGGCTGAGCCGGTCCGCCGAGGCTTTCAGGCGGATGTTCCGGCGCGGCGGGCCTTGAGCTTTTCCGCGCCGATGGCCGCGTTGTGCTCGTACATCTTCGCCAGCGCGCGCGGTTTTACGCCGATCTGGCGCACGAAGGCGCCGCGCTCAGGCGGAATGTAAACCTCGGCCGGCTTCTTCGCGACGGCGTCGAGAATGGTCCGCGCGACATGCTCGGCGGCGACCGGATTGCCGGCGAAGGCAAGCGCCATGGCGTCGTCCTCAGCTTCCTGCTCCAGCATGGGTGTTTCGGTCGCCGTCGGATAGACGATCGTGAAGCGGACGGGACTGTGACGTTCCTCGATAGCCAGGGCATGGTGGAAGGCCCGCAGCGCGTGCTTTGCCGCGGCGTAGCTCGCTATGCCGGGGAAGGGCAGGAAGGCGACCATGCTGGCGACCGTCATCAGGTGGCCGGAACCCTGCGCCTTGAAGCGCCGCAACGCGGCCAGCATGCCGATGGCCGCGCCCATGAAATTGGTGTCGAGCGTGTGCCTGTGCTTCTCGATCGGCACATCGGCCGCAAAGCCGGTATGGACGATGGCCGCATTGTTGATCAGGACGTCCAGCCGACCGTGTTCCGCCCAGACCCGATCGAGCACCGCGTTCCAGTTTTCCTCCGAACGGATATCGAGGCGGCTCGCGGATGCATTTGCGCCGACCTCGTCGGCCGCGGCGCGGGCTCCAGCTTCGTTGATGTCGGCCAGGATCACCTTGTGGCCGGCGCTGGCGGCAAGCTTTGCCGTTGCCGCTCCGATGCCGCTCGCGGCGCCGGTAACCAGTATGATCCTGGAGCTTTCTTTCCTGCTCATCGCGATGCCTTTGTTCCAGTGCCGGCGTTTTCAGAAATAGGTCCGGATCGATCCGGTGACCCGGTAGGACGGATCGACAAGGTGGATGACCCGCCATTTGTCGAAAGTCAGGCATGGGTGCGAGATGCCGAAGCCGATCAGGTCGCCGACCCGCAGCGGCGAACTAGCCGGCAGCGAAAGGTGGCAGTGCTGGTCGTTCAGCCTGGTCACCACATACCCCGCCGGCACCGGCCGAGGCGCCGTCATGCCGCCATCCGGCCGGTACCAGCTCAGCGCCACCGGCAGGTCGTCATAGGAGATATCCCGCTTGCCGAAGCCGACGATTGCCTTTTCGGCTTCGGGCCGCGACTGCACGTAGGCCCACACCTCGAGCGCGGGTTCCAGACCGCCATGCGAGTCGGCGAGCGCGCTGTTGCGCTCCCGCATCGCGTCCATGGCGCGAACGTAGAGCACCGAATCGTGCGTGATGTAGCAGCCCGAGCGCAGCAGGATCCGCGTCTCTCGGTCGAGCCTGGCCGCAGACAGCCGCGTGGCGACAACGTCGAAGAAGGACGATCCTCCCGCCGAAAGCAGCACCGTGCCTTCGGCGAACAACTGCTGCGAAGCGCATCTTTCGGCAAGCTCGACCATCGTGCCGAGCAGGCTTTCCACCTGCGCCAGGGTTTCAGTGTTCGACGAGCCTCGAATGAGCCCCTCGAAGCCTTCGATGCCGGCGAGCGCCAGGGTGCCTGACGCATGCACCGCCCGCGCCAATGTCATGGCCTGCTCGACCGTGCGGCATCCGGTCCGTCCGCCGACATAGCCGAGCTCGACCAGGACTTTCATGGGACGGCCAAGGGTCGCTGCCCTGGCGGCAGAAGCCAGGGCTTCGACATTCGACAGGTCGTCCACCAGGCAGAAGAACTCGAAGGCCGGATCATTCGCCAGTTCGCGCATGACATAGTCGATCGCGCTTTTGCCGATCAGCTGATTGGCGAAGAAGATCCGCGAATATCCGAAGGCGCGCGCGACCTGGAGCTGATGCGCCGTCGCGACGGTGATGGCCCAGGCGCCGTCATCGAGCTGCATGTCGAAAAGTGCCGGGCACATCGTCGTCTTGCCGTGAGGGGCAAGAGCCATGCCGCTGTCTTCGAGAAAGGATTTCATCCATTCGCGGTTATGGCGGAGCGCATCCTGTTTGATGACGGCCGCCGGGAGCGGAATGTCTTCCCGCAGCAGGCTCCATCGCTGGTCCGCGACGGCTTCAATCGTAACCTCCGAGATCGTTCCCGGCACGCCTTTGTCGAGCGGGCTGAGAGACGGATGGGCGGCCTTCGCCGTTGCCGAAACTGTCATGTCGTCGATCCGGAAGTTGATTTTGATATATCGTATTGCAAAATTGCCAAGCGTTGCAAGTGGCGTTGAAGGCCTCTACAGCCTTAGCCATAGGCAACAGGTCGACGCTTCGGTCAGGGTGGAGACAATCTTGGCGGCGGCCGACGCCCGCTGATCGCAGCGATTATCCAGTCATTTCGGCTTTGCGCATTTCGGCGACGAGCGAAGTGCGGTTCCCGACATCGAGCTTTGCGAACAGGCTCCGCAGATGGGTCTTCACCGTGGGCAGGGAAATCGCCAGTTCTTCGCCGATCTCCTGGTTGGTCAGGCCCTTGCCGACCAGGTCGGCGATCTCGAGTTCCCGCTTCGACAACAGGAATTCCCTTGCGAGCCTTCTTCTGGCCCGATCGCGCATCACCCTTGGATGCAGCGCAAGGCTGGCCTCGACATAGCGCTGCATGCTCTGGGCCAGCTTCCAGGCTTCCGCCGAGACGCAATCCTGGTCATCCCTGGCCACAAGTCCTAGCCCGGCAACCGCGCGGCCTTCATGCCAGAAAACCATCTCCAATGCGTCTTTGATCCCGCTGAGCGCCATATACGGCCGGTACAAATCGAGGGCCTCGCTTTCGCAGCATGCGCGCTGCAAGGTCTGGGTGCGCGCCTGCCGGCTGATCATCCGCACAGGACTGCACGGGTCATGTGCATAGAAGCTGGATTGGTAGATGTTGAGCCGATCGAGATCGACAGCCCTGCAGGCCGCTATCTGCATGCGCATCCTCTCGTCGATCCAGTAGAAGATCGAAGAAGGTATGTGCGTCGCGTCCATGGCGAACTGAAGCAGTTCGACGATCGGCCTGGTCTCCTCGCCGTCCAAGACAAATTGGGTCGCGCTCATTCTGCGCCTCGACTGCATCCGGTTTCCAAGCCGCAAGATTGCGTTCGATCGAAGGTCAAATCAACATCTTCCGTCGCGATCGCGTGCTTGAGGAAAATCATCCTTTCGGACGATTGACCTGGTGAACCTCCTCAATGCCAAGATGGGGCATTCCCGAGCGGCGGTATGCCGCGCCCGGGACTCAACCCTTCCGCCGGAAAACGACCTGCGCCGATCGAGGCCATGCGGGGAGAGATGAATTTGTCCATCGCGCCGCCAAGTGGCGACCTTGCGCCCCACGTCTTTCGCGGCGACATGACGTTCCGCAACTCGGACGCTGGCATTCTGCGCTTTCCCTTTCCCCTGGACACCGACCGTTTCGAGATGAAGGGGGTGGGTATCGAGCCGCAGGATCGAAACGGGCCGACCGCGGCCTACAGGTCGCTCTTCGATGTCGATGAGCACTACCTGGACGAGGTTGCCGAACGGGCATTCGTGCTCGATCGCGACCGCTCGCGCTATCACATCATGCCCCACATGGAAGAGGCGCAGTGGGAAGCGACGGACTACATCATGCGCGCTTTGGCGCGGGATTTTCCGGCGTATTTCTCCTATCGGCGGGAGGACAGGAACTGCCGGTGGGAGAACCGCCTGCTGGGAGAGCGGCGGGATTTCGTCTTTGGCCGCGCCGAAACGCTTCCCTGCGAGGCGTTCGAATACATCACCCGCCAGGCCCAGGGCGATTTCGTGCTCATGGATCAGCGGCAGGGCACGCTGTGGCTGGACGGCGGCATGGTGACCGCCTCATACGGCTGGTCGTTTGATTTCATCCTGGGAATGAACTGGCATGACTGGCATGGAACGCTGGTCGGAGCGGCGGCGGAGAGCCGAGTCATCGACCAGGCGTTGCGGATGACGATGATGCTGTCTGCCGAGGCGCCGCAAAGGCGGGTTACCTGGGTGCACGCCGTGCGGCCGCGTCTCGACAAGTCGCTGGAGAACAAGATCGTCTGGCAGCACGACATCGATGGCGTCACGGCAGAGACGGTGCCCGACGACATCTTCGTGCGCAGCGAATTCCAGCAGCTCTATCGCCTGCCGCGCAGCAATGCGATCATCTTTGTCCTGCGCAACTATCTGCTGTCGTTGCGCGACGTGGCGCGGGTGCCGAAATGGGCAGCGCGTCTGCACCGCGTGCTGCGCGACCTCGATCCCGGGCTTGCGCGGTTTTCCAACATCCACTTCCGGCACGAATGCGTCGACTGGCTTGCGCGGTTCGACGACGGGCGACCGCTTTCGCCAGGCGCCGGCCCCGACACCGACCGGCTGGAGCCACGCCCTTGACCATCGGTACCGACAGTTCGTCGAAGCCTGCCTACGGCACGCTGACCTGGGGAGCCGCGCAGCAGCACGTCGTGGTTTCGGACGAGGCGGGCCTAATCGCTGTCGAGCGTCTCCTCGCGACGCCATGTCCTGGCGGCGCCGGGTCCATACGCATTCACATGCTGGGGCGTGAGGACCGGATCGGGCCCTCGTTGAAGGCATCAACAGCCGGCATTGAACTGCACGCCGCTGAACCGGATTTTTCCGATGCGCTCTCGGCTCGAATGGATGCCATGCCGGCGGCGGGCAGGCTCTATGTCGCGGGTTGTGAACCCTTCCTCTCCCTCGTGCGCCGGCTGGCGCGGGACCGGGGCCTTGCCGCCGACATTCTGCTTGCGGAACTGGTTGGCGCTGGCGCGCGGCGGGCTCAATGCGCACATTGCAAGACGGTGTATGACGGCATTGCCCACCGGGCCTTCGACTGCGCTTGCTGCAAGGTGACATTGGTCGTGCGGGATCACTACTCGCGGCGTATAGGCGCCTATCAGGCCGTCGTCCTCCATCCCTCGGATCCCAACATGCCCGCCTTGCGGCGAGAGCCTCTGTGATGGATCCCGCCGACAAGGGATTCCTGAAGCTGAGGCTGGCCGGTATCGAGACCGTCGCCGGGGGTGTGAAGAGCTTTTTCCTCGAGCATCCACGGGGGCTCGATCTACCGGCTTTTTCGCCCGGGTCCCATCTTGTGCTGCTGCTCGACACCGGTGGGCGCATCCGCCGCAATGCCTACTCGCTGACCGGCGATCCCGATGATCGCGGCCGCTACGCGATCTCGGTGCTGCGGCAGCCCGACGGGCGCGGCGGCTCGCGGTTCCTCCATGAAGGCCTTCGCGTCGGCGACGAATTGACCGTTCGCCGGCCGTTGAACTTCTTCCCGGTGGATCGGCTGGCACGGCGCCATCTGCTGATTGCAAGCGGCATCGGGATCACGCCGTTTCTGAGCATGGCGCGCGAGCTCGATCGCGTGCGTGCGGACTTCGAACTGCATTATTCGGTCCGCTCGGCCGAGGACGCGCCCTTCGTCGCGACGCTTCGCGCCCGCTATGGTCCGAAGGTGCATGTTCACGACAGCGCCGCGGGAACGCGCCTCGATATTTCCGGTCTGCTGGCTGGCCAGCAGGCAGGCACCCATGCCTATGTCTGCGGATCGCCGAGGATGATGGACGCGGCGATCGAGGCAACTGGCGCCGTGGGCTGGCCCCCGTCATGTTTTCACGCGGAACGGTTCAAGGCGGCGGTGGGAGGCGTACCGTTCTCGGTGGTGCTGCCCGAGAAGGAAGAGCGCGTCATCGAGGTTTCCTCCGACCAGTCGATGCTCGAAGCGCTGGAGGATGCAGGCGTCGAAATCGATTCCATGTGCCGCGTCGGAGCTTGCGGCAAATGCCGGCTGAAGGTGCAAGGCTGCACCGGCAGGATCGTCCACAACGACCACGTTCTGGATGCAACGGAGCGGGCCGAAGGAACCGCCATGATGCCTTGCGTCTCGAGGGTGATGGGCGGCCAGGTGACGGTCCAGGCATGACCCATGCACCGGCAATGCCGGGTGAGGTCACGGATCGCAACATTCTCGGGGCTGTCCGCAGCTTCTCGGCGGCGTTCAAAAGTGCGAAAAAAATCGACTAAAACGCTCCGCACCGTAGCAAACCAAGGCGATATATCCTATCAGAGGCTAGCATTGAATAACGGCCCAAGAAGGCGCAATCCGGCCGCGGGTGGAGGAAATCAATGACGGCGCTCGGGAGGAGCTAGCGGTCGCATGAGTGTCAGGTTAGCCGTCATTGCCGACGATTTCACCGGCGGTCTGTTCGTTGCCAGCAACCTCGAAAAGATCGGCATTCCCGCCCTTTATGTCTGCGATCCGGATATCCTGCCGTCGATCGGCGATCAGGATGTCGTGGTGATCGCCACGCGCCTGCGCTTCATGCCGCCAGCCGAGGCGGTAGCCATGCTGGATTCCTTGACGACGGCTCTGGACGCCATCGGCACCGAGCATGTTTTCTACAAATACTGCTCCACCTTCGATTCCACCGACGAAGGCAATATCGGTCCCTGCGCCGACTTCCTGGTCAAGAAGTACGACCAGCCGCGCCTGATCTTCGGCCCCGGCTATCCCGACCTTAGCACCTACGTGCATGAAGGCTACATGTTCTACAAGGATCGCCTGATCTCGGAATCGATCAAGCGCTTCGATCCGATCACGCCGATGAACGACCCGGACATGGCGAGGGTGCTGCAGCGCCAGACCGCCGAGAAGGTCGGGCTGCTGCCGCATCGTGTCCTGCATCGCGGCTCGGCCTTCGCGCATGACTATGTGCGGGACCAGCAGGACAAGGGCGTGCGCTACTTCCTCATGGACTGCGTCGACAATGACGACGTGGCGCTTGGCGCGGCAATCTTCCGGCGCGACCGTATCACCAGCGGTGCCGATGCCTTGGCGATCGAACTGGCCTCGCAGTGGGAAAAAGAAGGCGTCGGGCGCGCTCCGCAAGACCGGCCGAGGCCGATCCGCGGGCAGGGCGGGGAGGCGGTTCTGGTGGGAAGCTGCAGCGAAGTCACGCTGCGGCAGCGCGATCACTTCGCGCTTTCCAACCCGGTTCTCGACATCGACATCCGCGAGGCCGAGGGCGATATCCTGACCGAGAGATCCCTGGAGTGGGCGCAGACGCCGCTCGATGCGGGACGAGCGATCGGATTTTCGGTCGCCGGCGATCCGGATGCCGTCACATGGGCGCAGTCGATGTTCGGCGTGATGGGGGCGGCGCGCAAGGCCGAAGCGATCCTGGCCGGCATCGCCAGGGGATTGGCGGACAGGGGGGTTCGCAAGTTCGTCGTGTCGGGAGGCGAATCCTCCGGCGCGATCGTCCAGGCGCTGGGCATTCAGAGCATGCAGGTGCTTCCCTTCGACGAGCTCGGCGCCGGCTCCTGCGTCTCGCATGACGACAGGCGTATTTCGCTGTTCCTTAAGCCAGGAAAGATCGGCACCGAGGACGTGTTTTCCGCGGCGCTGGACAAGATGAGGGCGTGAGCGAAGGTCGCTATCGACCAGCGTTCCTCAGCGTATGCCGGGCGGGTTTGCGGGTTTGATCCGGCGTATGCGCTCGCGCAGGACCGTCAGCAGGCCTGCGCTGGCGATGATCCCCACTCCGATCACCGCCAACAGATCGGGATATTCGTGGAAGATGATGATGCCGAAGAGCATGGCCCAGCCAAGCTGCGAATAGGCGACCGGCGCAATCTGGGTCGCGTTCCCGTAGCGCGCCGCGCTCACGAACGCCCACTGGCCGAGCCCCACGCACAGGCCCGACAGCGCCATCAGCACCAGATCCTGCAGGGCAGGCGCTGTGAAGCCGTGAAGCACCATGCCGATGCCATTGACCGAGACGAGGTAGAGGAACAGCATCCCCAGGATGCTCGTCTTCTTGGCGGCGGAGCCGAGGCCTCGCATGATTATGATCGACGTGCCGGTCGAAAGCCCTGCCACCATCGCGCCGAAATGTCCGAGCTGAAACGCCTGGAAGCCAGGCTTGACCGCCAGCAGGACGCCCACAAATCCGAGCAGCACGGCGAACCATCGCCATTGCCCGACGTGTTCCTTCAGGATCAGGACGGACATGACGGTCACGAAGAATGGGGCAAGGAAGATAAGCGAGTAGGCGTCAACAAGCGGGATTGTCGTGAAGGCATAGATCGCGCAAAGGCTGGACAGCACGCCGCATATGGCGCGCAAATGAATGGGCCATGGCCGGCTCATTTTCCAGAACTCGACCCAACGCTCGTTCTCGTGGCGCGTGGCCAGGAGGACTATCGAAGCGAAGGCGTTCTCGAAGAACCCGATCTCGAAAACGCTCAAAGGCCCGTGCAGGGCTTTGGTGAAAGCGTCGGAAGTCGAGAAGCACGCATAGGCCGCGAAGGCGCAGACATAGACGTTGGTGAAGGAAGATTGCCGGGCTGGCATCGGCTGCGCCTGCGTTTTTCGTTGTTTGCCGGCCGTCGCTGTGACGGCCGGAGTGCGGGAGCTGTCGGCGCGCCTCGCTCCCGTTTTCTCAGATCGACTTTGCCTGGATGGCCTTCTCGGTTTCCCTCAGAGCCTTCTCCATCTTGGAGCCGATCTCCTCCACGTCACGCTCGTCAATGATCAAAGGCGGGCAGAAGCCGACGGTGTCGCGCATCGCGCGAACCACAAGGCCGTGCTCATAGGCGCTGGCGGCAAGGCGGGCGCCAACCTGGCGCGCCGGCGCGAAAGGCGAGCCGGTTGCCGGGTCTTCGACGAGCTCGACCCCATACATGAGCCCGACGCCGCGAAGGTTCCCGACGATGGGCGAGTCCTTCGTCACCTCGGCGAGCGTCTGATGGAGAAGCGCGCCCATCTTGCGGACATGGGCGACGATACCGAGCTCTTCGTAGATCGCGATCGTTTCCGCCGCGACGGCCGCGCCGACGGGGTGAGCCGCGTTGGTGAAGCCGTGGCCGAACGAAGTGCCGCCTTCATTGTAGCGCTCGACCGCTTCGAGGATCTTCGGCGACACGATCACGGCCGCGAGCGGGAAATAGGAAGAGGTGATGCCCTTGGCGAGCGACATCATGTCTGGCGCCATGCCGACCGTCTCGCGCCCGAACCAGTTGCCGGTGCGGCCGAACCCGCAGACGACCTCGTCGTCGAGGCACAGGATATCGTATTTCGCCAGGATCTTCTGGACGGCCTCGAAATAGCCCTCGGGCGGCGAGATGATGCCGCCGCCGGCAATGACCGGCTCGGCTATGAAGGCGGCGATCGTATCCGGGCCTTCCCGCAGGATCATGCGCTCGAGCTCGCCTGCCAGGCGGGCGACGAAGTCCGCCTGGCTTTCGCCCGGCAGCTTGACCCGATAGGTGTTGGGGCAAAGCGTATGGATGAAGCCCGGGAGCGGAAGTCCGAACTCCCTGTGCATCATCTCCAGCCCGCACATGGATCCCGCCACGATGGTCGATCCGTGGAAGGCGCGGTCACGCGCGATGACCTTGCGCTTGGTCGGCTTGCCGCGCGAGGCATGGTAGAGCCAGGCCAGCTTCACCATGGTTTCGTTGGCTTCGGAACCCGAGGTCACGAAGAAGGCCTTGCCGCCCGGCATGCCGGTCAGGTCGACCAGCTTCTTGCTCAGCGTCGCCGCCTTCGGGTTCGTGCGTCCGTAGAAGCTATGGTAGTAGCCGAGCTCTTCGTATTGTTTGGCGGCCGCACGCCCCAAGCGCTCGTTGTTGAAACCCAGCGACGCGCACCAGAGTCCCGCCATGGCGTCGATGTAGCGTTTGCCGTTTTCGTCGATGACATGCGCGCCGTCGCCCTTGACGACGATGTAAGCGCCCTCGCGCGACAGGGCCTGTGGATTGGTCTGGGAATGCAGATGGTAGGCGAGGTCGGTCGCGTTGATTTCGGAATGCGCGTTCACGGCGGGCTCGTCGGTTGATTGTGGAAATTAGGAACCGATGATAATGAAAAAAATTCGATTATCAACGATCAGGTTAGGTGCACAGGGCGTCATTCGTAGAAGCCAGCACAGCGGCTTTGTCCGCGCCGGCTAGATCAGGTGACGTTTCGTTGAATCGTCACCCTGATCTAACTCCTTTTTGGAGCATGATCTTTTCCGAAAACCGGTTCCCACTTTTCGGGATCATGCTCTAAGCCGCGGCGGCAGCTTCCTTCATCATGTTCCTCGCGATCAGGATCTGCTGGATCTGGGTCGTCCCCTCGTAGATGCGGAACAGGCGGACATCGCGGTAGGCCCGTTCGATGCCGTACTCTTCCATGTATCCGGCGCCGCCATGGATCTGCACCGCCCGGTCCGCGACGCGGCCGACCATTTCGCTGGCAAACATCTTGCAGCAGGCGGCCTCGGTGGAGACATTTTCGCCGCGATCCTTCGACCGCGCCGTTTCGAGCACCATGCAGCGGGCGGCATAGGCTTCGGCCCGGCTGTCCGCCAGCATCGCCTGTATCAGCTGGAACTCGGCGATCGGCTGCCCGAACTGCTTGCGCTGCATGGCATAGGTCAGGCTGTCGTGGATGAGCCGTTCGGCCATGCCGACGCAGAAGGCCGAAATATGCAGCCGCCCCCTGTCCAGAACTTTCATCGCGGTCCGGAAGCCTTGGCCTTCCTTGCCGCCCAGGACGGCTGTGGCCGGCACGCGGCAATCCTCGAAAATCACGTCGCAGGTGTGCGAGCCGGCCTGTCCCATCTTCTTGTCGATCTTGCCGAATGACAGGCCCGGCGCGCCCCGTTCGACGAGGAATGCCGTAACCGCGCCGCCGGGTTTTTGACCGGCCTCGGCCCGGGCAAAGACCGTGAAGAGATCCGCATAGGGCGCGTTGGTGATGAAGCGCTTGGTACCGTCGAGCACGTACTCGTCGCCGTCGCGGCGGGCGGTCGTGCGCAGCGAACCAGCGTCGGATCCGGCTTCCGGTTCGGTGAGCGCGAAGGAGCTGATCAACTCTCCCGTCGCCAGTCTCGGCAGGTAGGACGACTTCTGGGCGTCCGTGCCGTCCATCACAAGGCCCTGGGAGCCGATGCCGTTGTTGGTGCCGAACACTGACCTGAATGCCGGAGACGTATGTCCAAGCTCGAAGGTGATGCGGACCTCTTCCTCCATGTCGAGACCGAGGCCGCCATACTCTTGCGGTATCGATAGACCGAACAGCCCGAGCTCGCGCATCTCCTGCTTGATCTCGGTTGGCATCCTGTCCGTGCGGGCAATTTCGGCTTCGCGCGGGACCAGGCGTTCCCTCACGAAGCGCCGCACCGTGTCGCGCAGCTGTTCGAAGAGGTCTGCTTCAAGGGCCATCGGTCGTCTCACAATTGTCGTTTCAGCATCGCTCGGCGCGCGCCATGTCGTCTCGGTCCGCGGGAGCCCGGGCCTCTCTCGTCTTAAGCTTCGTCGTCCCGAGGAGATCGCTCAACGGTCGGAGCGACCCAGAACCAGCATCTCGTTGACGATTGAAAGCGTGAGCTCCGGCTGCTCCAGATACGGCATGTGACCGCATTGCTGGAAAGCGTGGAGGCCGACGCGGCCGGGAAGCGAATGGCAATGGGCAAACGGAATGATCCTGTCTTGCATGCCGAAGATGATGCGGACCGGGATACGCAGCCGTTCCAGGTCGGGCCGGATCGAGAAGGTCTGCGTGCCATCGCAGAAATAGCGCTCCGCCAGGCCGGCCAGCGCGCCGGACAATTCGTCGTCCTTGCGCTGATCCACCACGCTGCGCACGAAGGCTTCGGAGATCAGGCCGGGATCGAACACCAGTTCGTGCAGCCAGGGCAGGATGCTGGAAGGCTGCCTAGCCGCGACGAAGCCCTTGATGAACTGATGACGGATTTCCGGGCCGAGCCCCGCCGGCGAAATCAGCAGCAGCGCATTGATCCGGACGAACCCGCGGCTGGCGAGTCTCGCGGCCACCGCGGCACCAAAGGAATGGGCGATGAAAGTCGCCTCATCGATGCCTTCGGCTGCCATGCGCTGCTCGACCATGGCGCAGATCGCGTCGAGATCCGCCGGAACTGTCCTCGGCGATCGTCCGTGGCCAGGCAGATCGACAGCCAGCATGCGCGCCCTTGGCCGTCCGGCGGCCAGCAGGCCGCGCCAGGCATTGTGGTCAGACGCAAAGCCATGCAGGGCGACGAGCGTGCCGGGGCCGTCCTTCTGCAACCACACGGCATTGAGGGGCGAATCGCCTGCAACCGGAGACGGTCTCGGGGCTGCCGCCGGCAGCTGAATGACGTCACGCTTCTGAATGCGTCCCTTCGGTCCGGAGCCGCGGACGCTGCGCAGGTCGATCTGCTGCTGCTCGGCGATGCGTCTGGCCAGCGGCGTGGCTATGATGCGGGCGGACGAGCTCTGCTGCGCCGGTTGGCTCTTGCCATTGGCGGCAACGGCCATCGGCGCCGCTTTGGCGATCGGTTTGCCTGCGGCTTCGAGCTGCTCGCCGCTTTGCAGGATATGGGCGACGACTTCGCCGACCTGGACGTCTTCGCCGGCATTGCGGACATACGAGACAACTCCGGATGCCGGGGCCTCGACCTCGACCGCCGCCTTGTCGTTGTCGATCTCGAAAAGAGCCTCGCCCTGGCTCACCGTCGCGCCATCTTCCTTCAGCCAGCGCGAAATCGTGCCGGCGTCCGTCTCCAGGCTGACCTTCGGAAAGATAACGGCAGTCGCCATGACATTATCCTTCGTTGCCGGCCAGCGTCGCCGCGGTTGGTTGGCCCATCGCCGGCGGCACGGCGCCGATCAGCCGGCTCTGAAGTTCCGCGAGCAGCGATTTGAGCTTGGGGACATAAACCGAGAGGCAGGCCTCGACGGGCGCGAGGTCCTTGATGCCGCCGCACGTGATGGCGACCAGTTGGGAACCGTCGGTTGGTCTGAAAGGCACGCCCACGGCATTTATGTAGCTGTACCAGTCTCCGAACGATGACACGAAACCATGCTTGGCGTAGCTTTCAAGCCCGCTGTCGACGGCACGCTGGATCTTGTCCTTCGTGTTGGGGTTTGTCTCGAGCAATTGGCGGACAACCCGGTCGCGCAGCGTCTCCTCCATGGCGGCCAGATAGGCCAGCCCCATCGAGGTCTGCCATATCGGCAGCCGCGAGCCGACGTTCAGCCTGAGCGTCACGGGCGTTTCCGGCCTGCAGTTGGCGACATAGACCATCTCCAGCCCGTCCCGCATGCCCATGGCCACCGCGACGCCGGTTTCGAAGGCGAGCGCCTGCATGAGCGGCTTGGCCATGTAGATCACCGCGCTGCTGCTGAGGCCCGAGTAGCCGAGCGATACGGTGGAGGGCCCGATGCTGTATCGGCCGAGCAAAGGGTCGTAGACCAGGTAGCCAAGCCCGACCAAAGTGTAGGTCAGGCGCGATATGGTGGCCTTCGGCAGGCTTGTCCGCTCGATCAGTTCCTGGTTGCCGAGCGTGACGTCCGCGGGCGTGAAGGCGCGCAATATCTGCAGTCCGCGCACAAGGGCCGAGGCGTGTTGACCCAGTTCTTCATCCGAGGGCGCGACGATCGGCTTGTTGCGTTTTCTCATGCTGCCTCCCAACAGCGCGAAAGGACTCTGCCGGCCCATGGGACCATCAGGGCCCCACTGTGTCAGCCGCGCCAGGCGCGTCCAACAAGCTGCGCACGAAATTTGGAACTTAATTTCATTTCTATTGACTGGTGTTTTCAGCCTTGTCAATATCGCGTCACATTCACTCGATGGGGTAGGTGCGGACCGCGATGCCAAGAGACGGCCGATGCTGAACTATATCCTACGACGCAGCATCGCGATGCCTTTCATTCTGCTGGGCATCGTCACGATGGCGTTCCTGTTGACGGCCATAACCAAGGGCGATCCTCTCACCGCCGTCGTCAGCGAACAGCAGATGAACAATCCGGAGATCGTCGCTGCCGCGCGGCAACGCTGGGGGCTCGATCGTCCCTTGCCGGAGCGGTACCTGATCTATGTCGGCAATCTGCTGAAAGGCGACATGGGAACGTCCTTCGTCACGCGCCGCCCGGTGTCGGCCGATCTCGTGGCACGGCTGCCGGCGACGTTCGAACTCGTCATTGCCGCGATGATCATCGGCAGCGTCATAGGGATCGTGTTCGGCCTCCTCGCAGCCTACTACCGCGACACTGCGATCGATCAGGGCGCCCGCATATTCTCGCTGTTCGGCTCCTCCGTCCCGATCTTCTGGCTCGGCCTGGCGCTGCTTTTCCTGCTGTCGGTCAAATATCAGATACTGCCTGGCCCGGGCCGCATAGATCCCAGGCTTTCGCCGCCGCCTGTCGTGACCGGTTTCATGACCATCGATACCCTGCTCGCCGGGAATTTTGCCGCCTTCAAGGATGCGCTCGCCCATCTTGTGCTGCCGTCGGTGGTTCTCGGCTGGACGGTGGCGGGGACGATCTCGCGCCTCGTGCGCGCCAACATGCTGGAGGTGATGGAGCGCGAGTTCATCCTCACCGCACGGGCCAAGGGAGCCGGCGAGATGCGCGTGGTGCTGCGCCATGCCTTCCGCAACATCCTGGTGCCGGTGCTGACGGTGATCAGCTACTCGTTTGCCTATCTCATCACGGGCGCGGTGCTCACGGAGGCGGTCTTTGCCTGGCCGGGAATGGGCAGCTACGCCGTGACAGCGGCACGTTCGCTTGATTTCCCGGCGATCATCGGCGTCACCATAGTCGGCGGCGTGATGTTCCTCATCACCAACCTGCTCACGGATATCGCCTATGTCCTGGCCAATCCGCGCGTGCGCCTGAACTGAGGGAAAGCCAGTGTCTTCGGTTCAAGCCTCATCATCGGCGCGTCTTCGCCTTCCCGAATGGGCTTCGCCCGCTTTTCTGGTCGGCGGTGTCGTCGTTTTCTTCTGGTTCGTGGCTACCCTGTTTCCGACATGGCTCGCGCCCTACGATCCGCTCAAGCTCGCGGGCCGGCGGTTGCAGGCGCCGAATGCGAGCTATCTGCTCGGAACAGACGCCCTTGGCCGCGACGTGCTTTCGCGCACGATCCATGGCGCGCAGCATTCGCTGCCGATAGCGCTTCTGGTCGTGGTCAGCGCCGTGGTGATCGGGTCGGCCGCAGGCGCGATTTCCGGTTACCGGGGCGGCATTATCGGCGCCGCCATCATGCGGCTCGTCGACATCACCCTTTCCTTCCCTCCGATCCTGCTGGCTATGGCCGTCGCGGCCTCGCTCGGACCGGGGCTGGGCAACGCGGCGATCGCGATGGTGGTCGTCTGGTGGCCGGTCTATGCCCGCCTGATGCGCGCCCAGGTGCTCGAGGTGCGCGAGCGCGAGCACGTCGAGGCCGCGGTCGCGGCCGGGGCGGGCCATTTCCGCATCCTCACCAAGCATATCCTGCCGCTTTGCTGGACGCCCATTCTCGTCAGCGCGACAATGGACCTCGGCCAGGTGATCCTTCTCGCGGCGTCGCTCTCCTTCATCGGCCTCGGCGCCACGCCTCCCACACCCGAATGGGGAGCGATGATCTCGGACGGAGCGACGTTCTTCTACAGCTGGTGGATCGCATTCGGGCCGGGCATGGCCATCCTGACGGTGGTGCTGGGCTTCAACTTCATAGGTGACGGCCTGCGCGACTATTTCGACCCGAGGTCGTCCAAATGAGCGCGGCCGAGATCAACCAAGATGCCGCCGGCCAACCATTGCTGCGCATCCGCGACCTCAAGGTCGGCTTCGCGTCGCGGGACCGCGTCCTGCCCGCGGTGCGCGGCCTCAGCATCGAACTGTTCAAGGGAGAGGTCCTGGGCATCGTCGGGGAATCCGGGTCGGGCAAATCGCTCGGCATGCTCGCCTCGCTCGGTCTGCAGGCGCGCAACGCGATCGTCAGCGGCTCCGTCGTCTTCAAGGGGCTGGAACTCGTGGGGCGTCCGCCCCGGGATATGCGCGCGCTGCGCGGGGCCCAGATCAGCATGATCTTCCAGGACCCGCTTTCGTCGCTCAATCCGGTGATGACCGTGGGCGGCCAGATCCGCGAGGCGCTTCTTCTCCACAACAGGGGCATGAGCAAGACGAAGGCGACCGAGCGCGTGCTCGAGCTTTTGCAGCTTGTCGCCATCCCGCAGCCGGACCGGCGGATCAATCAGTATCCGCACGAGTTCTCCGGCGGCATGCGCCAGCGTGTCATGATTGCCATGGCGGTTGCCAACAATCCCGAATTGCTGGTTGCCGACGAGCCGACGACGGCGCTCGACGTCACCGTCCAGGCCCAGATCATGCGCATGCTGCGCGAGCTCAAGGAAAAGCTCGGGCTCGCGCTGATCCTCATCACGCATGACCTCGGCGTCGTCGCCGGGCACGCGGACCGGGTCGCGGTCATCTATGCCGGACTGGTGGTCGAGGAAGCCGAGGTGCGAGAACTCTTCGCCAATCCCCGTCATCCCTACACGCGCGGCTTGATCGATTCGATCCCGAAGCTGACGGCCTCGAAGGAAAAGCTCTACTCGATCCCCGGCGCGCCGCCCATGCTTGGCGCGCTGCCTGAAGGCTGCGCCTTCCATCCGCGTTGCAGCTTTGCCCAGGATATCTGTCGCAAGACTGCACCTCCTGTCATCGAGCTTGGCCGGCACCGAGCGGCTTGTCACTTCGCAGAGAGCCTGCCGTCTTGGAGCGATGCCGGTCGCACGGCGCCGGCGGAAGAGCGCGCAAATGTCTGAAACGTCAAGCAGCATCCAGGCCGCGTCGGACGCGGGCTTTGCCCTGTCGGTGCGCAATCTGTCCAAGACATTCCCGATTATGGGCGGCACCGTGGTCCGTCGGGAAGTCGCGCAACTGAAGGCTGTCACCGACATCTCTTTCGACCTGAAATCCGGCGAGACACTGGGTCTGGTCGGCGAATCCGGCTGCGGCAAGTCCACGCTTGGCCGATGCCTGCTGCGCCTGATCGAGCCGACGTCCGGCAGCGTGAGCGTCAACGGCGTCGACGTCATCTCGCTCGGCCCGCAACAGATGCGCAGGATGCGCCGCCATCTGCAACTGGTTTTCCAGGATCCGTACGGCTCGCTGCATCCGCGCATGCGCATCGAGGACAGCATCGCGGAGCCGCTGCGCATATCGACGATGAACCGCGCGCAAAGGCGCGAGCGCGTGCTGGAGATGCTCGACCTGGTCAGCCTCAGCGCCGCGCATGGTCGGCGTTATCCGCACCAATTGTCGGGCGGCCAGCGTCAGCGTGTCGTGATCGCCCGCGCGCTCGCGTTGAAGCCGGAAGTGCTCATCCTGGACGAGCCGGTCTCGGCGCTCGACGTGTCGGTCCAGGCGGGCGTGCTCAACCTTCTCCAGGAGATACAGGAGAAGATGCGCACGGCCTATGTCTTCATCGCCCATGACCTGTCGGTGGTGCGCCACATCTCCCACAAGGTCGCGGTGATGTATCTCGGCCGCTTCGTCGAAGTGGCGCCGGCGGAGAAGCTCTACGGCAGGCCGCTTCATCCCTATTCTCAAGCCCTGATGTCGGCGGTGCCGGTCGCCGATCCGGATATCGAGCGCAGCCGCAAGCAGATACTGCTGAGGGGCGACGTGCCCAGTCCGATCAACCCGCCATCGGGTTGCCCCTTCCGGACTCGCTGTTTCAAGGCACAGGATAAATGCGCCGAGGTGCCGCCGCCGCTCGTCGAGATCGAGCCCGGGCATCACGCGGCGTGTCATTTCCCGGGTCCGGCGGATATCGGGCTCGCCGCCTGAGCGGTGGAAATTCCAGCAGAGCAAGAAAGCGAGAACCCATGTCGGAATCCATTAGGCCCGCGGGTGAAGCCGCATCCCGTTTGCCGCTGGCAGGCATCAAGGTGCTGGACCTTTCCCGTGTGCTGGCCGGCCCCTGGGCGACGATGACGCTGGCGGATCTCGGCGCCGAGGTCTGGAAGATCGAGAACATCGACGGTGGGGACGACACGCGTGCCTGGTCGGTGCCGAGCTACAAGGGCGTCAGCACTTATTACCTGTGCGCCAATCGCGGCAAGTCCAGCATCGCGGTCGACATCAAGCATCCCAAGGGTCATGAGATCGTCCATCGCCTGGCAGCGAAAGCCGACGTGGTCATAGAGAATTTCCGGGCCGGCACGGTTCAGCGACTGAAGATCGACTATGAGACGCTGAAGGTTTTCAACCCTGGCATCATCTACTGTTCGATTTCCGGCTATGGGCAGACCGGTCCCGAATGGGACCGACCCGGCTACGATTTCGTCGTCCAGGCCGAGAGCGGCCTGATGTCGATCACCGGCCCCGTCAACGGCGAGCCCCAGCGCATCGGCGTTGCGATGACCGACATCATCGCAGGCATGGTTTCGGTGCAATCGGTGTTGGCGGCGCTTTATCAGCGTCGGGAGACCGGCCAGGGGCAGTATATCGACATATCGCTGCTGGAATGCGCTTTGAACACTTTGATCAATGTCGGCAGCGGCTACCTCAACGCCGGCGTCATTCCGCGCCGCTACGGCAATGCGCATCCGACGGTGGTGCCCTACCAGATATGCGAATGCTCGGACGGCAACTTCGCGCTGGCCGTGGGCAACGACAAGCAATTCACCGCCCTGTGCGAGAAGGTCGTCGGCCTGCCCGAGCTCGCCCGGGATCCGCTCTACAAGACGGCCGCGGCCCGTGCGCTGAACCGCGAAAGCCTGCTTGCCCAGTTGAGCCAGTCGTTTCGCGCGAACACGCGTCACCATTGGATGGAAGCCTGCCTGCGGCACGGCGTTCCCGCAGGCGAGGTCAAGTCCGTGCCGGAGGCCTTCGAAAGCCCGACGGTGAAAGCCCGTGATGTCGTGCAGACCTTGCACAACCAGCATATCGGACCGGTCTCGCTGATCAGGCCGGCTCAGGGTCTCGTCGCGCAGCGAGACGCAGATTACAAAGCGCCGCCCATGCTTGGCGAGGATACGACCGCAGTGCTGTCGGAGGCGCTCGGCTATGCTCCCGAGGAAGTCGAAAGCCTCATCAGACAGGGCGTCGTGCGCCAGTATTCACCTGCCGCCGCCTGACGGCGCAATGCGAGCGCCATCCCGGCGTCTAGCATAACGAAAGGTTATCCTGCCCAAAGGTTTTTGCCAGTGTACGGCATAGCGGGGGAGTGCAAGAAGCAGACGTAAATCGGTGGTCTTGTCGCGGTTCGACGAAAACATGCGCAAGGCGACGACGCGCCCTGACGCATAAGAGTTTCTTTCGCAGCGCGGGGCTCGCCGGGCACTTCCTTCGAGCCCGCGATGGGCGGATTTTGGGTGAGTTCAATGGGACGTCAGCTGCATTTCGTAGGCTATTGCACGATCGGGCCGTCCTGGCACAACAACGGCAGCTGGCGTCACGATGAAAGTGACGGGACGGATTTCCTGAATCCGGTTCGCTACGAGAACATCGCCCGCATCCTGGAAGACGGGAAGTTCGACGGGCTGTTCTTCGTCGACGTCCAGACGCTCTACGACACCTATGGCGGCGTCACCGATCCTTGCATCAAACATGGCGGGCATATGTGCATGCTCGACCCGATGCAGATGCTGACGGCGATGGCGCGGGTGACCAATCACATCGGCCTGTCGGCGACGATGTCGACCTCGCTCTACCATCCGTTCCACATTGCCCGCGCCTTTGCATCGCTCGACCACATCAGCGGCGGCAGGGCCGCCTGGAACATCGTGACGTCGGCGACCGATCGCGAAGCGCAGAACTACGGCATGGATCGGCTGCTGGATAAGGCGCAGCGCTACGATCATGCCGACGAGGTGGTCGAGGCCTGCACGGCGCTCTGGAACAGCTGGGGGCCCGATGCGCTGGTGCTTGACCGCCAGGCCGGCATTTTCGGCGACCCCTCGAAGGTCCACTACGCCAACTACGCCGGCAAATATGTGAAGACGCGCGGCCCGCTGATGACGCCGCATTCGCCGCAGGGCAGCCCCGTGCTGATGCAGGCGGGATCTTCGGACCGCGGGCGTCAGTTTGCGGCGCGCTGGGCCGAGATCGTCTTCACGCTGCAGAACAACAAGGCCGACATGCAGGCCTTCTACCGGGACATCAAGGATCGCGTCGCCAATGCCGGACGCGACCCTTCGCACTGCGCTATCCTGCCGGCGACGGACATCGTCATCGGCGAAACGGAATCGATCGCGCGCGAGCGCGCCGACTATATCGACTCGCTCGCCAATGCCGAGCTTGGCCTCTCTGAGATGTCGAACCACATCGGCATCGACCTTTCCGGCTTCCCGATGGACCAGCCGCTGAGCGAGATGGAGATCACGCAGGGCGCGCGCGGTGTCTTCGACATCATCATGAGCGGCGGCAAGGGCAAGACGCTGCGCGATGCCGGCCACCAATACGCGACCACGCAGATGTCGCCGCAGCTGGTTGGAACGCCGATGATGATTGCCGATCACATCCACGAGCTGTTCGAGTCCGAAGCCTGCGACGGCTTTGTCATCTGCCCGTCCATCACCCCGGGATCGTTCTACCAGTTCGTCAAGTCGGTGGTGCCCGAACTGCAGCGCCGTGGCATTTACCGCCGGGATTATTCCGGCAGGACGTTCCGGGAAAATCTGCGTTCCTGACGCAGTCGCGCCGCGGCTTAAGAGGCCGTGCCGCGGAACCATGAACTTTGATCGAGGGATGATATGAGCGGTTCTTCTGGAGGCACGGCGCGCGGCAACAGCTTCGAGCCAACGCCGGACGTGGTGGCGATGCTGAAGGAGCGCGCCCGCTTCGTGCGGCTGGAGACGATCCGTCTGATCGAGATCGCCAAGACCGGTCACTACACGTCGGTGTTCTCGGCCGCGGAAATATTCGCCGCGCTTTATTACGATGTCATGCGATTGCGTCGTGGCGACCCGAAATGGGCCGGCCGCGATCGCTTCACCATCGGCAAGGGGCATGCCGCGGTGGGCCTGTTTCCGATCTATGCCGATCTCGGCTTCTTCCCGAAGGAGTGGCTCGATCAATACACGCGCCTCGGCAGCCCGCTTGGCGATCACCCCGACATGAGGAAAGTGCCCGGGGTCGATTTTTCGTCGGGCTCGATCGGCCATGCGCTGTCGAACGCGCTGGGCATGGTGCTGGCGCAGCGCTGGACCGGCGAGAAGGACTACCGGGTCTTCTGCATGATGGGCGATGGCGAGATGCAGGAAGGACAGGTGTGGGAGGCCGCCATCAACGCCGCCCAGCATCGGGCCGGCAATCTCATCGCCATCGTCGACCGCAACGGCTACCAGTTGGACGGCCGCGTCGACGACTTGATGAACATCGAGCCGCTCGGCGAGAAATGGCGCGCCTTCGGCTGGGAAGTCCATGAGGTCGACGGCCATGACGTGGCGAAGGTGACGGAGCTGCTGCGCCGGGTTCGGGCCGACGACGAGCGTACCAGGCCCTGCATGATCATCGCCAGGACCAGCAAGGGCAGGGGCGTTTCCTACATGGAGATCGAGCCGGGCTGGCACCTGGGCTATCTCGACCCGTCCGATGCCGAAAAGGCCATCGCCGAGATCAACGCGCTGGATGCTTGAAATGAACGGTCCGCTCTCTCCCAATTCCTGGCAATATCGCGGCCTCAACGCCGTCAATCCGGGCCTTGACCACCTCTCCAACGGACTGATCGACCTGGTGAAGGCAGGCCATAACGTCATGGCCGGATCGGCTGACCTTCAATACTCGAACGGCCTGAACCGCTTCGCGGCCGCGTATCCCGACCGCTACGTCTCCTTCGGCATATCGGAGCAGAACATGGTCAGCACCGCCGCGGGCATCGCGACCTGCGGCGTGGTGCCCTTCGTGGCGACCTTTGCTTCCTTCCTGGCCTTGCTTGCCTGCGAGCAGATCAGGATGGACGTTGCCTATTCCGCGCAGCCGGTCCGGCTCGTCGGCCATCACACCGGTATCTCGCTCGGCTTCTACGGCACGTCGCACCATGCCACGGAAGACATCGCCATCATGCGCTCGATCGCCGACATCGCTGTGGTGTCGCCGGCGGACGGTCCGCAGTTGGAAGCGGCGATCCGCGCCTCCGCCGATTACGACAAGCCGATCTACTTTCGCATCGGCCGGGGCCGCGATCCCGTCGTCTATCAAGGCACCCCGACATTCACGTTCGGCAAGGCGCATGAGCATTTCAAGGGCGAGGAACTGACCATCATCGCCTGTGGGATGGCCGTGCACGGCGCGCTCGAGGCCGCCAAGGCAATGAATGCAGGCGGACGCTCCGTCGGCGTGATCGACATGGCGTGCATCAAGCCTCTCGACCGGGAGGCCATTCTCGATGCGGCATCCCGCTCGAAGAAGATCATGACGGTCGAGGAGCACAATGTCATGGGCGGACTTGGCAGCGCGGTCGCCGAAGTGCTCGCCGACGAGGGAATGGGCGTGAAGCTCAAGCGTCACGGCATCTATGACGAATACAGCCTGATTGCGCCGCCCACCCATCTCTACGCTCATTACAAGCTCGATGCCGCGGGCATTCGCAGCGTCGCCGAAGCGTTCATTGCCTAAGCCATGTGGGCTGGGTTGAGATTTCGCATCCGATCCGTTCGGCCATGAGCACGACGGAGGCCGTCGCGCCAACTGGCCGGCGGCCTCCTGCGAATAGGGCGTGCTACTTGCCGCCCGACGCCTTCTTTCTACGGCGCGCTTCCGCCACTGCTTCCCGCAACTGGGCGTGGCTGAGGCCGCCGAAGACGATGAAGGACTCCACCAGCCAGGACGGTGTGCCTTGCAGGCCGATCGTATCGGCCTGCAGGGCGTTTCGGGCAAGCAGCTTGTCGATGTCGGCCTTATGCGCCGACGCGTCCCTGTTCAGTCTCGACATGTCGATGCCGGCCCTGGTCAACACAGTCGTGACTTCCTTATTCTGCTGGAAGCGTTTGGGCGACGACATCAGCGCGTCGTGCGCGGCCTCGTACTTTCCCTGCCATTTGGCCGCGATCGCCATGCGGGCCGCGTATTCGGAAACCGGACCGAACACCGGCCAGTCCTTGTAGACGACACGCACCTTGCGGTCGCTCGCAAGCAGCTTCTTCAGTTCCGGGTGGCTCTTGCGGCAGTAGGGGCAGTTATAGTCCATGAACTCCGCGATCGTGATGTCGGGACTGCTGGCGCCGACGAACGGCATGTCGGGATCGTTGAGGACCTGTTCAGGTGTCAGACCTTCCTGGGCGCGAGCCGGCAGGAAACGCAGGAGCGTCGCGGCTGCCGCCAGGGTGGAGGCGCCGAGCAGGAGACGCCGGCGGCCGATGGGAGTTTCGTTCAGCATGAAATGACCTTTGAGACGGCATCGCCACTCTTCATGGGATGAAAGAAGCGTGCCGGCGGGATCCGCCGACGCGCACCGGATTCAGGCGATGGAGGAAGGCTGGGGCGGTCTCGGTTCCGCCTCGCGGAAGACGGACTTCGTCGCGGGCGGACTCATCACGGGAATGCAATGCCTGGAGGTTTGCGCCTCGCCGCCGGTCGCGTCTTCCGGCAGGCCGATCTGAAGAAAGCAGGACACAGCCGACGTCCGCACTGTGCGGTAGCAGGGCCTGAAGGCCGAACGCTCCATGGTGGCGGCCGATGAAGCGACGACGACGGCGGGCCGCGACAGCGACGAGGCCAACGCCCAGGACGGCCACATGCCGGCGGCGATCGCCACCAGCAGGAAGCCCAATGCAGTCACGGATGCATAAAGTCGCATGGCATCATCCTAGCCCAAGCCTCCCGAAGGTGGGAACGGGTTTCGGGAGACATGCTTTGGACCAGGAAAGGCCTCGGTCGTCCGGCCAGGTTGAGAGCTGGATGCGAACCGTACTTCGCGCCACGAACCAAGGGGAGACGTTGTCTAGGAGAGCATGTCGCTCAGCCGGGCTGCACCGTGTGGAACGATCGCTTGAAATGGATCAGCGGCTCGCCGCCGAAATGCTCCATATCGCGGACATCGCCGATCATGATCTCATGGTCGCCGCTCGAAATGATGCTGTTCACGTCGCAGCTGATGCAGGAAACCGCGCCGTCGATCTTCGGCAAGCCCAGATCGGAAAGCCGATGGCCGACGGAAGCGAATTTGTCGGCGGCCTTGCTGGCGAACAGCATGCAGATGTCGCGCTGATCGCTGTTGAGGAAATTGATGCAGAAGCGCCGCTTCTGTTTCAGCACCGGCAGCGTGTTGGAAGTCTTGTCGACGGAGATCAGGAACTGCATCGGTTCCAGCGAGAGCGCGATGACGGCACTCATGGTCAAGCCGTGCAAGGTCCCGTCGCCGGCCGCCGTCGTGATGACCGCCACGCCGGATGGCCAATGGCTGGACACGGTCTTGAACAGATCGCGGCCGATCGGCACAGTGGCAGGCGGGATGACGACGGGAGCATTCATGTTCGGTGCGTCCTATTATCGCGCTTTTGGTATTGCGAGCATGCCGAAGGGCGGTGACTGAGTAAACGCGCAAAATTCTTGGTATCCCATAACAATTCCTTTTGTCAGCGCTCACCGGAAGAAAGCCCGCGTCGAGAGCTAAGCCGCTGAAATAATTGCAGTGAGCCGCCGATACAGGTTTTGGCGAGGCTGCCAGCCAGGTCTCGAAAATGTACGCATCAAACGGGTAGCCGGCTCAAGCGCCGACTTGCGGATGGCATCCGATTGGCATTAAAATTCGTTATGTCATTGCTGCGCAAAAGCATTCCCTCTCTCGTCTCGCTGATCTCCTTCGAGGCGGCCGCGCGGCTGATGAGCTTCACCAAGGCCGCGGACGAATTGAACATCACGCAGGCGGCCATCAGCCGGCAGATTCGTGAGCTGGAAAACTTTCTCCAGATTCCTCTTTTCGAAAGAGGGCACCGGTCGATCGAGCTCACGCCCGCGGGCGCCATGCTCAATGCATCGCTGCCGGTGCATCTGACGGCGATAGCGTCTCTCGCGGACCGCGTAAGGGAACTGCGCGATCCGCAGGCGATCGTCGTCGGCACGACCCATGCTTTCGGCGCCTACTGGCTGGCGCCGCGGCTTGCCGAATTCAGCAGTCTCCATCCCGATGTGGATCTGCGGCTGGCGGTGAATGACGAACTCGTCGACATTTCGAAACAGCGGATCGACATGACGGTCCGTTTCGGCGGAGGCTCATGGTCGTCCATGTCCGCCAGCTTCCTGGTCGGCTGCGAGGTGACACCCGTCTGCCATCCGTCCTATTGGGACAAGCGCAATCGTCCGACCCGCCCGGCCGATCTTTTGGGCGAGAAACTGCTCGACATAGAGGGACGGTCCGTGCAGGGCGGCGGATGGAGCGACTGGTTTCATGCCCATGGCATCGACGCCACGAAAGGCAAGCATCAGATCACGGTCAACAACTTCTCGGTCCTCATGCAGGCGGCGCTGAGCGGCCAGGGCATCGCCCTGGGAGGCAGCCCTCTGATCGACGATCTCTTTGCGAGCGGGGTTCTGGTGCCGGCGCTCGACATCGCCCCCTACAGGGTGCGGGGTTCCGACTATTACGTCGTCGAGCCGGCTGGACAGCTGCGCAAACAGAGTTGCGAAATGTTTTGCACCTGGCTTTACGACAGGATGCGCCGGGATGCGACGATGACGAACAACGAGCATCTTCTGGCGGAAATTCATCCGCCGGCTCTATGAAATCCAATCTATCGAGACGTCTTCACTCATCGAAAACTGCTGCTTCGGCTGCCGCGCGACGAATGGCGAAGACTGGCTTGATTGCTTGAAATCTTTGGTGTCTTGACCTTCAGGCGCGTTTCTTCTTGTGTCGGACTCAAGGCTCCGCAATTCGAGGTGACGATGAGCAACGATGTCGAGGAAAAGGCGGATCGGCAGCCGAAGCGCATTGTCGCTCGGCGCCCTCAGCGCAAACCCGGCCAGTTGCGCTTCCGCAAGCTGCTCGATGCCTTGGACGAGTTGCTTGCAACCAGCAACGTCCAGGATATCGGCCTCTATCAGATCGCCGCCAAGGCGAAGGTACCGAACGCGTCAGTCTATCATTTCTTTCCGAGCACCGAGGCCGCGCTGCTTGCCCTGGCCGAAGTGCATCACAACGCGTTGCTGGAGCTCTCGAAGCTGCCGCTCGAGGTGCGGCCGGCGCGTTGGCAGGACCTGTTCCGGCTGAAGGTGACCAGCGCGGCTCACTACCACAACAACCATCCGGCCGCGTTGCGATTGTTCCTGGGCGCCAACATCAGCCTGGAAGTCAAAACCGCCGACATATCGCAGTTGCACCGCCTCGTTGACGGCAGGTCGCAGCTTCTGTCCTACTATTTTCACATGCCCTCGGTCCCGGATTGGGAACGCCGGCTTGCCACGTACTTTTCGATGATCGACGGGGTCTTTTCGCTGTCATACAGCGAGCATGGCTATATTCGCGACGACTATATCGCGGAAGCGCATCTCGCGGGCGTTGCCTATCTGCGCTGCTATCTTCCGGAAATTCTCATGCCGCGGGAACAGAGCGAATAGCGATTGGGCCGCGAGCAATTTCGGCGGCTTGCCGTCCTGAGCGCACAAAACTTTGGCGGCCCGGCAATCTTGATCGCCGAGCGGCCTGATAAACTGCCGGATCGCCGCGATCAGTTCTGCAGGTTTTCGCGGAAGGTCGCGTACTGGTACTCCTTGCGGAACACCCCGCGACGCTGCAGTTCCGGAACCACCGTCTTGACGAACTGGACATAGGTTCCCGGGCTGACCGACGGGCAGATCATGAAGCCGTCGCAGCATTCCGCTTCGAAGAAATCCTGCAGGTGGTCGGCAATCTGTTTCGGCGTGCCGATGAGCTGCGGGGTCATCTGGCTGGTCGCCCAGGCCTTGCCGGCCTGGCCGAGCGTCAGCCCATCCTTCTTGGTTCCCTGCAGCATCACGTCGAGTATGCCGCGGCAACCTTGCGTCAGCTCCAGGTCCTCCAGCGGCTTGTCGAGGGGCTCCTTCGACATGTCGACGCCGAGGGCGTTGGAGATTTCGGCGACGCCGAGCGTGGGGCTCGCATATTCATTGATGGCCGCGGCGCGTTCCCTGGCGATCGATTCCGTGTCGCCGAGCACGATGTCGACGGCAGGCACGATGGCGCACTCGTTCGGCTTGCGCCCGCTGGCGACGACCCGATCCTTGATATCGCGGTAGAAGGCCTGCATGTGCTCCTTGGAGTTCTGCAGCGTGAAGATGACCTCGGCCCAGCGGCCGGCGAACTCGCGGCCGCGAGGCGAGGAGCCCGCCTGCATGATGACCGGCTTGACCTGCGGCGAGCTCGGCACCGTCAGCGGGCCGCTGGTGCGCACATACTGGCCCTCATAATTGGCGTAGTGAACCTTGTCGGCGTCGGCAAAGATGTTGTTCTCGCGATCGCCGACGAGCGCTCCCGGCTCCCAGCTCTGCCAGAGCTTGTCGCAGGCTTCCAGCACTTCGTCGGCCATGTCGTAGCGCTTGTTCTTGTCCATCAGTGCATCCATGCCGAAATTCTTGGCCTCGCGCTCCATCGCCGAGGTGACCACGTTCCAGCCGGACCGGCCCTTGCTGATATGGTCGAGCGAGGCGAAGGCGCGCGCGATGTGGAAGGGGTGGTAGAACGTCGTCGACATGGTCGAGGCAAGCCCGATGCGCGAGGTGACGCGGGCCATGGCGGCAAGAAGCTGCATCGGGTCCATCATGCATTGCTGACCGCCTTCCTTCAGGTTGGTGCGGTAGCCGCCGGCGTAGGAATCGAACAGCATCAGGAAGTCGACGAAGAACAGCCCGTCGAATTTGCCGTGCTCCAGGACACGGGCGATCTCCTCGTAACGGGCAGGATCGAGCATATCCAGGCCGTCGCTTTCCGGGTGCCGCCAGCTGCCGTAGTGATGCCAGGTCGGCCCCGCCAGCACATAGCCTATCAGGTGCATTTGCCGCTTCGACATGGGTGGGAATCCTCCGCGTGGCCGGGACAGTCATGGTATGAGAGAGTGCTAGAACTACAGAGAAACTTATTCATTATCAACAGGCATTCTGGGCGAAACGACGGTGCCGGCGATCGCGGTGGGCGACTGCCGAAGTCTCACCAAAACTGCTTGAATTTCATGAAAAATGGGCGCAAATGCTGCCGATATGGATCTCATTCCGGATTGGCAGCCATAAAGTCATTAGTCGATATTTATCATACTATTTGAACCGAGGACCGCGGGAGGGACTTATGGATGCGCGCCGCATAACCGGCCATACGAAAATCATGCTGCTGATGGCGGATCCGGTCTCGCATGTGGTCGGCACGGAAGCCATCACCGCCTTCATGCGCGCCGCCGGCCATGACTTCGTTTGCGTACCTGTTCATGTGGGCGCGCGGGATCTGGCCACCGCCATCCAGGCGCTGCGCGGATTTCAAAACTGCGTCGGATCAGGCGTCACCATCCCGCACAAGATCTCCGTTCTGCCGCTGCTCGACGAACTCACGCCTCGCGCCCGGACGATCGGCAGCGTCAACTACATCCGGCGCGATGCGGATGGAAAGCTGACCGGAGACAATGTCGACGGCAGCGGTTTCGTGCGCGGCGCCACGGAGGCCGGCATTCAGCCTGCAGGACTTCGTGTGCTTCTGCTCGGCGCCGGCGGTGCCGGGCGCAGCCTGGCTTTTGCGTTGGCCGAGGCGGGCGTGGCGGAACTGGTCGTTTCAAACCGCGACCATGCCAGGGCCGTTGGGCTCGTCGATGCGGTTTCCGCCGCCTATCCGGGGGCGTCGGTTCGAACAGGTGAGGCCGACGCCACCGGCTTCGACATGGTCGTCAACGCGACTTCGCTGGGGATGATCGGCAAGGAGGATGGAGATCCCGTGGATTTCGCGACGCTATCCGCGGATATGATCGTTGCCGACATCGTCATGAAGCCGGAAAAGACCAGGCTCCTGCAGGCGGCCGAAGCCAAGGGTTGCCGCTTGCTGGTCGGTCGCCAGATGATGGACGGTCAATTGGCCCTGGCTCGGGCATTTCTGGGTCTTTGACATATGGCGTATACGACCGCCCACGGCTTCAAGCCTGGACGGGACTTCAAGGGAATGAATCAATGACAGAACGAAAGCGTCCGCTGCTGTTCGGCGCGATCGCCGATGACTTGACCGGCGGGTCCGAACTGGCGGCCATGCTGGTGGCGCGGGGCGTGCCGACGAGTTTCGCGACCAGCATCGAGGCGGACATCCCTTCCGCCTCGCTCGCGCATGTGATCGCGCTGAAAACGCGCGTGATACCGGCGCAGTATGCGGTCGATCTCGTTCTGCGGGCAGCGCGGCGGCTACAGTCCGCTGGCTGTGATCAGATTTTTTTCAAATACTGCGCGACCTTCGATTCCACGCCGGCCGGAAACATCGGTCCGTGCGCCGAGGCGCTGGCGGATCTGCTCGACGCGAAAATGGTCCTGTTTTGTCCGGCTCTCTGCGAGACCCAGCGAACGGTGTTTCAGGGCTATATGTTCGGCGGCTCGCAGATCCTGGCGGAGTCTCCCAAGCGGTTCGACCCGCTGACGCCGATGACGGATTCGAACATCGTCCGCGTCCTTGCGGCGCAAAGCCGGAGCCGGGTCGGGCTCGTTGCGCACCCGGTTGTCGATCGCGGCGCGGAGGCCATCGTCAAGCATTGCGAGAATTTGATCGGGGAGGGCGTTCGCTTTGCCGTCGCCGACACGATCTATGAGCGCGATCTGGCTTCGATCGCGGAGGCCGCGGCGCCCATGCCTTTGCTGACCGGGAATGCGTCGGTGGCGGCGCATCTCCCGACGTCATGGCGGCGCGGCGGCAAGCTTGCCAGCCCCGAGGCTGCCGCGTTGCCGGGCGTCGAAGGGCCTGCCGTCGTGCTTGCCGGCAGCGTGGCGCCGCGCACCGCCGAGCAGCTTGCGCATTTCGGCCGGCAGAATGAAGTCGTCACGATCGATCTCGGCCGCGTCATGGAAGGCGAAGATCTGCTTGCTTCGGCTTTGGCGTCGGCCGATCGAGCGATCGGCGCGGGGCAGGCGATTGCCATCGCCACGATGGCGCCGCAGGAGGAAGTCGAACGGCTGCAGGGCAAATATGGACGCGATGTGGTGGCGCGCGCGGCGGAGGATTTCCTCACCGGTCTCGCGCAACGCCTGATCTTTGAACGCGGCGTCCGTCGGCTCGTCATCGCCGGCGGCGAAACTGCTGGCGCCATCGTCCCCAAACTGCCCATCACCCGCTTCATCGTCGGGCCATATCAGGGCCTGGGCACCGGACGCATGGTGGCCGAAATGCCGTTTCCCGTCGCGCTGATGCTGAAGTCCGGCAAGCTCGGCGGGCTGGACGTCTTTTCGGCGGTGCTCGACGAAATGCGCCGGCCCGTAAGGATCGCACCCTATCTCGAACAATGGCCGCCACAGGCGAAAATCCAATGACCGATCAATCAGCAGCCATGCGTCAATCTCTGGTCGATGCCGTGCGCGCCATCGCGTCGAAAGGCTTGAACAGCGGAACCTCTGGGAACGTCAGCCTGCGCTTCGGGGTCGGCGGCATGCTGATAACGCCGACGGGCATCCCGCCCGAAAAGCTCGACCAGGCCGCGATGGTCGAGATGACGCTCGACGGCGACTGGAACGGCGAGATCCGTCCGTCGAGCGAATGGAACATGCATGCGGCGATCTACAAGGCGTGCCCTCAGGCCCAGGCCGTCGTGCATGCCCATCCGGATCACTGCGTGGCGCTGTCCTGCCTGCGGCAGGGCCTTCCGCCATTCCACTACATGATCGCGTCGTTCGGCGGCGACGATGTTCCATGTTCCGACTACGCGCCGTTCGGCACGGCAGAATTGGCGGAGGTGGTGGTACGGGCGCTGCCGGAACGAAACACCTGCCTGATCGCCAATCACGGCATGATCGCCTACGGGCCGGATCTCGCTACGGCGGTCGCGCGCACCGAAAAGCTGGAGACGCTGGCCAGGCAGTACATGCTTGCCTCGATGCTCGGGCGCCCGGTCATGCTGACGGACGACGAGCTGAGCGTGGTCAAGAACCGGTACAAGACCTACGGCCAGCAGAAACCGGAGTAAAAGCGCAACTGGCCGGAGCCAATTTGCCGTTTAGCCGACGAACGCTTGCGGCTACTCCGCGAGGATGGTCATGTCATCGGCCGACCAGCCGATGTCGACGGCACTTCCGGTTTGGAAGACCTCGGTATTGCCCTGCGGCAGCACGCGCACTTTGAGCGTGGAGCCGGTGCCGTTCAGCTCGATCCGGTAGCGGATGCTGCCCGGCGTGTAGAGGCTCTCGCGCACGATGCCGGTGTAAGTGTTGTCCAGGCCTTGCGCTTTCGGGCCGACGGTAACGCGTTCGGGCCGGATGCAGGCGAAACGGCCGGGACCTGCGTCCTCGTCCGTGCGGATAATTGCCCGGGTGCCATCCTCCAGGACGATCTGGCAAGGCTGACCGGCCTGCTTCCCGGACACCGATTTGACGGGGAAGATCGAAGCTTCGCCGAGGAACTCGGCGACGAAGCGGCTGTTCGGCTGTTCATAGAGCGCGCGCGGGCTGCCGATCTGCGTCATGGCGCCGTCGCGCATGATGGCGATGCGGTCGGCCAGGAATGCCGCTTCCTGCTGGTCATGGGTGACATAGATGACGGTCGCGCCCAATTCCTGCTGGAAGCGTTTGATCTCTTCCTGCATCTCGTCGCGAAGGTTCTTGTCCAGCGCGCCGAGCGGCTCATCCATGAGCAGGATCGACGGATGATAGATCGATGCCCGGGCCAGCGCGATGCGCTGTTGCTGCCCGCCCGAGAGTTCCGACGGCTTGCGCGACGCGAATGCCTCAAGCCGCACCATGGCAAGGCTCTCGCGCACGCGCCTTGCGATCTCGTCCTTCGTCACACCGCGGATCTTCAGCGGATAGGCGACATTCTGGGCGACCGACAGATGCGGAAACAGCGCATAGTTCTGGAACACCATGCCGATGTTGCGCCGGTAGATCGGTTCGGGAACGATGTCGCGCCCGTCGACCACGATCTGCCCTTCGGTCGGGTCGATATAGCCCGCGATCATGCCGAGCAGTGTCGACTTGCCGGAGCCGCTCGGTCCGATGATGGCGAAGAAGTCGCCGGAATCGATCTCGACGGACGTGGGGACGACGGCCTCGAAATTGTTGTAGTGCTTGCAAAGATTTCGAATGGAGACTGCGGCGCCCCCTGCGGCACGGTTCTGACCTGTCGCGGATCGACTTGGCATCTGCAGCATCCTAGTTGTCCTTGCCGAGACGGGGCAACAAAGTTGCCGCGAGAATGAGTAGGCTTGTTACGGCGAGAATGACGCTGGCCGCGGCAGCGATTTCGGGAGTGACCTGGAAGTTGAGCTGTTCCCAAAGAAGCAAAGGCAATGTCCGCGTCGATGGGCTGCTCAGGAAGAGCGCCAGCACCAGTTCGTCGAGCGATGCCGCGAATGCGAAGATGAAACCCGCGATCACGGCCGGCCTGATCATCGGGAAGGTGATCAGCCGGAACGTCTGGAAGGAATTGGCGCCGAGCGTCATCGAGGCGATCTCGATCCGGTTCGAATAGGATGCAAGCGCGCCGCAGACAGTGATGAACGGAAAGGGCAGGCCGATGACGGCATGCGCCAGGATCACAGCCCATAGCGTGCCTTGAAGTCCTAGCCACACGCTGATCGGGAAAAGCCCGATCGCCAGAACGATCTGCGGCAATATCGCGGGCGCGACGGAAAGCGCGCTGACGATGGTGGAGCCAGGCACGCTCGCGCGAACGACCGCCAATGCCGTCGAAATCCCGGCGATCGTCGCCAGTGCCGCGGCCGCCGCTCCGATCATCATGCTGTTCAGGATGGCGGAGCGGTAATCGTCGTTGCCGATGAACTGCTGGTACCAGCGCAGCGAAAAGTCCGTCGGCGGAAACGACAGGTACGACTTGCTCTGGAAGGATACGGCGACGACGACCAGGATGGGCACCAGGAAACCAATGAGCATGGCCCCGACGAGGCCGTTCAGGAGACGGCTCCAAGCGGCCCAAAGCTTCTTCTCGGAGACGTTCATGCGAACACTCCCGCCTGTGCCTTGCCCTTGCGGCGGGAAGCCAGTTGGCTGAACCGCAGCAGCGCGAAGATGATGATGGTGAGGAGAAGCACAATGATCGCCAGCGCCGAGGCGAGCGGCCAATCCAGCAGCCTGTTGGCCTGTTCGCTGATCAGCATCGAAACCACCGTCAGGTCTCCGCCCAGAAGCGACGGCGTGACAAAGAAACCCAGCGAGGTGACGAAGACGATCGTGCAGCCCACCGCCACGTTGGGCATGGAAAGCGGCAGGGTGACGGCGAGGAACTGGCGCCATGGATTGGCTCCGAGCACCGCCGCCGCGCGCGGAAGGTTGGGGTCTATGGCGCGCAGGCCATTGAGGATGGGCACGACGATGAACGGCACCATGATGTAGGTCATGGCGATCATCACCCCCAGGCCGTTGTCGATGAAGCGGATCGGATCCTCGATAAGGCCGATGCCGACCAGGATGGAGTTGACCGGGCCCTTGCGGCCGAGAAGGATCATCCAGGCAAAGGAGCGGATCACCGTACTCGCCCAGAAGGGCAGGAAGATCAGGAATATGCCGATGGTGGCCCATCGGCCCCTGAGCCGCGCCAGCACATAGGCTATCGGGTAGGCGATCAGCAGCGAAAAGATCGTCACCATCGCCGCGACATAGAAGGTGTTGTAGAGGACAGTCCTGATGCCCTGGTCGGTCACGACCTTCGCGTATTCCGCCCCGATCCCTTGCTGGCCGCTGAAACTCTCCGTCCCGATCACCGCCATCGGCGCGAGGAAGAAGGGCGTCAGCAGCAAGGCGACGGGAAGGTAGAGCAGGAAGCTGCGGTGCTTCATGACGTCAACATATCCTCACATGCGGATCCGGGCGTGTTGGACGGCGCAACCACTTCAACAGATTGTCAGGCTCTCGCACAAGCGGCGCTGGCGGCGTCGAATTGGCGAGCAGTGTCGAATTGGCACGAAAGACGGGACTGCGCGGGTAACGAGTCGCCCGCGCAGTCCCGTCCCGGGAGGGTCCCGCTTATTTCGTCACGACCCAGGTGTTGAAGCGGTCGTAGATCTTGGTGCCGTTCTCGAGCCAGTAATCGCCATCAATCGCGACCGAAAGCTTACGGTTTTCCGGCGAGCTCGGCATGCGCGCGCGCTCCTCCGGCGACAGGATGTCGAACGCCTTGTCGTTCGTCGGTCCATAGGGGATCAGCTTGGAGAAGGCGGCTTGGACTTCCGGGTCCATGCAATGCGCGATGAACTTCATCGCGGTGTCGCGGTTGCGGCCACCCTTCGGCAGGCTCCAGATGCCGGGCGTGTGCAGCGAGTAGTCGAACGTATAATCGATCGGGCCGCCCTGCTGCTTGACCGGGTCGACACGGCCGTTCCAGCACATGCCGAAATCGGCGTCGCCATTGGCGAGAAGCTGGGCGCTCTGCGCGCCGGACGTCCACCAGGTGATGGACGAACGGATGCCGTCGAGCATGGCGAAGGCGCGGTCGATATCCAGCGGATAGAGCTTGTCCAGAGTCTGGCCGGCGCCCAGCGCCGCCACTTCCATGGTCTGCGCGGCGTTCTTCCAGAGTGTCCTGCGACCCTTGATCTTCGGATCGAAGAATTCCTGCCAGTTCTTCGGGCGGCCGTCCTTGGAATCGGTGTTCCAGCTAAGGACGCAGCCGGCGATGTAGCACGACGTCCAGTATTTGCTGGCGGCGCCAGCGATGAGCCCTTCCTTCGGAACGACGCTGTAGTCGATCTCGTCGAGGAGGCCGGCAACGGCCAGCGGCGCGGCTTCCGAGGAATCCGTATCCGTGACGTCGATGTCGACTGCGCCGGCCTCGACCATCGCCTTCAGGCGGGCGCCTTCCATGTAAGGGGCGCTGATGATCTTGATGCCGTTTTTCTTCTCGAAGGTGTTGAAACATGCGGCCTTGAACGCATCGCCCAGCGCGCCGCCGCCATTGGCGACGGAGAGCGACGTCGGCGCCGCCCGGCCGATCGCCGGCATTGCAAGAAATGATGCCGCGGCGGCCGTACCGGCGCCCAGCTTCAGCACGCTGCGTCTGCTCAGACCATTCTTGGTAGTGTTCATGGATTCCCCTTTGGATTTTTGATTTCCGGTTTCGGTGACGCCGCGTCTTTTGCCGACCGGCCGAGCTCGGAGCCCCCAGGCAAGGCTGGCTTCTCCGACGATCGATCCTGCCATCAGCTTTTCTCCTCGGACGCTCGGCGCAGCGAGCCGGTCTGCGGTGGCGGCGAATGCGTCCGCATTGCCCGGCTCCCGGGTTTTGTAGCGGAAAAGCAGCCGGCAATCCATCGGATTCATCATTGATAGTAGATATTTTTCTTGCTATAGGCTGCATCGCAAATAGGGAAATCACATCAATGACTTGGTCTAACCGTCGGAATTCAGAGCTGCTGGAACGCGCCCGCCGCGTCATACCGGGTGGTATGTATGGCCATGAATCTACAGCGCTTTTGCCCTCCGACTTCCCGCAGTTCTTCAGCCGCGCCAGCGGCGCGAGGCTGTGGGATGTCGATGGCAATGAATATATCGACTATCTGAGCGCTTATGGGCCTAATCTATTTGGCTATGGAAATGCCGACGTCGAGGCCGCCGCGCGCCGGCAGGCCGAACTCGGCGACACTATGACCGGACCGTCGCACCTGATGGTCGAACTGGCCGAAGCGATGGTCTCGATGGTCTCCCACGCCGATTGGGCGATGTTCTGCAAGAACGGCAGCGACGCCACGTCCATGGCGATGACGATCGCGCGCGCCTATTCCAAACGCCGCAAGATCTTGGTGGCGACCGGCGCGTATCACGGCTCCCAGCCCTGGTGCACGCCGAACCGCACCGGCATCGTCGATGACGAGCGGCGCCAGATCATCGCCTACGAGTACAACAACATCGAAAGCCTCGAGGCCGCGGTGCGGTCGGCCGACGGCGACGTCGCCGGCATTTTCGCCACGCCGTTCAAGCACGAGGTCTTTGCCGATCAGTTGATCCCCTCCGAAGCGTTCGCCAAGGCCGCGCGCAAGATTTGCGATGCCGTCGACGCGCCGCTCATCGTCGACGACGTCCGCGCCGGTTTCAGGCTGGCGCGGGACTGCTCGTGGTCAATCCTGGGAGTGGAACCCGACATCAGCTGCTGGGGCAAGGCCATTGCCAACGGCCATCCGATCTCGGCGATGATGGGGTCGCAGCGTTTCTACGCCGCCGCTCGTTCCATCTTCGCCACCGGCTCCTTCTGGTTCTCCGCCGTCCCGATGGCGGCCGGCGTCGAGACGCTGCGGCTGATCCGCGAAACCAAGTATCTGGAACATACCGTGGAGTTGGGCGACAAGTTGCGTGCGGGCCTCGATGAGCAGGCCGCCGCCTTTGGCTTCTCGTTGCGCCAGACCGGTCCGTCGCAGATGCCGCAGATCCTGTTCCATGACGATCCGGACATGCGCCTCGGCTATGCCTGGGTGACGAACGCCCTCAAGCATGGCGTCTATTTCCATCCGTATCACAACATGTTCCTGAACGCGGCCATGACGGCGGCCGACATCGAGCAGACGTTGAAGGCGAGCGAGCAGGCCTTCGCGGATCTCAAGGCCGAGCGCACGCGAATTCCTGCAAACGAGAATCCGCTCGTCCTGGCAAGGCTCAAAGTCGCTCGCTGAAGACGGACCTTGCGGCGGTCCGCCGGATACGGAGCGCCGTATCTTCGGGAGAATATCACCGAATCGTCAGGCACCCTGGTCGCATGAGACGGGGGCCTGAATTCATGCCCAAGGACGCGCGGATCGCAATGAACGACTACAGCATTTTCACGGAAGCCCGCACACACAACAAGTGGACGGACAGGCCGGTCTCCGACGATACGCTGAGGCAGCTCTACGACCTCTTGAAGATGGCGCCGACTTCGGCGAATTGCTCTCCCGGCAGGTTCGTCTTTGTCAGGTCGCCCGAAGCCAAGGAAAAACTCCGGCCGGCCCTAAGCAGCGGCAATTCCGCCAAGACCATGGCGGCGCCGGTCACCGCGATCGTTGCTTATGACGAAGCCTTCTACGACCGATTGCCGGAGCTCTTCCCACATACGGACGCGCGCTCCTGGTTCACGTCGAGCCCCGATATCGCGCATGAGACCGCCTTTCGCAACGGCACCCTCCAGGGCGGTTACCTCATCCTCGCCGCCCGCATGCTGGGGCTCGATGCCGGACCGATGTCCGGTTTCAAGAACCATCTCGTCGACGAGGCCTTCTTCGCGGGAACGACCTGGAAGAGCAACTTCCTGGTCAATCTGGGCTATGGCGATCCGGCAGGCCTGTTTCCGCGGTTGCCCCGGCTTGCCTTTGAAAATGCATGCCGGATCGCTTGAACAGGCAATCCTGGAAATGCGAAAGGCTGCGGCCCTCATGGTCCGCAGCCTTTTTCGTCCGAGCGGCCCGCTGTCCGCCGTTCGAGCTGAGGCGGCTGTCCGTCGGCTTTCAATAATTGATGGCGAAGCTGCGCATCGGATCGTAATGAGCTTCCCAATAAGCCTTCCAGATTGTTTTGCTGAGCGGACCGACTTCTCCGCTGCCTACCGGCACCCCGTCCAATTTGGTGATCGGCATGACGCCGCCGGCCGTGGTGACGAACAACAGTTCATCGCAATCATAGGCGGCGCTCACCGGGACGTCCTCGACATGGCACTCGACGCCATGCGCCTTGGCGACCTCCAGCACGGTCTTGCGCGTCACGCCTTCCAGCACGCCACGCTTCGGTGTCCGCAGCACGCCGTCCTTGATGATGCAGACGTTGAAGCCGGAACCTTCGGTCAGATTGCCGTCCCCGTCCGTCAGGATCGGGTAGTTGGCGCCGCGATCACGCGCCTCCAGCATGCCGCGCACGAAATCGCCCCACTGCAGGTTCTTCACAGTCGGGTCGATGGCGCCTGGCGGCACGCGACGAACGTCGCGTGCGATGACGGCCGAGCCGCCGGTCTTCTGAAGTTCCTCACCCATCACCCACAAGAAGGGCTGCACCATGAGGTAGAGGTTGTTCTCGATTTCATCGGGGCTGTACTGGCGGATGAATTTCAGGCCGCGCGTCACGATCATGCACACATAAGCGTCCCGAATGCCGCTCCTTGCCGCCATCTCCACCAGCTTCTGCCGGATGCCGTGGCAGTCGAGCGAGCTGCGCAGCCGCAACTGCTTCAGGCTGCGCTCGAAACGGTCGAGATGATCATCGAGCCGGAAGAAGCGGCCATCCCAGATCGAGGGTACATCATAGGTCAGATCGGAATGGAGGAATCCCTGGTCGAGAATAGGGATGCGGGCTTCGTGGATCGGATAAAGCTCACCCTCGACATAGGCCACCCCCTTCGCGAACGGATTGTCGCTGGCCTCGAGTTCGGCAACGCGCTTGCGGTAGGCGTCGAAAATGAAGTCGGTATATGCCACGGGGCAGCCTCCACGTTAGTCGATTTTTATCGACTAACCAAAAATGCGATCAAGACATTGATTTGTCAACGAGATTCGAGCGGCAATTTACTGCTATGATTGTGCCAGGATAGCAATTGCGGTGGCCAGGACAGGCGCCCCACCACTGCGGCAATCCAGGAATCTGGTCGAATGGACTGTATCCGCGAGGGCTCCTCAAAGGCCTCGCGGATACAGGGATGTCGCTCAGTCGTCGAGCGTGATCTCGTAGAGCGGAACGTTTGAGCTCGGTGAATTGCGAACCCCGTGGACCTTGCTGCCATAGGCCAGGATCGTGTTCGGGCTGATCATCGGAATGATGACGTTCTGCGCTTTGATCTTCTCGCCGATATCGAAATAGATTTTCTCCGCCTTTTCGGGCGCTGATTTGAGCGCTTCCGCCAGCATCGTCTTTGAGTCAGGAAGGACGAAGGAGGGGTCGGTGGCGGCACCCGCGCGCTTGGCCCAGGGTGTATCCGGGGCAAGGCCGAAGTAGTTCACATACTGGGAGGTGCCGTAGAAGTCGGGCGCGAAGAAGACGAAGGTGATCGGAATGTGATCCTTCGTCGCCGCCTCGCGCCAGTTCGGGAACTCGACGGGCTTGAGCTCCAGCTTGATGTTCACCGCCGCCAGATCCTGCTGGATCTTCTGCATGGCCAGGGTGAAATCGACGCCGTAGACGTTGAGCTTCGGATAGGTCGCCTCTAGCGTGAAGCCGTCGGCGTGCCCTGCCTTGGCCAGCAATTCCTTTGCCTTGTCGGGGCTGTATTCCGGGATCGAGTGCCCGGCCCCGCCCGGGAAGTCCAGAGGGAAGGGCACCGAGATCAGCCGGCCATTGCCTTCGCCCAGCGTGAAGTCGACAAGCGATTTGCGGTCGACGGCGAGCGAGATGGCTTCACGGATATCGGCCGTGATCGGGAACGGGTTGGCGACCGCGCCTGGGCTGATGGCGAGGTAGACGAAGTTGTTGGACGGAGCCGACTCCGTCTTCACGTTCGGACCGGTGAGCGTCTTGGCCGTTTCCGGATCGATGTTCATGGCGACGTCGGCCTGGCCGCTCTGCAGAAGCTGGGCCTGAGCCACGGCATCGCCGACCTGACGGATGACGATCTCGTCGACCTTCGCCGGCTCGCGCCAGTATTTCTCGTTCCGCTTCAGCCTGAGCTCGGCCCCCGGCTGGTAGGATTCGAGCACGAACGGACCGGCGCCGGCCGAGTGCGCGAGGAACCACGGTTCGGCCTGGTCCGACTGCGCGGCGTCGGCCGCTGCCGTGGCCTTGCCCTCCGACTGGGCGACGTCGCTGTTGATGACGCCAAAATAGCTCGCCGCCAGCACGTTCAGCAGTTCGGAATTGGGCTCGGCGGTCTTGACCACTACGGTCTCGGCGTCGGGAGTCTCGATCGACGAGATGCTGGCGGCGAGGTCGGACGGGCTGCCCTTGATGTTCTTCAGGCGCTCCCACGACCATTTCACGTCCTTCGCCTCGACCTTGGAGCCGTCGGAGAAAGTCGCTTTGGAATTGAGCTTGAAGGTGAAGACCGTCTGGTCGTCGTTGACCGTCCAGCTCTCGGCGATGACCGGAACCAGCTTGTTGTCCTTGTCCAGCGCCAGCAGCCCGTCATAGACGGCCGCATTGTAGATCATGCAGGTGTCGCACCAGCTCCTGTCGATATCGAGCGAATTGACGTCCATGTCGCGGGCGATGACCAGCGTCTTGGCCTCCGCCGGCATTGCCGTGGCGGCCAGACCGCCAAGCATCGTCGCCGCCGCAAGGCTCTTCCAGTGTCTAGAAATACGGTTGAAGTTCCCCAGTCTCATTATCATGCTCCTTCTGGCATTTTTCAGTTCAGGCACTTTGGGCAATCAACTCCATCGCCTGGCGCAGTCTCTCGGCGGATCCCAGCGCGGCCTTGTTTAAAACGGCCGAAACGACAGGCGCTGAAAGGCTGCCGGTGACGTGGAGTATTTCGTGGTCGAGATCGTCGAAGGCGCGCGCCTGGATCTCGGCGATCCAGTGGCGGCCAAGCGAAAGGCCGCTCGCGACCTGTTCGACGATGATGACCCGGTTTGTCTTGGCTACGGACGACAGCACGAGAGCCCAGTCGGTCGAGAGTTGGCCGATGCTGCGCATGTCGATTATTTCGGCGTCGACGCCGGTTTCCTCCGCGACCTTCACGGCGGTGGGAACCATGACGGATGTCGCGAGAACCGTGCAGGCGCCGCCAGGCTGGACGATCTTGGCCTTGCCGAACGGGATGCAGTAGTCGCGCTCGTCGCGCGGAACCAGGCTTTCGCGCTGATAGAACTCGACATGTTCGATGATCGCGACGGGGTCGTTGGTCTTCAGCGCCGTGTTCAGCAATCCGACATAATCGAACGCCGTCGTCGGCGAGACCACGTGCCAGCCGGGGAACATCCTGAACAGCGCCGCCGGGTCGCTCGAATGCTGCGAGCCGTAGCCGGTGTGCGGGGAAACGCGCACCCGCATGATGAGCGGCACGGGAAATCCATCGCCGAACATGTGCCTCACCTTGGCGATGCCGTTGGCGATCTGATCGGCCGCCACGAAGCAGAAATCGCCGAACATGATTTCGACGATGGGCCGCAACCCGCGCAGCGCAGCGCCAAGCGCCACGCCGGTGAAGCCGTTCTCGGCGATCGGCATGGCCAGCACGCGACCGGGAAACTGCTCGAGGGCGGACCGGGTAAAGCCGCTCACCCCGCCACGCAAGCGATGGACGTCCTCGCCGAGCACGATGATGGTCGGGTCGGCGGCCATCGCCGCGCCCAGCGCTTCGCCGGCAGCGGTGACGAACCGCGCCTTCACCAATTGGTCGGGCGCAAAATCTTCGATCTCGCGATATTTTAGCCCTTCGGCTTCGGCGGGCGGCGCCAGGATGCCGGTGTCGACGGACTGCGCGGCGGGCCAGAGGCCGTCCGGGATGCGAAGCTGGTTGCTGCCTGGCGCCGTTTCGGTCAAACGGCTGGCGGCCGACTGGACGACCGTCGTCACGCGCTCATCGATCAGGGCCAGCGCGGCGCTGTCGAGAATCCCCAGTTTGCCGAGGCGCGCCTCCGCCAGGCGAAGCGGATCGCGCTTCAGCCATTCCTGCTCTTCTTCCTTGCCGCGATAGCCAAACTCGCTTCCGGCCTTGCTGCCGCTCTGATGGAAGTATCGGTAGCATTTCGCTTCGATGACCACCGGGCCGCGCCCCGCGCGGATCGTCTCGACGGCGTCGGACATCGCGCGATGCACCGCGACCACATCCATGCCGTCGCATTCGATGCCGGTGAAGCCGAGCATCGGACCGCGCGAGGCGATCCGATGTTCGGCCGTCACGTCGTCGATATGCGTGGACACGGCGTAGAGATTGTTTTCGACGAAGAAGATGACGGGCAGCTTGTAGGCGGCCGCGATGTTCATCGATTCATAGGTTGCGCCCTGCAGCGAGGCGCCGTCGCCGAAGAAAGCGACCGAGATCCCGTCCCTGCCGAGGATGTCGTCGGCAAGCGCGTATCCGACGGCATGCGGAATGTTGCCGCCGACGATGGCGCTGGTGCCGGCCACGCCGGACTCCGCGTGGCGCATATGCATCGAGCCGCCGCGGCCTCCGCAATAGCCCGGCGAGAGACCCATGATTTCGGCCATGAAGCGGTGCACGGCGTCATCCATCGGCGGCGTGAAGTCCTGGCTCAGTATGTCGAAATCCGGCTCGGTCTGCGCGTTGACCAGCTTGGTCAGCACCTGGTGATGCGCGCGGTGCGTGCCGTTGATCTGATCGCAGGCGCGCAGCATCGAAACGGCTCCCACGGCCGCCGCCTCCTGGCCGATGCTGGCATGGGCAGGGCCATGGATGAGGCCGGCCTTCTCCAGGTCGAGGATCTTTTCCTCGAAGCGCCGGATCAGCTTCATCTGGGCGTAGAGGCGAACCAGCTCTTGCGCGGGCAGGCTCGACCAGTCGGACTCGTCCGCTTCGATCCGGTACCACGGCGCCGAAGGCTTCAACTCATGCTTTTGGACCAACTCAACTCCTCCCCGGCATGCTTATTCTTCCAGCGCCAATCCCAATTCCGCGCGCCGGCGCAGCCATAGGCTTGCGCGGTAGCGAGGGTCCCGGGTGCGCTCATGCACCGTATCCAGGATGCGCAGAATGCGGGCAGGGCCGAGCTTGTTGCCCCATTCCAGCGGTCCGTGCGGGTAGCCGAGCCCCAGCCGCACGGCGGCGTCTACGTCCGCTGCCGATGCGATCTTCTGCTCAACGATCTCGCAGCCGATATTGACGATCATCGCCACGACGCGCTGGCAGACCGCGCCGCAGCTGTCGTTCACCAGCGTCGCCTTGCGGCCGGTGCTTTGGACAAGCGCGACAGCCGCGCTCCTGGCTTTTTCCGATGTCGCCGCAGACGCGACGAGCGTGACATGCCGACCCAGACCGAAATAGGAATCGTACCCGACGCATAGAGATGGGGACAAGCCGAGGCGGATCGCCGCGCCGGCGACATCCTCACCCTCCAGTCCCACGAGGATGAGATCATCCTGCTTGGGCGTCCGATCCTCGGGACTCAGGACCGTGGCGCCGGTCGACGCGACCAGCTTCTGCATATCGCCCGCGTCATTGTCGGCGAGCACGGCGACACGCTTCGGAAGTGCCGCGGTCTCGGCGGCCTGCGCGGTCTCAAGCGGCATCGCTTGCCGGTTGGCGTCGTAGCTGTAGAAGCCGCGTCCCGTCTTGCGGCCAAGCAGGCCTGCCGCCACGCGCTGCGCGGCGATCACGGAAGGACGGTAGCGCGGGTCCTGGTAGAACTGGGTGTAGATGCTTTCCATCACCGGGTGCGAAACGTCGAGGCCGGTCAGGTCCATCAGCTCGAACGGCCCCATCTTGAAGCCGGCCGCATCGCGCAGGATCGCGTCGATCTCGCCGATCGAGGCCACGCCTTCGCGCAGCATCGCCAGGGCCTCCGTGCCGAAGGCGCGTCCGGCGTGGTTGACGATGAAGCCGGGGGTGTCGGCGGCGACGACGGGACGATGGCCGAAGCGGGCGGCAAGGTCGACCAGCGCGCGCTCCACCTCGGGCGATGTGTGAGCGCCGGAGATGACCTCGACCAGTTTCATCACCGGCACGGGATTGAAGAAATGGTAGCCGGCGACCCGCTGCGGCCGTTTCGCCGCCGCCGCGATCGCCGTCACCGAGAGGGAAGAGGTGTTGGTCGCGATGATCGCGTCGGGCCCGACGATCTCCTCCAACGCCTTGAAGAGCTGACGTTTGGGCTCGATACGTTCGACGATGGCCTCCACGACCAGATCGGCGTCAGCCAGGCGGTGGAGGGTTTCGACAGGCGCGATGCGGGCAAGCAGTTTCTCGACGGCGTCCGGGCTGATTTTGCCTGCCTGCGCCCTGGCGCGCTGGCGCGACGCGATCTGCTCGACGGCGGCAGCTGCCTTGCCGGCCGCTTCATCGACGATCAGCACGTCAATGCCCGCCGCCGCCAGAACTTCCGCTATGCCGCAGCCCATCACTCCGGCGCCCACGACACCGGCTTTTTCGATCCGACTTGTTGAGATCCCTCCCGCGTCCGCCAAGTCAGCGCCCCTTGAACGAGGGCTTACGCTTGTCGATGAAGGCGCCAATGCCTTCCCGCTTGTCGGCGGTATCGAAAAGCAGTTGGAAGGCTTTGCGTTCCAGCCTCAACGCCGTCTCCAGCGGAGCGTCCTCGCCGTTGACGACGGCTTCCTTGATCTGCTCCACGGCCAGCGGCGGGAGACGGCTGATCTTCTGGGCGATCTGCAACGCCTGCTGCAAGGCCTGGCCCTCATCCGTGAGGGTACTGACGAGGCCGGCACGCTCGGCCGAAAACATGTCGCCGGTGAGAACGAGCATCAGCGTCTTGTATTTGCCGATCGCCCGCAGCAGCCGCTGGGTGCCGCCGGCGCCCGGCATCAAGCCAAGCTTGACCTCGGACTGCCCGAACGTGGCTGTGCGTGCGGCAACAATGATATCGGCGTGCATGGCAAGTTCGCAGCCGCCACCGAGCGCGAAGCCTTCGACCGCGGCAATGACCGGCTTCGGACATCTGGCGATCACATCCCAATAGCGGTGGGTGCGTTGCAGAAGCATATCGGCCGAGCCGAGTTTTTCGAAGGCCTTGATGTCGGCGCCCGCCACGAAGTTGCCGCCGCGCCCCGCAATCACGATCGCCCGGACTTCCGGATCCTCCGAAAAGCCGGCTACCGCGGTGGCCAGCTTCTCCCGCACTTCCAGATTGAGAGCATTGCGCGCTTCGGGACGATTGATTTCGACCAGCCCCACATTCTCGACAGGGCGGCTCTCGATGACAACGAGAGATTGATCGTTCGTGGAGCTCATTCGTGCCGCGTAATCAGCGAGTGGAATTTAATTTCATATCTGCGCGACTATAGTCAGCAGCCACGAAGGCCGCAAGGGTATTGTTCGTTGCGGCCGGCGCGATCTGGGGTGGTTTCGCGGGCGGGGGCCGGTTTGTCGGCACGGCATTTTCCTCGCGTTCCGAGGCGCTTTCAGGTCCTTGGTCCAGGTCGTCGGTCCGTCACCCGAAATGTTTGAGTGTCCGTGCTTGTGGGAGCGCGGTGGCAGGACAAACAGGCAAGCAGAGTGGCGGAGCCAGGCCTGCGTTCCGATGATCGTTCGCCGATCAAACGACAAGCCCGCCGCGCAATTTCATGCGTTGGTAAAACGGTCGAGCACGTTGCGGGTGATCTGCTCGGTGAAGCGGTCGCCGCGCTTGAGGCCCATCACCCACTCGCAAGTCGCGGCGGTCAGCACTTCGCCCTTGCCGCGCGTCATGTGCACCATCATGCCGGCGCCGTATTTATAGCGGGCAAGCCCTTCCGGCGTCACCTCGCCGGTGACGCATTTCACCAGGCCCTCATGGTCGCTGCTGCGGACATAGTAACGGAAGCCTTCGCCGTCCGGCTCGTCCTCGGCAAGCACCGCCGGCGCCATGGCGAGGATTTGGATCGTTTCCGGCTGACCGTCGACCGGGACAGGATAGGGGAGGCCATGCCTGAATGTGTAGTCGAGGCCGTCGACCTCGTAGGCGAAGATGCGCTCCTTGTCGCCGAAGATATCGGCATAGTGAAGCCCGGTGCGGGCAAACACCCAGTGCTCGGGACGGTAGACGGTGAAGCCCTTCTGGCCGTGCGGCGCGAAGCCGCCCCAGGACGCGTAGAGCCCATGCAATCCGTTGACGCCGACCGTCGAGGCGCCCGGCCAGGCAACGTCCTTGTCTTCCCATGCGGTCGACAGCAGATGCGCCTTATCGGTGCCGGCGACCGGGTCGTTGTTGATGGCGTTGAACTTGTGGCAGATCTGGCGCTTGCCGTCGTCCTCCAGGCGGATCTGCCAGAGGAAGTTGGCGCCGAAGCGCGCAAGCCTGCCGCCGCGTTCGACATAGGCTTCGACCGCCAGCCGCATCTCGCGGGTCCAGTATTCGTCATGACCGACAATGGTCACGCACGGATAGGCGTCGAGCAGCTCCGGCCTGTAGTGAAGGTCGGTCTGCGTGATCATGTCGAGCTCGTAGCCTTCCTTCTCCGCCCACAGCACGAAGTGGCGGTCGAACTGCGCCCAGCCGGCGGCGGCGTAATACTGGCCGAAGCCGTTGGCATAGGCCCATTCCTTCATCGGATAGCGCGGCGCGTCACCGAATTCCGGCAGCGGGTCGGCGCAGATGCGCGGCGCGCCAGGCGGCAGCCAGACGACGCCGCGGGTCCACGGGCGCTCGAGCGAAAGCACGGGCGAGGGCTGGTCCTTGCCCGGACCGGCAACACCGAAATAGTGGTTGGCGCCGCCGAAATCATTGTAGGCGGTCCAGGTGCCGGTCGGCAGGATCATTAGGATCTTGGCGCGGCGCGTCGCCGCTGTCGGACGCACGATGAAGAAATGGTGCTGGACGAACTTGCCGCCATTGGCGCGGGTGCAGGTCGAGACGACCCGGTAGAAGCCCGAGCGCAGATCGGCCGGCAGCCGCCAGCGGTGGCTGACGGGCCAGCCGCAGCCGGAGCGATATGCATCCGCCGGCGTCGGCGCGAAGACACCGGCGATGTCCTCGACCTTGTGGACGGTTTCCGGCCGATAGCCGTCGCGGTAGATCTCCAGCGTCCAATGCGGCGCGGTAGTCGAGGAATGGAAGACCACCTCGTCGCCCGGGTCATAGGACATCGTGTCCGTGTAGGTATAGACCTCGGGCAGGGCAGGGTCGCCGCGCGGCGCTTCGTACCAGGGGTTGGAGTGCCAATGCTCGTCGGCGGACATGGCCCAGGCTTTGCGTGGGCGGATGTTGACGGGGCCGAGTTCGGGCGGAACGAAATCGTCTTCACGGGACATTGGCTAGCTCACTCAGATCATCAGCAGGGAAGGTCGGTTAAAGCGTGTACGAGACGAGCTCGCCGGGCAGGCCGCGCGTCACCCAGAGCCGGCCGTCATGGATGCAGCAATTGGTCGGGTCGCCGCCCTCGCCGCAATCGATCATCTCGACCAGCCGTCCAGTGGTGTCGAGGATCGCGACCCGGTCGCCGGTGCTGCCGGTGACGTAGAGCAGGCCTTGATGGAAGACCATGCCGTCCGGATTGAAGCGGTCGTCGAAACGAACCCATTCGGTCATCGCGCCGACGCTGCCGTCATTCCAGTCGAAGCGCAGCAGACGATGCTCCATGGTGATGCCGACGATCAGCGAACCGTCGGGATGGAAGACAAGCCCGTTGGGAAAGCCGGTCATCTTGGCCAGGGCACGGACCTTCCGGTCCCGTCCCGCCGCAAGCAGCTGCCCGCCATGGTAGGCCGCGTCGTCGGCGCCCAGAACCTCCCAGTTCTGCGGATCGGTGAAGACGATCCCGCCTTCCGGCGTGAAGATCAAATCGTTTGGCCGCGAAGGCTTTGCGCCGGGCAGTTGGTCGGCGAAGTTTTCCCAGCGGCCGTCGAGCTCCAGGCGCTGGATGCAGCCGGGGATCAGCGGCGCGGCGAAATGCAGCTTCTCCAACGATTCCGGTGCAAGCCCGCCATTGTTGCAGATATAGAGCGCGCCGTCGGGGCCGAGCCGCATACCGTTCGGCGCGCCGGGAAGCGTGGCCAGCTCGCGCACGGCACCGTCCTTGAAGGCGCGGACCTTGGCGTGCAGCAGGTCGACGAAGGCGATCGAACCGTCCGGAAGCGCCACCGGTCCCTCCGGAAAGCCCAGGCCTGTCACGTGGATTTCCTTCGACCGTTTCATTGCTCCTCCCTCCCTTCGGTGTGTTTCTAACTGGCGGCGGCTAGCCCGCGTCGGGCTCGCCCAACCTCGGCCCCAGCGCGCGCCGTCTCTTCGGGCGCGAGGTGGCAGGCCACCATCTGGCCGGTGCCGGGCATGGCGCGCAACGGCGGCACTTGTTCCCGGCAAATGTCGCGCGCCAGATGGCAACGCGGGTGGAACCGGCAACCGGATGGCACGTCGGCAGGATTGGGCGGATCGCCGGTGAGTATGATGCGCTTCCAGCCGACCTGGCGGCGCGCGGCAAGCGTCGGCGCGGCCGACAACAGCGCCTGCGTGTAAGGATGCAGCGGCCGCCGCATGATCTCGTCGGCCGTTCCTTGCTCGATGATGGTGCCGAGATACATCACAGCGATGCGGTCGGCGACATGGCCGATGACGTCGAGGTCATGCGAGATGATCAGGTAGGAGATGCCGCGCTTGCGCTGGATCTGCAGCATCAGGTTGACGATCTGCGCCTGGATCGACGGATCGAGCGCGGAAGTCGGCTCGTCGGCGACGATGATTTCCGGTTCGAGCGCCAGCGCCCTTGCAATAGCGATGCGCTGCAACTGGCCGCCGGAAAACTGGCCGGGCAGTTTTTGGATATCGATGTTCTCCAATCCGACGAAGGAGAGAAGCTCGCGGATGCGCCCCTCAAGCCCGGTGCCCAGCTTGACGCCATGCGTGTCGAACGGCTCGCGCATCACTTCGGCAATGGTCATGCGCGCGTTGAGCGAAGCGAGCGGATCCTGGAACACGGCTTGCAACCGGCGACGTATCGGCAGCATGCGCCGGCTGGCGAACCCGGTCACGTCGACGCCGTCGAAGCGCACGCGCCCATCCGTCACGTCGACCAGCTTGAGCGCCAGCCGGGCGAGAGTGGACTTGCCGCATCCGCTCTCGCCCACCAGCCCCAACGTCTCTCCCTTGCCCACGGTGAGCGAAACACCGGCCACCGCCTGCACGCCATGGCCGCCGCGGCGCTGCGAGAAGGTTTTCGAGACGGCATCAAGTTCGAGAAGCGCCATGGTCAGCTCCTCGCGATTTCAAGAGGCTTGGCTGCCTCGATCGGATGATGGCAGGCCAGCTCCACGGCGCCGAATTTGCGCCGCGGCGGCTCGACGGCCTTGCAGTCGTCTTGCGCGCGCGGGCAGCGCGGATGGAAGCGGCAGCCGGACGGGAAGGCGCCCAGCCCGGGCGCGCCGCCCACGATGGCGTTGAGATCCTGCTTGGCCGGCGTCTGCGAAATCATGGCGCTGGTCATCAGTGCCGCCGTGTAAGGATGCGAGGGCTGCAGCATGATGGAATCGGCCGGCCCGACCTCGGCGATACGGCCGGCATAGAGCACGAGGATGCGGTCGGCTACTTCGGCGACGACACCCATGTCGTGGGTGATCAGGATGATCGTCAGCGCCAGCTCGCGCTTCAGTTCGGCAAGCAGCTCAAGCATCTGCGCCTTGATGGTGACGTCGAGCGCCGTCGTCGGCTCGTCGGCGATCAGCAGGCTCGGGCCGGCCGCCAGAGCCATCGCGATCATGGCGCGCTGCCGCATGCCGCCGCTGATCTCGTGCGGATAGGCGGAGGCGACGCGGCGCGGGTCGGGAATGCGTACGCGCTCCAGCATTTCCACGGCGCGCTTGCTTGCCTCGGCGCGGCCGGCAAGGCCGTGCGCGACGAGGGTTTCCGCAATCTGGTCGCCGACCGGCCAGACCGGGTTCAGCGAGCTCAGCGGATCCTGATAGATCAGGCCGATCTCCGGGCCGCGCAGCTTGCGCAATTCGGCGTCGGGCCGCTTCAGCATTTCGCGATCCTTGAAGCGGATCGAGCCGGAGACGAAGGCGGTGGGCGGCTGCAATCCGGCGATCGACATGCCGGTCAGCGACTTGCCCGAGCCGGACTCGCCGATGATGACGAAGGTCTCGCCGTCGGCGACGTCGAAGGAAATGCCATCCACAGCGACGAGGTTCTGGCCCTCGCGCTGGAAACCGATTGCGAAGTCGCGGACCGAAAGGATCATGCGGCCCGCCTCGACGCGAGCGCGTCGCCGATCAGCGAGAAGGCGGTGGCGGTCAGCATGATCATGGTGCCGGGAAAGACCAGATACCACCAGGCCGAGCCGAAATAGGGGCGCGAGTCGCGGATCAGCAAACCCCATTCCGGCGTCGGCGAATTGGCGCCGAGACCGAGGAAGGAAAGCGCGGTGACGGCGACCAGCGCGTAGCCGATGTCGGTGGTGACGCGCACATTCACCTCCTGGACGACGAAAGGGATGATGTGGCGGCGCAGGATGGTCATCTCCGACACGCCGAGCGCGCGGGCGGCCTCGACATGCGGCCGCTCGCGCAGGCGCAGCACCTCGCCGCGCACCAGCCGCGCATAACCCGGCCACCAGATGATGGCGAGCGACAGCGCCACGCTGTCGAGGCCGCGTCCGATCGAGGCGGCGACGGCGAGCGCCAGCACCAGCGCCGGGAAGCCGAAGAACAGGTCGACGATGCGCATCATCAGGTTGTCGATGCCCTGGCGCGCCATGCCGGAGACCGCGCCGTAGATCACGCCGAACAAGGCGGAGGCAAAGACGATGGCGATCGCCACGCCGAGCGAATAGCGGGTGCCGTAGACGATACGCGAGAAGACATCGCGGCCACCCTCGTCAGTGCCGAAGATGTGCGTGAGGCTCGGCGGCTTCAGCCGGTCGGTCATGGCGAGCGCGATCGGGTCGTGCGGCGCGATCAGGCCGGGCAGAAGCGTAAAGGCCGCCAGGATCGCCAGCACCAGCAGCGCGAGCGGCAGCAGCACGCCTTTCGGCCTCGCGATGGTCCGGCGCGTAGGCTGTGTGGAAACGCTCATGAGCCGACACTCTGCACACGCGGATCGATCACCGGATAGAGCAGATCCATCACCAGGTTGATGATCACGAAGCCGGCCGTCGAGACGATCGCCAGCGCAATCACTGGCGAATAGTCGAAGACCTGGAACGACTGGTAGGCGTAGAGGCCGATGCCGGGCCAGTCGAAGATGACCTCGACCAGGATCACCCAGCTGATCATGTAGCCGAACTGCATGGTGGTCGCCGTCAGGATCGGCGACAGCGCATTGCGCAAGATGTGCTTGAACAGGATGCGATTGGGCGACAGGCCCTTGCCGCGCGCCGTGCGCACATAGAGCCGGCTTTGCTCCTGGATGAGGGCGGCGCGCGATAGCCGGGTGCCGACCGCAAGCAGGTTGACGACGATGGTCGCGGCGGGAAGCGCCAGGTGTTTCAGGCTGGCGAGAAAGGCCGAGAGGCTGCCGGCCAGCAGGGAATCGATGAGCAGGAAGCCGCTGACCACGGGCGGCGCCGTCTCGCGGATCGGGAAGCGCGCGCCGAGCGGCAGCCAATGCAATTTGTAGAAGAAGAGGAACTGCAGCGTCATGCCGAGCCAGAACACCGGGATGCCGGTGCCGATCATGGTGATGAGGCGGATCGCGCCGTCCACCGCGCCGCCGGGGCGGCGGGCCGCGAGCACCGCCAGCGAGAAGCTGATCGCCGAGTAGAGGACGAAGCTGACGATCAGGAGTTCCAGCGTGGTCGGCAGGTACTGCTTGAGGTCGGTGCTGACGCTGCGGCGTGTGCGGATCGACTCGCCGAGGTCACCCTTGGCGAGGCCGATCATATAGGTGGCGAATTGTTCCGGCAGCGGGCGGTCGAGACCGTGCTCGACGCGGATGCGCTGCACGGTCTCTTCGGAGGCGTTCTGGCCGGCCAGGAAGGCGGCGGGGTCGGCCGGGACGACACGACTGAGGAAGAAGGTTATGACCGCGACGGCGATGAGGACGACAAGACCCCAGACCAGACGCTTGAACAGGAAGGCGATCACAACCGTGCTGTCCGCATGCTTACCCCGCTGTTACTTGCTGTACATTTCCCAGAAGCGGGCGTTGATGTACTCGGCCGGGTCGATGCGATAGCCGCCGATACGGTCAGGTTCGGGCACCACGGTCTTGGGCCGCGCGGTCCAGATGATGTAGTGGGAGTCCACCACGATATCGGCCGCCTGCTTGAGCAGCTTGCCGCGCTCGGTCGGGTCGGCGATCGTCGGCAGCTTCGCCACGAGGTCCTGCAGCGTCTGGTCGAAGAATTTGCCCGAATTGTAGAACCCGCCCTTGAGATAATGCGCCGCGAAGAACTTGGTCGCGTCGGACGGACTGAGGTTGGCGTTGCCGAGCACGAAGCAGTTGCTCTTGTCGGATTTGATGGCGGTGATCGCCTCGACGAAGGGCTGCTCCTCGATCTCGACGGTGACGCCGAGCTGCTGGGCCGATGATTGGAGCACGGTCGCGGCAAAGCGGAATTCCGGGAAGCCGGCGGGGACCGAGCACTTCATCTTGGCATTGGCGAGACCCGATTTGGCAAGTGCTGCCTTGGCGCCGTCGAGATCGGTCTTGATCTCGGCCTCCTCCTTTTCCGGGCTGCCGGGGAACCAGGACGGCACCGGGCCGCGGCCGACTTCGGCCTTGCCCTGGAAGGACTGCACCATGGCGTTGTAGTCGAACGCCTTGACCAGCGCCTCGCGGAAATCCTTGTTGTTGGTCGGCGCCAGATCCATGTTGAGATAGATCGCCGGCCATGCCCACAGATTGTTGCCTTCGACGAGATGGAAGCCGCTGCTGGTGCCGATGCGAAGCGCCTCGTCGAGCGGAACGAAATTGGCGAGGTCGAACTCGCCGCCTTCAAGGCCACGGGCGCGGTTGGCGCCGTCGGTGACGAAACGGTCGAGCACGCGGTCGAACGGCTTTTCCGGGAACTTGCCCCACCATTTGTCGTTGCGTTTCAGCTCGATCTGGGTGCCGCGCGTCCAGGACACGAATTCGTAGGGACCGGTGCCGTTGGCGTTCTCGTTGAACCACGCCTGGCCGAGGTCGTCCTTGTGCTTGGCGATGTCCTCGTCGGACAGCATTTCGATGCGGCTGAGGTTGGAGGCGAGGAAGACGGTCGGCGCCTTGGTCTCGATCTTGACGGTCTTGGGGTCGACCACGGTGACGCTGGCGATGTCGTCGACCAGATAGGACTGCCCCTGGCCGATCTTCAGCAACCGGTCGAGCGTCGCCTTGACGTCGTTGGCGTCAAAGGCGGTGCCGTCGTGGAAGGTGACGCCGTCGCGCAGCTTGAAGGTCCAGACCTTGCCGTCCTGCTGCCATTCCGTCGCCAGGGCCGGCAACAATTTGGATGGATCATTAAGATCGAAGTCGATCAGGCGATCGTAGATGTTGCGGGTGACCGTGAACTCCCAGTTCACGTTGGCCTTGGCCGGGTCGATAGTGCTCGGCTCGCCGGCATCGGCATAGACGAAGGTGGATGCGTCGTCGGCGAATGCCGAGAAGGAGACGCCGCCCATCAAAAGGCCGAGCGCCATTCCCAAAATCCCATTGCGAAGCTTCATTGTTCTCCCCTTATTTTTGACCTCTGGAAATAGAATATATCATATATGATGAAGGTCGCAAGCGCGCATGATGACGTTTCCGCGCCGCGTGGCGAGCGGTGAAATCGAGGATAGACGCAAGCGTTGCGACACGGCGGAAAGGCTCGGTCCTCACGGCCCATCCGGAGATTTTCCTTGAATGAAGCGAGGCCTGGATGTCGGGTTTTCTGTGGGGTGCCGACTAGCGCCGCGACCGCTGCGGAGGCTTGTCTTCGGTATCTTCCTTGCTCTCGATACCGGCGAGATGCTCGATGAATTTGCGGCCGCCCTCGATCAGGTCCTGTTCGAAGGCGCCGCGGAGCGCCGCCTCGTCCTTGGCGCGCAAGGCCGCGATCACGTTGACATGCTGATGTTGGCCTTCATAGGTCGGGTGGCCATGCGGGTAGAGCAGGCTGAGCAACGGGCCGGCCTGGATCCACAGTCTCTCGATCATCTCGATCAGATGCGGCATTTCCGATTTGCGATGAACCGCGAAGTGGAAGTCGTAATTGTGCTGAAGCGCGGCCGCGTAATCCTTGGTGCGCTCAGCCTCGATCAGCTTGTGATGGATATCTTCGAGGGTTGTCAGGAACGGCTCGTCGATATGCGGCATCGCCTTGGCGGCGGCATAGGGTTCGAGCACCAGCCGGATGTCGCGAAGCTCCAGATATTCCTTGAGGCTGATCCGCCGCACGCGGATATAGTAACCCGGCTTCATCTCGAGCGCGCCGTCCTTGACGAGTTGGAAGATAGCCTCGCGCACAGGCGTCTCGCTGGTGCCGAGTTGCTGGGCCAGGTCGCGGATCTTCAGCCGGTCGCCGGGATGAAGCCGCGCCGACATCAACTCCTGGCGAAGACGCAGGTAGATCTGCGAAGACAGGCTCGTCGCCTGAATCTCAGGCAGGTTCTGCATTTTCAGCGGACTCGCTTTTGCATCTGGCCGACTGTCCTCATGACCATACAGCACCAGGCATGTCCATATCGCGTCCCCGGCAGCGTTCGAAAATCCGGTTCATAACGAGGCTCATCGCTCCTTGCGGCCACGCTCGTTAGCCGGGCAGCAAACCCGTCCCATAATTGCCGTAACGCTCGCCGACACGCAGCATTTCTTCTTCCGGGAGCAGCACCGGCTCGCCGCCTTGCAGCGCCATCAGGTACTGGCGCGCCAGGGTTTCGAGCTTCACCGTGGTCTGGAAGGCAGCTTCCAGCGTCTTGCCGATGGCGATCATGCCGTGATTGGCGAGCAGGCAGGCCGTGCGATCCTTGAGCGCCTCGACCGCCGATGTTCCGAGATCGACCGTGCCAAAGGTGGCGTAGCGGGCGCAACGCACATCGGCGCCGCCGAAGGCCGCGACCATATAGTGGAACGACGGCAGCGGCTTGCGCAGGCAAGCCAGCGCCACGCAGGCATCGGCATGGGTATGGATCACCGCGTTGGCGGCCCGATAGGCGTCGAGGATCGCGGCATGCATGTGCCATTCGCTCGACGGAATGCCGCCAATCGCACCGCCGTCGGCTTCGACGCGGACAAGCCTGGACGGCGTCAGATTGGCGCTGTTTGCCCCGGTAGGCGTGATCAGCATGCCGCCGGCAATCCGGCAGCTCACATTGCCGCTGTTGCCGTGATTGAAGCCCTCGTCCTGCAGACGCTTCACTGTGTCGACTATCGCCTGGCGCGGTGTGTCTTCGTCCATCGTCGTCAGTGCTCCGGATGCCGCATGGATTCCAGCGTCGGCAGGAACATGTCCACAGGGCCAAGCTTTCCCGATTTGAGGCTGAGGGCGACGATCTCGCCATCTTCCGTTGTCGCCCGCGCAATGCCAGGACCCTGGTAGGCGCCAACCCTCAAGCGATCTATTCCAAGCTGCTCGACGACCGTCCCTGACGTCTCGCCGCCCGCAACGAGGAAGCGCCGCACGGCGCGCTTGCGCAGTTCCACAGAGAGCCTGCCAAGAATAGCCTCGGCGAGGCTTGCTGCGCCTTCGCGCCCATGTCTTGCCTGTGCGGTGCCAACCTGCTCCGGGCCGGCGGAGGTGGCGATCGCGATCGGGCCGGCTTCGAGATGTGTGCCTGCCCAAGCGAGCGCCTCCGCAACCGCCGCATCGACGTTTCCGACCGAAGCGATGTCGATGCGATGCACCGGCCTTGCCTGCTCGAACGCAGCGAGCTGCTCCAGCGTCCGTTCCGCGCAACTGCCTGCCAGCACGACGCCCGCGCTTTCCACCGCCGGGAGCGGCCGCTTCGGTGGCGCGTGGTCCAGCCAGCCGCGCTCGCGCCAGAGCACGGGATAGTGGCGCATGACCGGCGCGTTGCCGGTCATCAGCGGCCAATCGACGGTGAGCGCCGCGACCGCGGCAAGATCTTCCGCATAGATCGCGTCCATGATGATGTGCCGGATGCCTTGGGCGGCCAGTTGGTCGACATAGGCGCGCCGGGTCGAAGGCTCGGCCCGAACGACATTGTGCGGCAACAGCCCGACGGCGAGTTTCGACTGCCGCTGCAGCACGCGAACGAGATTGGGGTCGGTCATCGGGGTCAGCGGATCGAACCGTTTGGGCGATTCCGAAACGAGCTGCGCGCCGACGAACAGATGGCCCTGGAAAACGCTGCGCGCGAGATCGCCGGAACTCGGGCAGAAACCGGTGTGGGTGGCCCGCGTCAGGGCAAGCAGACTGTCGGCCACCGGACCGATATTGCCGTCCTCGGTAGAGTCGAAGGTGGCGCAATATTTGAAGAACAGCCGTCTCGCGCCGATGTCGAGCAGCCGCTGCGCGGCGTCTTCCGATTTCCGCACGGCCTCGGCGGCCGGAACGACGCGGGTCTTTTGCGCGACGACGACGGCGGGCGAGTTGGCGAAATGCTGGACCAAAGCAGGCCTGGTCACGAATCCGCAGTCGACGCCGAGCGCCACCAGCATCGCGGCCGTTTCCATGCCGCCGGTGAGATCGTCGGCAACGATGCCGATGATGGGCTGCATTTTCTCCGCGTCCCCAAACTATTGTGCGCGGATGATACATGATATATCGAATGCTGCAAACAAGTCTTGGCGAGTCGGGCGGCACGGCGCCAGGCGGGGCATCCTTCCATGGACCAACATTCGAAGAGCATCGACGGCGCCTTGCGTGCCCGGGCAAAGCGCGTCATCCCCGGCGGCATGTGGGGGCATCAAAATGCGCCACGCTTGCCGGCCGGCTATCCGCAATATTTCTCCCGCGCCCAAGGGTGCCGCACCTGGGACGCAGACGGGCGCGAATACATCGATTTCCTCTGCGGGTGGGGGCCGATGATCCTGGGCTATGGCGACGCCGACGTCGAGGCGGCGGCCGACGGGCAGCGGGCACTTGGCGATGCGATGAACGGCCCGAGCGAGCGGCTTGTCGAATTGGCGGAATTGATAGTCGAGACCGTCCCGCATGCCGATTGGGCGATGTTTTCCAAGAACGGAACCGACGCCACGACGGCTTGCCTCACGATCGCGCGCGCGGGCACCGGGCGCCGCAAGATCCTGGTCGCGCGCGGCGCCTATCATGGCGCCATTCCCTGGTGCTCGCCATCGGTCGCAGGCGTTACCGAGGAAGACCGGGCGCATCTTGTCTATTACGACTACAACAACGTCGAGAGCCTCGAGGCCGCGGCCGAGCTGTGCAGGGGTGATCTCGCCGCGATCCTGGTCTCGGCCTTCAAGCACGACCTTGGCAAGCCGCATGAATTGCCGACCGTGGCGTTCGCGCGAAAGGCGCGGGCGCTCGCCGACGGCGCCGACGCAGCGCTGATCGTCGACGACGTCCGCGCCGGCTTCCGCCTAGACATGGGCGGCAGCTGGGAACCGGTCGGCGTGCGCCCGGATATGGCCGCCTGGAGCAAGGCGATCGCCAACGGCCATGCGCTGGCCGCTGTCACCGGCAACGATCGGTTCCGCGAAGGAGCGACACGCATCTTCACCACTGGCTCCTTCTGGACCGCCGGCGTGTCGATGGCGGCGGCGATCGCCACAATCCGGAAGCTGCGCACGGTCGATGCCGTGGCGCATATGCAGGTCATGGGCCAGTGTTTCCGCGACGGCCTCGACGCGCAGGCGAGGAAGCATGGTGTGCCGCTCATGCAGAGTGGACCGGTGCAGATGCCGGTGCTTTTGTTCGAGAACGATGTGGATCGGAAGCTCGGCGACAGGTTCTGCCTGGAAGCGCTCGCCCGGGGCGTCTACTTGCATCCCGCACACACGCTGTTCCTGTCGGCTGCCCACCAGCAGGCCGATATCGATCAGGCGCTGGCGGTGACGGACGAGGCTTTGGCGGCGGTCGCGCGGCTGGTGGCCTGACAAGGGTTACGGCGGTTACGGCGCGACGAAGCCTTCGTGCCCCTGCAGGAAGCGCAGGAAATCCTCGCCGCCCAGGATGAGGTCTTGCTCCATGGCGGCGCGCGCCTTTTCCGAATTCTTCTCGCGCAGGCCCTCTATCACCGTCTCGTGCTGGGCGGCGCCGACATATTTGTGCTCGCCTTCCTTGAAGAAGACGGTCAGCATCGGCCCCATCGACACCCACAGGCTCTCGATATGAGCGACCAGCATTTCCATGCCGGACAGCCGATAGACGGTGAAGTGGAAGTCGCGGTTGTAGCGAAATGAAAGTTCCGGATCGCTGGCTCGGTCCGCCTTCTCGAACACCTTCTGGATGGCGGTCAGCTTATCGATGTCATCCTTCGTCGCGTTCTGTGCCGCGAGCCCGGCGGCAAGGCCCTCCAGCGACAGCCTTATGGTGCGGACCTCCATGTAGCGCGCCAGCGTCAGCGCCGGCACGGTGACGAAACGCCCCGAGCGCAGCTCGAGCCCGCGCTCGCTGACCAGCCGCAGGCAGGCTTCGCGGGCAGGGGTGACGCTGGTGCCGAGCTGGTCGGCGAGATCCTGCATCACCAGGCGCTGCCCGGGCCGGAACTGCCCCGCGATCAAGCCTTCGCGAAGGGCGACATAGGCGCGTGCGGAAAGGTTGCCTTGCTCGAGCGGCTGAATGTTCACGGCAAAGGTCTCCTCGGCATTGTTATCTGGCGTCTTCTGCCGGCAGTGATTCTACAGGATATAACCAATAGACGCTTTTTCCTTCACTGTATTGTGGAGCCTGCTAGAGCAGGATGACGTTACGTTGAATCGTCATCCTGCTCAGCTGTTTGTTGGGAGCATGATCTTTTCCGAAAACCGGTTCCCACTTTTCGGGATCATGCTCTAAGCGAGCAGGGATTGGGCGACGCTTTCGACGCCGGGAGCGTCGAGCTTGTAGTGGCGATAAAGGTGGGTCGGCGGCGCGATCAGGCTGTATTCGTCCTTGATGCCATGCCGCACAAGCCGTGCGCCGCCGCCTTCCTCGGCCAGCACTTCGGCGACGGCGCCACCCAGGCCGCCGAGGATATTGTGTTCCTCGACGGTCAGGATGAAGCGCGACTTGCGCGCCGCTGCCATCACCGCCTCGCGGTCGAGCGGCTTGATCGTGTGCATGTCGATGAGGCCGACGGAATGCCCCTTGGCGTTCAATGCTTCCATCGCCTGTTTGGCCGAGTGCACCGCCATGCCGCAGGCGATGATGGTGAGGTCGTTGCCGATGCCGTGGACCACGGCCTTGCCGAATTCGAACGGCGCGTCCTCGGCATAGACGACCGGGTCGTGGCCGCGCGAGATGCGGAAATAGATCGGCTGCGGATGGTTGACGGAAGCGCGCAGCGCCGCGGCGAATTGCGGGCCGTCCGCGGTGGAGACGACGGTGAGGTCGGCAATCGAGCGCATGATCGCGATGTCTTCCGTGGCGTGATGCGAGGTGCCGTAGAAACCGAGCGAGATGCCGGTGTGGTGACCGATCAGGCGAACCGGCTGCGCGCAATAGGCGACGTCCATGCGGATCTGCTCGCAGCAAAGCAGCGCGAGGAAAGACGCGAAGGTCGCCACATAGGGCATGACGCCGGTCGTCGCCATGCCGGCCGCGGCCGAAACCATGTTCTGCTCGGAAATACCGAATTGCGTAAAGCGCTCGGGAAAGCGCCGGGCAAAGCCGACGAGGCCGTTGGAATGCTGCAGGTCGGCGGTGCCGGCAACGACCGGATGGCCGGCTTCGGCAAGCTCGATCAGCGTGTTGGCCAAAGTGGCAAGCGAAGGCGCGCGCTTGTTCAGCTCGCGGTACTGCCAGCTGTCGGGATGCAAGGCCGCGCTCATTCCGCACCTTCGAGGATCATATCGCGGGCACGCGCTTCGTCCTCCGGCGCGAGATAGCCGAGATGCCAGCCGGGTTCGGTTTCCATATAGTCGATGCCTTTGCCCTTGACCGTTTTGGCGATGACGCAGCAGGGTTTTTCGCGGCCGGTGTCGGCCTTGACCTTGCGCAGCAGGTTGGCGAGCGCGACGACGTCGTGGCCGTCGACCTCATGCACTTCCCAGCCGAAGGCACGCCACTTCTCATCGAGCGGTTCGATCGTCGCGACGTCGTCGACCTTGCCGTCGAGCTGGTAGCCGTTGCGATCGATGATCGCGACGAGCTTGCCCAGCCGGTGGGTGGTGGCGCTGATGGCCGCCTCCCACACCTGCCCTTCCTGCATCTCGCCGTCGCCGAGCAGGACGAAGACGTTGAAATCCTTTCCATGGAAGCGGCCGCCGAGCGCCATGCCGACGCCATTGGACAGGGCATGGCCGATCGAACCGGAGCTGAAGTCGATGCCCGGCACCTTGCGCATGTCGGGGTGATCGCCGAGCGGGCTGCCGAGGCGGGTGTAATCGTCGAGCCAGGAGCGGTCGAAGAAGCCGAGATCGGCGAGGATTGGAAACTGGCCGACCGCCGCATGGCCCTTGCCCATCAGGAAACGATCGCGTTCCGCCCAGTTCGGCTCGCCGCGGCGCAGCCGCATCGTGTCGTAGTAGAGCGTCGAGAAGATCTCGGCGCAGGAGAAGACCGACGAGTAGTGGCCGACCTTGGCGATCGAAATCAGCCTGATCGTCTCCAGCCGCACGAAGCGCGCGCGCTCGCGCAGGCTGGCAGCCTGTTCGTCCGAGATCCCGTCATTGCCGCCGTTGCTCGGCCATCGGCTCTCGCCTGAAGACGCCATGCTCAATCTCCTCCGTTTCCAGTTATCCGACCCTCGACAACTTATAAGTTATAAGATATCTGGTTGAGCCGCAAGAACAATCATCCGCTCTTAGGGAACAGGAAATGCTGCACAATTCGGCTCGGGCAATCGACATGAGCCTGCATCTGCATTCGCAGACGGACCCGCGGCGGCACGAGCAGGATGGGCCGCTGATCATCTCGGGCGGCGACGGCGTCTATGTCCACGATGATGCCGGAAACCGCTATATCGAAGGCATGGCCGGCCTGTGGACGGCGTCGCTCGGTTTCAACGATCAGAGATTGGCCGCCGCTGCGGCTGCCCAATTCGCCAAGCTCGCCAACTACCATACGTTCAACCATCGTTCGAACGAGCCCTGCATCGACTTGGTCGAGCAGCTTGCGGCGGTCTCGCCAATTCCGGACTGCAGGATATTCCTGGCCAATTCGGGCTCCGAAGCCAACGACTCCATGGTCAAGCTAGCCTGGTACTATCAGGCGGCGCGCGGCAAGCCCGGGAAGCGGCGCATCATCAGCCGCAACGGCGCCTTCCATGGCAGTACGGTGATGGGCGCAGTGCTGAGCGGCCTGCCGCACATGCACCGCTCGTTCGGCATGAACACCGATGACGTCCTCTTTGCCGGCAAGCCGCATTTCTACCGCGAGGCGCGGGACGGGGAGAGCGAGGAGGCGTTCGCCGACCGGCTGATCGCCGAACTGGAGGCGATGATCCTGGCGGCCGGCCCCGAGACGATCGCGGCGATGATCGCCGAGCCGGTGATGGGGGCGGGCGGTGTCGTCGTGCCGCCGCAAGGTTACTTCCCCAAGCTGCGCAAGCTGCTCGACGAGCACGACATCCTGCTTCTGGCCGACGAAGTGGTCTGCGGCTTCGGCAGGACCGGCAATTGGTTCGGCAGCCAGACTTTCGGTTTCAAGCCCGACATGTTCTCGGTCGCCAAGGGTCTGTCCTCGGGCTACCTGCCGATCGCGGCGGTGGTCGTGTCGGACGCGACCTACCAGGCGATCGCGGACGAAGGGCACCGGAACGGCGTCTTTGGGCACGGCTTCACCTATTCAGGCCATCCCGTCGCCTCGGCCGTCGCCGCCGAAGCGTTGCGCATCTATCACGAGATCGATGTCGTCGGCCGTGCCCGGACGCTGGGCGCGCAGATGTTGGAAGCGCTTCGCAACGCGCTTGCCGACCATCCGATGGTCGGCGAGATCCGCGGTGTCGGCCTGCTGGCCGGCATTGAGCTGGTCGCCGATCGGCGCACCAAACAGGGTTTTCCGGCCGAGGCCAGGGTTGGCGCGCAGGTTGAACGCGCTTGCCGGCAACGCGGCATCATCCTGCGCAACATGGGCGACGTGTTGGCGCTCTGCCCGCCTTACATCATCGAGCCGGACCAGATCGACGAACTCGTCCGCGCGCTTTTTCTCGCTATCGAAGACACCAGGGAGAGCCTCTCGCTCTGAGGCTTGGCTGCCATGACAATCACCATCAGACAGGACAAAAGCATGTACCCAGAAGTCGAGCTTTTCATCGACGGCAAGTGGGGACCGGCGGCTGGCGGCAAGACGCTCGAGGTTCGCAATCCCGCCACTGACGAAGTCATCGGCTCGGTTGCGGTGGCTGGCGCCGCCGATCTCGATCGGGCGCTCGCAGCAGCCGAACGCGGCTTCAAGGTCTGGCGCAAGGTCTCGGCCTTCGAGCGCGGCAAGGTGATCCGAGAAGCCGCACGGCTGATGCGCGAGCGTGCCGGCAGGATCGCCGGCCTGCTCTGCCTCGAACAGGGCAAGCCGCTGAGCGAGGCGACGATCGAAGTTCTTGCCTCGGCCGATATCCTCGACTGGTTCGCGGAGGAGGGGCGTCGCACCTATGGGCGCATCGTGCCGGCGAGAGCCAGCAACGTCCATCAATTGGTCGTGCGCGAGCCGGTCGGGCCGGTCGCGGCGTTCACGCCGTGGAACTTCCCGGTGTCGCAGACGATCCGCAAGATCGGCGCCGCGCTCGCCACCGGATGCTCGATCATCGTCAAGCCGCCGGAAGGGACGCCGGCCTCGCCCGCCTGCCTCGCCGACGCTTTCAAGGATGCCGGGCTTCCCGACGGCGTGCTTAATCTCGTCTATGGCAACCCGCCGGAGATTTCGAGTTACCTGATCCCGCATCCGGTGATCCGGAAGGTGTCCTTCACCGGCTCCGTCCCCGTCGGCAAGCAACTCGCCGCGCTCGCCGGCCAGCATATGAAGCGCGTGACGATGGAACTCGGCGGGCATGCGCCGGCGATCGTCTTCGACGACGCCGACCTCGACAACGCGGCGGCCCTGCTGGCGGCTGCCAAGTTCCGCAATGGCGGCCAGGTCTGCGTCTCGCCGACGCGTTTCCTTGTCCAGGAGAAATCCTATGCGCCGTTCGTCGACAAGCTCGTCGGCCATGCGCGCGCTATCAAGGTCGGCGACGGGCTGACCGAGGGCACCCGCATGGGGCCATTGGTCAATGAACGCCGGCTGCAAGCCGTCGAGGCGATGATTTCCGAAGCGGTGGCCGAGGGCGCCAAGCTCGAGACCGGCGGCAAGCGCATCGGCAACAAGGGCGCTTTCTTCGAGCCGACCGTGCTCAGCGACCTGCGCCCCGGCATGCGCATCATGAACGAGGAGCCATTCGGTCCAGTGGCGCTGGCGATGCCGTTCGCGACGTTCGACGAGGCGGTGGCCGAGGCTAACCGGCTGCCCTACGGGCTCGCGGCTTACGCCTTCACCCGTTCGCTGAAGACGGCGACCGAGCTTGGCGCGGAGATCGAGACCGGCATGCTGACGACGAACCATCTCGGCCTGGCGCTGCCGGAAGTGCCCTTCGGCGGCGTGAAGGACAGCGGCTACGGTTCCGAAGGCGGCTCGGAAGCGCTGGAAGCCTATCTCGTCACCAAGTTCATCAGCCAGGCGGGATTCTAGTGGTTCGCGCCTGGGCTAGGCGAACATCTCGGTGTGTTGTTCGAGCTGCAGGCGGGTGCGACGGATGTGGCCGTAGAGAATGAGGCCGGCCTGTTCGCCGTCATGCCGCTTCAGCGCTTCGAGGATCAGTCGATGCTCGTGATGCACCGCCGTCATGCCGGCCTTGCCGACCGATGCGGCGAACGCGCGGCGGTATTGCTGGGTGGTGTTCCAGAATTTGTGGATCATCTGGGCGAGCTGAGGCATCCGCGCGCCCTCATAGCTCAGGAGATGAAACTCGCGGTCGAGCTGCAGGAACTCGTCGATGCCGTCAGCGGCCTCGATGCGCGAGACGAGGTCTTCCAGGCGCGCAAGCGTTTCGGGCGAAAGGTTGGCGCTGCTTTCGGACAGCGCCAGCGGCTCCAGCCGCTCGCGGATCTTGTAGATCTCGATGCATTCGGCGCGGTCGAGCTTGGAAATCCAGGCGCCGCTGTTGGGCACGAGGATGACCAGCCCCTCGCTTTCCAACTGCCTCAGCGCCTCGCGCACCGGAATGCGGCTGATACCGTACTCTTCGGCGAGCTCCTCCTGGCGGACGCGGCTGCCCGGCCGCAGCCGCCCCGACAGGATGGCGTCGCGCAGCGCGTCGGTGACGCGGCCGCTGGCCAGGGCGGCGCCGTTGCCCTCGGTTCCGCCGCTTGTGCGTCTGCCGGCCATGATCTCAATTCCCCGCATCGTGTCGATCCCGAAGATGTTAGTGCATCGGTGAGCGGGTGGGAATCGGCACGAACCAACCACTCACAGGTGAGGGCTGGCGGGATGCCAGAGCCGGCGGTCCGTCTCGCGCTCATAGGCCTTGCCCTTGGGAAAGGAGACCAGCTCGAGCTGCATGCCCCAGGGGCTCAGGAAATAGACCCAGCTCTGACCGGCGCTCGGCCCCTCGATGCGCACCGTCGGCTCGCCGAGCACACGCACGCCATGCGATCTGAGATAGGCGACAGCCTCGCCGATATCGTCGACATAGAAGGCGAGGTGGTGTCCGCCGACGTCACTGTTGCGGGGCTGGGTGCCGTTGCTGCCGGGGGCGGAATATTCGAAGATTTCGAAGTTGGAGCCGTGACGGCAGCGCAGGAATTTGAGCCGCTTCATCACCGTCCGGGGGTGGACGTTGAGATGGGTTTCCATCCAGTCGCCGTCGGACTGGAAAGGCCCGAGCTCATAGAACGGCTCGCAGCCGATCACCTCGACGAAGAAACGGACGGCTTCGTCGAGATCGGGCACGGTGAAGCCGATATGCTCGGTGCCGCGCAGTCCGGGCAGGCCTTTCATGGTATCCGTCGCTTCCATGCTCATGATCGGTACGATATCTCGCAATTCCTGCGGAAACGTATCCAATTGATGGTCGTTGGCAAGAGAAATAGCCATTCTGGCCGAATAAATCGTAGCCATTGTATCCAATACTAGCGCCGCTTTGGAGGAGGTTTGCATGAACGACAGGACAGAATACGATCCCGCATTGGGCATAGCCTTCGTCAACAGAAGCTACGTGCCGCTCGCCGAGGCCACGATCCCGATCACCGACCGGGGTTTCGTCCGGTCCGATTCGACCTATGACGTCACCCATGTCTGGAAGGGCCGCTTCTTCAGGCTCGACGATCATCTCGAGCGCTTCCTGGCTTCCATGCGCGGCCTGCGCATGAGCCTGCCGCTGTCCAAGGCGGAAATGGCCGATATCCTCGTCGAATGCGTGCGCCGCAGCGGACTTCGCGACGCCTATGTGCAGATGACCTGCACACGCGGCGTGCCGCCGGCAGGCACGCGCGATCCGCGGCTTTGCCAGAACCGGTTCTATGCCTTCGCGCAGCCTTTCGTCTGGATCGCCAATGACGAGCAGCGCCGCGACGGGCTGAAGATGGTGGTGAGCTCGGTGCAGCGCATCCCGCCCGAATCGCTCGATCCGCGCATCAAGAATTTCCACTGGCTCGATCTCACCATGGGCATCTTCGAGGCCTACGACAAGGACGCCGTCGTCGCCGTGCTCAACGATGGCAAGGGCAATGTCACCGAAGGCGCGGGCTTCAATGTCTTTTCGGTGAAGGGCAACGTCATCGCGACGCCGGACCGCGGCGTCTTCGAGGGCATGACGCGCCGCACGGTGATCGAGATGGCCGGCGAAGCAGGCGTGACCTGCGAGGTGCGGCCGCTGCCGATCGAGGAACTGCGCGACGCCGACGAGATCTTCATCTCCAGCTCCGCCGGCGGCATCATGCCGGTGACGGTGCTTGACGGCCGCATCTACGGCAACGGCAAGCCCGGACCGATCACCAACCGCATCCACGATCTTTACTGGGCAGCACACAGGGCGGGTCCGCTCTGCACGCCGGTCAGTTACGAGACGGCCGCATGAGCGCGCAAGCACAACGTGTCTTCCTGGTGACCGGCGGCACGCGCGGTATCGGCGCGGCCTGCGTCGAGCGGCTGGCGGCGGATGGCGCGCGGGTCGTCTTCACCGGGCGCGACCGGGCCGCCGCCGATGATGTGATCGCCGCGGTTCCCGGCGCCGTCTTCGCCGCCGGCGACGCGACCAGCGAGGCCGACTGCAAGCGCGCGGTCGACGTCGCGCTGGAACTCGGTAGGGGGTGCATCGCCGGCCTGGTCAACAATGCCGGCGCCGGCGGGCGCGGCGCCTTCGACCAGACGACGCTCGACGATTGGAACAGGACGATGACGGCCAACGCGACCTCGGCATATCTGTTCACGCGTCATGCGCTCGCGGGTCTGCGGGCCGCTCGCGGCGCCGTGGTGACGATCTCGTCGGTGGCCGGCCTGGTCGGCGAGGAGGGGCTTGCGATCTACACCGCCTCCAAGGCAGCGCTGATCGGCCTGACACAAGCGCTGGCGCTCGAATACGGCTCGGAGGTGCGCTTCAACGCTGTCTGCCCGGGTCAGATCGCAACGCAGATGATGGCAAAGACGCTGGCCATTCCGGGCCGGCGCGAGAAGCTGGAAAAGCGCATTCCCGCGGCGCGCCTCGGCACACCGGAAGATGTCGCGGAGGCGGTCGGCTGGCTGCTGTCTCCCGCGGCGGGCTTCGTCAACGGTGCGGTGCTCAGCGTCGACGGTGGCGAGACCGCCGGCTTCATGACGCCGCGCGACGATCCGAAGGCCTGACTTTCAGCCAAGCGGCCGACCTTGGTCGGCCATCACCTGGCGCAAGCCGCGCTCGATGTCGGCGGGGCGTGCGCAAGCGGCGCCCTCGAGCACCTTGGAAATGCTCGGCGAGGCCTCGCCGCCATGGACACGCTGGATCGGCTGGTCAAGCCAGTCGAAGCAGCGGTTCTGGATCTCGGCGGCGAGCAGGCCGCCATAAGACGTGCCGCGCGCGCCTTGCTCGACCACCAGCACATTGCCGGTCTTGCGGATCGAAGCTTCGATGGTCTGCCAGTCCAGCCCGGCGCGATCGAGCGAGCGCAGGTCGATGACCTCGGCGTCGACGCCGAGACGTTCGACCGCTTCAAGCACTGGCCGCACCGTGGCGAGGTAGGTGAGGATCGTCATGGCCGTGCCCTGGCGCACCACCTTGGCCTTGCCGAGAGGGATGAAGTAATCGAGGTCGTCGATCGGCGCCGGTCCGGTCGAATTGTAGAGATCGACATGCTCGATGACGAGCACCGGGTCCTTGCAGCGCAGCGCGCTGTTCATCAGACCGACATAGTCGAAGGGCGTCGATGGGGCGACGATGCGCCAGCCGGGCGAGGTGGCGAAGATGCCGGCCGGATCCATGGAGTGCTGCGAACCGTAGCCGGTGCCCATGGCGACCTTGGTGCGCAGCACCAGCGGCACGTCGATATCGCCGCCGAACATGTGGCGCGCCTTGCCGATCTGGTTGAAGACCTGGTCGGCGGCCACCCACATGAAGTCCGGATACATGAACTCGACAACCGGAATATAGCGGCCATCCATGGCGATGCCGCCGCCGAGCCCGGTAAAGGCGGCTTCGCTGATCGGCGTGCCGAGCACCCGGTCGGGGAAGGCGGCGGCAAGGCCGCGCGTCGCGCCATTGGTGCCGCCCTTCAGCCGGTGCACATCTTCGCCCATGACGACGATGCGGTCGTCCGTCGCCATGCGCCGCTGCATGACATTGGCGACGGCGTCGATGAATTTGGCGTTGCCGTCGATCGCGCCGCCGAAGGTTTCCAATTCCTCGGTGCGCGTCCTCGCGAATTCCGAGAGGTCGCCGCGTATGCCGTGGTCGCGGAAACCTTCGTCCGGCCAGAGCGCGGGCTTGATGCGGTTTTTGCCGTCCACCTGCTCGACGAGTTCGGCGGCGACATCGGCCATCAGCGCAAGCGCGCGTTCGTGCAGAGCGGCAACGCCCGAGCTGCCGATGATCTGACGCTGTTCCATTTCGCTCGCCAGCCGGTCGAGCGGGTCGCGCGCCCGCCAGGCCGCTTCCTCCGCCTTGTCGCGATAGCCGAAGGCGCTGCCGGGCAGAGGGCCGTTCTGATGGAAGTAGCGATAGACGTCAGCCTCGATGATGGCCGGCCCGCCGCCGTTGCGCATCAGCTCCATGGCTTCCTTCGTCGCAAGATAGACGGCGAGGGGATCCATGCCGTCGACTTTCCAGGCGGGAATGGCGAAGGCCGATCCGCGTGCCGACAGGCGCGGCTCGGCGGTCGCTTCCTCGACATGGGTCGAGACGGCATAGCGGTTGTTCTCGATGAAGAAGCAGAGCGGCAGCTTCCAGGCGGCGGCGATGTTCATCGTCTCCAGCACCGAGCCGATATTGACCGCGCCGTCGCCGAAATAGGCAAAGGCGACGTCGCCTTTGCCGGCCCGCTTGTGCGCCCAGGCGGCACCGGCCGCCAGCGGCACGCCGCCTCCGACGATCGCGTTGGTGCCGAGATTGCCGGCCTCGGCCCAGCGCAGATGCATCGAGCCGCCGCGTCCCCGGCAAAAGCCTTGCGCCAGGCCGAGGATCTCGGCGAGCGACCTCTTGGCCAGACCGCGGATTGCCGATGAGAACTCCGCCGCGGGCAAGAGGCCGTCGGGCGCGACATAACGGATCGACTTGGCGAGAAACTGGTGATGCGCGCGATGGGATCCATTGATCTGATCGCCAGCGCGCATCAACGCGGCCGAGCCGACGGCGCCGCCTTCCTGGCCGACCGCGGAATGGGCCGGACCGTGCACCAGGCCCTGGCCCGCGAGCTCCAGCACTTTCTCCTCGAAGGCGCGGATGAGATGGGCCGAAACAAGCATCGATTCCAGCGCGGCCGGATCGGCGTCGTCCCAGTCGGCGCTTGTCGTGCGCAGTTCGCGCCAGGGGGCTGATGGGGCCAATGTTGCGTAGTCGGGCATCAGGACTTCCTGGCGGGTTCGTGACTGGGTCGAGAAGCGTATTGGATACGATAGAGACGTTTATTGCCTTTTGAAAGGCGAAAATTGTCAAAATAGGTTTGTCATTGGATACAATTAATATGTCAGCTTTCGTTGCGGTAGGCGCGCGGGTACCGACCGGCCTCAATGCTGCGCGTCGGCGCCGTCAGTCCGCCTCAGGCGCGAGAATGCGTGTCACATGTTCGGCAATCGCCAGGCTGGAGGTCAGGCCGGGGCTTTCGATGCCGAACAGATTGACCAGCCCGGCGCTCCCATGGGTCGTCGCATCCTGGATGACGAAGTCGCTGGTTTCTTCGCCCGGGCCGGAGAGTTTCGGCCGAATGCCGCTATAGGCAGGCTGCAGGCTGTCGTCGGCCAGATCCGGCCAGTATTTGCGGATCGCGTCGTAGAAGCGTTTGCCGCGCGCCGGATCGACGCGGTAGTCGAGCGTGTCCGTCCATTCGACGTCGGGCCCGAACCGAGCCGTACCGCCGAGATCAAGTGTCAGGTGGACGCCAAGCCCGCCCGGTTCAGGCACCGGGTAGACCAGCCGCGAGAAGGGCGCCCGGCCCACCACCGAGAAGTAGTTGCCCTTGGCGTAGCGAAGTGTCGGCAAAAACCGCCGGTCGAAGCCTTCGAGCGAGCCCGCCAGCGCAACGGCGCCGAGGCCGGCCGCGTTGACGAGGCGCGACGTAGCGATCTCGAAACCCTCGCCGCTTGCCGTGTCCATCGTCTGGAGCACGATGCGGCCGGCATCGATGCGGCCCGAAACGATGCGCGTGTTGAGCGACAGCATGGCGCCGCTTTCTTCGGCGTCGCCGAGCAAGGCGAGCATGAGCGCTTTGCTGTCGATAATGCCGGTGGAAGGCGAGAGCAGCGCTTTGGTGCAATGAAGCGCCGGCTCCAGGGCTTGCGCTTCAGCGGCGGAAACGAAGCGCAAATCTTCCACGCCGCAGGCTGCGGCGCTGGCGCGGATCGCGGCAAGCACGGGTTCCTGGGCCTCGTCGGTTGCGACGATCAGCTTGCCGGAGCGCCGATGCGGGATAGCGCGTTCCGCGCAGTAGCGGTAGAGCATGTCGCGGCCGGCGACGCAGAGCCGGGCCTTCAGCGATCCTTGCGGATAGTAGATGCCGGCATGGATCACTTCCGAATTGCGCGAGCTCGTCTCGGTGCCGATGGCATCCGCCGCCTCGACGATGAGCGTGTCCAGGCTGCGCGCGGCCATCTTGCGCGCAATCGCCAGACCGACGACGCCGGCACCGGCGACGATGCAGTCGATCTGTTCCATTCTCAGCCCGCCTTGGCCGTGTCGGCGGCGCGCCTGCTGAACAGCCGTTCGAGAATCACGTTTCCGCCCTCGGTGATGTCGGCGATGATCGCACGTTCGGCGCCATCGGCATCTTTCCTTTCGACCGCGGCGAGCACTGCGTGGTGATTGTCGATCATGGTCCTGCCGCCTTCATGATAGGATTCCGCAATCAGGGGACCCATCTGCAGCCACAGCCGGTTCAGGATGCCGCGTAGCACAACCATGTCGCCGATGTCGGCAAGCGCGAAATGGAAGGTCTGGTTGAGCTCCAGCGCTTCCGTCCAATTCCTCTCGGTAATGGCGCTTTCGTTGCGGGCAATCAGATGGCGCAGCCGCTCGACATCCCTGGCCGTCGCCTTGAGCGCGGCCTCGCGCGCGGCGAGGCCTTCGAGCTTCAGCCTGATCTGGCGGATCTCCCGATAGCGTTCCAGCGTGATGATGGGCACGCGCACCTCGCGCGCCGATTTCTGCACCAGCGCCTCGTCCTGGATCAGGCGCAGGATCGCATCCCGCACCGGCGTGACGCTGGTTCCGAGCGACTGGGCGAGGTCGCGGATGGTCAGCCTGGCATCCGGCGCGAAGCGTCCCTTGACCAGCGCCTCGGCGACGCGCGCATAGACGGTCTCGCCGAGATTTTCGCGCTCGAGCGTTTCGAAGCTGAAGCTCGCCATGCCGTTCCCGTCCCATTTTTGGCTGCCGGCCCAAAAGGGCTTGACAGTATATCTTATAAGAAACATGATGCATCAAACAGCATAAAGCAAGAGGGAACTGCGACCCTTGGACGAGGGGGAGGCAGGGCAATTTCCGCTTGGACACCTGCAGACAGGAGCCGTGATGGACGCCAGACCGAATTCCCCCGAAGCCCGCGACATCCGCTATCACCTGCATGGCTATACCAATGCCCGCAAGCATCAAGAGACGGGTCCGCTGGTCATCGAAAAGGGCGATGGCATCTATGTCGAGGACATTGCAGGCAATCGCTACATCGAGGCGATGGCGGGCTTGTGGAGCGTCGCCGTCGGCTTCTCGGAAAAGCGTCTGGTGGATGCTGCGACAAGGCAGATGTCGAAGCTGCCCTTCTATCACGACTTCGGCTCGAAGGCGCATTCGCCGCTGATCGACCTGGCCGAGCAGCTGGTGCAGATGGCGCCGGTGCCGATGAGCAAGGCCTATTTCACCAATTCCGGTTCCGAGGCCAACGATACCGCGATCAAAATGATCTGGTACCGGTCGAACGCGCTCGGCCAGCCGGCGCGCAAGAAGATCATCAGCCGCAAGCGCGGCTATCATGGCGTCACCATCGCCTCGGCGAGCCTGACCGGGCTGCCCAACAATCATCTCTCCTTCGACCTGCCGATCGCCAATATCCTGCACACGTCGACGCCGCATCATTGGCGCGACGCCCAGCCCGGCGAGAGCGAAGAGCAGTTCTCCGCGCGGCTCGCCGACGACCTGGAAAGACTCATCCTTGCCGAGGGGCCTGAAACGATCGCCGCCTTCATCGGCGAGCCGATCATGGGCGCCGGCGGTGTCGTCGTTCCGCCCGCCGGCTATTGGGAAAAGATCCAGGCGGTGCTGTCGAAATATGACATCCTGCTGGTGGCCGACGAGGTCATCTGCGGCTTCGGCCGCACCGGCGAGATGTTCGGTTCGCAGACATTCGGCATCAAGCCCGACATCATGGTGCTGTCGAAGCAGATTTCCTCCTCCTACCTGCCGATCTCGGCGCTCATCATCAACGACAAGGTGTTCGAGCCGATTGCCGACGAGAGCGACCGCATCGGCACGTTCGGCCACGGCTTCACCGGCGGCGGTCATCCGGTCGCCGCGGCCGTCGCGCTGGAGAACATCAAGCTGATCGAGGAGCGCGACCTGGTCGGCAATGCGCGCAAGGTCGGCGCGCATCTGCAGGCAAGGCTCAACAAGCTCGCCTCGCATCCACTGGTGGGCGAGGTGCGCGGCGTCGGTCTCATCGCCGCGGTCGAGCTCGTCGCCGACAAGGCAAGCAAAGCGCCGTGGGGCAAGCCGGCGGCGCTCGGCGCGCTGGTCAACGGCTTTCTGCAGCAGAACGGCGTCATCTCGCGCAATATGGGCGACGCGATCGCCTTCTGTCCGCCGCTGATCATCACCGAAGCGCAGGTCGACGCCTTGGTCGATGCTTTCGAGCGATCGCTCGACGCCGCCCTGCCGCAGGTTCATCCGCGGGGCTAAGCCAGCCTATGGCAGTCGAAACGCCCTGTCGGGTGAGCGGCCTATCGCGCATTGACACATAAGATATAAGATGTAAGTTGAGAGTTAAGCGACCTGAATAGGCTAAATGGATACATTTAGGCGAAATTCAGCGTTTGAAGTTTGAAATGCCAACGAAGAAGTGGCAGATTGGATACAAAACTGATCGGGCTAAACCGGTCGATCGGGTCAACAACTCCAGGCCCTCCAAGGGCAGCTGTTCAAATGGGAGACTGATATGAGTGGATTGAAGAAGTCACTGGCTTTGGCGCTGTCGGCGACGGTGCTGTCGGCCGGAATGGCGCATGCCGCCGACTGGTGGCCGTTCAAGATCGCCTCGGCGAAGGATGGCGACCTCAAGAACGTGGGAGAGATCGAATACAAGCCGCTCGACAAGGCAGAGAAGCCCTGGAAGCTCTGCGTGCTCTTTCCGCATCTGCAGGACAGCTATTGGGTGTCGGTGGACTATGGCATCGTCGAGGAGGCCAAGCGCCTGGGCGTCAAGGTGACGGTGCTGCAGGCGGGTGGATACACCGCGCTGCCGAAGCAGATCTCGCAATATGACGACTGCGTCGCGGCGGGCGCCGACGCCATCCTGATCTCGGCGATCTCGGAAGCCGGCGTGGCAGCCAAGATCAACGAGGGCATGGGCAAGGGCATCGTCAACATCGCCGTCGCCAACCCGATCCTCGAGACGCCGATCACCGCCCGCATCACGCCCGACTTCTACCAGAAGGGCTTTCAGACCGGCGAGTATGTGAAGAAGTTCCTCGGCGACAAGCAGGGCACCGCCGTGGCGTTCCCGGGCCCGCAGGGCAGCGGCTGGGCCGAAACCTACATGAACGGCTTCCGCGACAGCACCAAGACCGGCAACATCAAGCTGGTCGGCGAAATGTTCGGCGAGGCCAGCGTGCCGGCGCAGCTCAAGCTGGTCGAGGATGCGCTGCAGACCCATCCGGACGTCAACGTCATCTGGGGCGGCGCGCCGACGGCGGAAGCCGCGATCGGCGCCGTCGCCGACGCCGGCCTGAGCAACGTGACGATCATGTCCTCCTACGAGAACCAGACCATGCTGAAGGCCGTCAAGGACGGCTCTGTGCTGGGCTTCGCCACCGAGTATCCGGTCATCATGGGACGCATCGGCGTCGACCTCGCGGTTCGCGCGCTGGAAAAGAAGGATCACGAGAAGGTCCTGCTGGTTGCCCCCGGCATCGTTACCAAGGACAATGTCGACAAGATCGACACGACCCAGATCTTCGCGCCGGACAACTGGCGCCCCGAGTTCTCGGTCGAATAGCGTAGCCGCATACGCGGCCCGCACATCGCGGTTGGATCGCGATCCTCCCGGCCTGGCCGCTTCGTCGGAAGCGGTCAGGCGACTTAGCTCGCCAGCCTTGGGTTTTTGGATGCTGGAAGTTACAGGATTCACCAAGAGATTCCGCGGCATCGCCGCGCTCGACAATGTCGACTTCTCCCTCAATGAGGGCGAGGTCCACGCGTTGCTTGGCGAAAACGGCGCCGGCAAGTCGACGCTCATCAATCTCATCGCCGGCACCTTCCCGTGGGCGGAAGGCGTCTACCGCATCAATGGCCGCACCATCACCAGCCTGACGCCGCAGGTGGCGCAGGAGATCGGCATCGCCGCCGTTTTCCAGGAATTCAGCCTGGTGCCCGATCTCACAGTGGTCGAGAACATCTTCCTCGGCCGCGAGCAGTCGTCCGGCCTGTTCCTCAAGCGCAAGCAGATGCGCCAGGCGGCGGCGGAGCTGCTGGACAGCCTCGGCTTCCATCTGCCGCTCGACGAGAAGGTCGCCTTCCTGTCGCGCGCGCAAAAACAGATGGTCGAGATCGCCAAGGCGTTGCGCATGCGGCCGAAGGTGCTGATCCTCGACGAGCCCACGGCCTCGCTCACCGATGGCGAGGCGGAAAAGCTCTTCAATGCCGTGGCGCTGCTGAAAGCGCGCGGCGTCGGCATCATCTATGTCTCGCATCGCATGAGCGAGATCCGCAATCTCTCCGACCGCGTCACCGTGCTGCGCGGCGGCAAGAAGATCGGCACGGTTGTCACCGCCGAGATTTCGGACGAGGGGCTGATCGAGATGATGGTCGGCCGCCCCGTCGAACAGCTGTTTCCGAAGATCGAGCACAAGCCCGGCCCGGTCAGGCTCGAGGTGCGCGACCTTACAACCGAGAAGCGCTCCGTCATCGGCGCGTCATTCATGGCGCGGGCGGGCGAGGTGGTCGGTCTTGCCGGTCTCGTCGGCTGCGGGCGCAGCGAGCTCTGCCGCGCCGTCTTCGGCCTCGAGACCATCGAGGCCGGCTCGATCATGCTGGGCGACAAGGCTGTCGAGCGGCCGACGCCCACGTCGATGCTCGCCGCCAATGTCTGCTATTTTCCGGCCGACCGCGGCTCGGAGGGGTTGGCGCTGGCGCGCTCGGCGCGCGAGAACGCAACCATGAGCTCGCTCGACCTGCCGGAACTGTCGTCCGGGCCGGTGCTGAAATTCTGGCGCGAGAACGAGACGATCAAGACGCCGCTCGCCAATCTTGCGCTCAGACCCATGGCGCCCGAGCGCAAGGCGTCCGCCTTCTCCGGCGGCAACCAGCAGAAGCTGATGCTGGCGCGCGGGCTGATGAAACCGTTCGACGTCTACCTGTTCGACGAGCCGACCGTCGGCATCGACGTCGGCGCCAAGGCCGATGTCTACAACCTCATCAAATCGCTGGTCGAGGCCGGCGCCTCGGTCGTGGTCTCGACATCCGAATTGCCGGAGCTGATCAATCTCGCGTCGCGGGTCTATGTCATGCATGAAGGCAAGGTGGTCGCCGAGCTTGCTCAGCACGAGCTCAGCGAAGCCCAGGTCCTGTCCCACTATTTCGGAGGGCGCGCATGAGCTCGGAAACGGCGACCATGACCGTTGCCAACGCGCCATCGCATCGCGCCAGCCGGCTCGACCGCTTCCTCATGCAGGGCGGCATCGTCATCACATTCCTGGTCGTGGCGGTGGTCGCGACCGCGCTGATCGAGCCGCGCTTCCTCAACCGGCTCAACCTGCTCAATGTCATGCGCAATTTTGCGCTGCTGCTCATTCCGTCGCTGGCGCAGATGCTGGTGATGACGGCCGGCGGTTTCGACCTTTCCGTCGGCGCGGTGGTGGCGGCGACCTCGGTGGTGACGGCTGCCGTGATGCTGGTCGGCAGCGGCTATTTCCCAGGCATGGAGCTGATCGTCATCCTTGCCTCGCTGGTCATCGCGCTCGGCGCCGGCGCGCTTGTCGGGCTGGTCAATGCCGGGCTTGTGGCGACCTTCTCGCTCTCGCCCTTCATGGTGACGCTGGCGATGATGTCGGTGCTGATGGGCATCGCGCTCTATTTCACGCAAGGTATCCCGATCTACGGCGTGGCCGATTCCTTCATCGTCAATGTCGGACGCGGCCAGTTCCTGGGCCTGCCGATCGTGCTCTGGGTCGGGTTGGCGGTGCTTGCCGCCTGCATCGTCATGCAGCGCTTCACCGCGCTCGGCCGCCATATCTATGCGGTCGGCAGCGACCAGCGCTCGGCGCGCTTGTCGGGTGTCGCCACCGGCCGCACGCTGATGGCGGCCTATATGCTTGCCGGCCTGCTCGCCGCGCTCACCGGCTTCCTGATGACGTCGCGGCTCGGCTCCGGCCAGTCGACGATCGGCGGAACCCTGGCGCTCGAAACCATTGCCGCCGCCGTCATCGGCGGCGTCTCGCTGCGCGGCGGCGTCGGCCGCGCAGAACTGGTGGCGCTCGCAGCGCTGTTCCTGTCGGTCATCGCCAACGCGATGAACCTGGTGCAGGTCGACAGCAAGTACCAGACGCTGGTGCTCGGCGCCGTCTTGATCATAGCCTTGGCCATCGAACGGCTTCTGCTGAGGAAGCGGCAGTCATGAGCATGGAGGCCAAGACACAACCGATGGCTCAGAGCTCCGGCCTTTCGCTGAAAGAGATCTTGCGCGCGGCGCGCCTGCCGATCGCCATTGTCGTTGTCCTCATCCTGTTCGGCCTGGTCGAGCCGCGTGTTCTGTCCCTCGGCAATTTCCGCAACATCGCGCTGCAGGCGAGCTATCTTGCGATCTTCGCCATGGCGCAGACCATGGTGCTTCTGACGCGCGGCTTCGATCTTTCGCTCGGCTACACCGTCTCGCTGGTCAGCGTCGCCGCCTCGATGGCGATGGTGGCAATGGGCGGCGGCGATGTCTCGATCCTCTACGGCGTCGGCGCCGCGGTGCTGATCGCCGGTGCGATCGGCCTCGCCAACGGCGTTCTGATCGCCGGCATCGGCATCAACCCGCTGGTGACGACGCTCGGCATGGCCAACATGGTGCTGGCCTTCGCCTCGACGATCAGCGGCGGCTTCCCCGTTACCGGCCTGCCGAAGAGCCTCACCGCCGAATTCGCGCAGGGATCGCCGCTCTCGATTCCGATGCCGATCTGGATTGCCGCCCTGGTGTTCGTGCTCTTGTTCCTCGTGCTCAAGGCGACGCGCTTCGGCCGCAGCCTCTACATCATCGGCGCCAATCCAAGGGCGGCGGTCGCGGCGGGCATTCGCACCGTGCCGGTGCTGGTGCTGGCCTACACGCTATGCGCGCTGCTTGCCGCGCTCGGCGCGCTTCTGCTCACCGCGCGCACCGGCTCGGGTGAGCCCAATCTCGGCGGCAATCTCACATTGGAGGCGATCGCGGCCGCCGTGGTCGGCGGCGTGCGCCTCTCCGGCGGGGAGGGCGGCGTGGGCGCGGCCGTGCTCGGCGCGCTGTTCGTCACCGTGCTCTCCAACGGCATGAACCTCGTCCAGATCGACGGCTATCTGCAGCAGATCTGCCTGGGCGTCATCATCATCGTCAGCCTGATCGTCAATCGCGACGAAGCCAGGCGCTGATACTCCAACCTCTTCGGGAAGCTCGTATGGCCTATCAAGTTTGCATCGATATCGGCGGCACCTTCACCGACTGCCTTGTCTCGAACAGCAAGGGCGAGATCGCCATCTTCAAGTCGCCGACGACGCCCGGCGAATTCGAAAAAGGCTTCATCAACGTGCTGCATGTCGCGGCTGAGGGCTACGGCCTGAGCGGCGCCGACTTCATGAAGCAGATCGACCTCGTCGTGCACGGCTCGACCGTGTCGACCAACGCGCTGGTCGAGCGCAAGACGGTCAAGGTCGGCCTCATCCTGACCGCCGGTCACCAGGACATACTGGTGCTGCGCGAAGGTCCGCGCAAAGGCGCTTTCCAGTGGCGGCTGAACTATCCCGATCCCTATGTGCCGCGCCATCTCACCAAGACCGTCGCCGGCCGTATCGATGCCCGCGGTCGCGAGCTCGCGCCGCTTTCGCTGGATGACGTCCGCAAGGCCGCCGCCGAGTTTCGCGGTCTCGGCGTCGAGGCGATCGCCGTCGGCCTGCTGTGGTCGGTGGTCAATCCGGCGCATGAGCTCGCCGTGCGCGAGATCCTGAACCAGGAGTTGCCCGGCGTCCCGGTGACGCTCAGCCATGAGATCAACCCGATGCCGCGCGAGTACAAGCGCATCATCGCGGCCGCGATCGATGCTTCCATCAACCCGATCGTGCGCACCTATATCGAGAAGCTGAAGACGGCGCTCGACGAGGAAGGTTTCGAGGGCGAATTGCTGCTTGCCAACTGCGTCGGCGGCATGATGCCTTTGGCCGACATGATCCGGAAGCCGATCTACAGCGTCATGTCCGGTCCGACGCTGGCGCCGATGGCGGCACTGGCATTGTCCGACGAGCCCGACATCATCGTCGGCGACATGGGCGGCACCACCTTCGACGTCTCGGCGCTGCGCGACCACCAGATCATCGTCACGCCGGACAGCATGATCCATGACGATTCGCTCGGCATTCCCAAGGTCGATGTGCGCTCGGTCGGCGCCGGCGGCGGCTCGATCGCCTTCGTCGATGAAGGCGGCCTGCTGCAGGTCGGCCCGCGCAGCGCGGGCGCCCGACCGGGTCCTGCCTGCTACGGCCAGGGCGGCACCGAGCCGACAGTGACCGATGCCAATGTCGTGCTCGGCATCGTCGATCCGGATTATTTCCTCGGCGGCAAGATGCAGCTGAAGCGGGAGCTGGCGGAGGCGGCGGTCGACAAGATCGCGATGCGGCTCGGCGTGTCGCGGCAGGAGGCGGCCTACGCGATCTACACCACCAGCAATCACAACATGGTGGCGGCGATCGAAGAGATCACGGTGCGCGAGGGCATCAATCCGCGCGACTCCTTCTTCGTCTGCGGCGGCGGCGCCACCGCCATCCACATCGCCGAGATGGCCGACATCCTCGGCTTGAAGCGCTACATGGTGCCGCGCTTCATGGCCGGCCTCAGCGCTTTCGGCGGCCTGATCTCCGACATCCGCTCCGAAGAGAGCGCGGTGCTGCTCACCTCCGATGCCGACTTCAACGTCGCCGGCGTCAACGATGCGCTGAAGCGGCTGAAGCAGGCCGGCAACAACTTCCTCGCCGAAGCCGGAGTCGCGGTGGAGAACCGTCAGTTCGAGTTCTCCTTCCTCGGCCGTTACGAATACCAGTCCTTCGAGATCGAGGTCCCGTTCGAGGCCAAGGACGGCATGGTGTCCGAGGGCGATCTGCCGGGTCTGGTCGAAGCCTTCCACAAGATGCATGAGCGCATCTATTCGATCCGCGCCGACAATGACGTCGTCGAGTTCACGGCCTGGAAGCTGCGCGCCATCGGCAAGCGCTCCGGCCAGGACATCTGGCAGAAGAACACGCTGCCCGACCAGGTCGGCGCCATCGACCTGAAGGCCAAGCGCGGGATCTACCAGCAGGAGAGCGGGCGTGTCGAAACGGTGCCGGTCTACGAACTTGCGCAATTGCGCGCGGGTGCGCAGGTTGCCGGCCCCTGCCTGGTCGAGGCCGAGACCTTCACCGCCTATCTCAAGGACCAGCACCAGGGCCAGATCGACCGTTACGGCAATCTCGTCGTGAACATCGCCTAGTCAAATCTACACAAGGGAACGATCCTATGGACTCCATCAACAGGCTCGAACTCGACGTCGCGGAACGGCGGGTCGACCCCTTTCTGATGTCAGTGCTGAAAAGCCGTTTCGAGGCGATCGTGCGCGAGATGACGCTGGTCGTCATGCGCGCCAGCCGCTCGGCCGTGATCAAGAACGCGCGCGACTTCTCCTGCGCCATCCTGACCTACGATCATCGGCTGGTCTCGGTCGAAGACGCGCTGCCGATCCACGTCATGTCTATGGACATGGCGACGCGGCCGCTGACCGACCTGTTCGACGACATCACGCAAGGCGACATCTTCCTCAACAACTGCCCCTACACCGGTGGCACCCACCACGCCGACCTGATTATGGCGATGCCGGTGTTCTTCGACGGCGAGCCGCTGTTCTGGGTCGTGGCGCTGTCGCACCACGCCGACACCGGTGCGCCGGTGCCGTCGACCTATCTGCCCTTCGCCAAGAACATCTTCGAGGAGGGGATGCATTTCCCTTGCGTGCGCGTCGCGCAGAACTACGAGGAGAAGAAGGACATCCTGCGCATCGGCACGATGCGCAACCGCGTGCCAGACATGTGGCTGGGCGACGTGCGCGCGCAGATCGGCGCCTGCCGCACCGGCGAGCGCCGCATCGGCGAATTGTTCGCCCGCTACGGCCGCGACACCATCCTCGGCTTCGTCGAAGACTGGTTCGACTACGGTGCGCGCTGCGCCAAGGCGGCGATCGCCAAGCTGCCGGCCGGCAGCTACAGCTACGAGACGCGCCATGACCCGGTGCCCGGCGTCGCCGACGAAGGCATTCCGGTCAGGGTGACGATCAATGTCGATCCGGAAAAGGGCGAGATCGTCGTCGACGTGCGCGACAACATCGACAATGTGCCGGGCGGGCTCAACCTGTCGGAAAACACCGCAACAGGCTCCTGCCGGATCGGCGTTTTCAACAATCTCGACGAGAGCATTCCGCACAATGAGGGCGCGAAGTCGCAGATCAAGGTGCTGCTGCGCGAGGGAAGCGTCGTCGGCAAGCCGAAATATCCGGTCGGCACTTCGGTCGCCACCACTAACGTCAACGACCGCCTGATGATTGCCGGCAACTGCGTCTTTTCGCGCATGGGCGCGCCTTACGGCCAGGCCGAGAGCGGCTCGCACCTGCCGGCCGGCGTCGGCGTCATCTCCGGCGAGGATCCGTTCAAGCACGGCAAGTCCTATGTCAACCAGGTCTTCGTCGGCTATGCCGGCGGCGGCGCCCGCCATGGCTTCGATGGCTGGCTGACCTATTGCGGCCCGGCCAATGCCGGCCTCATTCAGCTCGACTCGGTCGAGGTCGACGAATCGATGTATCCGATCGTCATCGAGCGCCGTGGCGTGCTGCCTGGATCGCAGGGTTTCGGCGAGTTCGAGGGCGCGCCGGCGACCGGCGGCGTCTTCTATCCGCTCGACCACGACATGACGATCGTCTACGCCGCCGACGGCACCAGCTTCCCGCCGCGCGGCGTGCTGGGGGGCGGCGACGGCAAGGAGAGCGAGACGATCAAGCTTCGGGCCGACGAGAAGATCGTGTTGCCGGCCTTCAGCGAAGAGACGATCGAGAATGGCGCCCGTATCGAGTTCACCGCCTGCGGCGGCGGCGGTTACGGCGACCCGCTGAGGCGCGATCCGAAGCGTGTCGCGGCAACCGTCAATCGCGGCTGGCTGAGCCGCGAGGATGCCGAGACGGTCTACAAGGTGGTTCTGGTCGATGCCGACGAGCCTGGCCTGCTCAAGGTCGACGAAGCCCGTACAGCCGCCCTCAGAACCGTTTGACTCCGATAGAGCGTTTCACCGTTTCACGGAAACGGCGAACCGCTCTATCCCTTTGTTTTTACGCAATTCCGGACGGAAGGTTACGGCGAAGACGCCGAACTTAACCGCTCACACTTTTCCTGGAATTGCTTAGGCGCGGAACTGGTCTGCGAGAGACCTCGAATTCCGGGCCGGTGGTTGGAGAGGGAGCGCCTGCCCGGCGGTGTGCGATGCATGACGACCGACCCGTGCCGAGCCGCGGCCTGCCACCGATAGACGCTGCTCTTCTGCTCCTGGCAGCAGCGATCTACGGCGGCATCTTTCCGATCAACCGGCTGGCCGCCGAGACGCAATGGCCGCCTGTGGGTTTCGCCTTTGCCCAATCGCTTGCGGCAGGCGTGATCCTGGCTCTGGCGGCGGTAGCCGCCGGCGGTCGGTTCGCCGTCACCGTCGGGCAGATGGGCACGTACCTGATCATGGGCGGCCTGGTGGTTGGCCTGCCGATCGGCATACTGGTGTCGGCCGCTCCGCATGTCGACGCCTCGGTGCTCACCCTGGTGCTTTGCCTATCTCCCATATTCACCCTCGCCATCGGCGCGCTGGCGGGCCTTGATCGCTTCGATTGGCGCACTTTCGCCGGCATGATGCTCGGATTGGCCGGCGTGGCTGTCCTCGCGCTGCCCGGTGTAGGCGTTGTCGGTTCGGACGGCATCGTTTGGTTTCTGGTGGCCCTCATTGCCCCGGTCATGTTTGCTGCCGCCAACAACTGCGCCAAATGGCTGCGCCCCGAAGGTGCGTCCTCCGTAATGATGGCGGCTGGAACGTTGCTGGGAGGGGCCGTCGTTGCCGGCGTTGTCATGCTTGCGCTCGGCGGTGCGGCGTTGCCGTCCGAGTGGACGGGCAGGACCGCGATGCCGCTCGTCCTGGCGACGGCGATCAATGCCGTCTTCTTCGTCCTGTTCTTCGTATTGGTCGCTCGTATTGGGCCGACGCGCTTTTCGGTCTTCAACTATCTGGCCGTGGCCGCCGGTATCTTCTGGAGTCTGGCCGTCTTCGACGAACGACCGGCCGCCTCGTTCTGGGTGGCCCTGTTCCTGATGCTTGCAGCCATGTACCTGGTGCTGTCGCGCAAGCTCGACTGACCATCTGGTTACCGCTGGTCGGCCACGGCCTTTCACATGATGCCGAAGGTCTTGTAAGCATCCACCGCGCTCATTCCCTCGCGGATCGCCTTGGCGACGCGTTTTTCTCCGCGGACTTTTTCGAGGGCCAGGCGCACCACTTCTTCCTCGGCTTCAGCGGGGACAACAAGGACACCTTCCTTGTCGCCGAACAGCAGTGTTCCCGGCTCTATGCGCACGCCGCCGATTTCGAGCGCGCAGCGATAGTCGACGACTTTGCCGCGCACGCCTTGGTCCTGCGCGTAATAACCGGCGCAGAAGCAGGGAAATCCCAGCGCCTTGATGCCGTCCGTGTCGCGGGCGAAACCGTCGACCAGCGCGCCGCGCGCGCCAAGGATCTTCGCACGCGTCGACATCAACTCGCCCCACAGCGCGTAGCGGGGCGAGGCGCCGCTGGCGACGTAGATCTCGCCGGGCTTCAAATCGTCGAGCGCTTCGAACATCAGCCCGAACGGCTTGCTCATCAGTGGGTTGTGCGTCGGTCCGTTGGACGGGAAGATATCGGTCTCGAGCACGGGCATGGCACGGCCAAGCAATCGCGTGCTTTCGTCAACTGGCTTGAACACCGGCGGCAGGAACTGATGCTGCAGCCCCAGCGTGTCCATTACGTCGCCGACCACCGCAACGAAGAGTTCGGTTTCGAACAGGCGGTACATTTCGCCGTCGTCGGCATAGAGGCGCGTCAATCTGGTCATCAGGCTTGCATCCGGATGTTGGTGGATTGAATGGTCCGCGAAGGTCCCAGCGCTGCGGCATTCTGCACCAGCGCGCGCATATAGCCGAGCGCAAAGGCCTTCCCCGCGTGCCAGGGCGCGTCGCAGAACATTTCCGGCGTGTGGTCGGGGATGATGACGCCCTCATAGTTTTCGTCGCGCAGGATGCGGACGATCTCGGCCATGTCGATGTCGCCGTCGTCGACGAAGGTCTCGTGATAGTTCGGCACCTTGCCGCGCACGTTGCGAAAATGGATGTAGCCGATGCGCTTGCGTCGGGCGAAGCGCCGGACATGCCCGTAAATCTCGTCGGCGCCCGGCATTTCCTGCAGCGAGCCGAGACAGAGTTCCAGCCCGTTGGACGGTGAATCGACGATTTCCATCAGCCGGTCGTATTTTTCCGGCCGGTTGACGAGCCGCGCCGCGCCCCGCAGCGCTTCGGCCGGCGGATCGTCCGGATGCGCGGCGAGCACCACGCCGGCTTCCTCGGCTACCGGAACGACTTCCCGCAGGAAGGCGCCGAGCCGCTGCCAGAGCTCATCGCTGCTCACCGTCACCGGCGCGGCGGCCGGCCGGCCGGCGCGGTAGCGCATGTTCCAGACCACGCCGTCGGGGAGGGGCAAATCGGGGTCGATGGCCGCAAGGTCGAGCCCAACCGACATAGCCTCGCCGCGCGCGAAGGGCCCGCGCGACCAGCCCCAGACACCGGCGATGGAGAAGTTGTAGCCGATGCACGGGATGCCGGCGCGGCCGGCATCCTGGATAAGCCGCTTCAGCCCTTCGATCTGCTTCGCCCTGTCGGGACCATCGAGCAAAATGTCGGACCAGAAGCGCGGCGAGAAATTCTCGATCGCGGCGATTTCCAGCCCGTTGTCGCGCACGGTCCTGACCAGGCCGGCGAAGTCCTCGTAGTTCCACAGCGCATCGGTGGAGCAATCGCCCCAGCCTTCCTTCTCGCTGCCGGCCGACAGCGAAGGATCACGCCCGCGAAAATAGTTGGTGAGGTGGGCAACGATGTGGGTGGCGCCCGCCTGGCGGGCGAAGCGGAAATTGTCCGGTGTCAGCGACTCCCGGTAAAGACCAAGACCGATCTTCATGGTCATTTCACGCCAATGCCAGCGGTCAGGCCGCCGTCGATCTTGTAGTCCGCGCCGGTGCAGAAGCCGGCCTTGGAAGAGCACAGAAAGGCGATGAGCTCCGCCACTTCCTCGGGCTCGCCGATGCGGCCGAGCGGATGGGCCGCGCCGAAGCGCCTGTAGGCTTCCTCGACGTCGGCATCGCTGCCGTTTTCGCCACGCGCGGCCTTCTCCAGGATCGGCGTGCGGATCGAGCCGGGGCTGACCGAATTGACCCGGATGCCGGCGGCCGCATAGTCGAGCGCCAGCGAACGCGTCAGCGTGTGGATGGCGCCCTTGGTGGTGGCATAGGCGGCGACGTTCTGCTGGCAGGCGAAACCCTGCACCGAGGCGACGTTGACGATCGCCCCGCCACCGCGCTTGATCATTTCCGGGATGCCGAAATGGGCGGTCAGATAGATCGAGCCGACATTGACCGTCATTGCCTTGTTCCAGGTTTCCCAGTCGGTCGTCGTCGCGGTTCCATAGGGATGGACCGCCGCCGAATTGACGATCACGTCGAGGCCGCCGAAGCGCGCCACGCCGGCAGCGACGGCGTCGCGGACCTGGTCTTGCACGGAGACGTCGGTGTCCACGACCAGCGTGCCGGCCCCTGAGCTTCCCAACTCCGCTCGCATCGCGGCATTGGCCAAGCGGTCGATGCCGCAGGCGACGATCGCGGCGCCGCCGGCGGCAAGGCGCCTGGCGGTCGCGAGACCGATCCCGGTCGTCCCTGTCACCAGCGCGACCTTGCCTTCAAAATCCTTCATTGCGGGAACTCCTTCATTCACGTGTCGGAAGCCGGCTCTTCCGGCAGGAATCGCAGGGCGAAATCGAGATGGCGGCTCATCAGATAGGCGTAAGCCAGCCTGTCGCGAGCGCGTAGCGCGGCTATGATCTCGCCATGCGCGGCGCGGGTGTCGGCCAGCACCGGGCGCATTTCCTTGCCGATGGTCATGATCCGCAGGATCACGGGCGACAGGAAGGAATACATGTCGGTGAGCATGCGGTTGTCCGCCAGCCCGATCAGGGACATGTGGAAATTGAAATCGTTCTCTGCGGCTTCCTCGATCGAGCGGCTGTCGACGATCCGGGCATTGATCTCATCGAGCGCTTCGATCTGCTCGCTCGTGGCATTGAGCACGATGTGGTCGCCGATGCCGACCTCGATGATGCGCCTAAAACCCTGGATGTCGGCAAAGGACGAGCGCGAAACATCCATGTGGGCGGCGAAGAAATTCTGGATGGCGATGCTCTGCCCGTCGGCGAGCACCGCGCCGACGCGCGGTTTGGGCTCGATCAGTCCATAGGTGCGGATGGTGCGCAACGCCTCGCGCACCGTGTTGCGACTGGCGCCGGTGATCTCGCTGAGCTCGCGTTCCGTCGGCAGCACGTCGCCGACATTGAGCTGTCGCGCGCGAATAAGGTCGAGGATCCGTCCTGCCGCAGTGTCGACCGCGGAGCTGCCGCCAGCGCGGCGGGCAACGACGTTATCGCGCACGGCTTGCGAATTTTCAGGCATCGATCCTCCTAATTGTTGGACCAACATATCGTATGATCTAAGGAAAACAACCGGTTTTGGGGTTGATGTTGGGGAATTTTCGGGGCTTTCCCCGAGAGGTCAGCCATTCGTGAGCGCCAAATTTTAATTTGACTCCCATTGTGGTCCAACAATAAGTTGCCGACCTCTCACGGAGGAAAGCGGCAAATGGAACAAACCTGGCGCTGGTACGGTCCGGACGATCCGGTGACCCTCGATCACGTCAAACAGGCGGGCGCGACGGGCGTGGTCTCGGCCCTGCACGGCATCTATGACGGGCGCGTCTGGCCGCTGGAAAATATCCTCGAGCGCAAGCGGATCATCGAGGCGGCAGGACTGACCTGGTCGGTGGTCGAGAGCATTCCCGTCCACAACTCGATCAAGATCGGTTCGCCGGAGCGACTCCGCTATGTCGGCTTCTACAAGGATACGATCCGTGCCCTCGCCAAGGCCGGCATCGCGACGATCTGCTACAACTTCATGCCTGTGGTCGACTGGACCCGCACGGATCTGGCCTACCGCCTGCCGACGACAGGTTATGCGCTGCGTTTCGATGCGATCGATTTCGCCGCCTACGACCTGTTCGTGCTGAAGCGCCGGAATGCCGAGGCCGGCTATACGCCTGCCCGCATCGCCGAGGCGGAAGCGCGGCTGAAGGAGCTTAGCGACGAGAAGATCGACGGGATCGAGCGCAATCTCATCGCCGGCCTGCCCGCCACCGAGCGCGCCTACAACCGCGACAGCTTTCGCGAGGCCTTGGCCGACTACGATGCGATCGGGCCGAAGGAATTGCGCGAGAACCTGGCCTGGTTCTTGCGCGAGATCATTCCGGTGGCCGAGGAGGAAGGGGTGCGCATGTGCATCCATCCCGACGATCCGCCGTTCTCGCTCTACGGCCTGCCGCGCATCGTCTCGACCGCCGAAGATGCGCGCTTCATCCTCAATGCCGTCGACAGCCCGGCCAATGGCCTGACCTTCTGCACCGGCTCCTACGGCACGCGCGCCGACAACGACATCGTCGCCATGGTCAAGGAGTTCGCCAGCCGCATCCATTTCGTCCATCTGCGCAACGTCACCATCGAGGATGACGGCTCTTTCCACGAGGCCGAGCACCTCGAGGGCGGCACCGACATGGCGCATGTCATCCTCGCGCTGATGCAGGAGGAGGCGCGCCGTCGCAAGGAAGGCCGCGCCGACTGGCGCATTCCGATGCGGCCGGACCACGGGCATCTGCTCGCCGACGACATCGGCAAGACCAGGATCAATCCCGGCTACTCGCTGATCGGCCGGCTGAAGGGCCTCGCCGAATTGCGGGGCATCATGCGCGCCGTCGAGCGGTTCGGGCTGGCTTGAGGCGGTTTGCGTATGTAAAAACTGTTTGCTCAGGTAAAAATACCTGCTAGTGGTTTGCGGACCGGGCACATGCCCGGTTTGCAGGGAGGAATTGCCGGATATGACAAGACTGCGCGGTCTTGCGTGGGATCATCGACGTTGCTGGGGTCCGCTGGATGCCAGTGTCGGGCCGTATCGCGCCGCCAATCCCGGCCTGGAGATCGAATGGGACCGGCGCAGCCTCTATGAATTCGGCGAGGGCGCGCTCGGCCCCGTGCTCTCGGCCTACGATCTGGTGGTGTTCGACCATCCCTTCATCGGCGACATCGCGCAGGACGAGCTGATGGTGCCGTTCGACGCTTATCTGTCGGCGGAGCAGGTCCGCTTCTTCGAGCAGGATTCCGTCGGTCCGTCCTGGCGGTCCTACGAGAAGAGCGGGCGCCAATGGGCATTGCCGATCGATGCCGCCTGCCACGTCGCCTCGTATCGCCCGGACCTGCTGGAACGCTACGCACCGGTGCCCCGCACGCATGAAGAGGTGGTCGCGCTCGGCCGGCTGGCGCGCAAGGACGGGAAATGGCTCGGCCTGCCTTTCGTGCCGACGGACGCCATGTGCCTGCTGTTGACGCTTGGCGACCCACAGGAGGACGGCGAGCAATTCATCGCGACGGACATGGTCGAGCAGGTCGTCGGGCAATTGCGCGAGCTTGCGGCGCTGTCGCATCCGAACTCGTCCGGTTGGAATCCGATCCGCTGCTACGACCACATGGTCGCGCATGACGACGTTGTCTATGTGCCGTTCGCCTTCGGCTACGTGAACTATGCCGCGAAGACCGACAGGCCGTATCTGCGCTTTGCCGACGTGCCGACCCCGCGATCGGCCGGCGCCCTGCTCGGCGGCGCCGGCATCGGCGTCAGCGCCCAGTCGAAGCACAAGCAGCAGGCGATCGACTACGCGCTGTTCCTATGCTCGCCCGACTATCAGCGCGGCGACTATGTGAAGTCGGGTGGACAGCCGGGATCGCTGGCAGCCTGGAAGGACGCCGAAGTCAATCGTCTCTCCGAAGATTTCTTCTCCTCGACGCTGCGCACGATCAGCTCGTCCTATCTGCGTCCGACACATCCAGGCTTCATCGCCTTCTTCCGCGAATGCGCGCCGCGCGCGGCCGCGGCCATAGCCGGCGACATCGGCGCTGCGGAGCTCGCCGACCACGTGAACCGCCTCTATCGCGAAACCAGGCAACCGGAACGGAGCATTGCGTGATGGCTGCCGGTATTGCCGAAACGCTCGAGGAAAGTGAAAGCGGCCGCAATGGATATCGCGTGCCGGCGGTGGAGAAGGCGCTCGACGTGCTGGAGTTCATGGCCTCCAGCGCCGATGCGATGACCCAGACCGAGATCGCGACCGGCCTTGGCAGGTCCATCCACGAAATTTACCGCATCCTGCTTTTGCTGGAGAAGCGCGGCTACATCTTCCGCACGCAATCGGACCGCTTCCGGCTGTCGCTGAAACTGTTCGAGCTGGCGCATATGCATCCGCCGGTGAACAGGCTCGTCGAATCCGCGCTGCCGGCGATGCGCGAATTGACCGCCAATGCCGACCAGAGCTGCCACCTTGTGGTGCGTGAAGGGCAGAACGCGCTGGTGGTGCTGCAGATCGATTCACCGCTGCCGATGCGCTATTCGGTTGCGCTCGGATCGCATTTCCCGATCCTGGAAACCAGTTCCGGCGCGGTGCTGCTCGCCCACTCGAACCGGTCCGAGCGCGACCGCATCGTCGAGCGCATCGTCGCCGTCGGCGAAGGCCAGGGAACGCGCGGGGAAATCGAGGCACGGCTGAACGAGGTGGCCAGGCTTGGCTACGAGATGCGCGCGTCGCTGGCTGTCGAGGGCTGCACCAACATCTCCATGCCCGTGCGCGACCATGTCGGCGCCGTCATCGCCGCGCTTACGGTCCCGCTGCTGCCGCAGAAAGCAGCACGTTTCGACCGTCAGACCGTCTTCGAACGAACCCGGACAGCCGCCGAGAAGATATCGGCCGCGCTCGGTTGGGGCGAAGCCAACAGCTCTTCACGTGCCGACCCGGAACGGCGGGATTACCCGTTCAGCGACTGAGACAAACGAAAACCTGGGAGAGAAAAATGCACTGGTCCAAATCAATCCTGCTCGCATCCGCGGCCATGCTGGCCATTGGCGCGGCGGCGGCGCATGCCGAGAACATGCCCAAGCACATCGGCTACGTCACCAACTACGCCACGCATGAGTGGTACCAGAACGTCATCAAGGGCATGAAAGCGCATGGCAAGGAACTGGGAATCGAGGTCGAGGTGCAGGACGCCAATCTCGACATAGCCAAGCAGGTCGCCGCGGCCGAAGACTTCATCGCCAAGGGCGTCGACGTGCTGATCATCACCCCGGTGAATGAGGAAGGCGTGGTGCCGCTGCTGCGTCAGGCCAAGGCCGCCAACATCCCGGTGGTGCTCGAGGGAAACCCGGTCAAGGGCATGACCACGATGGTCGCCATCTGCGACTACGACACCGGCTATTTCTCGGGCGTCGAGGCCGGCAAATATGCCAAGGAAAAGCTCGGCGGCGTCGCCAAGGTGATGAATGTCGGCCTGCCGTTGCTGTCGGCGACGGTGCTGCGTTCGCAAGGCTTCATGGACGGGCTGAAGACCATCGTCCCCGACGCGGTCATGGTCCACGACCTTGACGGCGGCGGTAATCCGGACCGCGCGCTTGAAGTGTCGTCGGCCGCACTCGCCAAGAATTCCGACATCAACATCATCTACGGCATCAACGATTCGTCCTCGCTGGGCGGCCTGCAGGCATGGAAGGCTGCCGGCAAGTCGCAGGACGGCCTGCTGACGGTCGGCACCGGCGGCGAAGGACTTGCCTTCATCAACGCCATGCAGAACGAGCCGTCCTACCGCATCGAGGCCGCCATGTTCCCGGAAAAGGAAGGCTTCACGACCATCGACGCGGCGGTCAAGCTGTTCAACAACGAGCAGGTGCCGGAGCACATCGTCAGCCCGACCGCGCCGATGACTGGCGACGAGTGGAAGAAATACTATGATTATGACGGCACGACCCGCACCATCAAATGGGATGCCGTCAATGCGCTCCAGCCGCCGGCAAAGTGCATGAAGACCTCGGCCGACCTGAAGAAATAGGTCGATCGACACGGTCCTTCCCGCGTCGCGGGAAGGACCACCAGCCAGGCGCCGACGGCCAGCGAAAACACGGCGCCGGCGCCTGACCTTAGAGCCGGATGATTTCAGGTCTGTTCGACCTGAAATCTGAATCCGTCTCTAAATCCGAGAGATAGAGCATGATGTCGTCCGAAAACCGCTTCACACTTTTCGGCATCATGCTCTAGCGACGGGAACGGACTGATATGAGCGAGCTTATACACGCTTCCGCGCAGAAGCGTTTCATCGGCGGCCAGCTTCTCGGCAGCAGCCAGTTGGTGCTGGGCGCCATCCTGGCGGTGCTTTGCATCGCCATCTCGGTCGCGGCGCCGCAGTTCTATTCGGAGGCCAACATCATCGCCATCCTGCGCCAATGCGCGCTGGTGCTGATCGTCGCCTCGGGCATGACCATGCTCATCATCACGGCGGAAGTCGACCTGTCGGTCGGCGCCTCGCTTGCCTTTGTCGGCTGCATCGGCATGGCGGTGCTCAATTCCACTCACAGCCTCGCGCTCGGCATGCTGGCGGCACTCGCCTTTGCCGGCGGCGTCGGCCTGTTCAACGGGCTCGTCGTCACCAGGCTCAGGGTGAATTCGCTGATCGCCACCATCGGCACCATGATGATGCTGCAGGGTGGCGTCTATCTGTTCACGCGCGAAGCGGTGCAGAACCACAATCAACTGGCAAGCTTCACCGATCTCGGCGCCGGCTATGTCGGCGCCGTGCCGGTCCCCGTCATCCTGGCGGCGCTGATCTTCCTTGTTGCCTATGTGACGCTGCGCTTCACCACGCTCGGCCGCTATCTCTACGCGGTCGGCGCCAACGAAAAGGCGGTGCGCCTGTCCGGCCTGCGTTCGGAACGGCTCAAGCTGCTTGCCTTCGTCGTCACCGGCCTGTGCGTCGGCGTTGCCGGCATGATCCTGTCGTCGTTGATGAATGCCGGCCAGCCGACCGCCGGGCGCGGCTTCGAGCTGACGGTGATCGCCGCCGTCATCCTCGGCGGCACCAGCCTGCTCGGCGGCCGCGGTTCGCTGTTCGGCACGCTGCTCGGCGTGCTGGTGCTGAAGGTGATCGACAATGGCATCATCATCCTCGGCTGGAACCAGGACCTGCAGATGGTGGTGCCGGGCATCGTCATCATCCTGGCGACCTATCTCGACATCATCCGGAACAAAGCCAATGTCCGTTGATTTCCTTCATCCCGGCGAAGGCGCGGCCATCGACACGAACGTGTCGGCGCTGGAGATGCGCGGCATCGGCAAGCGGTTTCCGGGCGTGGTGGCGCTGGACAATGTCGACTTCACCCTGGAGCCCGGCAAGATCCATGCCCTGATGGGTGAGAACGGCGCCGGCAAGTCGACGCTGATCAAGATCATGGCAGGGGTCTACGGCAAGGACGCCGGCACGGTGCGCATGCGCGGACGCGAGGTCGACATCAAGTCGCCGCGCGACAGCCTGAAGGAAGGCATCAAGGTCGTGTTCCAGGAGATCGCGTTGATCTCCGAATTCACCGTCGCGGAAAACATCTTCCTAGAAGGCTATCCGACCGGCAGGACCGGCTCGATCGACTGGAAAAAGATCCGCGCCGACTCGGCGGCGCTGTTCAATCGCATCGGCTTCAACGTCGATCCGGCGGCGCGGACGGGATCGCTGCCGGTGAGCCAGCAGCAGATGGTCGAGATCGCCCGCGCGCTCGCCCACGAGGCGCGTGTGGTGGTGATGGACGAACCGACATCCTCGCTGACGCCGAACGAAGTCTCGCTGCTGTTCACCGTCATCCGCCGCCTGGCATCGCTCGGCATCGCCGTGGTCTATGTCAGCCACAAGCTCGACGAGGTGTTCGAGATCGCCGACACAGTGACGGTGCTGCGCGATGGACGCCACATATCGACCAAGCCGATCGGCGAGCACACCAACGACACGTTGATCCAGGACATGATCGGCCGCCGCATCGACAACCTCTTTCCCCGTCAGCGTGGCGCGGCGGGCAGCAAGGTGGCGCTCTCCGTCGAGAAGCTCAGCACGGCGAAGAAGCTCATCGACGTGTCATTCGAGGCGCGCGCCGGCGAGGTGCTCGGTTTCTTTGGATTGATGGGCGCCGGCCGGACCGAGCTCGCCAAGGCGATCGTCGGCTACGATCCGATCATTTCGGGCACCATCGCGGTCGACGGTCAGCGCCTCGCGCCGCACGACACGCGCACCGGCGTGCGGCTCGGCATCGGCCTGCTCACCGAGGACCGCAAGAGCGAAGGCCTGATGGGCGAGCTGCCCGTCTACCAGAATGCCAGCCTCGCCTCGCTCGGCGCGTTCGCCCGCCTGGGCTTCGTCGACAAGGCGAAAGAGCATCAGGCGGTGCAAGACTATGTCGACCGCTTCCGCATCAAGACGCCCAGCCTGTTCCAGCAGATCAAGAATCTGTCGGGCGGCAACCAGCAGAAGGTGCTGATCTCGCGCTGGCTGATGCGCGGCCTGAAGGTCATCGTCGTCGACGAGCCGACACGCGGCATCGATGTCGGCGCCAAGTCGGAAATCTTCGCGCTGATCGACCGGCTCGCCGGCGAGGGCCTGGCGGTCGTCATGATGACGTCGGAAATGCCGGAGCTGCTCGGCCTCGCCGACCGCATCGCGGTGATGTGCGAGGGCCGCCTGACCTCGATCATGTCGCGCGAGGAAGCCACGCAGGAAAAGATCCTCAATGCGGCGATCGGATAGAACCATGGCGCATCGCCGCAGCATTCCTTGCGATAAGTGCAATTCCTTCGAAGGGAGCAAGCGATGAGCCTTGCAAGCACGGCTTCCGCAAAAGACCGGCCATCCATGCTGGCGCGGCTCTTTGCCCGGCAGGAACTGGCGCTGCTCGTCTGCCTGATCCTGGTGCTGGCGTTCTTTTCCGCGACGGTCGAGAATTTCTTCTCCGTGCGCAACATGACCAACGTGCTGGGCCAGGCCTCGCTGGCGCTCACCGCCGGCATCGGCTGCGCCATCGTCTTCATATCCGGCGAGGTCGATATCTCGATAGGCTCGCTGCTGGCGACCATCGCGCTGCCGCTGATCATCATCATGAACGATACCAACTCGCTGCTGCTCGGCGTCAGCGGAGCGCTGCTGTTCGGCCTGATCATCGGTATGGTGAACGGCTATCTCGTCGCCTACGCCGGCATCAACTCGCTGATCGTGACGCTCGGCACGATGTTCATCATGCGCGGCGGCGTCTATCTCTACACCGGCCAGCGCGCGATTCCCGACGACGCCAGCCTCGACAGCTTCATCGCGCTGTCCGACGGTCGTCTGTTCAACATCATCCCGTATTCGGCGGTGATCGCCATCATGCTCCTCGCCGCCTTCGGCTACATGATGCAGCACCGGCCGTTCGGGCGGCAGATCTACGCCGTTGGTGGCAACCAGGAAGTGGCGCGGCTGGCAGGCTACGACGTACGGCGCGTCAAGTTCATCTGCTTCATCATCAGCGCGCTGCTGGCGACGGTCGCCGGCATCATCTTGGCGGCGCGAGTCGGCTCGGCGCAGCATACGGCGGGGCTCAACTTCGAATTCCAGGTCGTTGCCGCGACGGTCCTCGGCGGCGTGAGCCTTGCCGGCGGCATCGGCAGCCTGACAGGGATGGCGCTGGGCGTGCTGATCCTGCAATTCCTGTCGAACGGCCTGCGCGGGCTCGGGCTGCCGACCGAATGGCAACTTGTCATCACCGGCATGATCATCATCGCCGCGGTCGCCTTCGACGAAGCGAAGCGCCGGCGCGCGAATGGAGGCTGACATGGCTCGTCTTGAAGGAAAAACCGCAGTCATCACGGGTGCGGCCGACGGCATCGGCCACGCGATCGCCGAGGCGATGGCGCGGGAAGGGGCGCATGTCTTCCTCGGCGACATCGCCGACGAGGCCGGCGAGGCGTTCGCCGCGGCACTTCGCGCGGCCGGCCGCCGCGCCGACTATGTCCATTGCGACGTCTCCCAGGAAACCGATATCGCCGGCCTGATCGACAGCGCGGTGAAGAAGACCGGACATCTCGACATCCTGGTCAACAACGCCGCCATCGCCATCGGCGGCATGCCGGTGCACGAGATGACCGACGAGCAATGGCACCGGCTGATCGCCGTCAACCTGACCAGCGTGTTCCGCGGTTGCAAATACACGCTGCCGCACATGATCGCGCAGAAGTCGGGATCGATCATCAACATGGCCTCGGCGCAGGGCCATATCGGCCTCGACGGCTGGACCGCCTATGCCGGCGCCAAGGGCGCGGTGATGGCGATGACGCGCCAGATGGCGGTGGAGTTCGGGCCGATGAACATCCGCGTCAATTCGATCTCGCCCGGCACCATCAACACGCCGATGAACGACAGGCTGATCAAGGAGATCGGCGGCAGCCTCGCCAAGGCCTGGGTCAAGATGCATCCGCTCGGCCGCATCGGCGAGCCTTCCGAAGTGGCCGAGGCCGCCGTCTATCTGGCCTCCGATGCGGCCGGCTTCACCACCGGCACCGACCTGCGCGTCGATGGCGGGCTGACGGCGGCACCCCGCTACGTTCCCGAACTGCTTTGAAAACGAAACGAGACATGAAATGAACAAGGCCCTCGAAGGCGTCCGTATCCTCGATTTCAGCCATCTGCTGCAGGGGCCGTTCGCCACGCAGCTGCTCGGCGACATGGGCGCCGACGTCATCAAGATCGAGCGCGCCGGCGCCGGCGACATGTTCCGCGGCATGACCTTCTTCGCCAAATGGGTCGGGGGCTCCGAGAGCCCGAACTTCCTCGCCTGGAACCGCAACAAGCGCTCGATCGCGCTCAACCTGAAAAGCCGCAAGGTGCACGCCATCATCATGGCGATGGCCCGGACCGCGGATGTCGTGGTGCAGAACTTCCGCCCCGGCGTGCTGGCCAAGCTCGGCTACGGTTACGAGGACTTCAAGGCCGTCAATCCGCGCATCATCTACTGCTCGGGCTCGGGCTATGGCGAGGAGGGGCCTTACGTCGAGCGCCCGGGGCAGGACATGCTGATCCAGGGACTGGCGGGGCTGATCGCCAATACGGGCCGCGGCGATCAGGCGCCGGTTCCGGCAGGCGCCGGCCTCGCCGACCAGATCGGCGCAATGAACATGGTCTACGGCATCCTGTCGGCGCTCTATTATCGCGAGAAGACCGGCAAGGGCCAGAAGATCGAGGTCAATCTGCTGGCCGGCCTGCTGGCGCATCTCAACCAGGAATATGTCGCCGTGCTCAATCTCGGCGAGGATTTCGTGCGGCCGAATTCCGGCATCGGCCATCCTGGCATGCAGGCGCCGTTCGGCATCTACGAGACCAAGGATGGAGGCTATGTGTCGATCGCCATGAGCCCGTTCAAGACGCTCTATGAGGTGCTGGAAGCGCCGCAGCTCGCCGTCTACGACGATCTCAAGACTTTGTTCGACAAGCGCGACGAGGTGTTCGAGAAGGTCAATGCCGAGACGAAGAAATTCGCCACGCAGGACCTGTTGGCGCGGCTGCTCAAGGCCGACATCTGGTGCGCCGAGGTGAAGGACATTCGTCGCGCGGCGGAAGACCCGCAGGTCACGCATATGGGCATGATCACCAGCTACGATCATCCGCGCGGCGGCAAGGTGAAGGTGGTGGCGCCAGCGGTCAAGATGAGCGAGACGCCCGCGACCATCGAGCGTCCGGCGCCGCTGGTCGGCCAGCATGGCCGCGAGATCCTGGCCGAGTTCGGTCTGTCGAAGGACGAGATCGCTGCACTCGAAGCGTCGGGCGACATGACCGTGGACGCGGTCTGAGGATGGGCGCCTACCAGACACTCACGGTCGAAACCCAGGGCCGGGTCGCGGTCGTCACCTTCCGCCGCGCCGACCAGCTCAACGCCATGAACCGGATCATGCAAGGTGAGATCACGGAGGCGTTCGAGGCTCTCTCCTCCGACCCCGGCGTCGGCGCGATCGTGGTGACAGGCGAGGGGCGCGGCTTCATGGCCGGCGCCGACATCAAGGAATACGGCGCCCAGACGGCGGCAGAGTTCGACACGTTCCAGGCTGCCGGGACGCGCATGTATGCGGCGATCGAGAACAACCGTAAGCCGGTGATCGCGGCGGTCAACGGCTTCGCACTGGGCGGCGGCATGGAGTTGGTGCTGTGCTGCGATATCGTGATCGCCAACCAGTTCGCGAAACTCGGCTTGCCGGAAATCAAGCTCGGGCTGATCCCCGGCGGTGGCGGCACGCAACGCAGCGTCGCCAAGCTCGGCCGCAACCGCGCCAATCTTCTGCTGATGACCGGCGCCATCGTGGCGGCCTCCGAATTCGTGAGCACCGGCCTGGTCAACGAGATCGTCGATGTCGAAAGGCTGATGCCGCGCGCGCTGGAACTGGCTGGGATGATCGCCGCCGAACCCGCCGCCGCGATCGAAGGCCTGAAGGCCCTGACGGCCCATGCCGTGTCCGGCGATCTGGCGGATGGCCTCGCCATGGAGCGCAACATATTGGGCGGCCTCTACCGCAGCGAGATCGGCCAGCGGCGCGTCAAGGAGTTCGCCGAGAGGAGCGCCGTGAAGAAGGCCGGCTCATGAGTGACGACGACAATCGCGGCCTCGGCTGGGCGCATGGCGCGCTGACCGTGCAGCGGCTCGGCGCTGTGACAGATCGCAGGTCAGTTTCCCTGGTCAAGCCGAACCGGCCCCGCTTCACCGATATCGAGGGGCTGGCGGCGATGGTCCGCGACGGCGACGCTTTCGGCGTCGGCGGCCACCACTTCGCCCGGCTGCCGATCGCGTTGCTGCGCGCGATCGCCGGGTCCGGCGTGAAAGATTTGCGCTATGTCTCCTGGGCCGGCGGGCTGCCGCTCGAGCTGCTGCTCGAGGCGGGCGCGGTGGCGGAAATCGAGCTGTGCTTTTCCAGCCTCGACATCTTCGGGCTGCCGCCGAGGTTTCGCGCGGCGGCCGAGAACGGCGCGATCCCCGTCCGCGACTGGACGGCTCTGGCCATGATCCAGGCGCTGCGGGCGGCGCAGCAGAACCTGCCGTCGATGCCGTTCCAGGTGCCTCAGGGCTCCGACATGCTGGCGCGCGTGCCGGGTGCGGTCGCCAGGCCCGATCCGCTTGCCGGGACCGATACGGGGTTCGTCCCACCGCTCAGGCTCGATACGTTCATCGCCCATGCCCAGCGCGCCGACGCAAGCGGCAATGTCGAGATCATCGGGCCGCGGGCGCTGGACTTCGCCATGGCGGGCGCGGCGCGCCAGGTGCTGGTCACGGTCGAGGAGATCGTCCCGGTCGGAGCGCTGCGGCGGGACGGCCGCCAGAGCGTGCTTACCCGCAATCAAGTTTCGGCGATAGCGCTGGTCCCGGGCGGGGCCTATCCGGCCTCGTGCCTGCCATTCTACGTCACCGACTATCAGGCCTTGTCGGAGGCGTTCGCGGCGAAGGACGCAGCTTTGTCGGACAAGCTCGGCCTGCCTGCTGACGGCCTGCCGGAGCGGCTTCAAAAAGCGGCCAAGGTCACCGCCGAAACGGTCCTCGCGATGCCGGTGCCGGCACAGGGGAGCGGGAAGGCAACCGTCGACGAGATCATTGCCGCCCGCATCGCCGCCGAGCTCGACAATGAGAGCTTCGCCAGCGCCGGGGCGGTATCGCCGCTCGCCAACGTCGCCTACCGGCTGGCCAAGGCGACGCACGCGCCGGACATGATCATCGCGACGATGAGCTGCGGCCACCTCGACATCGCGCCGAGCCCGATGGTGCTGTCGCTGATCGAAAGCCTCGATTGCGAGACAGCCGTGGCGCATGCCGGCGGCGACGACACCTATTCGACCTATTACCAGGCGGGCGCCGTGACGCATGAGATCGTCGGCGCGGCGCAGGTCGACCGGCACGGCCGCGTCAACACCATCGCGCTCAGCAAGCCGAGCGGCGGCCTCATCCGGCTGCCAGGGCAAGGCGGCATGGCTGACGTCGCCAACATGCATCGCGACTACCTGCTTTACGTCCCGCGTCATTCGGTCCAGTCGCTGGTGGACGCGGTCGAGATCGCAAGTTCCGCCCGCGGACTGCTGACGCCGGCCGAACGCGAGCCGATGGGCTATCGGACAGGCAAGTCGCTGGTTTTCACCGATCTCTGCATCTTCCGGCTCGACCAGACATCGCGGGTATTGACCGTCGTCGAAACCATGCCAGGCGTTACCCAGCAGCAGATCCGTGAAGCCACCGGGTTCGAAGTGACATTCGATGCCGATTGCCGCGAGGTGCCGGTGCCCTCCAGCGATACGCTCGCCGTATTGCGAAACCGCATCGACCCGCTTGGCCTGCGACGTCTCGAATTCGTCAGCGCCAAGGAGCGCGGCGCGCTCATCGCCGAAATCCTCGCGGCCGACCGCGCCATGGTCGAGCGCTGCATCGCCGCGCAAAGCTCGCCTGCCGCAAGCTGAGGAGCGTTCCATGGCAAAGCCGTTGCTCGATATGTCGGCCGCCCGTGTCTTCTTCGACGGCATCTTCAGCAATCCGCGTGTCGCGCATCCGGAGGGCGTGGCTGTCCATCGCGACGGATCGATCTGGTGCGGCACCGAGACTGGCGACCTCCTGAGGCTTGCCGCCGATGGCGGTTCGGTCGAGCGCATGGGCGGCACCGACGGCTTCCTTCTCGGCATTGCCTTCGACAGCGCCGGCAATTGTTTTGCCTGCGATCTCAAGCATGCTGTGATCTTCCGCTGGGATGCCGCGACGGGCGATATGGAGCGCTTCGCTTCGTCCGGCATCCGCGTGCCGAACTATCCGGTCATCGACGAGGCGCGAGGCTGGCTCTACGTGTCTGACAGTGTGGGCGAGGATAAACGTTCGGGCATCTTTCGCTACGATCTCCGGACGGGTGAGGGCGGCCTGTGGTGCCGGGAAGCGATGTCCTTCGCCAACGGCATGGCCATGGCGCCGGACGCCAACGGGCTCTATGTGGTTGAGAGCGATGCGCCCTGCATCAGTTATGTGCCGATCCTCACCGATGGTACGGCGGGACGCCGGCAGGTCGTCGTCGAAGACGTGCGCAATGTTCCCGACGGGCTCGCCTTCGCTTCCGACGGCTCACTGCTCATTTCATGCTACGAGCCGAGCCGCATCTATCGCTGGCGAAAGGACAGCGATCTCGAAGTGCTGATCGAGGATCCGTCTGCGACGACGCTGGCGCATCCCACCAACATCGCCTTCAAGGGCGACAAGCTCTACACCGCAAACCTTGGCCGCTGGCACATCACCGAGATCGATCTGGCCGGGATTCCGAGCTTGAGCGGCGCCTAATCGGCAAGAGACACAAGGCGATACCGCCAAGGGCCAAGGTATCCTTCGGGCCGTTATCGGTGGGCAGGCTCGGCGCGCGTGTCAGGTCGGGTTGCGGCGCCGATCCGCCGGAAAATGAAGCTTTCATTTCCCTTGGGCGCTGCCTCCGCCTGCGCAGCGTCGGTCAGTATCGCCATTCGATTGTGGATCGGCGACTTGACGCAGGCCGGATCCGTTGCGGTGGCATCGCCGGCAATCGCCATCGCCTGGCATCTGCACCCACCCCAATCGACCTCGCGCCGTTCGCAGCTTCGGCAAGGTTCCTGCATCCATTCGGTGCCGCGGAAGGCGTTGAATGCCTCTGAATCGGTCCAGATTTCGGCGAGCCTGCGTTCTCCGAAGCGCTCGAAGCGGAGCGAGGGAATCGTCTGCGCGGCATGGCACGGCAACACGGTGCCGTCGGGAGCCACCATGAACGCGTCGCGCGCCCAGCCGCCCATGCATGGCTTGGGATAGATGGCAAAATAATCCGGCGTGACGAAGTCGATGTCCATGATGCCGGCGAGCCTTTCGCGCGCCGCCGCGACGATGTCCGCCTGGCGGTTGACCGCTGCCAGGTCGGGCATCAGCCTGTCGCGGTTGGCGAGCGCCCAACCGGCATACTGGACGTTCGCGATCTCGAGCCGCTCGGCATCCAAGGAGAGGGCGAGATCGATGAATTCCGGCACTTCCTCGATGTTGTGCCGGTGGACCGGCGCATTGATGGTGAGGGGCAGCCCGGCCGCGCGGGCGCGGTGCGCCGTCTCCAGCTTCTTCTCATGGCTGCCCTGGTGATTGCCGATACGGTCGGTGGTCACTGGTCGGGCGCCCTGGAAGCTGAGTTGCAGGTGGTCGAGACCGGCTTCGGCAAAGGCCTCGATACGGCCCTCGGCGATGCCGATGCCGGCGGTGATGAGATTGGTGTAGACGCCGCGCGCCGAAAGCCCGGCGATCAATTGCTCGAGGTCGCGGCGCAGGGTCGGCTCGCCGCCGGAAAGATGCACCTGCAGCACGCCGAGATCGGCGGCCTGCGAGAAGAGATCGAGCCAGGTCTGCGTGTCGAGTTCGCGATTGGCCTTCAGCAATTCGAGCGGATTGGAGCAATAGGGGCACTGCAGCGGGCAGCGATGCGTCAGTTCCGCCAGCATGCCGATCGGAGGCAGAATGGGCTCGCTCATAGCTTCACCAAAAGCTTGTCCGACCATTCCTGCAGGAAGGCGATGACGTCGGCCGCCACGTCCTCCGGGCCTGCGTCATAATCGGCCGCAAGACCGGCGATGATGCTGTCGACGGTGGACTGGCCGTCGCAGCGGCGCAGTATGTCGAGGCTGATCTCGTTCGGCCAGAATACCTTCTCCGGCGAAAGCACGGCGAAGGCCTGCCGCACGGGATCGTACTGGATGCGCACATGCTTGGGCAGCGATGGCGCCGACCGCAACGACACAATGGCTCTTTCGCGCAGCGCCATCATTGGGCCGCCTCCGGGCGGAAGGCGCCGGGCGGTATGTTTCCCGGCGCGCCGTAGGCATGCTGGAGAGCATCGAGCATGGCCCAGAGTATATCGCATTTGAACACCAGCGCATCGATCGCCTGCTGCTGGCGTTCGGGCGTGTCGGCGTGGGCCATCACGTAGGCGAGGGCGAAGTCTGCGTCGCGCGATGCCTGTTCGGGCCGCCGGCTGAAATAGGCCAGCGTATCCTCGGTGATGTAATCGTATTTCGCCAGCATCGCCGGCACCCGCTCGCCGATGATGCGCGGCGAGAACATCTCGGTCAGCGACGACGCGACCGCCTCGAGCAGCGTCCGGTTCGTGCAGAACGACAGGTAGGCGCCGACGGCGAAGCGGGTCGCCGGCAGCGCCAGCCTTTCGCTTTTGACCGCTTCGCCATCGAGCCCGAGCGAGGTCGCCAGATGCAGCCAGCGCGCGATGCCGCCGCTCCAGCCGTCCTCGCCGTCATGGTCCTCGATGCGTTTGCGCCAGGCGGCGCGAAACGCCGGATCCTCGGCATGTGCCAGGATCATGGCGTCCTTGCGCGGAATGACCGCCTGGTAGCAATATCGGTTCAGCGCCCAGGCCTGCATTTCGGCTTTCGACAGCGCGCCGCCGGTCATTCTGTGATGGAAAGGATGGCGGTTGTGATAGCGCTCGTCACCGACCTGCCGCAGCACAGCCTCGAGCTCGCTCTTGGACAGGCCACCTCTGGCCGCGTCGCGGAAATCGCTCAAAATTCCATCTCCATTCCATCGCTGGCGATTTCCCAGCCAGCCGCCCTGACCGCCGCGTGTTCGGCGGAATTCTCGTCCAGAACAGGATTGGTGTTGTTGATATGAATGAAGATACGGCGAGCGATCTTCACATCGGCCAGGCCGGCAATCGAACCCGCTTGTCCGGACATTGCGATGTGCCCCATGCGCGCGCCGGTTTTCTGGCCGACACGCGCCGCGATCATCTCGTCGTCCGTGTAGACGGTGCCGTCGAACAGAAGGCAGCCGGCGTTGGCCAGGCGCGCGCGTAGCGCGGCGTCGACGCGCGCGCAGCCCGGAATGTAGAAAACGGCGCCGCTGCCGTCGGCCCCGCTGATACGGACCCCGATCGTGTCGCCCGTGTCGGAGCTGAAGTCGGCATCGGGATCGCCTCCTTGCTCGAGGTAGAGCGCGACCTTCCCGGGCACCGGAAAGCTGCCGACGACAACGCCGGTCGGATGGCCGTCCGCGCCGCGGATCGCCATTTCCTCCGTTGGCGCCAGGAGACGCCGCGGCACGATCACCGGATCGAGGACATTGAAGATCGAATTCGCCTCCAGCGTCGCCAGCACCTGTGCCGTCGCATAGATCGCGAAGGGCTGTCGTTCACGCAGGCTGAGCAGGCCGGCGATATGGTCCACGTCGGCATTGGTCAGCACCACCGCGCGGATAGGCGTCGAGCGCAACGGTGCGTCGGCCGCGGGCTGCAGCTCGGGCGCGTGCGCAATCTGCTGGCGGATGTCGGGCGATGCGTTGAAGAGAACCCAACCCGTCCCGTCCGCCGATGCGGCAATGGATGATTGGGTTCGCGAATGCACGCCGGACATCCCGCTGCGAGCCGCGCGGCTCAGGCGGTGATTGCAGTTCCATTGCGGAAAGCCGCCTCCGGCCGCCGATCCGATGATCTTCACGCGCATGGCAAATGCGTGCTCCGCGGCCAGTCTGGCCGGCTTGTCGGCGTTAGACAGCTTTGTATCCGCGTTGTTTCCCGCTGCAAAGCGTGCGGCGGGGGTGCATGCCCCTGCTGCCAGGGACATGCACCCTTGCGGCCTACTTCCTGGGAGGAATTTCAGCAGGCAGATACCGCGAAATTTCGAAGCCCGCAGCAACCTGGCACATGGTCGGTTTCTTCCAGCTCTTCTTCATCGCATTCTCCTCTTCTGCCAGCCCGAAGGGGCCGGTCATGTCGTTGGCGCCATTGCGGGCGGGTGCAATGGCTCGTCCATCACTTCACAAATGGACAAATGAAACACCGGGTTCTCAAACAACTAAAGAAAACTATCTGCCTCGAAGATCGGTTCCTTCCCTCCATCGCCGTTTTCGCGCCGATCGCGTTCACCCCGGCGCCGCCGTGATCGGGTTGTCATGTTCGTCGATCAGCGGCACGTTGTAGTCGAGCAGGAGCTTGTTGATCTCCGCCTGGTTCTCGCGGATCACCTTGTTGAGCATACGCTTCCATTCCTGGTCGGATGGACGCACGCCCATGGTGATGCGGTAGGACATGCGTGAACCGGTCTTTTCCTTGACCAGCGGAACGATCGTGACATTCGCGCCGAGCTGCCTTGCGTAGTAGCCTGCCATCGGCCCCCACAGGATCGCCGCGTCGATCTTGCCGGCAAGCATGTCCTTGAGCACGACTTCTCCCATCGACGGGGTGACGCGCGTATCGACGGCCAGCGGGTAGATCTTCGCCGTTCGCAAGAGCTTGTTGGCGGCCATGTTGGCGGTCGGCGGCGTGCGTTCGACGACGCCGATCCTCTTACCGGCGAGTTTCGGATCCTCGATCGTCTCGACACCCTCGAGGTCATCGCCCTTCGGGTGCACAAGCACGTATGAGGAGCGATAGTAGGCGTTGGTGTTCTGCACCAGCTCGTCGCCCTGGGCATAGCCCATGATGATGTCGCATCGGTTGGCGGCAAGCGTGTTGCGCACGAAGCCCATGACAGTCGGAAACCATGTGTAGGCGACCGACTTCCGCCCTGTCTTCCTGGCGACCAGCTCGGCCAGCTTGTTTTCGAATCCCTGACCGTTCTGGTCGGTGAAGGGCATGTTCGAAGGATCGGCGCAGACGCGCAGGATGTCGGGGTCGACCAGCTCTCCCGCTGCGCCAAGGCCGGCGCCTTGCGCCCAGGCGGCCGATGGCAGCAAGGCGAGCGCGCCGAGCAGGGGCAGAACGAAACGTGGCTTCGATGCAACCCGGCCTGTCACGTCATCCCCCCATGCAGGATTTTTCGGCATCCTTGGCCGCCTGGGGTTTGTCCTCGTGCTTGGGCGGCCTGCCGCGCGGCGCGGCGCCGTCGGCGCGGGCGCGCAGATAGACGTAGAGGTCATCCAGGTAGCAATAGACGTTCTTGTTGTCGCCAAAGGCCGGCATGACATTCTCCTTGCCGTTGGCGGTGTTCTTGCGGCCCTGGGCGACGATCGAGAGGAAGGTAGGGTAGTCGATTGTCTTAAGGCTGTTCGCCAGGGCCGGGGCATAGGTCGAACCCATCCCGTCCTGTCCGTGGCAGACATGGCAGTCCGAGTGATAGCGGCGATAGCCGCTGAAGGTGTACCAATCCACGGTTCCGTTCTCGATCTTGTAGGTTGGATTTCCATCCGCATCCAAATATTTGCCGCCCTCGTCCTTCACCGCCTTGGCTTTGTCGGCGCTGTCCTCGGCCTGCGCTGAAGTCGGGCCGGCCAAAGGCAGAAGGGTCAGGGCGAGAACGGAAACTGCGATGCGGATGGACATTCAGACACTTCCTTATTTTGCCAAGGACGAAGGGTTGCCGTCGCGAAGCGGCGTTGACCGGTGTTTGGGTGTGCTGCAGATCGAGAGCCCGGCCGTTGCCTGCGGAATGATCCGGGCTCTCGATCTTTCAGCCTTCGGTCTTAAGGTTTTCCCGGGATATCAATCCGGAAGACCGAAGACGGTGAGCTGGCCGCCCAGCGTCGTGTAGTCGGCGAGTGCCGCGTAGCCACCGACCGCTCCGAGACCGGCTGTTCCAACGACCGCGGCCTGATCGCCCTGCGCGCGGCCCTGATCGACGGCGCCATGCCAAGCGGCGGCGTTGTCGGGTGACAGCAGTCCGCCGGCGAGGCCGATACCTGCCCATCCGCCGACACCGGACAGAACGGCGATGTACTGCTTGCCGTCATGCTCGAAGGGCGTGACGTTGCCGATGATGCCGGACGGGGTCTTGAACTTGTAAAGTTCCTTGCCGTGCTCATCGACTGCCTTGATGTAGCCTTCGAGCGTCCCGTAGAAGATGACGTCGCCAGCGGTCGCCAGAGCGCCCGACCACACCGAGAACTGCTCGGGCTTCGACCAGACGATCTCACCCTTGGCGGCATCCCAGGCAATGAAGTTGCCCATGTTGCCGTCACCGCCAGGCGCCGGATACATCGACACCGTGGCGCCCACATAAGGCTGGCCGGCCGTGTAGCTCACCTTATACGGCTCATAGTCCATGCAGACGTGGTTGGTCGGCACATAGAACAGCCCGGTCTTCGGCGAGTAGGCGGCCGGCTGCTGGTCCTTGGTTCCAAGCGCTGCCGGGCAGATACCCGTCGAGTTAGTGTCTTCGCCGTTCTGCTGCGTCGAATATTTCGCCACGACCTGCGGGCGGCCGTATTCCTTGCTGTTGGGGTCCATATTGACTTCGGTCGCCCAGTTCACCGCCGGGTCGTACTTCTTGGCGACGAGAAGTTCGCCGTTGGCGCGATCCATGGTGTAGGCGAAGCCGTTGCGGTCAAAATGCACCAGCACATCGTGCTTTTTGCCTTTGACCTCCATGCCGTCGACGAGAATCATCTCGTTGATGCCGTCAAAGTCCCATTCGTCATGCGGGGTCATCTGGTAGACCCATTTGGCCACGCCGGTGTCGGCATCGCGGGCGAAGATGGTCATCGACCAGCGATTGTCTCCGGGGCGCTGGACCGGGTTCCAGGTCGAGGGATTGCCGGTGCCGTAGTAGACGAGGTTCAGCTTGGGATCATAGGAATACCATCCCCAGGTCGTGCCGCCGCCCGTCTTCCACTGCTCGCCTTCCCAGGTATTCGTGCCGGAGTCCTTTCCCACCGACTTGCCGAGCTGCGTGGTCTTCTCGGGATCGAGCAAGGTGTCCGCATCCGGACCTTCCGAATAAGCCTTCCAGGCGAGCTTGCCATCCTTCAGATTGTAGGCGGCCAGCCAGCCGCGGACGCCGAATTCCGCACCGGATACGCCAACGAGGACCTTGTCCTTGATGACCACCGGCGCCGATGTGCCGGACTCACCCTTGCCGCCGTCGGTCTGTTCGCCGTTCTTGACCGACCACACGACCTTGCCGGTCTTGGCATCGAGCGCAACGACGGTTGTGTCGGCCTGGTTGAGAATGATCTTGCCGTCTCCGTAGGCGACGCCGCGATTGACCGTGTCGCAGCACATGATCGGAATGACGTTGGTGTCTTGCTTGGGTTCGTACTTCCAGAGGATCTTCCCGTCATTGTCGAGATCGAGGGCGAAGACGGTGTTCGGGAACGGTGTGTGAACATACATCACGTTGCCGATGATCAGCGGTCCGCCCTCGTGGCCGCGCAGCACGCCGGTCGAGAAGGTCCATTTGACCTGCAGGTTCTTCACGTTTTCCTTGGTGATCTGCTTGAGCTTGGTATACCGGGTGTTGGCGTAGTCGCCAGTCTGCATCACCCAGTCTTTCGGATTTTCGGCCATCTTCACGAGGTCTTCGTTGGCTGACGCTGTATAGAGTGCGCCTAACGACAGTAGCGCGGCGGTTGTTGCGATGTAGGTGGCTTGAGTAAGTGCGCGCATCAAATTCCTCCCATGTTGACAACAAGAAATCGGCAATCAAGCTCGCAAGAGCTTGTTCAGGCGATTGGTATTGGGAAGTATTTCCGGCAGCTGTCACGACCTAAACTGCAAGTAGCAGAGGAACTTTCCTATCCTCTACCAAATCAGCCTAGCCTGCACCCGCCCGGTTGGCCTACGAAAGACTGCCGCCGCTCCCTTGTTACAGCGATGTCCTTGAAGCCGGAAACAGGGTAAGGCTATGTCATTGCAAAATGTCAGGCAAGGAAAAACCCCCGCCTGAATTGTGCGCTGCAGCATTTATCTAGTGCGACGCAATATAAAATTTAGAGAAAAAAGACATTCAAAATTTCACCATGGTTAGAAGTTTAAAATCGAATGATTTCATATGCAATATCTAATATGATCGTATTATAGGCGTGATAAACTTCTAAGTATATTTCTAAATATTCTTGTACCTCGTTTCGCTCGATATCTCTGGTTGTCCGCATTGATCTGGTTATGAAAAAATACTCGCTAAGATGGGCGCTGGGACGAACCGTGAAGCTGCTTTGGAGAGCTGCCGTCGGTGGGAAAGGCATTCCTCCTTTGGTCCTATACCGGGGCGGTGAGAACTTGACCGGGCTTGCGGCATGCCGCCAACTGGGCACGATGGTGCTGCCTCGCTGCAGCGCGCGCGGGCAATCGGAGGAATTTCTCATGGTCAGATATGTTGGATTTTCGATCCTTCCGCTCCTCTTTTCGCCGGCAATGGTCCTTGCAAACCCGGCCGGCGCCGCGGAGGACTACCCGACGGCGACGATTGTCGACTACGTGCTCGGCTGCATGCAGACCAACGGCCAGACGCGTCAGGCGCTGGAGAGTTGCTCATGCTCGATCGACGTCATCGCCTCGATCCTCCCTTACGACCATTATGAGAGGGCCGAGACCTTCAAGAGCCTGTCCCTGACGACAGGCGAGAATGCAGGTCTGTTCCGCGAAAGCGCGCCGGCGAAAGCCGCGCGGACGGAGCTGAAGCAGGCGCAGGCCGAAGCCGACGTGCGCTGCTTCTGAAGCATCCGGGAAAGTCCGCAGTGGTTTTCCGTCCGGAACTGCATAGACCAGGGCGGTCAGGCCACGCCCGGAAATTTCTGATGGAACGATCGCAAAAGGCCGTTCGTCGCCTCGGGGCCGCGGTGTTGCCGGGGCAGCCCTATGTCGAAAACGCCGAGCACGTGCGAGGGCCGCGGCGCAAGCACGATGATGCGGTCCGCCAGCGTTAGCGCCTCGGTCAGGTTGTGTGTCACCATCAGGGCGGTCGTGGGCTTGGCCGACCAGACGTCGAGAAGCAGGCGCCGGAGTTGCCCGGCGGTCCGTCCGTCGAGCGAGACGAAGGGCTCGTCGAGGAACAGCACCGCCGGCTCGGTCGCGAAGGCGCGCGCGAGCGCCGCCCTTCGCGCAAGGCCGAGCGAAAGCTCCGCCGGATAGAGCGAGCGCATGCCGGCGAGACCGAGCGTGTCGAACAGCGCGTCGAGATTTTTCGCGCGCAGGTCTTTCGGCAGCGCCAGCCTGACGTTCTGTTCCACCGTGCGCCAGGGCAGCAAGGTGGGTTCCTGGAACACGGCGGCTATGCGGTTCGAGCCGCCTTCGGGCAGCTGGAAAGAACCGGAGAACTGCCTGTCGAGCCCAAGCAGAATGCGCAGCGTCGTGGTCTTGCCGCAGCCGGATGGCCCGAGCAGGCAGGCGAATTCGCCTTGTTGGACCTCGAAGGAAAGGTTCTTCAGCGCCATGACCGAGACACCCTGCGCGGACATGAAGGTTTTTTCGGCGATGTCGACCCTAAGCGGAGCGGCGGCGCCAACGGGTTGCATGTCGTTCAACGGGCTGCACCAGAAGAAGTTCGATCACGAGCATCACCGCCACGAATGCCAGCGTGTAGGCGAGAATGGCGGCGACGTCGAAAAGCTGGAAATAGAGGTGGATCTGAAAGCCCACGCCGTTGGAGCGGCCGAGCAGTTCGACCACCAGAACGATCTTCCAGATGAGAGCGATACCGGAGCGCGAGGCCGCGGCCAGATAGGGCTGCAATTGCGGCAGCAGGATATGGCGAAGGCGGTCGAGGGGACCGAAGCGGTAGACGGCCGCCATTTCGGCGTAACTCGGGTCCAGCGCCCTGGCGCCCTCGCGCATGGTCACCACGACATTCGGGATCTTGTTCACGGCGACCGCGCCTATCGCCGCCGCCTCGTTGAGGCCGAACCAGATATAGGCCAGCACGATGACCACCAGCGCGGGGATGTTGAGGAACAGGATGACCCAGGGGTTGAAGAACCGGTCCGCGCGGCGGTAGCTGCCGAGGAGGATGCCGATCGCCGATCCGACGATCATCGCGACGAGATACGCCGCGGCGACCCGGCCCAGTGTTGCGCCGAGGTGGTAGAAAAGGTCGCCGCTCGCCGCCTCTCTCAGCAGCACCTGCCAGACCTCACCTGGTCCCGGAAAGGCGGGACTCGGCCAGGTATTCGCCGCCAGGCTCCACAGCAGGCCAAGCCCGAGCAAGGAGACTGTCACCGTCAGCGCGGGCATCAGCGTCGCAGCGGAGCCGGAACGGCTGGAGATGCCGGCCGCTTCGCCGAGCGTGCGATCGCCACCGTCTCTTGCGGTCATTGCGGCGGCTCCCGCCAGAATGTGCCGGGCGCCATCTCCGGCGCGCTGCCGACCAGCTTTTCGCCGCCGATTCGGGCCAGCACCCGATAGAGCCTGCCGGCATCGACCGCCTCCTCGGCGACCGGCCGCCTGGGGATGCCCTCGCGGTAGCGTTCGCGCAGCTTGGCCAGCTCCTTGCCGTCCGCGCGGATGACCGGCGCGAGGCGCAGCCACTCTTCGTCGGACCTTGCCAGCAGATCCTTGGCCTGCGCGGAAGCCTTGAGGAAGCCGCGGGCGGCTTGCGGATTGTCGTTCGCCCATTTGTCGTGGAAGACATAGCCAAGCGCGGATACCGGACCCGATGCTCCGAGCGCCATCTGCGCGTCGCCGGCGCCGATCAGCCGACGAAAGCCGTCGGCCTCGAGCCTGGCGCAGAAGTGCCAGAAATTGAGCGCCGCATCGAGCTCGCCCTGAATGGCCTTTTGCGAAATCAGCGGCGGCGCGCCAAAGACGACATCGCTGACCGCCGGCAGGTCGATGCCGTGATCGCGCCTGGCCAGCGCCTGTATCAGCAGCCAGCTCTTGTCGATGGCTCCGCCGGCGACGCCGATCTTCTTTCCCTTGAGGTCTGCGATCGTGCGGATCGGCGATGCGTCCTTCACCATGATCGCCCCGACGGCGGTCGAATAGGGGGCCAATGTGACGTCGCCGCCCTCCGAGCGCTGGCGCGAGACCCACAGCCAATCGGTCACGATCATGTCGATCGCGCCCGCCAGCATCGCCACATTGGTCGCATCCTCCCCGGCGAAATTGATGACGTCCAGATCGATCCCGTTGGCGGCGTCGAACTTGTGCTGCTTCAGCGTATCAAGCTCCCAGCTCACCGTGCCGAACTTCAGCACGCCGATGCGAAGCTTGGACGCGGCGGAGGCGGCAACGGCGTGTGAGCCGAGAACCGCCGCCGTTCCAAGAGCCGCCAGACGGAGCGCTTCCCGCCGCGAAATCACGATGTGTCCTCCCGGGACTGCAACAAACCAGCGGCGCCGGTCAGATTGCCCGGTCCTTCGTCGGGAAAGCGCATTTCCAGCGCCTGACCTTCAAGGCCGGGTGTTCCTGCGACCATTTCGCGATTTCGCTGGGCGCCAGCATCATGCATTGGAACAGGGAGCCGCGGCTTTCAAAATAGAGATGCTCGTCTCGGCAATCGCCGGGATTGGCACTCAGGCAAACCGTCAATATGAGGTCGACCATATTCATTCAGCACCTCTTGCGCGCGCGAAGACGCCCGCTCTGGCGAAATGCCGCCGCCCCCATTGCCTGGGCAAATCTCAGCCTGGATGAAACCAGCCTGACCGGTGTCCCGAGGTGCCCTTGGGAATCCAGAACGGCCTGAAGCTACGCGCTCGCCCCAGGACCGTCAACAAAGTCGAAAGTACAGGATGGGCTCTCTCGGATGCGGCAGTCTGGACCTTCGTATGATTGACTTCCGCCATCCGCCGGTTAGCTTTTTGCTCGTGCCGGGGATTTGACGATTAATGAGGAATTGCCATGCGCGCTATCGCATTTTTCGCCGCCATATTCCTGGTTACTTTCATTACGGACCAATCCTACGCACAGGATGCGGCGGCAGGCGAGAAGGTCTTCACCAAATGCAAGGTCTGCCACGTCGCGGACAAGGACCAGAACAAGGTCGGTCCGTCGTTGAACGGCGTCATCGGCCGCACGGCCGGCACGCATCCGGGATTCAGCTATTCCCAGGCCATGGTCGCGGCCGGAAAGTCCGGCGTCAAATGGGACGAGCCGACGCTGACGACCTATCTCCATGATCCAAAGGCCATGGTGAAAGGCACGAAGATGGCGTTTGCAGGCCTCAAGGACGACAAGGACGTGGCCAACGTCATCGCCTATCTCAAGCAATTCTCGAAGTGACGGCCTAGAGCGGTTCAGCGTTGATAGAATCGCCGAGCCGCTCTACGCGGCGTCACGCAGCCTCCGCATGGCGGAAGGCAGATCGAGCAAGCTGTCGCATACGAGGTCCGCGCCCAGCTCCTCGACGGGGACATGGGTGTAGCCGCCGCGCAGCAGAACGACCGGCATGCCGGCCGCGCGCGCGGCGCCGACGTCGCTGATGCTGTCTCCAACCATCAGCGCCTCGTATGGTTCGACGCCAAGCTGGTCGAGCGCCAGAAGCAAAGCGTCAGGCGCCGGTTTCAGGTTTGTCACGGCATCTCCGCCGACGATCGCGCCGAGATATTCCGTCAAGTGGAAATGCAGCAGGATTTCGCGCGTTGCCAATTGCGGCTTGTTGGTGGCAACGCCCATGGCCGTTCCGTTCAGATGGAAGTGGGTGAGAACTTCCCTGACGCCAGGCATCAGCTTCGTCAGCCCGGTCAGATGTCTGCGGTAGATCGGCGCCATGTCGCGATTGGCTTCCTCGAGAACGCTGCCGGCAAGCCGCGACCCCGAGGCGGCGAAAGCGCGCTCGACCAATTTCATGACACCGCCGCCGATCATCGCCCTGACCCGATCCACGCTGAGCGGCGGCAGATCGCGGCCGGCCAGCAGTTCGTTCACGGCCGCCGCGATGTCGGGCGCCGAATCGATCAGCGTGCCGTCGAGATCGAACAGGATCGCCCTTGGCGACCCAAACGGCTTGCTTGCGCCTTTCATGCGGCCTCCTTCCATTTGATCGAGCAGCCGATCGAAGCGATCTGGTCGCGCGGTCCGTTACCGGTTCGGGCAACCTGCTTCATCGCCTCCAGCAGATCGCGTCTCAGTCCAGGCTGTCCGGCCTCGCGTCGCGATGCATCCAGCCGGCCGCGATATTGCAGCGTCAGCTCGCCGTTGAGGCCGAAGAAATCCGGGGTGCACACGGCGCCATAGGCGCGCGCCACCGCCTGCGACTCGTCATGGAGATACGGGAAGGTGAAGGCGTTCGCCCTGGCGAAGAGCTTCATGTTGTCGAAGCCATCGTCAGGATAGGCGTCGGCATCGTTGGCGTTGACCGCAACAAAGCCGATACCCTCGGCCTTGAGGTCGTCGGCGTCGCGCACGATGCGCGAAATCACCGCCTTCACATAGGGGCAGTGATTGCAGATGAAGGCGACGACCAGCCCGTTGGGTCCGGCCTGGCCGAAGATCGAATGCGATCTGCCGTCGATGCCGGGCAAGACGGCGTCGACGCCTTGCCAGCCGAAATCGCAGACCGGTGGGATTGCCGCCATGTCATCCTCCGCAAGTGGTTCACGCGGCTCGCCGGACCGCTCCGTCGGCCGCCTGTCTGATCGCGCCAATATTGGCGCGATAGGCGGCCTCGGCGCCACCCTTGAAAACGGCGGAGCCGGCGACGAGCACATTGGCGCCGGCCGCGGTAACAAGGGGAGCCGTCTCGGGCGTGACGCCGCCGTCGATCTCGATGTCGATCGGACGCTGGCCGACGAGCGCCTTGACACGCCTGACCTTGTCGATGACCGCCGAAATGAAGGCCTGACCGCCGAAACCCGGATTGACGGTCATCAAAAGCACTAGGTCGAGCCGGTCGAGGACATATTCGATGACGCTTTCCGGCGTCGACGGGTTGAGCGACACGCCGGCCTTTTTGCCGAGGTTCCTGATCGCCTGCAGCGAGCGGTCGAGATGCGGCCCGGCCTCGGCGTGCACCGTGATGATGTCGCAACCGGCGTCGGCGAAGGCGGCGAGATAGGGATCGGCCGGCGCGATCATCAGATGACAGTCGAAGATCTTGTCGGTTCGATCGCGGATCGCCTTGATCACCGGCGGGCCGAAGGTGATGTTGGGCACGAAATGTCCGTCCATAACGTCGAGATGGATCCAGTCGGCGCCCGCCCGCGCGACCGCTTCGATCTCGTCGCCGAGCCGCGAGAAATCCGACGACAGAACGGAAGGGGCGATGATGGTCTTTGCGGTCATTTGCCTTCTCCTTCCCCGGGCTTCACTGCGAACACCCGGCTGGCGGTGATGTCCTCGGCGGAGATCGTCGACAGCGCCTTGGCGTCGAGCGGTTCCCTAGCGCTCTCGAACAGGCGGTTGGCCTGCCGCAGCCGTGTCCGGTCGAGCGCGTTGCGGATCGAGCGGGCATTGGCGAAATGCGGTTGTGCGCGGCGGCGCGCGATGTAGTCGGCCATTGCGGCGGTTGCCTCGGTGTCGAACAGGTAGTTTTGCTTTTCGAGCATTTGTTCCGCGATCCTGAGAAGCTCGTCGTCGGAATAATCGGGAAAGTCGATGTGGTGGGCAACGCGTGAACGGAATCCCGGATTGCTTTCGAAGAAGCGATCCATGCGCTGCGCATAGCCGGCGAGGACGACGACGAGATCGTCGCGCTGGTTCTCCATCACCTGCAGCAGGATCTCGATCGCTTCCTGGCCGTAATCCCGTTCGTTCTCAGGGCGATAGAGATAATAGGCCTCGTCGATGAACAGGACGCCGCCCATCGCCTTCTTCAGGATCTCCTTGGTCTTGGGGGCCGTATGGCCGATATACTGGCCGACCAGATCGTCGCGGGTAACCGAAACCAGATGGCCCTTGCGGATATAGCCCAGGCGATGCAGCAGGTCGGCCATGCGCAGCGCGACGGTCGTCTTGCCGGTGCCCGGATTGCCGGTGAAGCTCATATGCAGCGTCGGCGTTTCGTGCGCGAGGCCCATGCGGCGGCGGGCCCGCTCGACCAGCAGGAGCGCCGCCGTCTCGCGGATGCGTCGCTTGACCGGGGCGAGCCCGATCAGATCGCGGTCGAGCTCGGCCAGGACGTCCTTGACGCCGGACGTTTCGAATTCCTCGCGCAGATCGATCGCCGCCGGGGCGGCGGCTTGCGGCACTTGCGTTTCGGCTAAGGCTGGCGCCGGCATGGTATTTTCCTCCTGTCGCGACGATCAGCCGTATCTCGCCCCGGCCGGCCTGTCGGCCGCATAGGGCTTGGTGGTGTAGCGGATCATGCGGCCCGCGGTTTCCTGCCTGTCGAGCCGGTAGCCGGGTTCCTCGGCCGGGCGGTTCACGATGAAGGAGAGCTTCACCGATTCCCAGCCCTGCGAGGAATCGAAGGCGACGACGCGGATATAGCGATCGCCATAGAGCTTGCGGCATGCGTTGAGCTCCATCATCAGCGCCGCCGCGTCGGGATTGTCGAACATCGGGTGGCCCCACATGTCCCAATAGGTGTTGCGCGGGTGCGGGTCGTCGGTGAACTCGAGGCTGACGGCCCATTTGTTGTCGATGCAATACTGCACCTGCGCGCGGATCTGATCGTCGGTCAGGTCGGGCAGGAAGGAAAAGGCCCCTTGGGTTATGCGCATTGTCTGTCTCCTTATTCGGCGGCTGTTGCCACCGGAACGAAGTCCGGCGTGTCGGTCGAGGCGTAGTTGAATGTCACGTCCTTCCAGACGTCGAGGGCCTGCCGCAGAGGCAGGCATGAGCGGGCGGCGCGCTCGAGGATCTCAGGCCCTTCCCGCAGGTAGTCGCGACCCTCGTTGCGGGCGAGGATCATCGCTTCGAGGGCCACCCTGTTGGCGGTGGCGCCGGCCGCGATCCCCATCGGATGGCCGATCGTGCCGCCGCCGAACTGGAGCACGACATCCTCGCCGAGCAGGTCGATGAGCTGATGCATCTGGCCGGCATGGATGCCGCCCGACGCCACCGGCATCAGCTTGTTGAGCGATGCCCAGTGCTGGTCGAAGAAGATGCCGTTCTCCAGCCGCATCGGGTTATGGTCCTCGCGGCAGATATCGTAGTAACCCCTTGTCGTCGCCGGGTCGCCTTCCAGCTTGCCGACGACGGTGCCGGCATGGATGTGATCGACGCCGGCAAGCCGCATCCATTTGGCGATGACGCGGAAGGAAACGCCGTGCGACTTCTGCCGCGTGTAGGTCGAGTGCCCGGCGCGATGCAGGTGCAGAATCATGTCGTTCCTGCGCGCCCACTTTGCCATCGACTGGATCGCCGTGTAGCCGATCACGAGGTCGATCATGACGATGTTGGAGCCGAGCTCCCTGGCGAAGTCGGCCCTTTCGTACATGTCCTCCATGGTGGCCGCGGTGACGTTGAGATAGGTCCCCTTGATCTCGCCGGTCTCGGCCTGCGCCTTGTTGACCGCCTCCATGCAGTAGAGGAAACGCTCGCGCCAATGCATGAAGGGCTGCGAGTTGATGTTTTCGTCGTCCTTGGTGAAATCGAGCCCGCCTTTCAGCGCCTCGTAGACGACACGGCCGTAGTTGCGGCCGGAAAGGCCGAGCTTCGGCTTGACGGTGGCGCCGAGCAGCGGGCGGCCGAACTTGTCGAGGCGCTCGCGCTCGACAACGATACCGGTCGCCGGACCCTGGAAGGTCTTCACATAGGCGACGGGAAAACGCATGTCCTCCAACCGCAATGCTTTCAATGGCTTGAAGCCGAAGACGTTGCCGATGATCGATGCCGAAAGATTGGCGATCGAACCCGGCTCGAACAGGTCGAGATCGTAGGCGATATAGGCGAAGTACTGTCCGGGCGCGTTCGGCACGGGGTCGACCCGATAGGCCTTGGCGCGGTATTTTTCGCTCGCCGTCAGCCGGTCCGTCCAGACCACAGTCCAGGTTGCGGTCGAGGATTCGCCGGCGACTGCCGCGGCGGCCTCAATCGGGTCGACGCCGTCCTGCGGCGTGATCCTGAACACCGAGATTATGTCGGTGTCCTTGGGCTCGTAGTCAGGCTCCCAATAGCCCATCTTCTTGTATTCCATCACACCGGATCTGTAGCGGTCCTTGCCGGTCACGGTCTCGGATTTGTTGGGCATGAGTCTGGTCCTTTCCTTGCTTGGCGGACCGCCGCTCAGGCGGCTTTCGCGGTTGCGATCTGCGGGTCGAGCTTTCCCGCGGCGTAGCGCTTGGCCATCTCGTCCATGGCGATGACCTTGATCTTCGAGGCGTTGCCCGCGGTGCCGAAGCGTTCGAAGCGATCGCGGCAGAGGTCGCGCAAGGCGTCCATGGCGGGCTTCAGGAATTTTCGCGGATCGAATTCACGCGGATCCTGCGTCGCGACGCGGCGGAACTGCCCGGCCATGGCCATGCGGCAATCGGTGTCGATGTTGACCTTGCGCACGCCGTAGCGGATGCCGCGCTCGATCTCCTCGACCGGAACGCCGAAGGTCTGGGGCATCTCGCCGCCGTACTTGTTGATAATGTCCTGCAGCTCCTGCGGCACGGAGGACGAACCGTGCATGACCAGATGCGTGTTCGGCAGCTTCTCGTGGATCGCCTCGATCACCTGCATGGCCAGGATGTCGCCGTCCGGCTTGCGCGTGAACTTGTAGGCGCCGTGGGAGGTGCCGCAGGCGATGGCGAGCGCATCGACGCGGGTGGCGGTCACGAAGTCGACCGCCTGATCGGGATCGGTCAGGAGCTGGTCGTGCGACAGCGCGCCCTCCGCTCCGTGACCGTCCTCCGCTTCGCCCTGGCCGGTTTCCAGCGAGCCGAGCACGCCGAGCTCGCCTTCGACGGAAGCGCCGACCCAATGCGCCATGCGCGCGACGCGTTCGGTGATGGCGACGTTGTAGTCGTAGCTCGCTGGGGTCTTGGCGTCCGCCATCAACGACCCGTCCATCATCACCGAGGTGAAGCCGTGGCGGATCGCCGAAAGGCAGGTGGCTTCGTTGTTGCCGTGATCCTGATGGATGCACAGCGGAATGGCCGGATGGATCTCGGTCAGCGCCTCCATCATCCTGGACAGCATGATGTCGTTGGCATAGGAGCGGGCGCCGCGCGAAGCCTGGATGATCACAGGCGCGTCGCAGGCCCTGGCCGCCTCCATGATGGCGAGGCCCTGTTCCATGTTGTTGATGTTGAATGCCGGCACGCCGTAACCGTGCTCGGCGGCATGGTCGAGAAGCTGGCGAAGGGTGATGCGGGCCATTGTCGGTCCTCCTAGATGATGAGTTTCAGCGCCGCCGCGGCGACGGCTTCGGGTGTGATGCCGAAATGCCGATACAGGTCAGGGGCGGGGGCACTGGCGCCGAAGCCGGTCATGCCGACAAAAGCGCCCGTGTCGCCGATCCAGCGATCCCAGCCGAGACGGGCGGCCGCCTCGATGGCGACGCGCGGCGCCGAGCCGAGGACGGACTTGTGGTAGTCGGCTTCCTGTTCCTCGAACAATTCCCAGCACGGCATCGAGACGACCGCGGCGGCGACGCCGTGCTGGGTTTCCAGCCGTTCGGCGGCGGCAACGGCGATCTCGACCTCCGAGCCGGTGGCGATCAGCGTCACGGCGCGGTGCGCGGATGGCTCGCGCAAGACGTAAGCGCCGCGGCCGGACCGGTTCTCGTGGCCATGTACCTGGCGCAGCATCGGCAGGTTCTGGCGCGAGAGCACGAGCACGCTCGGCCGCGTCCCGCTCTTCAGCGCCAGTTCCCAGCACTCCGCCGTTTCGATGATGTCGGCCGGGCGGAAGACGTTGAGGTTCGGCGTCGCCCGCAGCATCGCCAGGTGCTCGACCGGCTGATGGGTCGGTCCGTCCTCGCCGAGGCCGATGGAATCGTGCGTCATCACATAGACGACGCGCTGGCTCATGAGCGCCGAGAGCCGCATCGCGCCGCGAGCATAGTCGGCGAAGCACAGGAAAGTGCCGCCATAAGGTATGAACCCGCCATGCAGGGCGATGCCGTTCATGGCCGCGGCCATGCCGTGCTCGCGAATGCCGTAGTGAATATAGCGGCCTGCATAGCCGCCCGGCGCTATGCGATCCATGCCTTTGGTGATCGTCAAGTTCGAATGGGTCAGATCGGCGGAGCCGCCGACCGTCAGCTCGGTTGCGCCGTTGATCGCGGCGAGCGCCATTTCGGAGGCCTTGCGCGTCGCGACCTTGGTCGCCTTCTCGACATGCTCCGCGCGGAAGGCATTCAGCGCTTCGAAGACCGCATCGGGCAACTTGCCGGAAAGCGCGCGTTCGAAGTCTTCGCGGCGCGCCGAGGCGGCAAGCCGCCGCTCCCAGGCGCGCCGCGCCGCCTGGCCGCGTTCGGCGATCTCGCGCCAAGCCGAAAGGATGTCGTGCGGCACGTCGAACGGCGCGTGGGCCCAGCCGATGTTTTCGCGCGTCGCGGCGATCTCCGCATCGCCCAGCGGCGCGCCATGCGTCTTTTCCGAACCGCCGAGATTGGGGGCGCCCTTGCCGATCACCGTACGGCAGGCGATCAGGGATGGCCGATCCGAATGCTGTGCTGCCTCGATCGCCGTAGCGACGGCTTCCATGTCGTGGCCGTCCACCGACTGCACATGCCATCCGGCGGCTTTGAACCGGGCCGGCTGATCCATCGATGTCGAAAGCGAGGTCGGTCCGTCGATGGAGATCGCGTTGTCGTCCCAAAGCACGATCAGGCGGGAGAGCTTCAGGTGACCCGCGAGGTCGATCGCCTCGTGGCTAATGCCTTCCTGCAGGCAGCCGTCGCCGGCGATCACATAGGTGTAGTGGTCGACGAGATCGGCGCCGTGGCGGGCGGCCAGCATGCGCTCGGCCAGCGCTATGCCGACAGCGGTCGAAATGCCTTGCCCGAGGGGACCGGTGGTCGTCTCGATACCAAGCGCGTGGCCATGCTCCGGATGCCCGGCAGTACGGCTGCCCAACTGACGGAACCGCTGCAACTCCTCGATCGGCATGTCCTGGTAGCCGAGCAGGTAATGCAGGGCATATTGCAGCATCGAGCCGTGTCCGGCCGAAAGCACGAACCGGTCGCGATCGGGCCAATCCGGCGCCGTCGGATCGATGGCGATGAAGCGGCTGAACAATACCGTCGCGACATCGGCCATGCCCATCGGCATGCCCGGATGTCCGGAACTGGCCTTCTGCACGCTGTCCATGGCCAGCGCGCGGATGGCGTTCGCCATGTCGCGCTCGGACACTGCGGCGGTGGGCTTCAATGCTGCCAGGCTGGTCATGGCATCCTCCTCACGACACACGTTTCTTGCGTTCGATCAATTGCAGGATGAGCGGCGTCAGGATCAGCTGCATGGCAAGGTCGAGCTTGTTGCCCGGCACCACTATGGAATTCGGCCGCGACATGAAGGAGTCGTGGATCATTGAAAGCAGGTAAGGGAAATCGATGCCGCGGGGATTGGCGAAGCGGATCACCAGCATCGATTCGTCGGGGGTCGGGATCCAGCGCGCGATGAACGGGTTCGACGTGTCGACGATCGGCACGCGCTGGAAATTGATCGCGGTTTGCGAGAATTGCGGGACGATGTAGCGGACATAGTCCGGCATGCGGCGCAGGATCACGTCCATCACCGCCTCGGTCGAATAACCGCGCGTGGCGCGGTCGCGATGGATCTTCTGGATCCATTCGAGATTTATGACCGGCACCACGCCGATCTTGAGGTCCGCGTGCCTGGCCAGATTGATCTTTTCGGTGACGACGCAGCCATGCAGGCCTTCGTAGAAGAGCAGGTCGCTCGGCGCGAATTCGCGCCATTCGGTGAAATGGCCGGGCGGTGTGCCGTACTGTTTCTCCTCGTCCTCGTCATGGATGTAGGTGCGGGTCTTCCCGCTCCCCCGGCGGCCATATTCCTCGAAAACCTCCTCGAGGATCTCGAGCTCGTTGGCCTCGGCATGGAAGTGGGTGAAGTTCGGGTTGCCTGCCTTTTCCTGCTTGGCGACCTCCACCTTCATCGCGGCGCGATCGTAGCGATGAAAGGCGTCGCCTTCGATGAAGGCAGCCTCGATGTTCTCGCGCCGGAAGATCATCTCGAAGATGCGCTTGACCGAGGTCGTGCCCGCGCCCGACGACCCGGTGATGGTGATGATGGGGTGCTTCGCCGACATGGTTCCGCTCAGGCCCTGAAGAGTCCGCGGCGGCTGAACAGCGGCGCACGCTCGCCGATGGCGCTGGGCTCGGTGTGGTAGCGGGCGATCCGCGCGACTTCCCGCGCGGATCCGAAGACCACGGGTACGCGCTGATGCAGGCTCTCGGGTTCGATTTCCAGGATGCGGGTGATCGCATCGGTCGCGGCACCGGCCGCCTGTTCGATCAGATAGGCAATCGGATTGGCCTCATAGACCAGCCGAAGCCGTCCCTGGCTGTAACCCCGGCGTTGGTCGCCGGGATACAGAAACACGCCGCCGCGCATCAATATGCGGTAGCATTCGGCAACCAAAGAGGCGATCCAGCGCATGTTGAAATCCTTCTCCCGTGGGCCTTCGGTGCCTTCCAGGCAGTCATCGACATAGAGGCGCACGGCCTCGTCCCAGTGGCGGTAGTTGGCGGCGTTGATGGCGAACTCCTGGGTCCGCTCCGGAATGATCCGGCTTTCGTAGGCCTGGACGAAGGTGCCTAGCCTGGTCGAATGCACGAAGACGTGCGTGCCGCTGCCGAGCGACAGAACGAGCGCCAACTGCGGCCCGTAGATAAAGAAGCCGGCGCCCAGCATGTTCGCGCCTGCCTGCAAAAAGGAGGCGGCCGGATCGGCGTCCGGCGCGCCAGTTGCAGGGAGGAGCGAGAAAATCGTTCCGACCGACACGTTGGTGTCGATGTTGGAGGAGCCGTCCAGCGGGTCAATGGCGACGGCGAGGGGGGCTTGCCTGTCGAGCAGGACAGGCTGCTCCAGCTCCTCGGAGGCATAGAGCGCGACCGGGGCGCGACGCATGGCGTCGAGGAAGATGTCGTCGGCGAAGACGTCGAGATCCTTCTGGACATCGCCGTCGGCATTGGCGCCTCGGGTCCCGGCAAAAGCGGCGCCGAGCGCTCCCTGGTTGATGGCATTGCGGACCTTGGTAGCCGCCTGCGTGAACTGACGGACGGTGGTGACGACCGCGGATCGGCGTTCGTCCGGCTGATCGCCGAGATAGGAGTTCAGAAAAGCGTCGAGCGTTGCCGCTGGCATCGTAACCTCCCGGTCCGGCGTATTTCCCAGGCGCCGGATGGAGAGATGAAACCAAACGGTCCAAGATAAGTAAAATTCAATAACTTTACCTTGGCGCTAAAAATAATTTAGTATGCTGCATGAGGACTCTCACGCTCAAGCAATTCAAGACCGTCCAGGCCATCGTCAGCCACGGGAAAATCGTGAGCGCGGCCAAGGTGTTAGGCCTCTCTCCTCCAGCGGTTACGATCCAGTTGCGACAAGTGGAGGAGGAGTTCCAGCTGGCCTTGTTCGACCGGACGTCGGACGGCATGCGTCCTACTACCGCAGGGCTGGCCTTCGTCGAGGCCGCGCAGGCCATCGAGGAGCGGCTGCGCATGCTTGAAGACGAGATGGACGCCATCAAGGGCGTGCGCGCCGGCAGCCTGAGGCTCGGCGTCGTCTCCACCGCCAAATATTTCGCGCCGCGGCTGATGGCCGGCTTCATGAAGGAACATCCCGACATCGACATGCGGCTTGCCATCGGCAATAGAGCCGAAACGATCGACAGGCTGAAGAATCACGACATCGACATCGCGCTGATGGGCCGTCCACCCAAGGAAGTTTCGGTGCGCGCTTCGGTCTTCGGCGACCATCCGCTGGTCATCATCGCGCCGCCCGAACACAAACTGGTTTCGGCACGCGACATTTCCAAGGAAAGGATCGCCGAGGAGCATTTCCTGATCCGCGAGCCAGGCTCGGGCACGCGCATCTCGCTGGAGATATTCCTGAGCGACGTGCCTGGCCGGATCGACGATCTCGGCGTCGAGATGGGGTCGAACGAGACGATCAAGCAGGCGGTGATGGCAGGTCTCGGTATTGCCTTCATCTCCGCCCACACCATCGCCGCGGAAACGGAAGCCGGTCGGCTCGTCATTCTCGACGTGGCCGGCATGCCGATCCGCCGGCAATGGTTTTCGGTGATGCGCACCGATCACGTGATCTCGCCCGCGATGGCAACCTTCAACGATTTCCTGATGCGCAAGGGCGCGACTTACCTGCCCCTGTTCGGCAAACTGTATCCACATGCCGAAGCGGATGAAGCAGCGCCGACACGGCAAGCGAGAACGCCTGCAAGGCGGCCCAAGTGAAACGCCTGACATATCGGCTGTCGGGGATCGTGCGAAAAGGTTGGGGAAGGGCGTGAGCAATGGGTCATCGCCATGGTGGTCGGCAGGCCTGCATGGCATATTGCTGATGGAAGGGCAGGGCAGCAATTCACACAAGGCGGAAGTGCAGCCAAACCTGCAGGCAAATCGCATGCGTCCCGGCGTGGGGTTCGGGATTTCGAAGGGGAAGGGGCAATGCTTTATACAATCGTGATGATGGTCTGCATGACGACCGTGCCGCAGACCTGTGAGCAACGCGAGGAAATGGCGGACGGCCTGGCCATGAATCCCGGAGTGGCCTTCATGCAGGCACAGCCGCTGGTCGCGCATTGGCTGGACACACATCCCGGCTATTTCGTGCAGCGCTGGCGCGTGCTGCCCGGCCGGAGCAGCTAGAGCAATTCCAGGAAGAGTTATTTCTTCGCGGCAAGCGTCTCCGAGACGGTCTTGGCCAGCTGGTAAAGCCGCTGCTCGATTATCGTCGGCACGTCACAGACGTAGGTCAGTGATTGCGCGCGCTCCGTGAAGATGCGCGTCGCGAAATTCAGCTGGTCGGTCCGCCGCTCGACCTCGTCCTGATCCGCGCCGGGTTTTGTCCGCAACGCATCGACGTCGGACGCTTGCTTGCGCAAGTCGGCGGCCATTTCGAGCTGCCTGTGGGCATAACGGGAAATGCCGGAAATGACGTGCGAACGCTCGGCGTCCATGTGGTCGAACATGCCCTGCACGAGCATCGCCATTTTCGGCGCAAGCTGCTCGGCCGGAAGCGATGCCGCAAAATCCCTGATTTTCTTCTGAGCGTCGCCGAGCGGCAGCCGCCGCGCCGAGACGTCCTCGACAAGGGCGGAGACCGATGAGTCGTTTGACCAGTCCTTGGCCGACGGCGGAAGGTCCGGCCCGTTCCAGACCTGGCCGAGCGACAATTGCGGCACCTTGCGCTGGACGCAGGGCCAGCCCGGATCGGCGGTCGCCGCCCCGGCATTCGCGCCCGGCGCTAGCATGGCGACCACAACCAGGCTGCGAGCAAGCATTCCCGTCATCAGGCATTTCCTCCCGTATCCTGCTTGCGGGTCATCAGGCCGCGCGAGGGGTCGTAGGCGATGATGGCTCCGGCCAGAAACAGCAGCGTGCATCCGGCGACGACGCCCAGCGACACCCAATCGATCTGACCGTAAAAGGCGAAGCGGATGAGTTCGACCGCGTAGGTGAACGGATTGACGATGCAGATCTTGTAGAGGAGAGGGCTGGCTTCCTGGATGCGCCACAACGGATACAAGGCGGGTGAGGCGAAATAGCCAGGGAATATGACGAAGTTCATGATGCCGGCAAAGTTTTCGAGTTGCTTGATCACCGAGGATAAAAGCATCCCGAGGGCGCAAAGCATCATGCCCGACAGAAACAGCGCCGGCAGCACGAACAGGTAGCCAAGGGGCGGCGCCTTGACGCCCCAGAACCAGGCCACGATCAGGAACGCGTAGACCTGCGCGATCGATACGGCGACGCCGGCGAGCATCTTGGACACCAACAGAAACCAGCGCGGAAATGGGCTGACAAGCAGGGTGCGCATATTGCCCATCTCGCGGTCGTAGACCATCGACAGCGAAGACTGCATGCCAGAGAACAGAAGGATCATGCCGCACAGGCCGGGCGTGATGTAGACCTCGTAAAGGACGTAGGTTTTATAGGGCGGTATGATCGAGACGCCGAGCACCTGGCGAAAGCCGGCGGCGAAGATGAACAGCCAGACGAGCGGCCTGACCAGCGAGGAGATGAAGCGCTCGCGTTGATGCAGGAAACGCAGGCACTCGCGCAGGACGATGCCCTTGAGGCAGACGAGATAGTGGCGCGGACCGAACGCGTCCGACCTCTCCGGCGTGACGGAGGCGACCTTTTGCGGCATCGCGGACGTGCTCATGGCGAAATCTCCGCAATGCCGGTCGTCTCGCTGCGGTTGAGCTTCGAGAAGGCGTCGCGGATCGAACCGGCGCCGCTGGCCTGGATGAGATCGGACACCGTGCCGCTGGCGACAAGGTTGCCCTGTCGCAGCACGACGGCATGGTCGCTGTCGTCGACTTCGTCGATCAGGTGCGTGGCCCACAGAACGCCGATGCCTTCGGTTTCGACGAGCCTGCGGATGGTGGCCAGGATGCCGGCGCGCGACTGGACGTCGAGACCGACGGTCGCCTCGTCGAGCAGCAGCAGGGAGGGGCGGTGGAGCAGAGCCCTGGCGATTTCGATCCGTCGCATCTGGCCGCCGGAGAGAGAACGGGCCTTGTCATGCTCACGGCCCTGCATGTCGACCGTTTCGAGCAGGGCGGCGATGCGCTGCCGGGCTTCGCCGCCGCCGATACCGTGCAGCGAGGCATGGTAGGAGAGGTTCTGGTACACGCTGAGATCGAGGTCGAGCGTACGTGCCTGGAACACGATGCCGACACATCTGAGCGCTTCGCCGGAAGCGCGGCGGATGTCATGGCCGAAGATGCGGATCGATCCATGGCGGGTGTCGTAAAGGTGGCTGATCAGCGAGAACAAGGTTGTCTTGCCCGCCCCGTTGAGGCCGAGCAGCACCGTGAAGGTCGCCGGGGCGATCGAGAACGACACGTTGTTCAGCGCCCGTTTGGGACCGTAGGAATGGCTGACGCCGACGACGTCGAGCGCCGCCACCTCATTTCCCGAACCGCCTGTCCGTACATGCTGCACGCCCATCACCCTGTTCTCATGCGCCCGGTCCCCATTTGCCGGTTTTCATTTGATTGTGATCTTGCCCTTCAGGCCCTTGTCGGCAAGGTCGGGGACGGACCACGTGTATTCGCCGGGGCGCACGGTGTGGAACTGAACCAATATGGTTCCCGCATCGTCGAATTCGAGCCAGGCCGGTGCGCCGGCCATGTGCACCTCGAGATCGTTTATGACGATCTGGTCGATCCAGACGTTGCGCCAGAGATCGGTCATGAACTTGTATTCGAAGCCGCCGTGAGATGTGATCTTCCAGCGATAGCCTTGGCCGGCGACCAGTTCGAAATCCGTCCGATTGACGTCGTAGCTGGATTTGTCCGAGCCCAGGACAAGCCCGGGGAGGTTCTTGCTGGATCGCGTCACCTTTGGGGCATCATCGTCGTCGGCACTGGCCGCGAGCGGGGCAACCGCCAGCCCGACAAGAACGGCGAAGGCAATCATGCGACTGGTCTTCATGGAGCGAACTTCCTGGCTTGCTTGGGACATCGCTAGTTCGGCGATATGGCCACGCCCCACGGCTGCTGGCCGACGGTGAGTGACTGGACCGGTTCATCGGTCGCCGTGTCGATGAAGGTGATGTCGTTCGAGTTGCCGTTCGTGGTGATCAGCGTCTTCTGGTCGGGGGTGAAGGCGAGATGCCAGACACGCTGGCCGACGAGGATGTATTTTTCCACTTCGTAGGTTTCGGTGTTGATCACCGCGACATGGTTTGCCGGGCCGAGCGCGACATAGGCCTTCTTGCCGTCGGCGGTTATGGCGATGCCGACGGGCTGGATGGTCTCGGCCCGCAATCCGTTGATCGCGAACTGGATTTTCTTCACCACCTGGCGCTTGGCATTGTCGATGACGCTTACCGTGCCGCCGACCTCGGCGCTGACCCAGACCTGGGAGCCGTCGGGCTTGAATTCGGCGAAGCGCGGGCGTGTATCGACCAGGACGTTGTCGGTCACCTCATGGCTTTGCGTGTCGATGAAATGGGCCATGCTGGTGGTCTCGGAGGTGTTGACCATGGTCTTGCCGTCGGGGCTGACGCCCATGCCTTCCGGCTCGACGCCGACCGGGATCTCCGAGAGCACCGCCTTGCTCGCGACATCGACGACGGTCACCAGATTGTCGTCCTCGTTGGCGATGTAAAGCGTCTTGCCGTCAGGCGAGAGCACGAACAATTCAGGATCGGGCCCGGAGGGCAGATCGCCCACGATTTGAAGGCTCGACGTATCGATGATCTGGACCGTGTCGTCGTCGCTGGCGCACAGATAGACGAACTTGCCGTCGGGCGAAATCGTGATGCCGCGCGGCCGCTGCCCGACATCGACGGTCTTGATCACCTTCATCGTCGCCGTGTCGACGACGGTCATGGTGTTGTCCTTCTCGTTGGACACATAGGCCGTATAGGCCGATGCCGGACCGGCCATGAGGCCGGTCGCGAGAAAGGCGAGTGCACAAGCTCGTCCTTGCACCGATTTTCCTCCCGATTGCTTTTTACTTAAGGGCGCATTTCGTCTCCGGCTGGTCGACGCCGAGCGTGTCGAGCTCGGAAACCTGATGGAGATAGCCCTCCTGCGGCGAGGTCGAGACGACCGACTTGGCGTCGCTGAGCAGGATCGGCTGGCGCAACTGAAGGTTCCATTTGCGGAAGGTCAGCTTCTGGCCCTTGAAGGCGGCGACCGAGAAATCGTCCGAGCGGATATAGTCACTGATCTTTTTCGGATCGTCGCCATTGGTGCGCGTGGTGGCTTCGCCGACGGCCCGCACGGCCGTCCAGGCCGACATGTCCTTGGACAACATTCGCCGGCCCGTCGTCCTCAGGAACCGGCTTTGCATCTGGATGCCGCCCCACTGCTCACTCGCGGGATGCCATGACGAGGCGACAAGCCCCGCCGTGCCCGCGACCGGGCGCGGTGTCCAGGTGCGGTAGGGCACATAGGTTCCGAACACCTCGCTCTCGTCGGCGACCAGCACCACGTCGTGTTCCGGCAGGTCCTGCGTGAACACGGAAATCTGCTGCTGGATCTGCGTGGCGCCGGTGTCGGTGCGCCTGGCGGTGCCGGAGTCCTTGAACTCCTTCTCCGCCACGATCTGGCCACCGAAACGGGCAGCCGCGCGGCGCAACGCATCGGCATAGAGATGGTCCTGCTCATGCGAGCCGTAGAGCAGCACCCAGTTCGGCCACTTCTTCACCATGAGATATTGCGCCAGCGCGTCGGCCAGCATGCTGCGCGTCGGCGCGATGTGGAAGACGTTTATGCGGCAGTCCTCCTCGCGCAGGCTGTCGTCGGTGGCGCCGATGTTGAAGATCAGCACGCCCTTGTCGCGCGCGATGTCGGCGATGGACAGCAATTGCCTGGCCGAGAGGTCCGCGACCACATAGCGGTCGCCCTTGACGATCAGGTCGTCGAATGCCTGAACCACATCGGCGTTCGGCTTTATTTCGGTGATGTCGAGGCTGAATTTCTGGCCGAGGAACGTTCCTGTCGTATTATTGTCGCTGATCGCCACCTTGGCGCCGGCAACACCCTCGTCCCTTGGCGGCAGGTCGAGCAGGGAAAGCGTCAGCTGCGGCGCGTATGCCCGCAAATAGCCTATCTTGATTTCGGTGATCTTCTTTTCAGACTTGGCCGTTGCGGCCGGTTGCTTGCTCGCTTCCTGAGCCGGCGCACCGGAAATGTTGGCGGCCAGGAAAAGAAAGCACAAAAAGGTCGTGAGAGTGCTCGGCACCGCGCTCGTCATCGATAACATTACCCACTCTCGTGCCGGGTCCAATCCTATCGGACCGGCGCCAAGCCAAGGTGCCCGCGGAAAACTTAGCGGACGTGTTGGATTTATCAAACCTTGTAAGCTGACCTGCCACTTCTGCTTTAGTCCTATTCGCCGCCGGCAAGGCGGCCGGCGATCAAGTGGATCGCGGCATGCCGAACTGCGCGGAAAGTTCCCGGTTGATCCTCGAGATCAAGCAACGCGTCTATCGGGTGGCCACCTCGAAACAGGTGAAGGGTGGGGGGACCTTGGTAGAATAGACTTATGAGGTAGACCGTTCGATTATTGCTAGCTCACTATGGCTTGGAAACGGTATTTTTTGTTGTCCGGCGGACGTCAAGTCCGCCGGAACATGAAGTTTTTCGATTGCCCTGGGAGGAGTGCCTCATGAAGACGCGTGCCGCCGTTGCCGTTGCCGCCGGAAAGCCGCTTGAGATCATGGAGGTGGACCTCGAAGGGCCGCGCGAGGGCGAGGTGCTGGTCGAGGTCAAGGCGACCGGCATCTGCCATACCGACGAGTTCACGCTGTCGGGCGCCGATCCGGAAGGGCTGTTTCCGGCCATCCTCGGCCATGAGGGCGCCGGCATCGTCGTCGATGTCGGCAAGGGCGTCACCTCGGTCAAGAAGGGCGACCATGTCATCCCGCTCTATACGCCCGAATGCCGGCAGTGCCCGTCGTGCCTGTCGCGCAAGACCAATCTGTGCACCGCCATCCGCGCCACGCAAGGGCAGGGCTTGATGCCCGACGGCACCTCGCGCTTCTCGATGGGCAAGGACAAGCTGTTCCACTATATGGGCTGCTCGACCTTCTCCAACTTCACCGTGCTGCCCGAGATCGCGGTGGCCAAGGTCAATCCCGACGCCCCCTTCGACAAGATCTGCTACATCGGCTGCGGCGTGACGACCGGCATCGGCGCGGTGATCAACACCGCCAAGGTCGAGCAAGGCGCGACGGCGGTCGTCTTCGGCCTCGGCGGCATTGGCTTGAACGTCATCCAGGGACTTTGCCTTGCCGGCGCCGACATGATCATCGGCGTCGATTTGAACAACGACAAGAAGGCCTGGGGCGAGAAGTTCGGCATGACGCATTTCGTCAATCCGAAGGAGATCGACGGCGACGTCGTGCCTTACCTGGTCAACCTGACCAAGCGCGGCGCCGACCAGATCGGCGGCGCCGACTACACCTTCGACTGCACCGGCAACACCAAGGTGATGCGCCAGGCGCTGGAGGCCTCGCATCGCGGCTGGGGCAAGTCGGTCGTCATCGGCGTTGCCGGCGCCGGCCAGGAGATCTCGACCAGGCCGTTCCAGCTGGTCACCGGGCGCAACTGGATGGGCACCGCCTTCGGCGGCGCGCGCGGCCGCACCGACGTGCCAAAAATCGTCGACTGGTACATGGAAGGCAAGATCCAGATCGATCCGATGATCACCCACACGCTGAAGCTGGAAGACATCAACAAGGGCTTCGACCTCATGCATGAGGGCAAGTCGATCCGCAGCGTCGTGGTTTACTGAGGAAAAACAAGTCGCCGACCTATGGCCAGCGACTGAAGTTGCACAGGTTCAACAAGGGAGGAACTCATGCCTGAAAAACTGCATCCGAAGATCGACAATGGCCTGCCGAGGGAGAGCGCGAGCTTTGCCGGCGGCACGCTGGTCTGCCTGTGCACCAGCAATCCGGTGAAGGTGAAGGTCAAGGGCCAGATCGCCCACAACCACGCCTGCGGCTGCACCAAATGCTGGAAGCCGGACGGCGCCATCTTCTCGGTGGTTGCCGTTGCCGGCAGCGGCGACGTCACCGTCACCGAGAATGGCGACAAGCTGAAGGTGGTCGATCCCTCGGCCCTCATCCAGCGCCATGCCTGCACAAGCTGCGGCGTCCACATGTACGGCCCGGTCGAGCGCGACCATCCCTTCAAGGGCCTGTCCTTCATCCATCCCGAGCGCTTCGAGGAGGATGGCTGGTCGCCGCCGGGCTTCACCGCCTTCGTCTCCTCGATCATCGAATCCGGTGTCGATCCGAGCCGCATGGACGGCATCCGCGCCCAGCTGAAGTCGATCGGGCTGGAGCCCTATGACTGCCTCAGCCCCGGCCTGATGGACTATATCGCCACCTGGACCGCCAAGAAGTCGGGCGCCTTGGCGGCATAGTCCGCATTGCCACGTCGGGGGGCGTGGCGATCGCGCCGAAAATCTCCGGGTTGCGGCCGACGAGGCCGCATCCCTCGACAGTGCCCCAAAGCGCCTGAATTTGCCACTCATCCTGGCGCCGCCGTCGATTTCCCGATGGTCGAGAGCGCCTTCGATCGGGCGAGCGTCCCTACCGCTACAATCTCTTTGTCAGCAAGCCGTCCACGGTCATTGGCGCATCTGCCGGCGCCATCGGAACCGCGGTCGCCTGGCGCCGTCAATTCAAGCGCGTCAACCATGCAGGGTCCGCTGCTTCGGTTTCGGCGAAGCAAAGCACAGAAAAAGACTTCTTTTTGCGATCCGGCCCGGATGCTCTCTTGCGGGACCTAGAACAAGGCCCGCCTGGGAGGGCGACGCATAACAAGAGAGCGGCTGCCGAAACGACAGCCTGGCATACGCCACTCGAACGAGGTCGATGCCGGTAACAGCCATAGGGGAACCACGACAATGAAGACATTTCGAAATTGCCTGATGACCGCGGTCAGCGCAGGCCTGCTGGGCCTGGGGCTTGCCGCTCCCGCCAACGCCGGCGCCATTCGCCTCGGCATGACCACCTGGGTGGGCTACGGGCCGCTGTTCCTTGCCCGCGACCTTGGCTACTTCAAGGAAGCCGGCGTCGATGTCGACCTGAAAGTCATCGAAGAATCAGCGCTTTACATGGCGGCGGTGGCTGGCGGCGATCTCGACGGCGCCGCCTCCACCGTCGACGAACTGATGAAGTACCGCTCGGACGAGCTCTGCTTCAAATACGTGGTGGCGCTTGACGACAGCCATGGCGGTGACGGCGTCGTCACGCAGGCCGACGTCAAATCGCTCAAGGATTTGAAAGGCCAGCCCGTCGCCTTGAACGAGGGCTCTGTTTCCGAATTCTGGTTCAACGTGCTCCTGAAAAAGGAAGGCATGACCGAGGACGATGTCAGTGTCACCAACATGACCGCCGACGATGCGGCGACCGCCTTCATCGCCGGCCAGGTTCCCGCCGCCGTGACCTGGGAGCCGCATCTCACCGAAGTCCGCAAGGGCGGAAAGGGCAAGGTGCTGATCGATTCCACGACCACGCCTGGCCTGATCGTCGATGTGATCGCGCTCAAATGCGACCTGATCGAGAAGCACCCCGAGGATGTGAAGGCCCTCATCAAGGGCTATTACAAGGCGGTCGACTACATCAAGACCAACCCGGAAAAGGCCTATGAGATCATGGCCAAGGGCATTGGCGGCTATCTTGAGAAGCCCGAGGATTTCGCGGCCGGCGCCCAGGGCGTGCGCTACTATGACCGCGCCCGCAACCTGGAATTCTTCGGCACGCCGCAGAAGAGCGAAGCGTCCGACCTGGTGAACTTCGCGCAGGACATCTGGGGCAAGGCCGGCAAGCTCAAGATGACGATCGACTCGAAGACCATCCTCGACACCGATTTCATCAAGGAACAGTGAGCCTTCGGGATAGCCGGAGTCGGCCCGCCCGGGCCGATCCCGGTTTCTCGAACGCCTGAGCTTCGCGCCTGGGTCGGTTCACCGTTTCACCGAAACGGCGAACATCTCTATTACTTGTTTTGACGCAATTCCGAACGGAAAGCCGCCCTCGCTTTTGGTGGAATTGCTCTAAATCAACGGAGGCCATCTTATGGCACAAAGGCGGACGGCGTGGACACGCCTGACGACCCCATTCGCCAACATCCCCGCCAGCACGGCAACGACACTCGCGCTGGCGATGTGGGTGGTCGTGATCGGCGGCTGGGCCTTGCTGTCCTATGGCCGCGTCGTGCCGAACATGTTCCTGCCGACGCCTGGAACCGTGCTGCAAACGACCTATCGCATGTCGCTGGACGGCAGCCTTTTCTACCACACGCTTACCAGCGCCAAGGTGGTCATCCTGGGCTTCATCGTGTCCTCGGTGATCGCGGTGCCGCTGGGACTGTGGATGGGGACCTACCGGGCGGTGCAGGCACCGCTGGAGCCGCTGGTCAATTTCATCCGGTACCTGCCGGTGACCTCCTTCGTGCCGTTGTTCATCCTTTGGATCGGCATCGGCATCGAGCAGCGCATCGCGGTCATCTTCTTCGGCACCTTCTTCCAGCAACTCGTGATGATCTCCGACTGCGCGCGCAGCGTATCCAGGGACCTGGTCAATGCCTCCTACACTCTGGGCACCAAGCGCTCGGAGGCGGTGTGGCACGTCATTTTCCCTGCCGCGCTTCCCTCGATACTCGATACGCTTCGCGTCACCATGGGCTGGGCTTGGACATATCTCGTCGTGGCGGAGCTCGTCGCGGCGTCGAGCGGCCTCGGCTATATCAGCCTCAAGGCGATGCGCGGCTTCCAGGTCGATGTGATCTTCATGGCGATCGCCGCGATCGGGCTTCTCGGCCTGATCACCGACACCGCATTCCGCATTCTCCGGGCAAGGGTCGCGCCATGGGCACCTTGATGTTGAACGCATCCTCGCAAACCGCAGCCGGATCAAGGGTAGTGATGACCGAAATCGTCAAGGCGAACATTCCGGCCGGCACGGCCCATGCGGCCGGCGATCCGCATTCAACCGGCACCACGATGGCCATCGAGGACGTGACGCTGCGCTATGGCGACGCCAACGGCGTGCTGGCGCTGGACGATGTGTCGCTGAAGGTGGCGAAGAACGAATTCTGCGTCATCGTCGGCCCTTCGGGATGCGGCAAATCCAGCCTGCTTTATCTCGCCGCCGGCCTCAATGACGCGACCTCGGGCACTATCAAGGTGGACGGCAGGGAAGTGATCGAGCCGGGTCCCGACAGAGGGATGGTATTCCAGAGCTACACCCTGTTTCCCTGGCTTACGGTGCGCGCCAACATCGAATATGGACCCAAGCGCAAGGGCCTGCCGGCGGAGCAGCGCAAGCAGATCGTCGACCAGTATCTCAACGAGGTCGGCCTCGCGCCCTTTGCCGACCATTATCCGGCGCAGCTCTCGGGCGGCATGAAGCAGCGCGTGGCGATCGCCCGCGCGCTCGCCAATGATCCGGCCGTCCTCTTGATGGACGAGCCGTTCGGCGCGCTCGACAGCCAGACGCGCGGCACCATGCAGAAGCTGCTGTTGCGCGTCTGGGAGCGGCAGCAGAAAACGGTGCTGTTCGTCACCCACGACATCGACGAGGCGCTGGTGCTTGGCGATCGCGTTCTGGTGATGACGGCCAGGCCCGGCAAGATCAAGGCCGAGATCAAGGTCGACATCCCGCGGCCGCGCTCGATGGACGTGATCCTCGAACCCGACTTCATCGCGCTCAAGCGCCGCATCCTCGGCCTCCTGCACGACGAGATCGACGAGGATCACTAAACCAATCTCGTCGCGGCAGGATTTCACCGTTCATTTCCGTGAAATCAGCGCAGCCGCTGGGGATTGACCAAAGCCTCTCAGCTTCGTCATCCACGGGCGGAGCGGACGCGGAGACCCGAGGATCCATTCCGTAACCTTGGCCGAGGCGCAGCGGAGCAGAATTCTTCACCGCGGCGGCGCCTCGGCGTCACGGAATAGATTCTAGGGTCTGCGCGCGTCGCTCCGCTCCTTGCTCCGCCCTAGAATGACGCTGTTTGGGGGACAAGCCAATTCCAGACGTTTGCGATGGTTCACCGAAACAGCGGCGACCTATTTGCCGAGGATCATCTCCGAAGCCTTCTGCCCGATCATCATGCTTGGCGCGTTGGTGTTGCCGCCGATCAGCTTCGGCATGACCGAGGCATCGGCGATCCGCAGCCCGTCCACGCCGCGCACCTTGAGCGTCGCCGGATCGACGACAGCCATATCGTCGGTTCCCATCTTGCAGGTTCCGACGGGGTGATAAACCGTCAGCGCCTCGGCGCGCAGATAGGCGAGGATCTCGTTGTCGCTGCGGACATCCTTGCCCGGCAGCATCTCCTTGCCGCGCACCGCGTCGAACTCGGGCGAGGCAAAAATCTGGCGCGCGATCTTGATGCCTTCGACCAGCACCATGGCGTCGTCTTCATGCGTGAAGAAGCGGTGGTCGATCAGGACGTCGCGGCGGGAACTGTCGCGCGACAGCCTGATCTCGCCCACGCTTTTCGGCCTGAGCACGCAGGTATGGATGGCGTAGCCGTGGCCGTATTCGATCAGCCTGCCGCGATGGCTGCGATAGCCCGGCACGAAGTGGAACTGGATGTCGGGAAGGCCGTTCGCGTGCCTGGTCTTCGCGAAGCCGCCGGCTTCGACATAGTTGGTGGTGAGCATACCCTTGCGGCGCGCGAAATACTGGAAGGGCGCGGCCGCCATGCGCGGCAGGTTGGCGATCGACAGGCCGAGCGTCCTGGTGCTCCTGGAGCGCACGGTGATCATGCCGTCGACATGGTCCTGCAGGTTCTTGCCGACGCCGGGCAGGTCAAGAACCGGCGTGATGCCGATCTGCCGGAGCTCGGCCGCCGGACCGATGCCGGACGCCATCAGGATCTTGGGCGAATTGATGGCGCCGGCCGAGAGCACGATCTCGCGATTTGCGGAGAGCGTCTTCTGCTGGCCCTCGTGCCGCACGCGCATTGCCGTGGCGCGGCCTTCGGCAATGACGAGGCCGATCACCTCGCATTGGCTGAGCAGCGTCAGATTCTTGCGGTCGAGCACTGGACGCATGAAGGCACTGAAGCTGCTGAAGCGCTGTCCACGGTCCTGCGTGACGTTGTAGATCCCGAGGCCGAGCTGGCTTTCGGCATTGAAGTCCGCGTTGGCGGGCAGGCCGGCGTTCCTGCCGGCCTTGACGAACATGCCGGAAAGCACGTTCGGATCACGCGGATTGTCGACCAGCAATTCGCCGTCGCCGCCATGATAGCGCCGGTCCTGTCCGAGCAGATTGCGTTCCAGTTTCCTGAACACGGGCAGCACGTCGCGATAAGCCCAGCCGGCGCAGCCGAGCGCGGCCCACTCGTCATAGTCCTCGGCGGCGCCGCGAATATATACCATCGAGTTGATCGAGCTCGACCCGCCCAGCGCCTTGCCGCGATTGACCGGAATGCGGCGGTTGTTGAGCTCAGGCTGCGGCTCCCCGACGAAACAATAGTCGTAGGCCGGGTTGCCGTAGAGCGAGAGGATGCCCGCCGGCACCTTGACCCGCAGGCTGTTGTCGCTGCCGCCGGCCTCGATCAGGCACACTTTGACCGACGGATCGGCGCTCAGCCGATTGGCGACCACGCAACCGGCCGAACCCGCGCCGACGACGATGTAGTCAAATTCAGCCGCTTCCATCCAACCCCCAAGACGCGGCCTCAAGCCGCGGGTTCGTCCCAGACCGATCTGCCGCCGACGATCGTTTTCAGCACCTTGATGTCCGCGATTCTGTCCGGCTCGACCTGCAGCGGATCATCGGAAAGGACGATGAAGTCGGCGAGCTTTCCCGCCGCCAAACTGCCCTCGTCGTTTTCCCGGTGGCAGGCAAAGGCCGCCCCCAGCGTATAGGCATGAACCGCCTGCGCGACGCTGGTCCTCTGCTCAGGGACCCAGCCGCCTTCCGGCTGGTGGTCCCGGCTCTGGCGCAACACCGCATTGCGAATGCCGATGAGTGGATTGAGGTCGACGATGGGCCAGTCAGTTCCGAACGCGACGGCGCCCGCGGCCTCGAGGATGGAGCGAACAGGAAAGGCCCGTGGAAGAGATCCGGAGCCGACACGCACCTCCCAAAGCCCTTCCATTCCGAGCCATTGGTCTCGTGGATAGATCATGGCGGGCTGGAAGCTGGCTATCGCTCCTATCTCGCCAAAACGCTCGATGTCGCGCGCGGTGGGTATTTCGCAATGCTCTACCCGCGGCCGGCGCTGCCGCGAGCGTTCCCCGTCCGCGGCATAGGCGTCGAGGGCCATTTCGATGGCCCCCGTTCCGATCGCGTGCGTCCAGACCTGAAATCCTTCCCGCTGCGCATGGCTGACGGCCGCGTTGTAGGCCGATACCTTCCAAAGGCATGTTCCGGTTTCGCCCGGTTTGTCGGCATAGCCCTGGGGCATGAAGCCGGTGTGGGATTCCAGCACGCCGTCCAGGAAGAATTTGACGACGCGCCCGTCGAGAAAGTCAGGGTCGAGGCCACCCCTCCATCCGGATACGCGCGCAATCACCTCGTCGAGGTTCGACTCCGGGTTTGCAATGCTGGAAAGCGTGAACCGCAGGCTTAGCTCGCCATTCGCGAATATCTCTGCCAGCAAGGGAACTGCTTCGTCATCCATCCCCGCGCTTTGGACCCGCGACAATCCCAAACGGTTTGCTTCCTTGATGGCGCGAAGCAGCGCCGATCGCATATCGGATTTCGAGGATTGGGGAACCAGGGTTTCAAGCTGGGACCAGGCTCTCTCCTTCAACCACCCGGTCGGCTCGCCGCTCGCGTCTCTCACGATCTCGCCACCTTCGGGGGTGGGCGTGTCCCTTCTGATGCCGGCAAGTTCCAGCGCCTTGCTGTTCACCCAGGCCGCGTGCGCCATGCCGGAGCGGAAGAAAACGGGGCGATCGGCAACAACCTGATCGAGCAGCGATTTGTGGAAGCCGCCTTCGGGGAGATCGGGGTAGCCATAACTGAATTCGCTGCCCACGATCCATGCGCGGTCGGGATGGGTTTGCGAATAGGCCTTCAACCGGGCGAGGACGTCGCCAAAGGTGTTTGCCTCGCGCAACCGTACTTCATCGAGATATTTGCTCCCCCAGGCAAAATGGACATGGGAGTCGATGAAGGCCGGCATTGCGAACCGACTCTGGAGATCGACGATTTCGGCATTCGCGGAGGCCTGCGCCCTGACGGAGGACCAAGAGCCGACAGCAACGATGCGGTCGCCGCGAACCAGCATCGCCTCAGCAACGGGATTCGCCGCATCGACCGTGTATAGCGCGCCGTTTGTATAAAGGGTCTCTCGCGCCATTTCACTCTCAGCGGTCGTCGCTCTGATGCGGGTGACGCAGGGAACCACCAAACCCAAGGCGCAAGAATTATTTTTTCCAGCACCCGTGCTTAGGGTCCGCCTAAGCTTTTCCCGATGTCCGGAGGCGGGTCTTGCTGATCGTGATCGCTGGAATTGGGCGCCCCTCGGCGATCCCGTTCCAGCGTTTAGGGATAAGCTAAGCACTGACACATGAAATCATAATTTTCGCTCCGCCAGCCCGTCACTAAAAGCAAACCGGACCTCCATCGCAGCGGCGAAAGCCCTATCGAAAGAGACGTGGATATGTCGGTTGAGAAGGTAGACACGCTCGTCGTCGGCGGCGGCCAGGCCGGGGTGGCGATGAGCGAGCACCTGAGCAAATGCGGGGTGCCTCATCTCGTCCTCGAACGCGGCCGGATCGCCGAACGCTGGCGCTCGCAGCGGTGGGACTCCCTGGTCGCCAACGGTCCGGCCTGGCATGACCGTTTTCCGGGCATGGAGTTTCCCGTGACTGGCCCCGATGGCTTCCCTTCCAAGGAGGAGGTCGCCGACTATTTCGTCGCCTATGCAAAGCAGATCAACGCGCCGATCCGCTGCGGCGTGGAGGTCAAGCTCGTGCAGAGAAATGTCGGCCGTCCGGGATTTCGCGTCGAGACGTCGGATGGCGTGATCGAAGCCAACAGCATTGTTGCCGCGACCGGACCTTTTCAGGTCCCCGTCATCCCGCCCGTCGTTCCTGCGGATGCCGGCATCCTGCAAATCCACTCCAGCGCCTACCGCAACCCGGCGCAACTGCCAAAGGGTGCGGTGCTGGTGGTCGGCGCGGGATCCTCGGGCGTGCAGATTGCCGACGAGTTGCAGCGCTCAGGCAGGCGCGTCTATCTCTCGGTCGGCCCGCATGATCGCCCGCCGCGCGCCTATCGCGGCCGCGACTTCTGCTGGTGGCTGGGCGTTCTCGGCAAATGGGACCTGGAGACCCCGGGACCCGGCACGGAACATGTCACGATCGCGGTCAGCGGCGCTCGCGGCGGCGAGACGATCGATTTCCGCCGCCTGGCCGCGCAGGGGCTTACGCTTGTCGGCATGACAAAGACATACCAGGACGGCGTGATGACTTTCGCGCCGGACCTTGCAAAGAACATTACCCGCGGCGACGCCAATCTGATGTCGCTGCTGGACGAAGCCGATGCCTATGTTGCCCGCAACGGTCTCGACCTTCCGGAAGAACCCGCTCTGCGCAAGATCGACCCTGATCCGGACTGCGTGACCAATCCGATCCGCGAACTCGACCTGGCCGAGGCCGGGGTCGCGACGATCATCTGGGCAACGGGCTTTGCCGTCGATTACAGCTGGCTGAAGGTCGACGCTTTCGACGAGAAGGGCCGGCCAAGGCATCAGCGCGGCGTCTCGGTCGAGCCCGGGATCTACTTCCTGGGACTGCCCTGGCAGTCGCGAAGAGGGTCGAGCTTCATCTGGGGCGTCTGGCACGATGCCAAGCACGTGGCCGACCGTATTTCGACGCAGCGCAAATATCTGGCCTATCACGCCGCCGCGACCCGCGAGCCCGTGGACGCCTGACCAAAGCTGCGAGCCCGACCCTTATGGAGACCAAGATGGCGCATACGCGAATTCGCAAATTCAATACCAAGGACACCTATCCCGAGCAGAAGCTCGACAATGATCTCTGCCAGGCGGTCGTCACGCGTGGCGGCCGGACCGTCTATCTGCGTGGGCAGTGCCCGCAGGACCTCGATACGGCGAAGAACATCGACAGCCACGATCCGGTCGAACAGACCCACAAGGTCATGCAGAACATCAGGCAGCTCATCGAGGAATGCGGCGGCACGATGGAGCATCTGGTGAAGGTGGTTATCTACATCACCGACGTCCGCCATCGCGAAGCCGTCTACCGGACGATGGGCGAGTACATCAAGGGCGTCCATCCGGTTTCCACCGGGCTGGTCGTATCGGCCTTGGCGCGGCCGGAATGGCTGGTCGAGATCGACGGCACCGCCGTCATCCCGGACTGAACGCCATGACCTTTTCCATCGTTGCACGGTGCCGGCGCACAGGCATGTTCGGCGTCGCGGTGTCATCGTCGTCTCCCGCGGTCGCGGCGCGTTGCGCCTACGCGCAGGCTGGCGTCGGCGCGGTCGCCAGCCAGAACGTCACCGACCCGACGCTCGGGCCACGGGCGCTGGCGTTGATGGCGCGCGGCGCCTCGGCCACGGAGGCCGTCGCGATCCTGAAGCGCACGGGCGCTTTTATCGAATACCGGCAGATACTGGCTGTCGACGCCGCGGGCGTCAGCGTGATCCACTCCGGGCCGAAAGCGCTCGGCATCTGGGCCGAGGCGCGCGGCGAGGACGTGGCCTGCGGCGGCAACCTGCTTGCAAACGACGGCGTCCCGCGCGCCATGGTCGAGGCCTTCCTTGCCTCCGAAGGCGATCTCGGCGATCGGCTGATCGCCACGATGCGCGCCGCGCTCAAAGCAGGCGGCGAGGCGGGGCCTGTCCGCTCCGCCGGCATGAAGCTGGTGCGCGATGTATCCTGGCCCGTCGCCGACCTGCGTTGTGACTGGACCGAGGACTGCCCGATCGAGCAGCTGGCAACGTTGTGGGACATCTACAAGCCCCAGCTCGATGCCTACGTGACCCGCGCCCTCAACCCGTCCGGCGCGCCGAGCTACGGCGTCCCCGGTGACGAATAGTCCGGCCAGTTCTGGAGTCAGCATGAGCGAACTCAGCCACAAGGAGTGGGTCGGCAAGGCGTCGGCGATCCGTTTTCGCGACAAAGCCTTCATCGACGGCAAGGCCGTGCCGGCCCGCTCCGGCCGAACCTTTGCCAGCATCAATCCGGCCACGGGAGCGACGCTCGCCGAGGTCGCTTCCTGCGGAGAAGAAGACATCGATCTGGCCGTCGCCGCGGCCCGGCGCAGCTTCGAGGCCGGCGTGTGGTCGCGAACGGCCCCCGCGCATCGCAAGCAGGTGCTGCTCAGGCTGGCGGAGCTGCTGCGCGAGAACCTGCCGGAGCTCGCGCTGCTGGAATCGCTGGATATGGGCAAGCTGGTCAAGGACGCGGCCACCATCGACGTGCCGGGCTCGGCGGCGATCTTCCAATGGTATGGCGAAGCGATCGACAAGGTCTATGACGAGGTGGCGCCGACCGGCCATGGCGACTTGGCACTGGTACGACGCGAGCCGCTTGGCGTCGTGGGTGCCGTGGTGCCGTGGAATTTCCCCCTCGATATGGCGACCTGGAAATGCGCGCCGGCGCTGGCGGCGGGCAATTCGGTGGTGCTGAAGCCGGCCGAGCAATCGCCTTTCTCGGCGCTCAGGCTGGCGGAGCTTGCCATGCAGGCGGGCCTGCCCGCTGGCGTGCTCAACGTGGTGCCCGGCCTCGGCGAGACGGCCGGCCAGGCGCTTGGCCGCCATATGGATGTCGATTGCCTCGCCTTCACCGGGTCGACCGCCGTGGGCAAGTTGTTCCTGCAATATTCCGGCCAGTCGAACATGAAGCAGGTCTGGCTGGAGACCGGCGGCAAGAGCCCCAATCTGGTGTTCGCGGATTGCGCGGACCTCGACGCGGCGGCCGACATGGCCGCCTTCGGCATCTTCTTCAACCAGGGCCAGGTGTGCTCGGCCAATTCCCGGCTTCTGGTGGAGCGCGGCATCAAGGATGCGCTGGTCGAGAAGCTGGCCGAGCGCGCAGCGGCGACCCAGCCCGGCGACCCGCTCGATCCGGCATCCAGGATGGGGGCGATGGTCGACGCGCGGCATGCCGCGACCGTCATGCGCTTCATCGATGGCGGCAGGAAGTCGGCCCGGTTGGTTACGGGCGGCGGCCGGATCTCGGTCGACGGGCGCGGCAGCTTCGTGCAGCCCACCATCTTCGACAATGTTGCGCCCGAGGATCCGCTTGCCCGCGACGAGATATTCGGCCCGGTGCTGTCGGTCATCGCCTTCGACACCGAAGACGAGGCGCTCCGGATTGCCAATGACAGCGTCTACGGGCTGGCGGCATCGCTTTGGACCGACAGCCTGTCGCGGGCACACCGCATCGCGGAGAGACTGCGGGTGGGTACGGTTTCGGTGAACACCGTCGATGCGCTGAGCCCGATGACACCCTTCGGCGGCTTCAAGCAGTCCGGCTTCGGGCGCGACCTGTCGCTGCACGCGCTCGACAAATACACGGCGCTGAAGACCACCTGGATCAAGTACTGAGGGCCGTGACCTTGATCACCGGGTGCAAACCGGCAACATAGGACCATGCCGCTCCGCTTCACACTCAGACAGCTCGAGTACTTCGTCGCCGTCGGCGAGGCGGGTTCGATTGCCAAGGCGGCCGAGCAGGTCAATGTCTCGCCACCCTCGATCTCGGCCTCGATCGCCCAGCTCGAAGCGGAGTTCGGCGTCCAGCTCTTCGTGCGCAAGCACTCGCATGCCTTGGCGCTGACGGCAGGCGGGCGCCTTTTCCTCAAGGAAGCCGCGCGGCTGCTCAACGATGCGGATGCGCTGCATGACATTGCCGGCGATATCGCGGAAAAAGTGCGCGGACCGCTGGCGATCGGCTGCCTGCTGACCTTTGCGCAGATCGTGCTGCCGGCGCTGCGCCGGAAATTCGAGGACGCCTTTCCGGATGTGCGCGTCAGGCAGTTCGAGCGCAACCAGGGGCAATTGTTCGAGATGCTGCAGCGTGGCGAAATAGACGCAGCACTGACCTACGATCTCGAATTGTCGCAGGACATGACGTTCGAGCCGCTGATGCAGCTGCCGGCCTATGTCATGCTGCCGGCCGCGCATCGCCTGGCCGCGAGGGCGGGCATCACGCCCGAGGAATTGGTCGACGAGCCGATGGTGCTGCTCGATCTGCCCTATAGCCGCGAATATTTCCTCTCGGCGTTCCAAGGCCTGCGGCCCAGGATCGTCGAGCGCACTGGCGATATCGCAGTGATGCGTTCGATGGTGGCCAATGGCTTCGGCTACGGCATCGCCAATATGCGGCCGCTCAACACCATGTCGCCGGACGGCAAGCTGCTGGTCTTCGTGCCCTTGCTGGGGGACCTGCGGCCGCTGACCATGGGAATCGCGCTGCCGAACGCCGAGCACCGCACGCTGACGGTGCAGGCCTTCATCGACCACTGCCGCCGCTTCGTGGTCGAGCAGGGCGTCTTCGGCACCGAACGCATCGTCAAGTGAGCGATATCACGGCCAGCCGTCGGCGAGCCGTGACAGCAGCCTCTCCAGCATCTCGTCGCAACGCCGCAGCTGTTCGACGCTGACGAATTCGTCCGGCTTGTGCCCCTGCGCCATCGAGCCCGGTCCGCAGACGACGGCGGGCGTGCCGAGATCGCGGCTGAACAAGCCGCCTTCCGTGCCGAAAGCGACCTTCATGGTGCTGTTGGCGCCGGTCAGCGATTTGACGAAGGCGACGGCTTCCGAAGCGGCCGGCGTGTCGAGACCCGGATAGGTGTTGGTGATCTCGATGTCGATCGCCGCTTCGGGCGCGATCGAAGCGGCGTCGGCGGCAATGCGCGCCGCAGCACTGCGCAGCCTGTCGAGAATGCCGGCGGCATCGTCGGCGGCGACGTTGCGGATCTCGAAATCGACCTGGCAAAGGTTGGACACGATGTTGAGCGCCACGCCGGCATTGATCTTGCCGACATGCACGGTCGTGTAGGGAATGTCGTAGTCGCCGTCGCGAGCGCCGTCGCGGGCCAGCCGATCCTGTTCGTCGCGCAAGGCCCGCACGAAATCACAACCGAGATGGATGGCGTTGAGCGCCAGCGGGGCGAGCGCCGAATGGCCTTCGCGTCCCTTGCAGAGAGCGCGCGCCGCAAGCTTGCCCTTGTGCCCGGTCGCCACCTGCATGTTGGTCGGCTCGCCGACGATGCACAGCAGCGGCCGTTGGGGCGCTGCACTCAGCATTTCGATCAGGTCGCGCACGCCGAGACATCCGACTTCCTCGTCGTAGGAGAGCGCCAGATGCAAGGGCGTGCGCAGCGCCATCTTCCGGGCCTTGAGACAGGCCGCGAGAGCTGAGGCCACGAAACCCTTCATGTCCGCCGCGCCGCGCCCGAAAAGCTTGCCGTCGCGCTTGGTCATCGCGAATGGCGGCAGGGTCCAGTTCTGGCCGTCGACGGGAACGACGTCGGTATGGCCGGACAGCATGATGCCGGGCTTGTCGGCCGGTCCGATGGTGGCAAAGAGATTGGCCTTGTGGCCGTCCGCGCTGTGGATGATCTGGTTGGCGATGCCGCTCTCTCCGAGCAGCTCCGCCGCATAGCCGATGAGGTCGAGGTTCGAGTCGCGGCTCACTGTCGGGAAGGCGATCAACTTTTCGAGGATCCTGGTGCTGTCCATATCTCTTGTTCCGTTGCCGCAGCCGGCTGTTTACATCGCGCCGTAGCGGTCCTGAAGTCGCATTTGGCTCAGCCCCGATTCATCGCAGGCTAATCCATGCAAGGGCGATTAGGCGCGTCCTAATCCGCGCAGAAGAAATCCATAGTTTTCCCGCGCCGGCGCCAACTTATGAGTAGTCTCGGCAACTGCGGCAGCGCCAAGCCGACAGGAAGGAAGCACCATGCGCGACCCACGCTACGACATTCTGTTCGAGCCGATGAAGATCGGTCCGGTGACGGCCAAGAACCGTTTCTACCAGGTTCCCCATTGCAATGGCGGCGGCTATCGCGATCCTTCCGCCGCTGCCGAGATGCGCCGGATGAAATCCGAAGGTGGCTGGGGCGTCATTTTCACCGAACAGACGGAGATGCACCACACCTCCGAGATCACGCCCTTCATCGAGCTCAGGCTGTGGGACGACGCCGATATTCCGGCCTTGGCCAAGATGGCCAAGGCGATGCACGAATATGGCGCGCTGGCCGGCGTCCAACTCGCCTATTCCGGCATCAACGGCCCCAATCTCTACACCAAGGAGGTCCCGCGCGGGCCGTCGGCCTTGCCGATCCGCACCTTCACCAACGATCCGGTGCAGGCGCGCGCGATGGACAGAGAGGATATTCGCGACCTGCGCCGCTGGCACCGCAACGCCTTCAAACGCGCCAAGCAGGCAGGCTTCGATTTGGTCTGCCTTTACGGCGCGCACGGCTTCGGCATCATCCAGCACTTCCTGTCCACTGCCACCAACCAGCGCAGCGACGAATATGGCGGCTCGCTGGAAAACCGCTCGCGGCTGATGCGCGAGCTGATCGAGGAAGGGCGCGACGCGATCGGCGACACGTGCGGCCTGACGCTCAGGCTGTCGCTCGACGAGATGATCGGTGAGCTTGGCTTCGCCAATTCGGAAGTCCGCGACATGATCGAGATGCATGCCGAGCTGCCTGATCTCTGGGATCTCGCCCACGGCGCCTGGGAGGACTGCTCGGGACCGTCGCGCTTCAAGGAAGAGGCGGCGCAGGAAAGCCTCGTCTCCGGCATCAAGAAGCTGACCTCGAGGCCGGTCGTCGGCGTCGGCCGCTTCACCTCGCCGGATGTCATGGTCAGGATGATCAAGTCGGGCACGCTCGACTTCATCGGCTGCGCCCGCCCGTCGATCGCCGATCCCTTCCTGCCGAGGAAGGTCGAGGAAGGCCGCATCGAGGATATCCGCGAATGCATCGGCTGCAACATCTGCATCACCGGCGACATGACGATGTCGATCTCGCGCTGCACGCAGAACCCGACCTTCATGGAGGAATGGCGCAAGGGCTGGCATCCGGAGCGCATGCAGGCAAAGGGCGACAGCGACAGCGTGCTGATCGTCGGCGCCGGGCCCGCCGGGTTGGAGGCCGCCCGCGCGCTCGGCCTGCGCGGCTACCAGGTGGCCATTGCGGAAGCCGGCACCGAGCTTGGTGGCCGCGTGGCGCGCGAGTGCCTGCTGCCGGGCCTGTCGGCCTGGGGCCGGGTGCGCGACTACCGGCAGTACCAGCTCAGCCAGATGCCGAATGTCGACATCTATTTCGAGAGCCGGCTGTCGGCGGACGACATCCTGTCCTTCGGCTTCCAGAACGTCGCCATCGCCACCGGATCGACCTGGCGTCGCGACGGCGTGGCACGCGCCCATGTCGTGCCGATGCCGATCGACGCCGCAATGCCGGTCTACACGCCCGACGATCTGATGGGCGGCAAGGTGCCCTCCGGCAACGTCGTGCTGTTCGACGACGACCACTATTACATGGGCGGCGTGCTGGCCGAGCTGATGGCGCGCCAGGGCGCGAAGGTGACCTTGGTGACCCCTTCGGCCTATGTCTCGGACTGGACCCGCAACACGCTGGAGCAGGGGGCCATCCACCGCCGCCTGGCGGAGTTGGGGGTCGATATCGTCCTCAACAGGACCGTCACGAGCATCGTTTCGGGCGGCCTCGCGACGGCCTGCGTCTATACCGGCGCGAAACAGGACATGGCCGCCGATGCCGTCGTCCTGGTGACGTCGCGCAATCAGGACGACGCCGTCTGGCACGCGCTGAAAGCCCGGGAAAACGAGTGGGCCAACAATGGCATCCGTTCGGTCAAGGTCATCGGCGATGCGGAAGCGCCGGGACCGATCGCCTGGGCTACCTATGCCGGCCATCGCTTCGCCCGCGAACTGGACGAAGCCGATATCGGTGACGCGCTGCCTTTCCGGCGTGAGGTGACGGCGCTGGCGGACGGCTAGCGCCGCTCAACTGGGACCCCTTCGAGGCGATCGACCGGCGCGGTAGCGCTTTGCTAGATCCGCGCGGCTTCCGTCGGCAGATCGTGCCGAGGCTGAAATGGCTCTGGTCATCCAAGGAAATCCGATATCATCGGCTCCGTTTTTGGACTTCCTTGACCTTTGATATTATTATAATAGCTTCATATCGAAGGGTGATCTTCATATCGAAGGGTGATGATGACGGCGCGCAATGCGGTGTAACTTATCGGATCGGGTCGCCTTGGTTACCGGGGCGGCGGGCGCAATCGGAAGTGCCATCGCCAAACGGCTTTCGGATAACGGGGCCGCGGTTGTCGTCGCGGACATCGACATGGCAGGCGCCGAGCGCGTCGCGGCCGGACTGTGCAATGCGAGGGCCTGCGCGCTCGATATTCGCGACGGCCAATCGGTCGATGCCGCGATCGCCAGGGTTTGCGAGCAGTACGGACGGCTCGACATCCTGGTCAACAATGCCGGCGTCAATACCTTGGCGCACCGCGTCACCATAGACGAATTTCCTGCCGAGGAGTGGGATCGCATCACCGGCATCGACCTCGACGGCCTCTACATCATGAGCCGCGCCGCATTGGCGCCGATGCTTGCGGCCGGGAGGGGTGGACGTATCGTCAACATCGCTTCGGTCGTCGGCCTTGCCGCGATGCGCCTGCAAAGCCCGTTCGTCGCCGCCAAGGCCGCCATCGTGCATCTGACGCGGTCGATGGCGATCGAACTGGGCGCCCAGGGGATCCTTACCAATGCGGTCGCGCCCGGCTCGGTGATGACTGCGCTGACCGCCAAGCTGTTCTACGGGGACGACGGCAAGTTCGCCGGGCGCACCCAGGAGTTCCTCGCCCATGTGCCGCTCGGCCGGCCGGCCCAGCCGGAGGAGATCGCCGAAGCGGTGCTGTTCCTGGCTTCTCCGGCCGCCAGCTACATCAACGGCCAGGTGCTGGCCGTCGATGGCGGCTGGACCGCGGGATACATGATGTGAGCGCCGCCATGGAAATCGATCTTGCCGGCGCCACGATCGCGCTGGACGGCGAAACCAATGCGATCGTCGACGCGGTGCTCGCCGCATTGCGCGCCAATGGCGGTCATATCGTCGAGGGCGCCCCCACGCGCGCCGCCGCCGATATCCTGCTGATCTCGTGTCCGCTACGCCCGGGAACGAAAGCCGAAGATCCGCGCTCCCTGTATGCCGATGCGCGCAAGGCCGCCATGACGATGACCGAGCGCGGCGGCCGCATCGTCTTCCTGATCTCGGCGGTCGCCGGCATGCCGATGCGTCGCCATCCGCGCTTTTCCATGGAGAACGCGTCGATCCTTGCCGGGATGCGTGCCCTGGCCATGGAATTCGGGCCGAAAATCCTGGTCAATGCGGTTGGCTTCGGCGCGGTCGAGGACGACGCCATCGTTACAGGCGACAAGGCGATGCTCAGCCACACCCCGGTCGGCCGCGCCGGCAGCATCGAGGAAGCGGTCGCCGCGGTGCTGTTCTTCTGCGATCCGTTGAACAGCTACACCACCGGGCAGATGCTGGGCGTCGACGGCGGCTGGGCGGCGGGCTATGGGCGCAACTTCTGAGGCGCCGACACTGAGGGCAGGGGCGCTGGACGTCGAACTGGCACCGGCAATCGGCGGCAGCGTCAGCGCGATGCGCTGGCGCGGCGTTGATCTCATGCGCCGGCTTTCGGATGACGATCGCGATGCGGGCAACGTGCTGGGCGTCGCCATGTTCCCGATGGTGCCCTACGCCAACCGCATCGCCGGCAACGAATTCGACTTCGGGGCAAGGCGCTGGCGGGTTCTGCCCAACAATCCGCCTGAGACATTCAACGTGCATGGCAGCGGCTGGAAACAGCCGTGGACCGTCACCGGAAGCGGTGCCGCCGCGGCCACGCTGGTGCTTGAGGTCGCCGCCGGCGCGGAACCCTATTCCTATCGCGCCGAGCAGGCCTTTGTCGTCTCGGAGGAGGGTCTCGGCGTCACGATGACGCTGACCAACACCGGGCCGGTTCCCATGCCGTTCGGCTTTGGCTTGCATCCGTGGTTCGATCGAGATCGCGGCGTGACGCTGCAATTCAGCGCCCGGCGCTTCCATCTCGAAGAGCCCGAAGGCATTTCGGGCGATCCGATCACGCTGCCGCCCGAACTGGATTTCGCGAAGGGCGGGCCGCTGCCCGACGGTTGGCGCAACAATGACTACGGCGGCTGGACCGGCGAAGCGATCATCCGCTTTCCGTCGCGCGGCGCCGGATTGCGGATCGCCGCCGATCCCGTCTTCAAGCATCTGATGCTCTATGCCGACCCGACCAAGCCCTATTTCTGCCTGGAACCGCAGACGAATGCCTCGGGCGCTTTCGGCCGTGGCCGATGGAGCGATCCGGATGAAGGCGTGATCGTGCTTGCGCCCGGCGAAAGCGCGGCGGGCGCCGTCTCGTTCATGCCGTTCGCGCTTCCACCCGGGGCAGCTTAGAGCAGCCGGGCCAGGAGACCGCCATCCACCTGCATGGCGCTGCCGGTGACGAAGGACGAGGCGTCCGAGATCAGGAAGCCGATGGCGCTGGCGATCTCGGAGGGGTTGGCGATGCGCGCGATCCTGTTGGGTTCGAAAGAGAGGCCCAGCGCTTCCGCGCCGCCGGCCGCCTCCAGCCCGTCCAGTGTCATTCGGGTGGCGACCGAGCCGACAAGCACGGCGTTGACGCGGATGCGGTCGACGGCATAGTCGAGCGCCATCTGTCGCGACAATCCAACGACCGCCGCCTTTGTCGCCGCATAGGCTGGCACGCCGGGAACCGTGGCATCGGCGTGCACCGAGGCGATGTTGACGATCGAGCCGCCGCCAGCCGCGCGCAGCAGCGGCAAGGTCGCGCGGCAGACACGGAAGATGGCGGTCAGGTTGACAGCAATGGTCCTGTCCCAGTCTTCGTCGGAAAGCTCCTCGAGCCGCTTGCCGGTCGGATAGATGCCGGCGCAGTTGACGACGGCGTCAAGCCCGCCGAACCGCTCCGTCGCCTCCGCCACGGCCGCTCGCACCTCGATTTCGCGGGCGAGATCCGTCTTGCGAAAGATCAATTTGTCGCCGGCGTAACGGCCGGCAAGTGCCTTGCCCTCCTCGGCATCCAGCCCGGCGCCGAACACGGCCGCGCCCTGAGCGACGAGATATTCGGCCGTCGCCCGGCCGATGCCGGTGGCCGCGCCGGTCACCAGAACGCGTTTGCCGGCGAACATCATGGCAATACCTGCACCTGCGAAGCGTGGCGTTCTGCTTGCGCCGTGGTCACCGAACGCAGCACGCGATCCTCGCCGCCTTCGCCGCGTCTGAATTCGTCGACGATGCGGCCATCGGCAACGACGAGGCAACGGTCGCAAAGACCAATCAGCTCCTCGAGCTCGGAGGCCACGATCAGCAGGCCCACGCCCTTTTCGGCAAGGTCGACCACGAGCCGGTAGATTTCGTGCCGGGTTGCCGCGTCGACGCCTTTGGTCGGCTCGTCGAGCAGCAGCACTTTCGGCGCGCGCATCAGCACGCGGGCGAACAGAAGTTTTTGCTGGTTGCCGCCCGAAAGATGGCTGACCGAAGCCTGCGGCGACGATGCCTTGACGTTGAGCGCGCGCATGGCGGCCAGGATGGAGCTGCGTTCAAGCCCGCCGCGCACGACGCCGCGCCGCGACAAGGGGGCGAGATTGCCGATGGTGATGTTGGCGCCGACCGGCAGATTGAACAGCAGGCCGTCGCGCTTGCGGTCCTCGGTCAGAAGCGCAATGCCGGCGGCACGGGCGTCGCCTGGCGATCTGATCGGCAGGGTCTCGCCGGCGACGCGGATTTCGCCCGTGGCCGGGACGCGGCCGTAGATGCCGTGCAGGATCTCGCTGCGGCCGGAGCCAAGCAGGCCTGCAAGCCCGACGATCTCGCCGGCGGCCACCGACAGATTGATGTCCTTGGCGCCGTGGACGGCGCCGCTATGGCCGGCGACGGTCAGATCGCGAACCTCCAGCGCGGTTGGGGCTCCGACAGAGGCCGCATGCTCGGGAAACAGCCGCTGCAATCGTTGTCCCGACATCGAGAAGATGAAGGTCTCGGCGTCGAAATCCTCCCTCGCGATGCGCACCGCCACCTGTCCGTCGCGCAGCACCGTGGCGCGGTCACAGATGGCCAGCACTTCCGGCAGCCGATGGGTGATGTAGATCATCGCCACACCTTGCGCCTTGAGGCGACGCAGCACGCTGAAGAGCGCATCGACCTCGGTGCCGGAAAGCGAGGCGGTCGGCTCGTCCAGCATGAGCACGCGCGGCTTCATGACGATGGCGCGGGCAATCATCACCAGATGTCGCTGCGCCGAAGTCAGCGATGCGACATAGGCCCTGGGATCGATGCCGATGCCAAGCTCGGCAAAAATCTCGCCCGCCTTCTGTTCCAGTTTCCGCTGGTGGACCATGAAGCCGTCGCCCAGTCCCGTGCGGCCGGCAAAGACATTCTCGGCGACCGAGAGCTGCTCGAGCACTTCGATCTCCTGCGGCACATAGCCGACACCGTTCGACCGCGCGTCGGCGGGCGAAGCGAAGCTGACGGGCCTGCCGTCGAGCTTGATGGTGCCAACATAAGAGCCGGCCGGATGCACACCGTTGAGTATCTTGACGAGCGTCGACTTGCCGGCGCCGTTCTGGCCAAGCAGAGCGTGAATCTCGCCCGGAATCACGTCGAAATCGACGCCGCGCAGCGCCTGCACGCCGCCGAAGCTCTTGGCGATTGCGATGGCCGACAATAGCGGTTCTTGGACGGCGTTGGGCAAGGCGACCCTCTCGGCGGAAGCCGGGTCCGGGCAAGCCGCGGACCCGGCGATGGGCGTTACTGGCCGGCGTTGTCCAGCATCTTGTAATAGGGGTCGAGGTCGGCGGCGGTGATCACCCTGGCCGGCAGCGGGTTGCTGTAGGGGACGGCCTTGCCCTGGGCGAGATCGCCGAGCAGTTCGGCAACCTTGGCGCTCTCTTCATAGAGCGGCTGCGCGACGATGCCGTAGGCGGCGCCCGATTTCACCAGGTCGAGATTCTGCCTGATATAGTCCATGCCGATGATGACGACGTCGCGTCCAGCCTTGCGGGCCGCGCCCGACCAGGTCTGGATGCTGTTGCCGGTGGTGCCGAAGGCCGCGGTCACGTCCGGATTGCCTTGCAGGATCGCCACCGCCTTGGCCTCGGCCGCCGATGGTTCGAAGCCTTCCATCTGGGTGTCGAGCACCTTGATGTTGGGGTACTTCTCGGCGATGGTCTTGCGGAAAGCGGCCGACATGGCGTTCTCGGTATCGTTGGACGCGCCCTGGGTGAGCGCCACTGTGCCCTTGCCGCCGAGCTTTTCGCCGATTGCGACGGCGGCGTTCTGGCCGGCGCCGGCAATATCCTCGCCTGTCGCTGCCTTCAGCCCCTGGACCGTGCCTTCCGGCGGCAGCACATGCCAGGTCACGATCGGGAATCCCTCCTTGGCCAGCTTGGAAATGTAGGAGTAGATCGCCGGATCGGGACCATAGACGCCGATCGCGTCGTATTTGGTGCGGGCCAGGGCGGCTTCGGCCAGCGGCAGCGTTGCTGGAATGTCCCAATTCGTCGCGCTCGGGTCGCCGACGACTTCGCAGGTGTAGCCAAGCTCCTTGCATTTGTTGAGGAAACCCGCCTGCATCAGCCGGTGCACGGGGTGATCCTTCATCGCCTGCACCCAGAGCAGATGAATATCGGCCGCCTGGGCGAGGCTCGCCGAGCCCAGCGACGCGGCAGCCGCCATGGCCGCGAAAGCAGTGCGGATCAGTCCTTTTCTCAAATCGATTTTCATGTCCTACCTCCCTTGCTTCACCGGCGTTCTTGCCGGCGTAAGATCTGCTGTTCGCGTCATCTTCCGGCGTTTGGAAATGGTCCGTGCGTGAGTTCGTTGCTCCCTCGTGGCCGGCTATGCGCCGGCGATGAAGTAGCGGCGGCGCACAATGTCGAGCCCAACGGCCATGACCATGATCACGCCCACCGCGATCTGCTGCCAGTTGGAGTTGACGCCGATGACGACGAGGCCGCTCTGCACCACCTTCAGCATCAGGATGCCGACAACGCCGCCGGCGACCGTGCCGGCGCCGCCGAACAGGCTGACACCGCCGACCACGACTCCGGCGATGACCGTCAGTTCCCAGCCGCTGCCGATCGAGGTGCCGCCGCTGCCGAGATCGGCCATGACGAACATGCCGGCAATCGCCGCCAGCGCGCCGACGACGATGAAGGCGCCGATCTTGTAGGCGCTGGTGTCGATGCCGACGAGGCGCGCCACTTCCTGGTTGCCGCCGGTGGCATAGATGTTGCGCCCGAGCACGGTGCGCCGCAGGACGAAATCGGCGGCGATCGCCGCGACGATGAAGAAGGCAAAGCTCCAGCCGAGGCCGAAGGCGAGGTCGGTGCCGCCGATCGCACTGATCGCCTCCGGCAGCGGATAGACGGGGTAGCCGCCCGTCACCACCTGGATCAGGCCCTGGCCGATGAACAGCATGCCGAGCGTCTGGATGAAGGCGGGGATGCCGAGCCTGACGACGATCAGGCCGTTGACGAGGCCGATCAGCGCACCGACGCCGACACCGCCTAGAATGGCGACGGTCACTGGCAGCGCGGCCGCCGTCATCAGCTTGGCGGCGACGACCGCGGACAGCCCGGCCACCGAGCCGACGGACAGGTCGAACTCGCCGGCGACCAGAAGGATGGTCTGGCCGATGGCGATGATGCCGACAAACGACACGACGTTGAGAATGGCGCGGATGTTGCGCTCCGACAGGAAAGCCGGTTCGAGCAGCCAGAAGAAGACGATCAGCAGAGCCATCGCCGCCAGCACGCCCACTTCGCCGATGGCAATGAAGCCGATCAGCCGCCGCCGGAACGATTGCCCATCCCGGGGCGGCGAGCTCACGTCAGCCGCGCTTTCCATCCTGACCTCCCTGGCGGCGCACGCCACCGGCCCCGCAACCGGCACCGTCACGCCCACGCCGATCCCGGCGCGCTCCTCTACGTCATTAAGATTATAATATTATAACTTGTCAACGGCGAAAATTTCAGAAGTCGGAAGACGCCGGCACATCGCTGGAAAGCACATGCCGCAGCCGCTATGAATGGCGGTGGCCGTGCGATCCGGAGCAGGATTTTCCCTTCGCGCGTCGTGCTTTGTTGGAGCTTGGCGATGACCGATGGGTCACGGGACGACCCTGGCGGAAACACACCGTCGCAGCGCCTCGGGGTTCGCGAGATCGCGAGACGCATCGGCGTCGCGCCCATAACCGTGTCGCGCTCCCTGTCCAACCCCGGCAGGGTCTCAGCGGAGACGCGTGCCAAAGTTCTGGAAGCCATAGAGCAGATCGGCTTCGTGCCCAACCAGCTTGCTTCCAGCATGCGCGGCAACGGCCGCATGATCGGGACGGTTGTGCCGCCGCTGATCAATTCGGGCATCGCAGAGCAGGTGCAAGGCATGTCCGACGAATGCCATGAGGGCGGCTATTCGATGCTCCTGGTGCAGGGCGAATTCACGCGGGAAGCCGAGGAGAAAGCGATCCGCACGCTGCTCGGCTGGCGCCCGGTCGGCATGATCCTTCAGAGCTTCGTGCAAAGCGAAACGGCGCGCGCCTTGCTGAAGGGCAGCGGCGCGCCGGTGGTCGAGATCTCCGAGGTCAAGGGCCGCGATCCGATCGACATGGTGGTCGGCGTCTCCAATTTCGAAACCGCCTACGCCATGACCATGCATCTGGCCGCCAAGGGCTACAGGCGGATCGGCTTCGTCTCGACGCCGATCCACGGCAATGACCGCCTGCAACAGCGCCGCACCGGTTATCACGCGGCGCTGACCGAGCTCGGCATCAAGAACCATGATGGTATGGAGGTCGAGGTGCCGATCACCGCGCAGGGTGGCGCCGAGGCGCTGATCACGCTCACGTCACGGCACAAGGACATCGATGCCATCTTCTTTTCCAGCGACACGCTGGCCGTCGGCGCCGTGCAGGAATGCCACCGGCGGGCCTGGGCGGTGCCCGGCAGGATCGCCATCGCCGGTTATGGCGACGTGGACCTCGCCGCGCAGCTCTATCCGCGGCTGACCACGGTGAAGGTCAATCGCTACGACATGGGCCGTCGCGCCGTGCGGCAATTGCTGGCGAGACTGGTCGGCGACGGCGAGGTGCCGGCCGTCACCAGCCTAGGCTTCGAGATCATCGACCGTGAAAGCGCCTAGTTTTTCGTCATCCACCGGCGGAGCTGCCGCGAAGCGGCGTCGCTCACCGAGGTCTTGCCAGTTTAAAGGCCAGGTTTCCCCGCTTCTTCCCGTCGCCCCAGGCGCTTCTCCCAGCCTTCGGCATGAACGTTGAGATAGGCGTTGGGGTCGTAAGGGTGTTCCTTGATCGCATCGAGGTTGAGATCGATGCCGAGCCCTGGCGCTTGCGGCAGCGACAGGTGACCATTGTCCGCGTTGACGGTCGGATGCCAGGTCACCAGCTCGCGGGTCCACGGATCGTTGAAGGCGTCGAAATGCTCCTGGATCAGGAAATTCGGCACCGCCGCCGCCAGTTGCAGGCATACCGCCGTCGCCACCGGTCCGCCGCTCTGATGGGGCGCGATATGGCTGCCATGGGCAAGCGCCAGATTGGCGACCTGCATCGAGGGCGCGATGCCGCCAAGCGACATCGGCTCGGGCTGGAAGATGTTGACGCCGCCGCTGGCCGCCAGCGTGTAGAACTGGCCGACCGTGTCGTACATCTCGCCGGTCGCCACGGGAATGGGCGAGCGGTGCGCCACCTCATGCACGGTCTCCTGACGGTCGCGCGAGGTCGGCTCCTCCCACCAGTAGATGTCGAGGTCGGCGAATTTCTGTGCCGCCTGAAGTGCTGCGATCTCGGTGAAGCGCGCATGTACGTCGATCAGGATCAGCGTGTCGCGCGGCAGCTCGTCGCGCAGTTTGCGGCAGATCGCGTAGGAAAGATCAAGCTCCTCGCGTGAAATGAAACCTTGCGCGGTACCGAACGGGTCTAGCTTGAACGCCTTGAAGCCTTTCGCCAGAACGGCCCTCGCGGCTTCGAGAAAGGCCTCTGGCGTGCGCTCGGTGCGATACCAGCCATTGGCATAGCCAAGCACGCTGTCGCGCACCTGCCCGCCGAGAAGCTGGTGGATCGGCACGCCCAGGCCCTTGCCCAGAATGTCCCAGCAGGCGACCTCGATCGCCGCGATCACCGTGCGGTGGATGTGGCCGCCGTCGAGCGAAACACTGTCCAGCATGCGCTTGGCCAAAGCGTTGATGCGGCGCGGATCCTGGCCGATGGCGAGATGCTTGAGCTCATGCACGCCGGCTTCGGTGGTCTTGATGAAGCCGTTCAGCGTGCCTTCGCCGACGCCGTGAATGCCCTTGTCGGTATGGACCTTGACGAACAGCCAGTTTTTCCAGCCGGCGCCGACGGCAAAGGTCTCGATGTCGGTGATCTTCATGCGGAATCTAACCCAAACCAGTGATCGTCGCGACGACGGCCTCGGTCGTCAGGCCGTATTTTGCCTGCAAGGTCGGCACCGCGCCGCATTCGATATAGCGGTCGGGCAGGCCGATGCGCGTCACTTTCTTCGCGATGCCGGCCTCGAACAGGCTCTCGACGACAAGGCTCGCAAGGCCGCCGGTGGCGACATGGTTTTCCGCCGTGACGATCCGCTCGACGCCCGACGCGAACTCAGCCACCGCGCCGGCGTCGAACGGCTTGATCGTCGGCACGTGCAGGACGCCAGTCGAAATGCCCTGTTTCTGCAGGGTCTCCGCCGCATCCAGCGCCCGCTCGGTCATGAAGCCGGTCGAGATGATGCCGACATCGGAGCCTTCGCGAAGCCGCCGCGCCTTGCCGATCTCGAATTTGTAGCCGGGCTCGAACACGACGGGAACGCTGCCGCGCAGCAGGCGCATGTAGACAGGACCTTGATGTTCGGCGATCGTGATCGTCGCCGCTTCGATCTCGGTCGCATCGCAGGGGTCGATGACGGTCAGGCCGGGGATCATGCGCATCAGCGCCAGATCCTCGATCGCCTGATGCGTGCCGCCATAACCGGTCGTCAGTCCCGGCAGGCCGGCGATGATCTTCACATTGAGGTTGGAGTGGGCAAGCGCGATGGCGACGAAATCATAGGCGCGTCGTGTCGCGAACACCCCATAGGTGGTGGCGAACGGCACCTTGCCGGTGCGGGCCAGCCCGGCGGCGACGGCAACCAGATTCTGCTCGGCCATGCCGACATTGAAGAAGCGCTCGGGAAAAGCATCGCGGAACGGCAGGATGTCGGTGTATTTGCCAAGGTCGGCGGTCAGCCCGACGACGTCGTTGCGGCTCTGCCCAAGCCTGACCAGGGCCTGGCCGAACGGCGCTTCGACACTTTGCCGGCCGCCGCCGACAGCCTCGTCCTGGCCCATGGCCAGCGTCCGTCCGGCCTTCGTGCCGCCGCCGCTCATTGCTCCATCCCCACGCTTTTGTTGAACTCGGCGATGATGCCGTCCCATTGCGCCACGTCGATGCGGAAGAAGTGCGATTTCTCGCTGGTCTCGATGCGCGGCACGCCCTTGCCGGGCAGGGTGCGCAGCACGATCGCCTTCGGCTTGCGGTTGCGCTGGCGCGCGCCGGCCAGCGCGTCGACGACGGCCTTCATGTCGTTGCCGTCGATCTCCGCCGTCTCCCAGCCGAAAGCGCGCCATTTGTCGGCCACCGGCTCCATGTCCAGCACCACGGGCCCATCGGCCTGGATGCCGTTGCAGTCGATCAGCGCCACCAACCCGTCCAGCTCGAAATGGCTGGCCGACATCGCCGCTTCCCAGGTAGAGCCTTCCTGCATCTCGCCGTCGGAGAGCTCGACGAAGACGCGCGCGTCCGAGCGATCGAGGCGCAGTCCGAGCGCCTGGCCGACACCTTGGCCGAGGCCGTGGCCGAGCGAGCCGCCGATAACCTCGACGCCGGGCGTGGTGTCGAGCGTCGACATCTCGAGCCGGCTGCTGTCGGCGCCATAGGTGACAAGTTCCTCGACAGGGATGATGCCGGCCTCGGCCAGGGCCGCCCAAAGCGCGATCGAGTAATGCCCGGTCGACAGCAGGAAACGGTCGCGATCCGGCCATGCCAGATTGTGCGGGTCGTAGCGCAGTTCGTGGAAATACAGCGCCGCCAGCACGTCGGCGATGCCGAGGCCCTGGCCGATATAGCCCTGGCCCTGGCCGCGCGCCATGGTCAGCATGTGGCGGCGCAGCAGCGTCGCCTTGCGTTGAAGCGCCGCGACATCGGCGCTGCCGGGAGGAGAGTTTCGCAGCATTGGATGCCTAGTCCTTGTCCAGCCCGCCCGACATGTTGAGCCGCTCGGCGGTCATGTATTTGGGCGCATCGAGGCAGAGCCAGACGACGGCTTCGGCCACCTCGGAAATCTCGGCGCGGCGGCCGAGCGGGATACGGCGCGTCCGCTCGTCGAGGAAGGCCTGCAGATCGTTGCGGCCATTGGCGCGGGCAAGATCGAGCTCGGTCGAGCGCTGCATCTCGGTGTCCATCATGCCCGGCGCCAGGCTGTTGACCAGCACGCCATAGGGCGCAAGCGCGACCGCCGCGGCGCGGGTGATGGAATCGACACCGGCCTTGCTCGCCGTATAGGCGGTGTAGTCGGGCAGCGCCATGCGCGAGCCGGGCGAGGTGATGTTGACGATGCGCCCCGAGCGCTGCTCGCGCATCACCCGGCCGGCCGCCTTGCAGGCCATGGCAAGCGCAGTGACGTTGAGCGCCAGCGTGCGCGTCCAGGCCTTGAAGGTGGCATCGAGGAAGGGCTCGATCACGCCATAGCCGGCATTGTTGACGAGGATGTCGATGCCGCGCCAGCGCGCGACCACTTTTTCGACCGCCGTTTCCGGAGCGCCTTCGAGCGTGAAGTCGCCGATGATGATCTCGGCTTCCGTCCCGGTCCGGCCGATCTGCCGGGCCGTCTCTGTCAGGCCTTCGCCATTGATGTCGGTAACGGCGACGGCACAGCCGCGCCTGGCCAATTGCAGCGCCACCTCGCGGCCAAGCCCCCCGGCGGCGCCGGTGACAAGCGCCCGTCGCGTCATCGTGTCTGGAATTTCAGCAGGCAAGCCAAACCTCCTCTCAAGGTCATCTTGACGCGATGGATACCGGTATCCATAGATGGCTGTCAACGGGCTTGTGCTACTGTTCGCGGGCCGTTGGAGCCGGGAGGAAAAATTGAAGATCGTCGCGCTTGAAACGCTGCAGCTGGCGGAGTTCCCATTCCTGTTCTGGCTTCGCGTCCACACCGATGCCGGCCTCATCGGCACCGGCGAAACCTTCTGGGCGCCGGGGCCTGTCGCCTCCTACATCCACGACAATGTCGCGCCCTACCTCATCGGCAAGGATCCCCGCGATATCGAGCTGCACGACCGCACGCTGGGCAGCGTCTATGTCGGCGCGCGCGATTCCGGCGCCGAGGTGCGCGGCAATTCCGCGGTCAACATCGCGTTGTGGGATATTTACGGCCAGGCGCTTGGCGAGCCGGTCTGGCGGCTGCTGGGCGGCCGCACGCACAGAAACGTGCCGATCTACAACACCTGCGCCGGCTACAAGCATGTGCGCGCCAGCAAGAAGAACGCGCTGTTCGAGCGCGGCGAGGACTGGTCGCTCAAATCGGGCGATTCCAACGAAGGCCCGTATGAGGATCTGCTCGCGTGGCGCTACAACGCCGGCGACCTCGCCAGAAGCCTGAAATCCGAAGGCATCGGCGCCATGAAGATATGGCCGTTCGATATCGCGGCCGAGGCATCGAACGGCGCCCGCATTTCGCTTGCCGACCTCGACAAGGCGCTGGAGCCGTTCCAGAAGATCCGCGACGCCGTCGGCCGCGACATGGAGATCATGGTCGAATTGCATGGCCTCTGGAGCCTGCCGCCGGCGCTGCGCATCGCCGAAGCGCTGAAAGCCTATGACGTCGCCTGGCTGGAGGAGCCGATCCGCTACAACGAACTCGACGCCATGGCCGAGTTGGCGCGCCACACATCGATCCCGATCGCCGCCAGCGAGCGGCTGGCCACGCGGCAGATGTTCAAGCAGCTTATCGACAAGCGCGCCGCTAGCGTGATCATGATCGACCTCGCCTGGTGTGGCGGCCTTTCCGAAGCGCGCAAGATCGCCAACATGGCCGAGGCCAGCGAATTGCCGGTGACGCTGCACGACTGCACGGGGCCGATCGTCTATGCCGCCAGTTGCGCGCTGTCGGCCACCTTGCCGAACGTCAATTACCAGGAAGCCGTGCGCGCCTATTTCACTGGATGGTACACCGAGATCGTCGCCGACATTCCGCCGGTTAGTGACGGCCGTGTCGCGCCGCTCGAGGGGCCGGGGCTCGGTCTCAGCCTTCGGCCGGAGCTGTTCCAGCGGCCCGATGCCACGGTGCGCATGACCAGGATCTAGCGCACGGTTTTTTCGCCAGGACCTTTGTCAAAACAAAGTGATGGAGCGTTTCGCCGGCTCGGTGAAACGGTGAACGCGCTTGCGCCTCGCAGGCTCTGCTCAGAGCCTGTAGACATTATGCTATTATAATCTATGATGAACCCGAAGCGAGCAGCCACAAGCTCGCCGCCGGCGCGTTTCTGTCCGGCACCAGACGGATTCACGGGAGGTTTTGGTGGCAATTTCTGCGGCGCGCGCACGCGAGGATTTCAACGGTGCGCCAAATCTGCCCGACCGAAAAATCCTGCTCGACCTGTTCGAGCGCATGGTGTTGCTGCGCCGCTTCGAAAGCATTGCCCAGATCGCTTGCCGCAAGGGTGAGACGCCCGGCTTCCTGCATCTCTATATCGGCGAGGAAGCGACCGGCGTCGGGGTCTGTGCGCATTTGCGGCCGACCGACTGGGTCACGTCGACCCATCGCGGCCACGGCCATGCCCTGGCCAAGGGCGCGAACCCTGGGCGCGTGATGGCCGAGCTGTTCGGCAAGGCCGACGGCATTTGCGGCGGCCGCGGCGGCACCATGCATCTCTACGACCGCTCGGTCGGCTTGTTCGGCACCAACGGTATCGTCGCCGCCGGGATCGGCCATGCCGTCGGCATCGGCATGAGCGCCCGCCAGCAGGGCCGCGACGACATCGGTGTCGCTTTCTTCGGCGACGGCGCCGCCAACCATGGCGGCTTCCACGAGGCGCTCAATTTCGCGGCGGTGCAGCGGGCGCCTGCGGTCTTCATCTGCGAGAACAATCTCTACGCCACCGCCACGCCGCTCAAATCGATCACGCTCAATCCCGAGATCGCCACCAAGGCCGCGTCCTACGGCATGCCCGGCGTCGCCGTCGACGGCAACGACGTCTTCGCCGTCTGGTTGGCCATGAAGGAAGCGACCGAACGTGCCCGCGCCGGCAAGGGCCCGACGCTGATCGAAGCCAAGACCTATCGCACCGTCGGCCACCACGAGGGCGACCCGGTCATCGGCACCTATAGGACGCAGGAAGAGCTCGACGCCTGGATCAAGCGCGATCCGATCGACATGTTCCGCAAGCGGCTGATCGAAGAGTACGGCGTCGCCAATGCCGAGGCGCTCGCGGCAATTGAGGCGCGGATCGAGAAGGTGGTCGAGGAGGCGCTCGCCTTCGCCCGCAATTCGCCCGAGCCAGATCCAGCAACGGTGCGCCTGCACGTCTTTGCCGATCCGATCAATCCGCCGGCTGCCCTGCAGCCGCGCGCCGTCGGCGAGACGCGAACGCAAGGCTGGCTCGAGGCGGTGCGCGACGGCATTGCCGAAGAGATGCGCGCCAATCCAGCGATCCTTTACTTCGGCGAGGGCACCGGCGAGCGCGGCGGCAGCTTTGCCCACACGAGGAACCTGTGGCAGGAGTTCGGTGCCGAGCGGATGGTCGACACGCCGATTTCGGAGCAGGGTTTTACCGCAGCCGCCGTCGGTGCTTCGGCTACCGGCGCGCGCACCGTTTCCGACCTGATGTTCGCCGACTTCGCCTTCGAAACCGCAGGGCAGATTTTTCTGCAGGCGGCGAAGCTGCGTTACATGACCAGCGGCGTCATGAGCGCGCCGATGGTGGTGCGCGTCGGCGCCGGCGCGCTGCGCAGTTCCGGCCCGCATCACAGCGGCATCTACCACCCGGTCTTCGCCCATATGCCGGGCTTGATCGTCTGCGTGCCGTCGAACCCGGCGGACGCCAAGGGCCTGATGAAGACCGCGCTCCGGGCCGGCGATCCGGTCATCATGCTCGAACCCAAGGCGCTGTTCGCCTCCAAGGGCGAGGTGCCGGTCGGCGAGCATTATGTGCCGTTCGGCGTCGCGCGGATCGCGAGGGTGGGCCGCGACATCACCATCGTCGCGGCCGGGCAGATGGTGCAGCGCGCGTTGGAAGCCGCGGAGGCATTGGCCGCCGATGGCATCGAGGCCGAAGTGATCGACCCGCGCACCATCATGCCGCTCGACATCGACACGATCGTGGCCAGCGTCAGGAAGACGCATCGCCTGCTCGTCGTCGACGAGGCGTGGGCAATGTGCGGCCTTGGCGGCGAGATCGCTCAGGCGATCAACGAGCTCGCCTTCGACGAGCTCGACGCCCCACCCGGAAGGCTGCATACAGCGCCGACGTCGCATCCCTTCGCGCCGGTGCTGGAGCGAGCCATGCTGGTCGACACGGCACGCATCGCCCAAGGCATTCGCGACGTCATCGCCGGCAAGCCGCCGGTGCCGGATCACTGGTACACCGTCGGCCTGAAAAGCGCCGCGCCGGCAAAGCCAGCACCTGTTTCAGCCAAGCCGCAGCCTACGGCACCAGCCGCTTCCATCGCCACCGCCGGCGACGACGAGCCGATCACGATGCCTTTCGGCGATCTCACCGTCAGCGAAGGCACGGTCGTCAAATGGCTGAGGGCGGTGGGCGACGCGGTGAAAGAAGGCGAGCTGATCGCCGAGATCGAGACCGACAAGGCCGTGGTCGAGATCGAGGCGCCGGTCAGCGGAACGCTCAACGCCATCGATCAGCCGGTCGGCGCCGTGGTGCCGATGGGCGGGCGCATCGGCGGCATCAAGAGATAATCATCCATATCCGAAGGGCAAGCATGAAGATCCTGTGCGCCAATTGGCAAGCCGCCGACGAGGCCGAGCTCGAACGCGAGCACTATCCCGACATCGAGTTCATCCTGGCCCGCTCGACAAATGACAAAGCCGCCGCGCTCGATCCGGCGGTTTGCCATGCGGTCGACGCGGTCATCAACTATTCGCCGACCCATAATGTCGCCGCCGCGCCAGCCGCCTTTCCCAAGGCCAGGATCGCGGTGCGCTCCGGCGTCGGCTTCGACAACATCGATACGTCCGGCTGGGGCGCGCGCAAGATTCCCGCCTGCAACGTGCCCGACTATGGCACCACCGAAGTCGCCGATCACGCCATCGGCCTGATGCTGGCACTGACGCGCGGCACGTCGGCCTATGGCGCCGAGCTTTCGGCCAATGGAGCCGAGGGCTGGCATTTCTCAAAAGCACCGCTGGTGCGCCGTCACAAGGGGGCGACCTTCGGCGTCGTCGGGCTGGGCCGCATCGGGCTGGCCGCAGCCCGCCGCGCCGCCGCCTTCGACATGAAGGTGGTGTTTTATGATCCGCATCTTCTGTCCGGCGTTGACCTGTCGACCGGCTATGAGAGGGTGCATTCGCTGGCCGAGCTTATGAGGCGGGCCGATGTGGTGAGCGTGCATACGCCGTTGAGCGAGGAAACGCGCAAGCTCATCGGCGCGGATGCCTTCGCGGCCGCCAAGCCTGGCCTTGTCCTTGTCAACACAGCTCGGGGTCCGATCGTCGATCTCGACGCGCTGGAAGCAGTGCTGCGCAATGGCGTCGTCGCCGGCGCTGGGCTGGACGTCCTGCCGAACGAGCCCGGCGATCTCGAGCATTCGCTTCTGGCGGCGTGGCGGCGCCGCGAGCCGTGGATCGCCAACCGGCTGATCGTGACGCCGCACGCGGCTTTCTACAGCCCGGCGGCGATGCGCGACCTCAGGCTGAAATCGATCGAAGTCGTGCATGCCTATCTCGCCGAGGGCCGGCTGACCAACTGCGTCAACGCCGAGTATCTGAAATGAACATGGCGGTGGCATCGCGGCTGGCTGTTTCGCCCTATGCGCGCCGGCTTGCCCGCGAGCGTGGTTTCCCGCTCGAAGCGCTCCACGGCAGTGGTCCGGGCGGCCGCATCCTGGCCGCCGACGTGCTTGACTTTACCCCGGTCGATGCGCCGGCAGAGCTTCTGGCCGCGGCCCCGGCGTCTTCGCCTGTCGCGTCCCGCATCGCCGCCTTCGCGACATCGATCGCGCTGGACGCGTTGCACGAGTTGCTGAGCGCGCTGGAGAGCTCGGGGAAGGTGTTCGACATCGACGACATCGTGTTGCGTGCCACTGGTTGCGCGTTCGGCGAGATTTCAGAAGTGGCCAAGGTCAGGGAAGCGCCCGTGGCGCTCGAACTCGGCAACAGGCAAGTCGCGTTCGCGACCACATCGGGAATGCCGCTGACGGCGCTGCGCGGGGCGCGGCTTGCGGCGCAAGCGGGCAAACGCGACGATGCGGAAATACCGGCCGTCCTGTCGGTGCGGCTGCTGCCGCCGAGCGATATCCGGCCGGTGACGATGCCGCTGTTGCCGGGCCGGGCCATGCGCCTGACAGTCTCGGTCGGCTCCGCCGGCGACAACGCCGAATGCCTGCTGACGGTGGACGCCGCGCGTGTCGACGAGGCAACCTCGACGGTCTGGCTCGCCGCGTTGAAATCGGCGGTCGAACATCCGCTTCGGCTCTTTGTCTAAGCATTGCTGCAAAACCGCAGTTTTGCACGTCATGCGATAGCCTCGGGCGGCGGAAGCTATTATAAAAGCTTCGATACAGGCGCGACGAGGCCCATGGACAACACCGTTCCCACCATCGACAGTCTTCCCAGGCGCTCGCTTGGACGCTCCAACGGGCCGCTCTATCGCCAACTCGCCGACATCTTGCGCGTGCCGATCGGTGACGGCACCTTTCCCGTCGGCGGGGAATTGCCGAAGGAAGCGGCGATCGCCGAGCACTTCGGGGTCAGCCTGATCACCGTGCGCCAGGCGCTGCGCGATCTCGAAGCCGACGGACTGATCAAGAAGCGCTCGGCGAAACCGGCGGTGGTCGCGGCGCGCAGCCCGTCGGTCAATCTGAGCTGGAAGTTCAAGAACTTCGCCGACATGGCGGCCTTCACCAAGGACGCACAGCTTACGGTGAAATCCTATCGCAAGGAGGTCTCACCCGTGCTCCAGCGCCATTTCGGCATGGGCAAGGAGGAGGCGGGCTATTGCCTGCGCAGCGTGCTGTCGATCGGCGAACAGAGGAAGGCGCAGATCACCACCTATTTCCCTCCCGACATCGGCGCCAGGCTGAAGCGCGAAGACTTCTCCGACGTGCTGATCTTCCGCTCGGTGCAGAAGCATCTCGGGCTGCGCCTCGACGTGGCGCATGTCACCGTGCGCGCCGAAATCGCCGACGAGGCGGTTGCCGCCGATCTCGGCATCGCACTGGGCAGCGCGGTGCTGACGGTGGAGATGCTCTATCAGTCGGCCGACCAGCGCAGCATCGAGTTCTCCGTCGCCCGCCATCCCGCCGATATTTTCAGCATCACCTACGACGCGCCGAACGACCTCTCCTGAGACCCCTCGAAAGTGCGATTTCTGCCGTCGGGTGCATGGACAGGCCTATAAAATTATAATAGCATGATAGCTAAGCTGAGGTGCCGGCGGTAGGCGAGATAGTGCGCGAATTCCGCCCGCGACCGCAGCTGTCGAGAGGCCCGGTGTCTGATCAAGATGGCGCAGTCCATCGCCAGCCGGGAGGAACATAGGGAGGAGACAATGCAGTCGAGGAGCCTGTGCGCCGGCTTGGTCGCGCTTGCCGGATTCGCAGCCTGCGCTGGAGCGACATCCGGCCATGCCGAAGCCAAGAAGACCTACGCCATCTACCTTTCCAACAATTTTGTCGGCAATGACTGGCGCCAGCAAATGGAGCGCGTCGCCAATGTCGCGGTCAACAAGGGGCCGCTGAAAGGCCGCGTCGACCTCAAGATCGAAAATGCCGAAAACACGGTCCAGGCGCAGATCAATTCCCTGAACAACATCATTCGCCAGAAGCCCGACGCGATCCTGATCGACGCGTCGTCGGCCGAGGCTCTCAATCCAACGATCAAGAAAGCCTGCGACGCCGGCATAATCGTCGTCAGCTTCGACCAGACCGTGTCGACCGAATGCGCCTACAAGCTGCATTCCGACTTCGACATCATGGCCAACAACCAGGCCGAATGGATGGCCTCCATGCTCGGCGGCAAGGGCAAGGTCTTCATGGACCGGGGCCTCGCAGGCGCGCCGATATCCGAGCAGTTCGAAAAGAATTTCGGCGCCGTGCTCAAGAAATATCCCGGCATCGAGATCGTTGGCTATTTCAACGGCAACTACGCCGCAGGGCCCGAACAGGAGGGCGTGGCGAGCCTGCTCGCCGCGCACCCGGAGGTCGACGGCATCTTCTCGCAAGGCTACGGCACCGGCGCCATCAAGGCGCTGCAGAATGCCGACCGGCCGATGGTGCCGGTCGTCGCCGCCGCCTTCAACGGCACCGGCGTCAGCTGCGCCGAGACCAAGGGAGCGAAATGCTGGCTCGGCGCCAATCCGCCGTCCCTGTCCGCCGAAGCGATCAAGCTCGCCGTCGACATTCTCGATACCGGCAAGAAGCCGGCCGACACGACCGTGCTGTTCAATTCGCCCGGCCTGACCACGGATATGGTCGATGCCAAATACGCGCCGAATTCCTCGGCCGTGAAGATCGAACTCGGCAAGACCGTGTTCCCCGATCTGGCGCCGGGCCTTTCGCTGCCGGTATCGCCAAGCTGGGTGGAGATCACGCCCAAGGAGGCCTCGGGAAGCTGATTTGATGAGGGCAGGGGCACCGCATCGCGGCGCCACGATTTCGAAACGAAAAACGGGAGGAGAAAATCATGAAATTATTGAGCCGTTACACCGGCCTTGCAGCGCTTGCAGCCACCATGATGGTGGTTGGCATGCAGGCCGGCCATGCCGAAGACAAGAAACCCTACACCATCTATCTCTCCAACAATTTCGTCGGCAATGACTGGCGCCAGCAGATGGAGCGCGTCGCCACCGTGTCGGTCAACAAGGGGCCGCTGAAAGGCCGCGTTGACCTCAAGATCGAGAATGTCGAGAACACTGTACAGGCGCAGATCAACTCGCTGAACAACATCATCCGCCAGAAGCCGGACGCGATCCTGGTCGATGCCGGTTCGGATTCGGCGCTCAACCCCACCATCAAGAAGGCCTGCGACGCGGGCATCGTCGTCATCAGCTTCGACCAGGTGGTGACCGAGCCTTGCGCCTATGCCGTCGCTTCCGATTGGGACCGCATTCCCGCTGTCATGGCCGAGTGGATGGCCACCCAGCTTGGCGGCAAGGGCAACATCATCCTCGACCGCGGCCTCGCCGGCGCACCGATCTCGGCGCAATTGCAGGGTGGGTACGAAAAGGTGCTGGCCAAATATCCCGACATCAAGGTTGTCGGCTATTACAACGGCAATTACGCGCTCGGTCCGGAACAGTCCGGCGTGGCGGCACTGCTTGCCGCCAATCCGAAGATCGACGGCATCATGACACAAGGCTACGGTTCGGGCGCCATCCAGGCGCTGAAGGACGCCGGCCGGCCGATCGTCCCGGTCGTCGGCTTCTCCTACAATGTCGCGGCCGTCACCTGCGCGCAGACGCAAGGCGCCAAATGCATCCTCGGCTCGAATCCGGCCTATCTTTCCTCCGAAGCGATCAAGCTGGCGGTCGATATGCTGGACACCGGCAAGAAGCCGGCCGAACGCTCGGTGTCGGTCAAGGGTGATTTCGTGACGACCGATCCTTTCGAGTCGAAGCTTTATCCGGGCACCAAGATGATCAAGATCGCGGTCGGCGAAAATGCCTTCCCCGACCAGGCGCCCGGCCTGACACTGCCGATCACGCCCGATTGGGTCGAGATCACCGCCGCGGAAGCCGCTGGCAGCAAGTAACATCCGGTTCCACGATCCTGTCTCCCGGCATCGAGCGATGCCGGGAGACCTTTTCGAGCAATTCCAGGAAAAGTGTGAGCGGTTTTCCGTCCGGAATTGCGTAAAAACAAAGAGATAGAGCGGTTCGCTGTTTCCTTGAAACGGTGAAACGCTCTGGAAAGCGGCCCATGGATCTCGTCACCGTCAACGGTCTGTCAAAACGCTATGGCGGCATCGTCGCGCTGAGCGAAGCCGCATTCAGCGCCCGCGCCGGCGAGGTGCACGCGCTGCTCGGGGAGAACGGAGCGGGCAAAAGCACCTTCATCCAGATCCTGTCGGGAGCGGTGCAGCATGACGGCGGCTCCATCCTCGTCGATGGCCAGGACTATCGGCCCGCGAACCCGGATGCCGCGCAGGCGCGCGGCATTGCCGCCGTCTTCCAGGAACTGTCGCTCATCCCCGATCTCAGCGTCGAGCAAAACATCTGGTTCCGGCACGAGCCAAGGACATGGCTTGGTACCGTCAACCGCGCTGAAATGCGCCGCGGGACGCTGGCGCTTCTCGAAAAATACGATTTCCCGGCGCTGCGTCCCGAACAGGAATTGCGGCGGCTGACGCTGGCCGAACGGCAGATCGTCGAGATCGCCAAGGGCCTGGCCAAGGACCCGCGCATCCTCATCCTCGACGAGGCGACTTCGGCGCTGCCGGCGCGGGAGGCTGAATGGCTGTTGAAGCTCACCCGGCAACTGGCCGCCGAAGGCAGGCTGGTCATCTTCATCTCGCATCGCATGGCCGAGGTGCGCGCCATCGCAGACCGGCTGACGATCTTCCGCAATGGCAGCACTGTCGCCGCGCATGAGGCCGCTGCCGTTTCCGACGACGAGATCGTCACCCAGATGATCGGCCGGCATCTCGATCGGCTCTATCCCGAGCGCGTGCCGACGATGACGGATCGCGTCGCGCTCAAGGTCGCAAACCTCGCCAGCGGCAGCCGTCTCTCAGGGGTCGACTTTTCGCTTCGCGAGGGCGAGGTGCTCGGCGTCGGCGGCTTGCAGGGCCACGGCCAGCGCGAGCTGTTCCAGGCGCTGTTCGGCGCCACAAAGGCGAGCGGCACGATCGAGCTCTGGGGCAAGCCCGCGGCGATCGGCAATCCGCGCCAGGCGCTGACCGGCAAGGATGGCATCGCGCTGGTGCCGGAAGACCGGCGCGGCCAGGGCCTGCTCTTGACCAAGAGCGTACGCGAGAACCTGACGCTGTCGGTCATCAAGCGCTTCACCGAAAATGGCCTGCTCAGCCGGCAGAAGGAAGCGGCCCTGGTCAAGGAGATGGTCGATTTCCTGCGTATCAAGGCCGGCACGCCGGAACAGCTCGCCGGAACGCTGTCCGGCGGCAACCAGCAGAAGGTGATCTTCGGCAAGATGCTTCTGACGCAAGCGCGCGTGCTCCTGCTCTACGATCCTACACGCGGCGTCGATGTCGGCACCAAGGGCGAGATCTTCCAGCTGATGCGCGATCTCGCCGCCAAGGGCTACGCGATCCTGTTCCATTCGAGCGACATGCCAGAGCTCGTCCATGTCGCCGACCGCGTGCTGGTGATGCGCAACGGCCGTATCGCCGCGACGCTGGAGGGCGAGCATATTTCGGAGGAGGAAATCCTGCGCGCCGCCATGCTTGAAACCAGGACGGCCTGAGGCATGGTGATGTCCGCGGAGCAAACTGTGGAAAGGGCGCGAATGCCGGTGCGAACCAAGGACAGCAGGCCAGGCATGGATTGGCGCGGCCGCGCGCTCGACCGCGCGCCGTTCCTCGTCGCCTGCCTGATGCTGGCCTTGATCGTCGCCATCTATGGCAGCCTGCAGTCCGGCGTCTTCAGCCTGGACGAGCTCAATCTCGATACGGCGGCGGCGATGACGCTGATGCTGGCGGCAACCGGACAGACCATCGTTCTGGTGCGCGGCGGCATCGATCTGTCGATCGGCGGCATGATCAGCCTCGGCACGGTGATCGCGGCGACGCGTTTCACCGACGATCCTTCGACCACGGCGTTCTGGGCGCTGGCCATACTGGCGCTCGGTTTCCTCATCGGCGCGCTCAATGGCCTGCTGATCTCGCTGCTCAAGCTGCAGCCTTTCCTGGTGACGCTCGCTACCTGGTCGATCCTCAACGGCGTCGCCATGATCATCCTGCCGACCGATGGCGGCAGCGTTCCCGGTTGGTGGGTTGGTTTCGCCTCGGTGCAACTCCTCGGCCTGACCAGCCCGGTCTGGATGTTGCTGGCGCTGCTCGTGTTCTGGCGGTGGTTCCGTGCGACGCGCGTCGGCATCACCATCCAGGCCTCCGGCTCCAACGAGAAATCGGCGTTTCTGTCGGGGGTTTCCATCACCCGCGCCAACATCGTCACCTACGGCCTGTCAGGTCTGTTCGCCGCGGGCGCTGCGCTGTTTCTGATAACACAGACCGGCGCCGGTTCGCCGACCATAGGCAAGGACTACATCCTGCCTTCCGTGGCGGCCGCGGTCATCGGCGGCGTCAGCCTGTTCGGCGGTCGCGGCCATCTCGCCGGCACGCTGATCGGCGCTTTCGTGCTTACCCTCATCGGCAATCTGGTCTTCGTCCTGCACGTGTCGAGCTATTGGCAGCCGGTCGCGTCCGGCATCATCCTGCTGCTCTCGGTGCTCGCAAGCTCGATCGCCGAAAAGGCCGCGAGGAACCGCGTCCAATGAGCGCTTTCCTCGCCCGCAACCGCCTCATCGTGCTTGCCTATGCCGGCATGGTCGTGCTGCTCCTGGTCACGGCGATTTTCTCGCCTGGCTTCCTCTCGGTCTCCAACATGCGCTCGACGGTGGTGCTGGCGGCCTTCGTCGGTATCGTCGCGCTCGGCCAGACCTTCGTCATCATCGGCGGCGGCATCGACCTGTCGGTGCCCTGGGTGCTGAATTCCGCGGCGATCGTCATGGCGCTGCTCTGCGGCGGGCAGGACCTGCCGCTTATCTGGGTCATGCCGCTGCTGCTTGCCGGCGGCGCCTTCATCGGGCTCATCAACGGCGTCGGCGTCGCCCAGTTCGGCGTGCCGCCGATTATCATGACATTGGCCACCAATGTCATCCTGCAGGGCCTGATCCTGGTGCTGACCGGCGGTTCGCCGACGCCGTCCGCGCCGGCGCTGATCCAGTTCCTGTCGGTCGGGCGCATCGGCGGCTTCCCGGTCATAGCGCTGATCTGGCTCGCGCTGACGCTGGTCGCCACGCTGTTGCTCTCCAAGGCCGCGTTCGGGCGTCATCTCTATGCGCTGGGAACCAGCGCGACCGTCGCCGAATTCTCCGGCGTGCCGACCGCGCGCATCACCATTCTGACCTACGTCGTCTCCGGCCTCACCGCCGCTTTCGCCGGCATGCTTTTTACCGGCTATTCCGGCCAGGCCTATCTCGGCATGGGCGATGCCTATCTGTTCACCTCGATCGCGGCGGTCGCCATCGGTGGCGCTTCGATCCTCGGCGGCAGCGGGCATTATCTCGGCACCGTCGCTGGCGCCATGGTGCTGACCATCCTCACCGGGCTCTTACCGGCGCTCAACCTGTCGAGCGGCGCGCTACTCGTCGTCTACGGCGCGGTGATCCTGATCACCGTGTCGATCGGCAGCGAGACCTTCGCCGGGCTCGGCGGCAGAATTCGCGGCAGAAGGGCTTGAGCATGGTCGAAATCACTTGCGTCGTCGATGCCGAAGCAGAGCTGGGCGAGGGCACGCTCTGGGACCCTAAGGCCGGCGTGCTCTGGTGGATCGACATCTGGAAGAAGCTGATCCACCGCTACGACCCGTCGACCGGCAAAGACGAGGTGTTCGAGACGCCGGAATATCTCGGTTGCCTCGGCCTGCGCGAAAAAGGCGGCCTGGTGCTGACCATGACCGACGGTTTTCATTTCTTCGACCCTGCGACTGGTGTGTTCGAAGCGATCGTCGACCCGGAAGCGCATATGCCGAAGACCCGTTTCAATGACGGCAAGCCGGACCGGCAGGGGCGGTTCTGGTCAGGCTCGATGTTCGAGGTGCCTGGCAAGCCGATCGAATTCATCGGCGCGCTATACCGGCTCGATCCCGATCTTTCGGTGCACAAGATCATCGACGGCATCGGTTGCTCCAATGGGCTCGCCTGGAGCCCGGATTCGAAGACCATGTATTTCTCCGACAGCCATGCCGGCGCGGTGTGGGCCTATGATTTCGACCCCGCCACCGGCGACATCGAGAACCGCCGTACCTTCGTTGACATGACGGTCACCGGCGGCGTCGCCGACGGAGCTACGGTCGATGCCGAAGGCTGCTATTGGGTGACCATCCCGGTGACCAGCAAGGTCTGCCGCTACGATCCGACCGGCAAACTGATGCAGACGGTGCTCTTGCCGACCGACCTGCCGACCTGCTGCGAGTTCGGCGGCAAGGACCTCGATATCCTCTATGTCACCTCTGCCGTGCTCAAGCGTCCTGCCAGCCACTTCGTCGGCCAGAAGCATCCGGGCGGCCTGTTTGCGCTCGATGTCGGCGTCAAGGGTCTGACGCTGCCGACATTCAAGGGATAGCGCCGGCAATCTAGGCGCGACATCGCGGGCAGCGCCTCGACCTTGCGCGCCGAGATGGTCCCATCGCCATAAGCGGGTTGACATTCACAGCGCGGGGTGCGTGCCAGCCACCAGAGGAATTTTCCGCGATTTCGGTGTGCAGCTGGAAAACCGTTGGCGGTCATTCGCGGAATCTCCTTGAGGCTGGCGCGCGGATTGATCAGTTTGTCCCCAAGCAGGACCACTTGCCAGGCGGATAGTCGCGGCGGACAGGGAGAGAACAGCAATGCGCACCAAAACCAGCATCCGCGTCGTCGGCTGCCACGCCGAGGGCGAGATCGGCGATGTCATCGTGGGCGGCGTGCTGCCGCCTGCCGGCCGCACGATGATGGAGAAGATGATCACGATGGAACGCGATCACGACCATATCAGGCGCATGCTGATCTGCGAGCCGCGCGGCAGCGTTGCCCGGCATGTCAATCTCCTGGTGCCCTCGACGCGCGAGGATTGCGCCGCGGGCGCCATCATCATGGAGCCGACCGAATATCCGCCGATGTCCGGCTCCAACACGATCTGCGTCGCCACGGTGTTGCTCGAGACCGGCATGGTGCCGATGCAGGAGCCCGAGACGCGCTTCAAGCTGGATATGCCCGGCGGCGTCATCGAGGTGCGCGCCGAATGCAGCGACGGCAAATGCCTGTCGATCACGCTGCGCAATGCCCCCGCCTTCGCCGAGCGCCTCGATGCCAATATCGAGGTGGAAGGGCTCGGCACGATCAAGGTCGATATTGCCTATGGCGGCATGTTCTACGCGATTGTCGATGCGCCCGCGCTCGGCTTCTCGGTCACCCCCGACGAGGCCCGCGAATTGGCCGTGGCCGGCGAGAAGGTTCGCCGCGCGGCGCGCGAGCAGCTCGATGTCGTGCATCCGCAGTTCGACAATGTGCGCGGTGTGTCGATCGTGCAGTTCGCCATGCCGTTCCAGGGGCCAGGCAACGTCACGCGCAACACCTGCATCGTCTCGCCAGGACGCTCGGACCGCAGCCCGACAGGAACCGGCACCTCGGCCCGCATGGCCGTGCTGCAGGCGCGAGGCCAGATGAAGGCCGGCGAGGTGCTGATCCATGAATCGATCATCGGCTCGCGCTTCACCGGCAAGATCCTCGAACTTACCGAAGTCGGAGGGCGCAAGGCGATCGTGCCGCAGATAACCGGCAGAGCCTGGATCACAGGAGAGCACAACTACTATCTCGATCCGACGGATCCCTATCCGCAAGGCTATGTGCTGTCGGATACCTGGGGCACCTCGACTTCGGTGACGCAATAGAATTTCCTGCAGTGCGCCGGCTCGGATAACTCGAGCGCCCAGACGCTTCCAGCTTTTGGCCGGTGCGTTTGCGCTTGCAGAATGTCAGCGGACCTTGCAGGGAGGCGCCTGCTCTGATTCCCTGCGGTTGGTGGGGGTCGCCTGATTCGCGTGCTTGCTTCGGTTCCGCATGATCGTGCGGCGGAGCCGCAGGTGCCTTCGGTAGAAAGATGAGGAAATGACCGCCAAGCCGGAAATCCTGGAGATGAGGCCCAAGATCACCGTTGTCGGGGTCGGGGGCGCCGGCGGCAACGCCGTCAACAACATGATCGCCGAAGGGCTGCAGGGCGTCGAGTTCGTCGTCGCCAACACCGATGCCCAGGCGCTCACCATGTCGAAGTCGTCGCGGCTGATCCAACTGGGTGCGCATGTGACCGAGGGCCTGGGCGCCGGGTCCTTGCCCCAGGTCGGGAGCGCTGCCGCGGAAGAATCCATCGACGAGATCATGGATCATCTTGCGGGAACGCATATGTGCTTCATCACCGCCGGCATGGGCGGCGGCACGGGGACGGGTGCGGCGCCCGTGATCGCGCGTGCCGCGCGCGATGCCGGCATCCTGACGGTGGCCGTCGTCACCAAGCCTTTCGTGTTCGAAGGCAAGCGCAGGACGCAGGCGGCCGAGGAAGGCATCGAACGGCTTCGCGAGAGCGCCGATACCGTGATCGTCATCCCGAACCAGAACCTCTTCAGGGTCGCCGACGCCAGGACCACGTTCGCCGACGCCTTCGCCATGGCGGACCGCGTTCTCTACGCGGGTGTCGGCTGCATCACCGATCTCATCGTCAAGGAAGGCCTGATCAATCTCGATTTCGCCGACGTGAAGTCGGTGATGCGGGACATGGGCCGGGCGATGATGGGAACCGGCGAAGCCTCCGGGGAGGGGCGCGCCAAGATCGCGGCCGAGGCGGCGATCGCCAATCCGCTCCTCGATGAAGCTTCCATGTCCGGCGCCAGGGGGCTGCTCGTGTCGATCTGCGGCGGCATGGACATGACGCTGTTCGAGGTCGACGAAGCCGCGACGCGGATACGCGAAGAGGTCGACGCCGATGCCGACATCATCGTCGGCGCCATCTTCGACCAGGCATTGGCGGGAAAGTTCCGCGTGTCCGTCGTCGCGACGGGTCTGCGCAAGAGCGCCGACATCGCGCAATTCGAGCAGAGGATCGCCTGAGACCACGGCGCCTCACGGCTGCGCTGGCCCCCGACGGCACGATGCAATCGGGCCGATATCCGTTTCCGGCGGCGAACAATCACGACCGCATGGACCCATATCTGTCCAGTTTGGACAAATTCATCGGTCCGTTCGACAGGAGTCGATTTAAGTTCCGGCAGGGAGGAGTAGAACTTAGCGACGATCGATGGAGTGTCGCGCCCCCCGGGAGGACTATCTTGCTCTTTGCCGTCCACTGTCTCGACTATGCCGATGCGCTTGCTCGCCGGCTTGCCAATTACGATGCCCACAAGGCCTATCTTGCCGCCGGATCGGTCGCGACCGTAATCTCCGGGCCGCTGGTCGCTGCGGACGGTGCGACCATGATCGGCTCGCTCTTCGTGTTTTCCGCGGACAGCATCGAAGATGTGAAGGCGTTCAACGCCACCGACCCGTTCAATGCCGCCAATGTCTGGCAAAGCGTCAGCATCAATCCGTTCCTGCTGCGTGTCGATAATCGCGGCTGACGGGGAGAGGCTCGATGAAAAGCTTCGTCTATAATGGCCAGCCGGCGCGCGTCGTCTTCGGATCTGGCACCATTGCAAGGCTGCCGGAGGAGATCGACCGTCTGGGGCTGAAGCGTGTGCTCGTGTTGGCGACGCCGCCGCAGGAGACCGAAGCCCGGCGGCTTGCCGGTACGCTCGGCGGCACCGCGTCCGGTGTCTATGCCGGGGCGACGATGCATACGCCCGTGTCCGTGACCGAGGACGCGCTGCGGGTCGTGGCGGAACTCGAGGCCGACGGGCTGGTCGCGGTCGGCGGCGGCTCCACGACGGGCCTCGCCAAGGCGATCGCGTTGCGCACCGACCTGCCGCAGATCGTAATGCCGACGACCTATGCCGGCTCGGAAATGACACCCATCCTCGGCGAGACGAAGGATGGCGTGAAGGTCACCCAATCGAGCCCGCGCGTGCTGCCGGAAGTGGTCATCTACGACGTCGACCTGACGATGACGCTTCCCGCCGCGTTGTCGGGGACAAGCGGCATGAACGCCATCGCCCATGCGGTCGAGGCGCTCTACGCGAGGGAAAGCAACCCGGTTATAAACCTGATGGCCGCCGAGGCCATCGGCGCATTGGCGAGCGCCTTGCCGGTCATCGCCGAGAAGCCGCATGACCGCGATGCACGCTCCAAGGCGCTTTACGGCGCCTGGCTCTGCGGCATCTGCCTCGGCTCGGTCGGCATGGCGCTGCACCACAAACTTTGCCACACGCTGGGCGGCAGTTTCGATCTGCCGCATGCGGAGACCCATACGATCGTGCTGCCGCATGCGCTGGCCTATAACGCCCCCGCCATTCCGGCGGTCATGGAAACCCTGCGGGCCGTGCTGAAGACGAACGACCCGGCGACGGCTCTCTACGATCTTGCGGGCAGGATCGGCGCAAAGCGCGCCCTGTCTGAGATAGGCATGCCGTCCGACGGGATCGACACCGCGACGGACCGCGCGCTGGCCAATCCCTACTGGAACCCGCGGGCGCTGGAGCGGGAACCGATCCGGGCTCTTATCGCGCGCGCCTATGCCGGCGAGCCGCCGCAGGCCTGAGAACCCGAACGTCCCTGGAGGAGTTATCGCCATGACAGGCACCGCAGACGCCGCTCGACCGAAATATCCCTATTTCGAGGAAGAGACCTCGGTCGACGTGGTCAACGCGCGCATGGGGCCGGATGTCGACCCGCGCCTGCGGCAGGTGATGGGCGTGCTGGTGAAGCACCTGCACGCCGCCATCAAGGAGATCGAGCCGACGCATGAGGAGTGGCTGCAAGGCATCAAGTTTCTCACCGATGTCGGCAAGATGTGCTCCGACTGGCGGCAGGAATTCATCCTTCTTTCCGATACGCTTGGCGTTTCGATGCTTGTCGACGCGATCAATCACCGGCGTCCGAACGGCGCCACGGAAAACACCATCCTCGGACCGTTCTATGTGCCGGAGGCCCCGCGCTACGAGCACGGCGCTAACATCTGCCTCGACGGCAAGGGCGAGCCGATGGTGGTGCGCGGTCGCGTGCTCGACACGCAAGGCAAGCCGATCGCCGGCGCGCTGATCGATGTCTGGCAGACCAATGACGACGGCTTCTACGATGTCCAGCAGAAGGACATCCAGCCCGACTGGAATCTGCGCGGGGTCTTCACCGCCGACAAGAAGGGCGAATACTGGTATCGTTCGGTCAAGCCGCGCTACTATCCCATCCCCGACGACGGACCGGTCGGAAAGATGCTCGCCGCGCTCGGGCGTCATCCAAACCGGGCGGCGCATGTGCACTACATCGTCAGCGCGCCGGGTTACGATCCCGTCATCACCCACATCTTCGCGCCCGATTGCCGCTACCTCGCCGAGGACGCCGTCTTCGGCGTGAAGGATTCGCTGATCGCGGATTTCACCAAAGTCACCAACCCGGAAAAGGCGCGCGAGCTCGGTTTCGACGCTCCGTTCTGGTCCGTCGAATGGGATTTCGTCATGGCTCCCAAGACCGCCGGAACTTGAGGCTGGTCAGTTTCGTCCAAATTGGACAAAAGCTGGCGTCGAGCCGCCTGATCGGCGTATCCTTCCGCGCTGGAAGGAGAATGTTCGGATGAACGATCACGAGTTCCTGCGCGTTTATGATTTCGTGGATCGCCTGCGCAGACCTTTCCTCGGCGTGACGGATGTCGAGGACGAGGCCGCCTGGCGCATCATCCACTACCTCATGCGCTCGGAGCTCGAGGGCTATCCGGTGACGATCAGCAAGCTCGCGCTGGTCTCCAATCTCCCTCACGGCACCGCGATCCGGCGCATCCAGGGCATGATCGACGGCGGATTGATCGAAAGGCGGGCGGCTTCCGAAACGGCCAAGCGCTTCACGCTTCACCCGACGGCACGCCTCTCGAACCTCGCCATCAATTATGCGGCGGAGACAAAAGCCCTGATCGCCGAGATCGTCGGCGGCCGTAACAATGAGGAGCATGAGGCCGACTATTATTTCGGCGCGCCGCAGCGCGGCAGTCCGATCATCCCGCCGATCAACCTTTTGACCAACAGGGTCACGAAAGGCGTCGAGCTGCAGTTCCTGCTGAACGACGACAATTACTTCGCCGCCATGCGCAACACGTGGTCGGACTTCCGCAACAATCTGGCGAGCGCCAAGAGCTTCAAGCTGGTGCACCAGAACGATCTTTACCGGGAGGGCCTGGCGAACGGCGCGCGCACCATCTCGGCCTACGACATGATCGCGATCGACATGCCTTGGCTCGGAGAATTCGCGAGCAAGGGACTTGTCCTGCCGATCGGCGAGACGATCCGCGAATCCGGCATCAACCCGATGGATTTCCATCCGTCGATCTGGTCGACGACGACCTGGCAGCGCGTCGAATACGGTGTGCCGATCTATTGCACGATAGAGGTGCTGGCCTGCCGGTCGGATCTCTTCGAAAGCGAGGGGCTGTCGCTGCCGCGCACCTTCGACGACGTCATCAGCGCCGGGCGCGCATTCCACAATCCGGCCGCGGAACGCTACGGCATCGCCTGGAACGCGGCGCACCGGCCGCTGGCATCGAGCTTCATGTTCTTCCTCGGCTGCTGCGGCCAGAGCGTGCTGTCGATCCGCCGCACGCCGACGGGCTATTCCACCGAAAACCTCGATGCGCAGCATATGCGGCCGCAGATCGACAGCGAAGCCGGCCTGCTGGCGCTCGACTACATGCATCGCATGCTGGAGATCGCCCAGCCCGGCGCGCTCGAGGCGCATTGGGACGATTCCTGCGCGGTCTTCCTGCGCGGCCAGAGCGCGATGGGCTATGTCTGGACGATGCGCGCCGCCCAGTTCGAGGCCGAAGTCCGCTCCGCCGTCAAGCGCCGCGTGGCCTACGTTCCGCAGCCTTCAGGACCGGGCGGCACCAACACCTCGCCGATCGGCGGGTTCCTGTTGTGCATCCCTTCCAACATCGATCCGAAGCGTCTGCCGCTGGCGGCCGAAGCGCTGGCCTGGATGGCATCGCGCGAGGCGATGAAGGAGCATGTGAAGAACGGTTTTCCCGTCGCGCCGCGTTTCTCGGTCAGCGCGGATCCGGAGGCGATCGGCAGCTCGCAGCTCGTGCGCTTCGTCGGCAGCCTCGCCAACCGCAATCTGCTGCGCAACTGGCAGCGCCCGCCGGTGCCGTTCTACACCGGCATGGAGCGCATCATCGGCGAGGAGGTTCACGACGCGCTTTCCGGCCGCAAATCCGACCGAGTGGCCCTGAAAGACGCCCAGGACCGCATCGAGCGGATCGTCGACCGCGTCGGCTGAATCCGTTTTCTTGCGACGCGCCTTGAAGCAGTTCAGCGTTTGATGGAATCGCCTGCTGCAACTCCTTGTTTTTGCGCAATTCCACAGGAAAACCGCAGTGCGGTTCTCCTGAAATCTCTTTGTTTTGACGCAATTCCGGACGGAAAACCGCTCACACTTTTCCGGGAATTGCTTAGGCGATCGCTCGTATCGAGCCGCCATCCACGCCCCAGACGGAGGAGGTGACGAAGGAGGCGAGATCGGAGGCCAGGAACACGATGACGTTAGCCACTTCCTCCGGCTTGCCGAGGCGGCCGAGCGGCAGCTGGCGCAGCGACATCTCGTGCTCGACGGCCTTCTGCGGCTCCATATTGTGGAACTTGCCCATGGTTTCGGCAAAGCCGCCGGGCTGGGTCCAGAACGGCGTCCAGATCGGGCCGGGAGCCACGGCGTTGATGCGGATGTTGTTGGCGCCTTCGGTGCGCGCCAGACCCTTGGTCAGGGCGAGCACCGCCGCCTTGGACGCCGAGTAGTCGATCGGAACGCCTTCTGGCTGACGCGCAAGGTCCGAGCCGTTGTTGACGATCGCGCCGTGTCCCTGCTTGCGCATGACCGGCAGGACGACGCGCGTCGTGCGGACATAGCTCATGAAGTTGAGCGAGAAGGTCTTGTCCCACTCGGCGTCGGTCAGTTGGTCGAAGGTCCGCACCGCGCCGGCGCCGACATTGTTGACGAGGACGTCGACCGTGCCGCCGAAATGGGCGATGGCGGCCGTCACTTTCTTCTCGATATCATCTGCCGAGGAAAGGTCGGCCTTGAACGTCGCGGCCGTGCCGCCGGCAGCCGTGACCGCGGCCGACGTCTCGGCGAGGGCCGCTTCGTCGATGTCGAAAAGCGCCACGCGGCTTGCCTCGCGGCCGAACGCTATCGCCGTTTCGCGGCCGATGCCCTTCGCCGCCCCGGTGATCAGCACCACCTTGCCCTTGAGATTGGTTTCCATTTTGATCCTCCCTATCTTGCGGCGAATTGCGCCATGGTTGTTTCGAACGAGCGTCGCGCCGCCTCTTCGAGCGGCAGCACGCGATGCCTCTTTGAAATCACTTCGACCGAGTAGAAGCCGTCGAAGCCGGTCTTGCGGATCGCGTCGATGAAGGCGGGGGGATTGAGCACGCCCTCGCCACAGAGCCGGCGTTCGTAGATCGTGTCTTCCCAAAGCGTGCCGACGACCTTCTCATCCGCGTCGTCGAGCTCGACCGAGACGACATATTGTTTTGGCACGGCGGCGACGGCTTCGTAGGGGATGCCGCCGCGGCCGATATGCCAGATGTCGAGCAGCAGGCCACCATTGGCGTTTGCCGCGCCTTCGACGATGGCGCGCGCGGTTTCCAGGGTGCGCACGTTGGAGAACGGCATCACCTCCACCGCGATCCTAGTTCCGTAACGGGCGGCGTCGTCGCAGATCGCGGCGAAGCTGTCCGTGACCTGCGCAAGGTCGATCGTGTCGGCATCGAATTCCGGCGCGATCTTGACGTCGCGGGCGCCGAGCGCCTCCGCCGCCTCGAAGAGCTCGCGCCGAACCTTGTCCGATGCGGCGCGCAGGGCGCCCGACGCGAACCAGTGGGTGATGAACTCCAGCTCGACATGCGGCATGCCATTGGCCTCGAGGATGCGGCGCATCTCCTTCAGGCCGATCTTCTCGCGCGTCGCCTGCAGATCGGCATGGATCAGGCCGACGCCCTTGTATCCGGCCCTGGCCGCCGCCTCGACACGCCGGGCGAACGGAAAGGGACTGATCTCGTTCGGCGCGAACGGATAGACGTCGCCGGAGATGGTCCAGTAGGCGGCGACGAGTTCAATGGGTTTGCTCATCATGTTCTCCTCAGACCGAGGCGCCTTCCGACCCGGTGCGGAAATCGAAGCTGGTCGTCAGGCCGCCGTCGGCGATGATCTCGGCGCCATTGAGCGCAGTGGAGGCGTCAGAAAGCAGGAAGAGGCCGGCGCGGGCGACCTCGGCCGGATCAAGGATGCGGCCGGCCGGCTGGCGGTTGGCGCGCGCGGCGAGGAAGCGGTCCGGATCGTTGGCGGATTTCATGTGCCGCTCGAAGAGGCCGGCGAGCATCGGCCCGGGGCTCAGCACGTTCGCGCGTATGCCCTGGCGCGCATGGTCCATCGCAACTGTGCGGGTAAGCTGGCGGACCGCGCCCTTCGAGGCGGCGTAGACGGCAAGCTGCTGCTCGGCGAAGGTCGCGTCGATGCTGGCGACCGCCACGATCGGGCCGCCGCCGCGCGCGGTCATCAACGGCAGCATGGCGCGAAAGGCGAGCGCCGTGCCGATGAAATTGACCGACATGGTCCTTTCCATCGCCGCCTTGTCGAATTCGAGGATGGTGCCGACATTCAGCATGGCCGCCGACGTCACGAGGCCAAGCGTTCCAGGATTTTCCCTGGTGATCATGTCCGTGATGCCGGCCCAGGTCGCCTCGTCGGTAACGTCGCCCCGGACATGCGAATAGCGTTCGCTTGCAAGACTCTCGGGCGCCGGCGCGAGATCGACGCCGATCGTGCGCACGCCGCTGTCGGTCAGCAGCCGGGCAATGTTGGTACCAAGACCAGAAGCCGTTCCGGAGACCACGACAAGGTCCGGCAAGGCGTTGCTAAAGACTGGCTCCGTGGCCATGGGGTATTCCTCTTTTCTGACGTCGGGAAGGGTGAGGCACGGCGGCGGGCCGCCGTGCCTCGGATGCGGATAATCAGCGGCCGAGCGCGGCGTTGCAGTCGGCGACGTTGGCCTTGGTGATGATCTCGTGCGGCAGGAAGATCTGCTTCTCCACCTTCTTGCCGTCGAGGAGATCGGCGACAGCCTGCGCGGCATATTTGCCGTCGTCGATCGGCGACTGCAGGACGGTGGCGTATTGCGTACCGTCCTTGATCTGGTTGACGCCCTCGATCGAGCAGTTGGAGCCGACCAGGACCAGGCTTGCCGGATCGATGCCGGCGCGCTTGGCGGCGACGATCACGCCTGACATCATGTTGTCGGCCTGCGCATAGACGCCCTTCACGCTTGAGCCGAGTTGGGTGAAGAGGGCGGCGGCGGCATCCGTCGCCTTGGTCTGGTCCCAGTTGCCGTTCTGCTTGCCGGCCACCTGAATGCCGCTTGCCTTCTTGCCCAGGACATCCTCGAAGCCCTGCGAGCGCTGGATCTGAGGCGGTGTTCCGGGAACGCCCTCGACGATGAAGACCTTGCCGTCGCTGCCGAGCTTCTTGTCGGAGAAACCCTTGATCATGGCTTCGCCGGCGGACTCGCCGTTGCCGATGTCCGACGGGCCGGTGAAGACGTCCCAGAATTGCGAATATTTCTCGTCCGGCCGCGAGTTGGTGATCACCAGCGGGATGCCGGCCTGCTTGATCTTGCGTAGCGACGGCACGATGGCGCTCGCATCCGCGGGCCAAAGCACGATCGCGTCCGGCTTCTGGGCGATTGCCTGGTCGACCTGCGAGGCCTGCTCGGCGGCGTCGTAGTTGTTGATCTTGACCTCGAGATCGATGCCCGCGGCGGCCGCGACCTCCTTGAAGGCGCGCTGGTGGAGCGCGCAATATTCGCATTCCTCGGTGACCGTCAGCAGGATCACCTTCGCGCCCTTGGCCGCGGCGAAGGCCATTCCCGGCGCCATCAGCCCTCCGACGACCGTGGTCGCCAGCAAAAGTTTGGTGAGTTTTGCGAAGTTCATTTTGGTTACTCCTCCCGTTTCAAGGTTGCACGTTCCCCCGCACCGCCGATCGGCTCGGCGGCGTTGCAAGGATCCGTCGGTTGTTTCCGCTAGGCGGAATGCACAGCCCGCGACATTGCGAGCCGTTCGCTCATCCATGCGCCCAACTGACCGTCGAGCAGCACGATCCCCATCAGCACGAGGCCGTTGGCGAAGAGAATCCCCGTCGCCCCCATGCCGATCAGACTCAGTCCATTGTTCATCACCGTCAGGATCAGCGATCCGAGCAGGACATGCGCGGGTGTGCCGGAGCCGCCGCTGAGGGCGACGCCGCCGACGATCGCGGCCGAGACGGCCTGCAGCATCAGCGTGCTGCCGGTGGTCGCCGCGGCGCTGGCGAGGCTCATCGACAGCAGGCTTCCCGCGAGCGCGGCCGTGGCGGCGGAAAGCACGAAGACGATCACCAGCGAGCGGCCGACCCTGGCGCCGCTCGCCGCCGCGACCTGGGGCTTGCTGCCGACGACGCGGATGTCGCGTCCCATCAGCGTGTAGTGCATGAACAGACCGACGAGCAGGAAAGCGGCAAGCGTCACGACGCTGCGCCAGGAAAGGACGGTCAGCAGCGGATCGTCCAGGGCCATGCCGAGGTCGAAATTGTCGGTGCTGATGACCTTGCCGCCGGCGAGCCAGAAGGCGAAGCCGGAGAGCGCCATCATCGAGCCGACCGAGACAACGAGCGACGACACCTTGAAGCGGCTGATCACGAAGGCATTGACCAAGCCGACAAGCACGGCGAACGCCAGCGCGGCGACCACGCCATGGACGAGATTGCCGGCGCCGATGACGAGCGTGATCAGGCCGCCCACGGCGACCATGGAGCCGACGCTCAGATCGAACTCGCCGGCAATCATCGTCAACGACAGACCGAGCGCGACCATGCCGAGCAGTGCGAAGGACTGCATGAGCGCATAGAGATTGCGGCCGCTGATAAAAGCCGGATTCCAGATCGCGAAGGTGGCGACGAGAGCGGCGAGAAGGACAAGGCGCAGCAGCGTCGCGCCGGAAATCATCTTCGACTTGCGGATCGCGGCCATGGTCTTACCTCCTGAAGCCGAGCGCCAGCGCGCCGAGGATCACCGAGCCGATCACCACCAGGCCCTTGACGATGAGCTGGATCTCCAGCGACAGGCCCTTGAGCAAAAGGATGTTGGAGATCATCGCCAGGAACACGGCGCCGATCGCCGCGTCGAGAATCCGGCCCTGGCCGCCCTTGATCGCCACGCCACCGACGAGCACGGCGGCGATCGCGTCGAAATCCAGCCCCGCGCCGAGCTTGAGGTTGCCCTGCGCCGCCTGCGAGCCATAGAGCGCGCCGGCAAAGGCCGCAGCCATGGCGGCGAACATATAGGCAAGCACAAGCGTGCGGCCGACGCGCAGGCCTGTGAAGCTGGCGGCCTTCGGGTTCAGCCCGATCAGGCGAAGCTCCCGGCCGAAGCGGGTCCGCTCGACGATGAAGCTCAGCACGATCGCAGCCAACAGGAAGAGCAGGATCTGATTGGGCAGGCCGAGGGTCCGTCCGACCCCGAGCCAGCTCGCGTCTCCCTGGCCCACGACCGTCAGGCCGCCGGAATAGAACGAGCCGGCGCCGGTGATGATCGAAGCCATCGCTATCGTGGTGATGATCGGATTGGTGCGGAACAGGCCGACGGCGATACCCTGGGCCAACCCGAACAGCCCGCCGATCAGGACCACCAGGATCACGCTCGCGAACAGGCCGAAATGCAGGAAGGATGCAAAAAGAATGGTGGAGACGGCGGCCGTCGCGCCCATCGACAACATGAAGAGATTGCCGGAAAGCGTGATAAGCGCCATGCCGACCGCGGCGATGCCGACCGCGGACGTGGAGTACATGATCGCCGACACATTGGCGCCCGAGGAAAAGCCGGGAATGGTGAATGTTGCCCACAGGGCGAACAGCACCGTGGCTGCCCACACCGCGGTGGATTGGATGCGCTCCGGCCGCATCAGGCTGGCGCCGAGCGCCGCCGCGTCGAATCCGACCAAGGCCCTGCCTCCGCTCCTTATATTGCCGTTGATGCTCATGCCGCCCTCCCGATGTCCGGACCGCGAACGACATCGCCCAGGATGGAATCCATGGTCGTCTCCTCGACCGGCAGGTCGCGGACGATCTCGCCGCGGAAGACTGTGATCACGCGCTGCGACAGTTCCCGGATCTCTTCCAGGTCCGTCGAAAAGAACAGGACGACCAACCCCTCGCGGGCGAGCGCCTGGATTTCGCGGTAGATCTCGGTGCGGGCGCCGACATCGACGCCGCGTGTCGGCTCGTTGAGCACCAGGATCCTGGGCGAGAGCGCGACCGACTTGGCGATCGCCACTTTCTGCTGGTTGCCACCCGAAAGCGTCGACGCCGCAGCCGGCAGCCGGCGGGCGTCGATCTGGAACCGGCGGGCAAGCTCGCCCGCCTGCCTGCGCGCATCGGCGAGCGTCAGGACACCGAAGCGGTTGAGGCGGTCGAGTATCGCCGCTGTGAGGTTGACCTCGATGGGGGCTCCGAGGAAGAGGCTCTTGCCGGCGCGGTCCTCCGAGACATAGGCGATACCGGCACGGCTCGCCGCCGCAATCGAGGTGACCTCGACCGGAGAGCCGCCGACCCTGATCGTGCCGGCGTAGTGTCGCTCCAGGCCTGCCAGCGTTTCGACCAGCGCATTGGCGCCGGAGCCCAACTGACCGATGACGCCGACGATCTCGCCGGCGCGGAAGGCAAGATCGACGGGGCGGTATTTTCCCGCGACGCCAAGTCCCGCCAGCTCGATCACCGTCGCCGCCTCGGGCCCGGCCCGGTCGCGCGTTGCATGCGCCGAGGTTACCTCGCGACCGATCATCTCGGTGACGAGCTCGTCATTGGTCCATTGCGCGGTCGGTTTCGTCAGGATGCGCTGTCCGTTCCGGAACACGGTCGTGCGATCGGTGAGGGCGAAGATCTCCGGCAGGCGATGGCTGATATAGACGACGGCCGTTCCCTTGGCGCGCAGCCAGCGCACCGTGGCGAAGACCCGCTGGATCTCGGCGTCGGAAAGGCTCGCGGTCGGTTCGTCGAGGATGAGCACGCGCGCTCCGCGTATCACGGCGCGGCAGATTTCGAGGAGCTGCTGCTCGGCAATCGACAGGTTTCCGGCCTCGAGGTTGAGCGGCACATCCGACAGCCCGAGCTGATCCAGGGTCTCGCGTGCACGCGCCCTGTAGCGGGCGCGGATATAAAGCTGGGAGATATCGGGGTCGCCCAGAAGCACATTGTCCAGCACGGACAGATGCGGAATGATCGACAGTTCCTGATAGACGACGGAAACAAGTTTCGGATTGGTGAGCTCACCGGGCCGCAGCAAATGCCCGCCGACGCGGACCTCGCCTTCGTCCGCAGGCATGAGGCCGGCGATGATACGCACCAACGTGCTCTTGCCGGCGCCGTTCTCGCCGCAAAGAGCATGGATCTCGCCGGCGTGAAGATCGAAGTCGATGCCCTTCAGCGCATGGACCCCGCCGAACGACTTGCGCAAGTTCGTGACCGTGAGAACGGCTTGCATAGCTCGTGAAACCTCCCAACACCGCGCCTCCGAGCGGTGCCAAAAGGCTTAAACGACAAGTTCGCCGGGGGTCGCGGGTAAATGGTCCATATTGGACTTTCTGTCCTGCCGGCGCATCGTTACCGCGCGGGCTATGTGCAGCACTCCTTCTCGGAGCAACCGATGAATCTGATCTGCGCCGATCTGCGCGAGCTGGCGAGCAGGTCTACGGAGCGTCTTCTTTAGTCGGTCTGGATCCAGACCGCCTTGGTCTCCAGATACTCGTGCAGATGCTCGACGCCGCCCTCGCGCCCGTAGCCGGACATCTTCATGCCGCCGAACGGCACGGCCGGGTCGATGGCGTGATACATGTTGACCCAGACCGAGCCGGCCTTGACGCGGCGCGCGAGCTTGTGCGCGGTGCCGAGATTGGTGGTGAATATGCCGGCCGCGAGACCGTAAGGCGTAGCGTTGGCGCGCGCGACGACCTCATCCAGCGTGTCGAAGGGCATGGCCGAGATGACCGGCCCGAAGATCTCTTCCCGCGCGATGGTCATCTTGTCCGACACCGCGCCGAAGACGGTCGGCGCGATGAAGTTGCCGCCGTCATAGAGCTCGCCCGTCAGCCTTGAGCCGCCGGCGACCAGCCTGGCGCCTTCGTCGTTGCCGGCCTTGATGTAGCCTTCCACCTTGCCGGCCTGCCTCGCATTGATCAGCGGCCCGATCTCGGTTTCCGCCTCGATGCCGTGGCCGATGCGCAGCTTGCCGGCGAACTCGGCGACCCGGCGCACGAATTCGTCATGGATCTCGCGCGCCACGAACAGGCGTGAGCCAGCAATGCAGATCTGGCCGGAATGCACGAACACCGCCATCGCCGCGACCGGCACGGCCTTGTCGATATCGGCGTCGCGGCAGACGATGATCGGCGACTTGCCGCCAAGCTCCAGCGAGACGCGCTTGAGGTTGGCGACGCCGGCGCGGGCGATGGCCTGCCCGGTCAGCGTCGAGCCGGTGAAGACGATCTTGTTGACGTCGGGATGCTCGGCAAGCCGCGCGCCGGCCTCGGCGCCGGTTCCGGTGACGATGTTGACGACACCGTCAGGCACGCCGGCTTCCTGCATCAGCTTCGCGATCAGGAGCGGCGTCAGCGATGCATCCTCCGACGGCTTCAGCACGATGGTGCAGCCGGTCGCCAGGGCCGGCGCGATCTTCCAGATCGAGGCGGCGGTCGGGGCATTCCAGGGGATGATCGCGCCCACGACGCCGACCGGCTCGCGCCGGGTGAAGGTGACGATCTCGCCGGGGATCGAATTGTCGATCGCTTCGCCATGCAGGGCGGTCGCCATGCCGCCATAGAAGCGCAGCATGCCGATGACCCGGCGCCGGTTGGCCAGCGTGCGGGTGATCGGCAACCCCATGTCGAGCGTGTCGGAGACGCTGAGCTCTTCCCAATGTTTCTCGAACAGGTCGGCGATCCGCAAAAGCACGTATTGCCGCTCGTAAGGCGAGAATTTCGACCAGGGGCCTTCGAAGGCCGCGCGCGCCGCGGCCACCGCCGCGTCGATGTCGGCGGCCGACCCGCGCGGCACGGTTGCCAGCACTTCGCCCGTCGCCGGGTTCAGCGCCTGCATCTCCTCACCGGATTGCGCCGCGACCCATTTGCCGCCAACGAACATCGGCCGGAATTCGCCATGGTAGAGCGTGGTGGCCTTCGCCCTCGGGTCGAAGTTCAAGGTCATCGTCTCCTCCTCACGAATTCCGACGCGACTATTACTCCGGCTGCCGGCGACCTCAAACAAGGAAAGCTAAAGGGCGTTCAGAAAATCGGACAACGCGCGTCTTCTCCGTCGGCAATGCATCGACAATGGAGAGGTCTGCGGCGAAGCCCGATCTGACCCAGTCGGTATTGGGCACAGGCCTGTGTCGGTCCGGCAGTCTAACCGGCGCCGGCCTCTTCCATCGCCCGACGTTTTGCAAGGTGCAAGGTTGCGCCAGGCCCGGCCGGCGGTTATGCCGGTCGATATTTCCAGACGAAAGGCAAAACCGATGAAGGTCGTTTCCACCTCCAAATCGCATGGCGGTATCCAGGGCGTCTATTCCCACGCTTCCGAGGTCTGCGCCTGCGACATGACCTTCGCCGTCTTCGTGCCGCCCCAGGCCAAGGACGGGCCGCTCCCGGTCCTGTGGTACCTGTCGGGCCTCACCTGCACGCATGCCAACGTCATGGACAAGGGCGAGTACCGGCGGATGGCATCCGAGCTTGGGCTCGTCGTCGTGTGTCCCGACACCAGCCCGCGTGGACCTGACGTTCCCGACGAGAAGGACAATTGGCAGTTCGGCTGCGGCGCCGGTTTCTACCTCGATGCGACGCAGGAGCCCTATGCGAAAAACTATAGTATGTATTCCTACATCACCGAGGAACTGCCGGCGCTGATTGCCGCCAACTTCCCGGTCGACATGGCACGCCGGGCCATCTTCGGCCATTCGATGGGCGGACATGGCGCGTTGACGATCGCGCTGAAGAATCCTGAGCGTTATCGGAGCTGCTCGGCCTTCGCGCCGATCGTGCAGCCGTCGACGGCCGGCTGGTCGCGGCCGGCCTTCGAAAAATATCTCGGAGCGGACGAAAAGAGCTGGCGGGCCTATGATGCCACGCTGCTGATCGAGGACGGCAAGCGTTTTCCGGAATTCCTCGTCGACCAGGGCACGGCCGACGGCTTCCTGCAGGACGGCCTTCGGCCATGGCTGCTCGAAGAGGCCTGCAAGAAGGCGGGCATCGACCTCACCCTGCGCATGCAGGACGGCTACGACCATTCCTACAATTTCATCTCGACTTTCATGGACGATCACCTGAAGTGGCATGCCGCGCGGCTGGCTTGATTATCTTCCGTAAAATGCGCGCCCGGCCGCCCTGGAATGGTCTATTCCGCGTCAGCCATGGCTGACCATCGGGCATTCACCTTCTGGTGAGCGCGAGAATTTCCGGCGGAACATTCGTCTTTTCGCGCTGTTACATCCTGGCAGCAGCGCGGAAAGGAGCTTCCTGATGGAAAATCCGCAATCCACGGCAAGCATAGCTGGCCATCCCATCCATCCGATGCTCGTCACCATCCCGATCGCCTGTTTCGTCGGGACCTTGCTCACCGATATCGTCTATTGGCGGACAGCCGAAATGACCTGGGCCAATTTTTCGGCCTGGCTTGTAACCGTCGGTGTCATCGTCGGTATTCTGGCCGCCACCGCGGGGCTTACCGACTTTCTTGGCGACCGCAAGATACGCGCTCAGCCGACGGCATGGCTGCATATGGCCGGCAATCTCGTCGCGCTTGTTTTGTCCTTCTTCAACATGCTCATCCACACCCGCGATGCCTGGACGTCCGTCGTGCCAACCGGGCTGATCCTGTCGGCGCTGGTGGTGATCATCCTGATCTTCACCGGCTGGCTCGGCTGGGGGCTGGTCTATCGCCATCATGTAGGAGTGGCCGATGAGACGGTCTGACAGCGCGATCAAATGGACGACCGCGGCGCTTTGCTGCGCAATGGCCGTGGGCGTTGCCGGCTGCAGCGACGACAACACCGACCCGAACACGCAGATCGGCCCGAATCCGAAACTGCCGGAGATAAACCAGTACCTGTTCCCGCCGATGCATCTGGCCTCGGTGGTCGGGTGGAAAAACGACGAAAAGCCGACCGTCGCGCAGGGCCTGCAGATCGAGGCGATGGCTAAGGGGCTTCAGCATCCGCGCTCGCTTTACGTGCTGCCCAATGGCGACATATTGGTGGTGGAATCGACGGCGCCGACCGAAGCATCGGTCAAGCGGCCCAAGGACATCGTCATGGGCTGGGTCGAGAACTGGGTCACTTCCGGCGGCGACACCGGGCCGAGCAACCGCATCACGCTGTTGCGCGACACCAATGGCGACGGCAAGCCGGACTACCAGGGCGTGTTCCTTGACCATCTCAACTCGCCCTTCGGCGTGGCGCTGGTCGGCAACGACCTTTATGTCGCCGATACGGACGCGATCGTGCGCTATCCCTATCAGCCGGGCGACACCAAGATCACGGCGCCGGGCAAGGTGCTGACGCAACTGCCGGGCGGGCCGATCGATCACCACTGGACGAAGAGTCTGGTGGCGAGTCCCGACGGTTCGCTGCTCTATGTCGGCGTCGGCTCGAACTCCAACATTACCGAGAACGGCATCCAGGCCGAAAAGGACCGCGCCGCGATCTGGGAGGTCGACCGCGCCACCGGCCGCTGGCGCATTTTCGCCAGCGGTTTGCGCAACCCCAACGGGCTGTCGTTCGAACCTGAAAGCAACGCGCTTTGGACGGTGGTCAACGAGCGCGACGAACTCGGGCCCAACCTCGTGCCGGACTACATGACCTCGGTCAAGGACGGCGCTTTCTATGGCTGGCCCTACAGCTACTACGGCCAGCATGTCGATCCGCGCGTGATGCCGCAGCGGCCGGACATGGTGGCGAAGGCCATCCCGCCGGATTACGCGCTGAGCTCGCATGTCGCGCCGCTCGGGCTTGCCTTCTACACCGCAAGCAACCTGCCGCAATCCTATCGCGGCGGCGCTTTTGTCGGCGAGCATGGCAGTTGGGACCGCTCCCGCTTCAACGGCTACAAGGTCGTCTTCGTGCCGTTCAGCGGCGGGCATCCGAACGGCATGGCGCAGGACGTCGTCACCGGCTTCCTCAACGACAAGGGCGAGGCGAGGGGTCGTCCGGTCGGCGTTGCCGTCGACAAATCCGGCGCCCTGCTGATTGCCGACGATGTCGGCAACACGGTGTGGCGGGTCACCGCCGCGGCGCCGGGATCCACGTAGGAACCTGGCTCAATCCCCGGACATCGAGCGGGCCATGTCGAGGAAGGCGCGCACGAGCTTGCCGCCGCTGCGCTCGCGCAGGCAGATCAGCGCTTCGTCCATCAGCGTCTCCGGCGCGTCGATTGTGATCGGCACCAGCCGCGAGTCGTGGCCGAACTCGGCCGCCGACACGAAACCGACGCCGGCTCCGGAGGCGACGATCTCGCGCACGGCCTCACGGCCTTCCGCTTCGATGGCGGGCTTCAGCTCGACATTCGAAGCCGCGGCAAGATCTTCCAGCTTCTTGCGCGTTTTCGAGCCGCGCTCGCGCATCACGAGCGGTTCCTGCGCGAGCTGTCCGAGTGTCAGCGATTTCCTGTCCGACAACGGGTGTTCGGCGGAGACGAAGGCGGTGATCGGCGTCGAGTTGAGTTTGAGCATCTCGAAATCGCGTCCCGCCGGCATTTCGCCGAGAACGCCTATATCGGCTTCATAGCTGTAAAGGCTGCTGATCACAGTTTCCGTGTTACCGGAGCGCACGGACACCTGGACGCCGGGGTAGCGGGCGCGAAAGGCGCCAAGGATATGCAGCAGATGGTGCGCCGCGTCGGCAACGATGCGCAACGTGCCGGAGCGCAACGCGCGCGATTCGGTCAAAAGTTCGAGCGCCTGCTGCTCGGTCTCGAACATGCGGTGGGTGATCTCGAGCAGCCTCTGGCCCTGAGTGGTCAGCGTGACCTGCTTCTTGTTCCGGTTGAACAGGAGCACGTCATATTCTTCCTCCAGCTTGCGCACCTGGTCCGAAATCGCCGGCTGGGTCAGGAAAAGCGCCTCCGCCGCACGCGAGAAGCCGCCGGAAATGGCCACCTGATGAAATGCTCTGAGCTGGACATAACGCATCCGCGTGGTTCCCGTACTGGCGCCTGAGCGTCAGGCTGTTATCATTAATCAGATCGATACATCAATACAAAATAACGATTTTACAAATATGTCCTACCCGCCGAGAATGACTGTCATATTCCGATGACAGAATCGAAGTGGGAGGGCAGCATGCTCGCTGAGATGAAACTTGCGGCGGCCAAGCCGCTGGATGGGCCGGCACTCGGCGAACCTTATCTGCTGACGCCCGGCCCGCTTACCACGGCTTACGCCGTCAAGCAGGCGATGCTGCGCGACTGGGGCTCCTGGGACGGCGATTTCCGCGCCATGACCGCCGAGCTTCGCCGCCGCCTGCTGGCGCTCACCGGCGACAGCCGTGACGAGTTCGACTGCGTGCCGATGCAGGGCAGCGGATCGTTCTGCGTCGAAGCCATGCTCGGTTCGTTCGTTCCCCGGGATGGCAAGGTCCTGGTTTTAGCCAACGGCGCCTACGGTCTGCGCGCGGCGCAAACCATGCAGTATATCGGCCGCGCCTACACGTTGATCGACAAGGGCGACTATCTGCCGCCGCGCGGCGAAGAGGTCGCGGCGGCTCTCGAGGCCGACCCCGCCATCACCCATGTCATCGCCATCCATTGCGAAACCAGTTCCGGCATCCTCAACCCGGTCGCCGAGATATCGGAGGCTGTCTATGCCAACGGCCGCAAGCTGCTGGTCGATTCAATGAGCGCGTTCGGCGCCATCCCGCTCGACGTCAATGAGATCCGATACGAGGCGATGGTGTCGTCGGCCAACAAATGCATCGAGGGCGTGCCGGGTTTCGGCTTCGTCATCGCCCGCAAGAGCGAACTGGAGGCAGCCAAGGGGCGTAGCCATTCGCTGTCGCTCGACGTCCATGCGCAATGGGCGAACATGAACAAGACCGGGCAGTGGCGCTACACGCCGCCGACCCATGTCGTCGCGGCCTTCCTCGAGGCGCTGCGCCTGCACGAGGCGGAAGGCGGCGTCGCCGGCCGCGGCGCGCGCTATACGCTGAACCGCGACGTCATGGTGGCCGGCATGCGCGCGCTCGGTTTCGAGACGTTGCTCAAGGATCGCTGGCTGTCGCCGATCATCGTCACCTTCTTCAGCCCTGCGCATCCGAACTTCGCCTTCGACAGGTTCTACGAACTGATGAAGGACAAGGGCTTCATCATCTATCCGGGCAAGCTCACGGTCGTGGACTCCTTCCGCATCGGCTGCATCGGCCAGATGGACGAGCATGTCATGCGCCGTGTGGTCGAAGCAGCCTCCCAGTCGCTGAACGAAATGGGCGTCGACACCGCCGCCCCGTCCCCCGCCGCTATCGCCGAGCGCGCCAAGCTCGCCGCCTGAAGGTCTTTTGAGGATTTCCGATGAACCAGATGTCTCCCGTCAACGTCACGGCCAACGGCCGTTCCTATGCCTGGCCGCGCGTGCCGGCCATCGCCATCTGCCTCGACGGCTGCGAGCCGGCCTATCTCGACGAGGCTATTCATGCCGGACTGATGCCAGCGCTCGAAAAGATCAAGAAGAAGGGCACGGTGCGCTTCGCCCATTCGGTGATCCCGAGCTTCACCAACCCCAACAATCTGTCGATCGCCACCGGCCGGCCGCCAGCTGTGCACGGCATCTGCGGCAACTACCTCTACAACCCGGAGACGGGCGAGGAGGTGATGATGAACGACCCGAAGTTCCTGCGCGCGCCGACGGTGTTCCAGGCCTTCTACGATGCAGGCGCCAAGGTGGCGGTGGTGACGGCCAAGGACAAGCTCAGGGCGCTGCTCGGCAAGGGACTGAAGTTCGACGACGGCCGGGCGATGTGCTTCTCGGCCGAGAGGTCCGACACCACGACGAAAATCGAGCACGGCATCGACAACGCGTCGAAGCATTTCGGCCTGCCAGTGCCCGAGGTCTATTCCGCGGAGCTTTCGGAATTCGTCTTCGCCGCCGGCGTGCAACTCCTGAAGGAGTTCCGGCCGGACGTGATGTATCTCACCACCACCGACTACGTGCAGCACAAATACGCGCCGGGCGTGCCCCAAGCCAACGCCTTCTACGAGATGTTCGACAAATACCTGGCGCAGCTGGATGCGCTGGGCGCGGCGATCGTCGTCACCGCCGACCACGGCATGAAGCCGAAGCACCATGCCGACGGCTCGCCCAACGTGGTCTATGTGCAAGACCTTCTCGACGAATGGCTGGGCAAGGAAGCCGCCCGTGTCATCCTGCCGATCACCGACCCCTATGTCGTGCATCATGGGGCGCTGGGCTCCTTCGCCACCGCCTACCTTCCCAAAGGCGCGGACCGCGAGGCGGTGATGGAAAAGCTGCGCAAGGTCGAGGATATCATCCTGGTGCTCGGCCGCGAGGAAGGCTGCGCCCGCTTCGAACTGCCCGAGGACCGCATGGGCGACATCATCCTGATCTCGGGCGAGAACAAGACGATCGGCACGTCCGAACACCGGCACAATCTGGCCGCGCTCGACGAGCCGCTGCGCTCGCATGGCGGGCTGACCGAGCAGGAGGTGCCCTTCATCGTCAACCGCGTGCTGCCGGACCTGCCGAACGAGCCGGTTCTGCGCAACTTCGATGCCTTCTACCACGCGACGATGGCGGCCGCGCTAGGTTGAAGTTGAGCGTGGCGGTCGACCCCCACTCCGCCGAGCTTCGCTCGGCACCTCTCCCCCGATCGACGGGGGAGAGGAAAGGCGCCCAGTCGATTAGGCTGCGCTTTGAGCTGGAGGGTTTGGACTGCCAAGGATCAAGCGCCGACGCCGACTAATTTCCTCTCCCCCGTCGATCGGGGGAGAGGTGGCCGAAAGGGCCGGAGTGGGGGTCGACCCCGCGACGTATCCAAGACTGGAACCAACCCATGACCCAACTCGATCCCGCCATCAAAGTCCGCCACGAACCGATGCGCATCGCCGGCGAGAAGGTCGACGCCGAGCAGAGGCTGGAAGTGCGCTTCCCCTGGAACGATACCGTCATCGGCACGGTGTCCGCGGGCGGGGCGGAGCATGCCAGGCGCGCCTTCGAGATCGCGGCTGCCTACCAGCCGAAGCTGACGCGCTACGAGCGGCAGAAGATCCTGCTCAGGACCGCCGAGCTGCTCAATGCCCGCAAGGACGAGCTGTCGGATCTCATCACGCTGGAGCTCGGCATCTCCAAGCAGGATTCGCTCTACGAGGTCGGTCGCGCGTTCGACGTTTTTACGCTCAGCGGTCAGTTGGCCATCCAGGACGACGGGCAGATATTTTCCTGCGATCTCACCCCGCATGGCAAGCAGCGCAAGATCTTCACCATCCGCGAGCCGCTCAACGCGATCTCGGCGATCACCCCGTTCAACCATCCGCTCAACATGGTGTCGCACAAGGTGGCGCCGGCGATCGCCACCAACAATTGCGTGGTAGTCAAGCCGACCGAGCTGACGCCGATCACCGCGCTGATGCTGGCCGACATCCTTTACGAGGCCGGCCTGCCGCCCGAAATGCTTTCGGTCGTCACCGGCTGGCCCGCCGATATCGGCGACGAGATGATCGCCAACCCCAACATCGACCTCATCACCTTCACCGGCGGCGTGCCCGTCGGCAAGATGATCGCGTCGAAGGCCGGCTACAAGCGCCAGGTGCTGGAGCTCGGCGGCAACGATCCGCTGATCATCCTCAACGATCTTTCGGACGAGGATCTGGCGAAGGCCGCCGATCTGGCTGTCGCGGGCGCCACCAAGAATTCCGGCCAGCGCTGCACGGCAGTGAAGCGCATCCTGGTGCAGGAAAAGGTTGCCGATCGTTTCGTGCCGATGGTGCTGGAGCGTGCCAAGGCGATCCGCTTCGGCGATCCGCGCGACCCGGCAACGCAGCTCGGCACGGTGGTGCACGAGAAGGCTGCGGCGCTGTTCGAAAGCCGTGTCCACATGGCGGCCGAGCAAGGCGCCGAGGTGCTTTACAATCCCGGCCGCAAGGGCGCGTTGCTGCCGCCGATCGTCGTCGACCGCGTGCCGCACCAGTCCGAGCTGGTGATGGAGGAAACTTTTGGGCCGATCGTGCCGATCGTGCGCGCGCCGGACGATGACGAGGCGCTGATCGCGTTGTCGAACTCCACGGCCTTCGGCCTGTCGTCGGGCGTTTGCACCAACGACTTCCGCCGCATGCAGAAATACATAACCGGCCTCAAGGTCGGCACCGTCAACATCTGGGAAGTGCCGGGATACCGCATCGAGATGAGCCCATTCGGCGGCATCAAGGATTCGGGCAACGGCTACAAGGAAGGCGTCATCGAGGCGATGAAGAGCTACACCAACGTCAAGACCTTCTCCTTGCCTTGGTAAGCGTCGTGAAGGACAGTTTCGACCTTGCCGTGGTCGGCTCCGGCATTCTTGGGCTGGCTCATGCTCTTGCGGCGGCGCGCCGCGGCTTGCGCGTCATTGTCATCGATCGCGACCAGAAAGCGAATGGCGCCTCAATCCGCAATTTCGGCCTCGTCGTCGTCACGGGACAGGAGTCGGGCCCGTCGCGCCGGCTGGCGGAACGCAGCCGCGAGATCTGGCTCGATCTGTCGAATGAGGCGGGCATTGAGATCCTGCACCGCGGCAAGCTGATCGCGGCGCAACGCCCGGAAGCACTGGCTCTGCTGGAGACGTTCAAGTCCGGCGAGCATGGCAGCGCGTGCGGGCTTCTGACCGCTCGACAAGTGGTCGCGCAGCAGGCCGGCCTTGACGAGAAAGCAATCATCGGCGGGCTCTACAGCCCGTTCGAGTTGCGCGTGGAGTCCCGCGAGGTGCTGCCGCGGCTGGCGTCGTTCCTGGCTGAGAAATTCCGCGTCGTGTTCCGCACCGGCGTATCGGTGACCGAGATCGCGCCGCCCTTCGTCGAAACCAGCGCGGGACGTGTCCATGCGCAAAAGGTCGTCGTCTGTCCCGGCGACGATTTCAGCTCGCTTTATCCGGAACTGATCGGCAAGCACGGCGTGCAGCGCTGCAAGCTCCAGATGCTGCGGCTGGCCGCCCCCGGTTTCCGGCTCCAGTCGGCGCTGATGTCCGATCTCAGCCTGTTGCGCTATGGCGGTTTCGCCGGCCTTCCTGAGGCCGCCGTGTTGCGAAGCAAGCTGGGCGAGCAGCGCGGGGCCGCGCTGGCCAACGGCGTTCACCTGATCGTCGTGCAGAGCGCGGACGGTTCGCTGGTCGTCGGCGACTCCCATCATTACGGGCTCACGCTCGATCCGTTCGGATCGGAAGCCGTCGACCAATTGATCCTCGATGAATTCAAGACATTGTTCGGCACGGTGCCGAACGTGCTTGCGCGCTGGACGGGACATTACGCTTCAGCGAAGAATGCCGTGCTGCGCGACACCCCGCATGAAGACGTGCGGCTGGTGATCGTCACCAGCGGCACCGGCGCCAGCACCGGCTTCGGGCTTGGCGAGGAGACCATAACGGAGTTGTTCGGCCAATGACGCTCATCCATACCGAAGGCGAATCCAACAAGGCCGCCGCCCGACAGGAATGGAGCGCGAGGCAGAGCCACGCGCCTTCGCAGGAGCTTTTGCGCCGCGACGCCGACGCCTTCCTGCACCAGAGCCTTTCCAGCCCCTGCGTCTCTGCCATCGCCAAGGCGGAAGGCATCTGGATCGAGGACACGGCCGGACGCCGTTACATGGATTTCCACGGCAACAGCGTCCACCATATCGGCTACGGCCATCCGCGGCTCAAGGAAGCGATCGCCAAGCAGATGGATGAATTGCCGTTCTCTCCGCGCCGCTTCACTTGCGAGCCGGCGGTCGAGCTTGCCGAGACGCTCGGCAAGCTGGCGCCGGGGGACCTCGGCAAGGTGCTGTTCACGACCGGCGGGTCGGACGCGATCGAGGTCTCGCTGAAGCTGGCGCGCGCCGCCACCGGCCGGTTCAAGACGCTGTCGTTCTGGGACGCGTTTCACGGCGCCGGCTTCGGCGCTTCCAGCGTCGGCGGCGAGGCGACATTCCGCTCCGGCATCGCCGGGCCGCTTTTGCCCGGCGCCGAGCATGTCGCGCCCTGGGCGCCGCACAATTGCGCCTATGGGACTAAGTCGCTGGAGGATTCCGCCCGCGCGTGCGCCAGCATGATCGCTTACGTGCTGGGGCGCGAGGGCGATTTCGCCGCCTTCATCGCCGAGCCGATGCGCGCGACGCCGCTGGTGCCGGCGCCTGGCTTCTGGAAGGCAGTGCGCGAGGCCTGCGACCGGCACGGCACGCTGTTGATCTTCGACGAAATCCCGACCGGCCTCGGCAAGACCGGAAAATTCTTCGCCTCCGAGCATGACGGCGTGACGCCCGACATCATCGTGCTCGGCAAGTCGCTCGGCGGCGGCATCCTGCCGATCGCCTCGGTGATCGCGCGGCGCGATCTCGACGTCGCCGGCGACTATGCGATCGGCCACTACACGCATGAAAAGAACCCGGTGACGGCGCGCGCCGCGCTGACCACCATCGCCATTGTCCGCGAGGAAGGCCTGGTCGAGCGCTCGGCCGAGCTTGGCGCCCACGCACTAGGCCGTATGCAGGATCTCATGCGGCGCTCGCCATTCGTCGGCGACGTCAGGGGCAGGGGGCTGATGTTCGGCGTCGAGATGGTCGAGGACAAGGCAAGCCGTGCCCCGGCGCGGGCCCTTGCCGAGCGGATCTACTATCGCTGCCTCGACCAGGGGCTGAGCTTCAAGATCAGCCAGGGCAATGTGCTGACGCTGTCGCCGCCGCTGGTGATTGCGCGCGCCGATCTCGACCGGGCGCTCGACATCGTCGAGGCCGCCGTGCTGGCGGCGTGAACCCGATGAAGGCTGTCCGCACCGACAGGGAGCTCGAATGCCCGGGGATCGACACGGGCCTGAAGGCGCGCGGTGTCGAACTGGTGACGTTGCCGGACGGAATTCCGGAAGCCGAGCTGATGGCGGCGGTCGCCGATGCCGACCTCATCCTGATGTGCTACACTCCGATCACCGCGCGCGTCATCGAGGCGGCGCCCAAACTCAAGGGCATCGTCAAATACGGCGTGGGCATCGACGCCATCGATATCCAGGCGGCGACGCGGCGTGGCATTCCGGTCGTCAATGTTCCCGAATATGCCGAGGAGACGGTGGCCGAGGGCGCCTTCGCGTTGATGATCGCGCTGGCGAAACGGCTGCCGGCGATTACGGCCGCTGTCTCGCGCGACGGCTGGATCTGGCCCGAGCAGCGCTGGCTCGGACGCGACATCTCCGGATCGACACTTGGCCTGGTGGGCTGCGGCAAGATCGGCCGCAGCATGGCGCGCATGGCCGGGCACGGGTTTCGGGCGCGGGTGCTCGGCTTCGATCCGGGCATCGACGCTGCGACAATGCAAGATGCGGGGATCAAGAAGATCGACGATTTGCATGCCATGCTCGGCGCCTGCGATTTCGTGTCGATCCACTGCGTCCTGAACGAGCAGACACGCGGCCTGATCGGCGGCCGAGAACTCGCCTGTATGAAGCCTTCGGCCATCCTCATCAACGTCTCGCGCGGGGCGCTGATCGACGAGGCAGCGCTTGTCGAAGCGATCGTTGCCGGACGCATCGCCGCAGCCGGGCTCGACGTCTACTCGCTGGAGCCGCTGGCCAGGTCCGGTCATCCGATGAGCGCGCTTTTCGATCGCGACAATGTGATCCTGTTTCCGCACCTCACCTTCTTCACGCATGAGGCGATGCGCCGGCTTGAGGATGACACTTTGGCCCGCTGTTTCGAGCTGCTCGAAGGTCGGCCGGTAACGATCCGCTCGCGGGACCCGCGCTTGCGCGCGCAGACGACGGGCGTCGAATTTCGCTGAAGAATCCGTCATTTCCGTGAGGTATCGCAACCAGGAGTGCAGGAGAACACGCCCTGCAACGGCCATGCGACAGTTCCGTGACAAATATCAGTAGAGACTTGCCTGTCATAAAATAAATAGATTTTACTTATCGATCGGCGACCCTCAAAGTTGACACAACGACGACATGCACCAGCGCTACTGAGCCCTTGGCGGGCCGACCAATGCCATCACGAGTGCGTCGCAGATTGTGCCTTTCAATCAAAGGGGAACTGACCATGAAATCGCGAAATCTCACCGTAGCTCTGGCCTTTACCGCGGCACTGTTGGGCTCGTCGGCGCTCGTCGCGCCGGCTTTCGCCAACGGCGTCGTCACCATCTACTCGGCCGATGGCCTGCATGACGGCAATGGCAGCTGGTACGAGACCGAGTTCGCCGCCTTCACCAAGGCCACCGGCATCACCGTGCAGTATATCGAGGGCGGTTCGGGCGGCGTCGTCGAACGCGTCGCCAAGGAGAAGTCGAACCCGCAGGCCGACGTTCTCGTCACGCTGCCCCCCTTCATCCAGCGTGCCGCAGCCGACGGCTTGCTGCAGGATTTCAAGCCCGAAGGCTCCGACCAGATCGATGGCGGCACCGACAAGTACCGGCCGCTGGTCAACAACTACATGAACTTCATCTACAACAGCGCCGTGCTGTCGGAAGCGCCGAAGAGCTACAACGACCTGCTCGATCCGAAATTCAAGGGCAAGATCCAGTATTCGACGCCCGGCCAGGCCGGCGACGGCACCGCCGTCATGCTTGAGATCATCCACGCCTTCGGCGGCGAGGATGCGGGCTTCGAATTCATGAAGAAGCTGCAGGACAACAATGTCGGCCCGTCCGCCTCGACCGGCAAGCTGACCGCGTTGGTCAACAAGGGCGAGCTGCATGTGGCCAATGGCGACCTGCAGATGAACATGTCGCAGATGGCCGACAATCCGAACATCAAGGTGTTCTGGCCCGCGGGTCCGGACGGCACCCGCTCCACGTTCGCGCTGCCCTATGAAATCGGCCTGGTCACCGGCGCGCCCAACAGCGACAACGGCAAGAAGCTGATCGAGTTCCTGCTGTCCAAGGAAGCGCAGTCGACGGTAAGCTCGGTCGCGCTCGGCATGCCGGCCCGCAAGGACGTGAAGCCGGACGACACCAATTTCGCCAAGGCGCAGGAGGCGATGAAGGGCGTGACCATCTGGGCGCCGAACTGGGACGATGCGCTCATCAAGCTGCCCGACTACGTCAAGAAGTGGAACGAAGCGACGGGAAGTTGATCTTCTGGTGGGCAAATCCGGAGGAGCAGCCATGTCGGTGCCCGCTTTCACGGGAAGCAATGTCATGGACGTCGACGCCGCGAAAATTCGCGGCGCCGGCTCCAATGTCCACTTCGACAAGGTCAGTGTCGCCTATGGCGGGCATGTCGTGCTGCATCCGCTGACGCTCGACATCGCGCCTGGCGAGATCCTGGCGATGATCGGGCCCTCCGGCTCCGGCAAGACGACGGCGCTCCGGGCCGTCGCCGGCTTCGTCCGGCCGGCCAGCGGCCGCATCCGCATCGGCGCCACCGACGTGACCGATCTCCCGCCCTATGAGCGCGGGCTCGGCATGGTGGTGCAGAACTACGCGTTGTTTCCGCATATGCGGGTCGAAGACAACGTCGCCTTTGGTCTGAGAGCCCAAGGCGCCGACAAGGCGCTGGTTGCCGAGCGCGTCAAGGACTCGCTTGCGACCGTCGGCATGTCGGGCTTTGCCAAGCGCTATCCACGGGAGCTTTCCGGCGGCCAGCAGCAGCGTGTCGCCATCGCGCGGGCGCTTGCGGTCAGGCCGCGCGTGCTCCTGCTCGACGAGCCGCTTTCGGCGCTGGACGCGCAGATCAGGCGCAACATGGTCGAGGAGATCGCCAAGCTGCATCGCGACCTGCCTGGACTGACGATTCTCTATGTCACCCACGACCAGACCGAAGCGCTGACGCTTGCCGACAAGATCGCCATCATGCGCGACGGAAGGGTGTCCTCGCACGGGCCGACGGGGGAGCTTTACCGCCGACCGCCGAACCGCTTCACGGCCGAGTTCCTCGGCCGCGCGAATCTTTTGCCGGTCACGGTCGCGGAAGGCGCCGGGCCGAAGGGACTGGCCAAGGCGAAGCTCGGCGATGTCTTGCTTGCGGGCGCCGCGCGCGGCGAAAAGCCCGGCGACAAGACCTTGCTCTGCATCAGGCCGCAGCATCTCAGCCTCACCGGCGACGAGGAACACACCAACCGGATCGTCGGCACGCTGAAGGAAGTGCACTGGCAAGGCGAACTCACCCATCTGGTGCTCGATGTCGACGGCACGCCGGTGCGCGTCTCGGCGACCAGGCTGCCGGTGAGCCTGCCGGAGCGCGGCTCGGCGATGCCGCTGTTCTTTACGCCCGGCGACACCTCGCTCGTTCCGGAAGACATCCGTGGCTGACGCGGCCATCCTTCCCGCGCAGATAACCAGAAAGGTGCCCGGCCGGCTCTGGATTGTGCCGCCGGCGGCGCTGCTGGCGCTGCTGTTCTTCTATCCGCTGGTGCTGATCGTCCAGCAGGCTTTTACCGACGACAGCGGCATGGCCAATGTCGCCGAATTCGTGCGTGTGCTGCATGCGCGCTTCTTCCTCAACGCGCTCATCAACACCATCACCATTTCGGTCGCCGCGACCGCCGGATGCCTTATCGTCGGACTGGTGCTGGGGCTGATCCTCGCCTTCGTGCCGTTTCCCGGCAGCGGCGTGATCGCCCGGCTGATCGACACCTTCATCGCCTTGCCGACCTTCCTGGTGACGCTTGCCTTCACCTTCCTCTACGGCTCGGCCGGCATGCTCAACGCCGGGCTGATGGAAGTGTTCTCGTTGCAGGCGCCGCCCGTCAACTTCCTCTACTCGACCTGGGGCGTGGTCCTGGCCGAGGTCACCGTCTACTCGCCCTTCGTGCTGCGCCCGCTGCTCGCTGCGTTTTCGCTGGTCGATCGCGGCCAGATCGAAGCGGCGAGCGTGCTTGGCGCGCGGCCGTTCCGCATCGTTCGCCAGGTCATTCTGCCCGCCGCCGTTCCGGCGCTGATTGCCGGCGGCAGCCTCTGTCTTTTGTTGACGGTCAACGAATTCGGCATCGTGCTGTTCATCGGCGCCAAGGGCGTCATCACTTTGCCGCTGCTCATCTACAGCAAGGCCATCCAGGAATCGGCCTATCAGGTCGCCTGCATCATCGCCGTCATCAACATCGCGCTGTCGCTCGGGCTGTTCGGCCTCTACCGGTTCGCCGCCGGCCGGCTGGGAGCATAAAGATGCTGGTCTGGTCGCGCCCCGGTCGCATGCTGATCTGGACAGTCTTCGCGCTGTTGTTCGGCGTCTTGTTCCTGGCTCCGCTCGCCGTCATCCTGCTCTCCAGCCTGGCCGACCAGTGGAACGGCGTGCTGCCGAGCGGACTGACGGTCGAACACTATAGCGATGTCATGCAGGGCGCCGCGTGGAAAGCGATGCAGGCCAGTCTGATCACCGGCTGTCTTGCCAGCGCGCTGGCCCTGGTCAGCGGCACTTGGGCGGCGCTCGCGCTGCGTGTCCAGGACGCCACGCTGGCGAGAGTGCTCGGGCTTTTGTTCTTCATCCCAAGCGCGGTGCCTTCGGTGTCCGTGGGTCTCGGCCTGCTGGTTGCCTTCAGCCATCCGCCGCTGCTGCTCAACGGTACGATTGCCATCGTCATGATCGCGCATTTCGTGCTGATCTCGGCCTTCACCTTCGGCAATGTCTCGGCCGGGCTGGCGCGGCTTTCGCCGGACTTCGAGCAAGTGGCGTCGAGCCTCGGGGCGCGTCCTGCGTACCGACTCTGGCATGTCACGCTGCCGTTGCTCACGCCTTACCTGGTCGCCGCCTTCGGCTTGAGCTTCGCGCTGTCGATGGGCGAGCTCGGCGCGACGGTGATGGTTTATCCGCCGGGCTGGGTGACGCTGCCGGTATCGATCTTCAGCCTGACCGATCGCGGCGACGTCTTCGCGGGCGCGGCGCTGACCATGGTGCTCGTCGCCGTGACGCTGTTGCTGCTGCTCGGGCTCGAGCGGCTGACCGGACGCCAGACGCGATAGTGCCTTGTTTCGACGCAATTCCGGACGGAAGGCTACGGCGAAGCCGCCGAGCCTGACCGCGTCACACTTTTCCTGGAATTGCTTTAGCCCACCGGCTTCTGCAGCACGTCGAACTGCGGATTGGTTTCCGAGAAGATCGGCAAGGCCGCGGCGCCGAGGACGGACGTGTCCTTTCCCGCGGCGCCCACCACGACGCGTGGCGCGACGCGGGCTCTGGTCGAGCTCACCGAGAGATGGAGCGGTTCGAGCCGGCCGGCCAGCGCCTCGATCACAGGCAGCGGCATGAAGCCGCCGAGCACGACGGTCTCGGGATCGAGCGCCATTTCCAGGATATCGATCGCCTGCCGCAGCGGATCGACCGCCTCGGCGAGCCAGGCTTCGAACCGGCTGTCGCCCTTTGCCAAAAGCTCTTCCAGCAGGTCGGGAGAGGCATGGTCGGGATCCGGCAGGTCGAGCTTGTCATAGGCAGCGCGCAGCGAGACGTAGCGCTCGAGGCAGCCGCGCTTGCCGCAATCGCAGGGCAGGCCGCCTGGCTTGACGATGATGTGGCCGATCTCGCCGGCATTGTGTCGAGAGCCCTTGTAGAGATGACCGTCGAGGAAAAGGCCGGCGCCGAGGCCCGTCCCGATGAAGAGATAGACAAAGCTGCCGAGCTTGCGTGCAACGCCATAAAGCCGCTCGCCGATGGCCGCAGCCGTGGCGTCGTTCTCGACGGTGACGGTGATGCCTGTGAGCCGTTCCAGCTCGTCGGCGACCGGAAAGTCGTGCCAGCCGGGAAGGGCCGTCGGGCCGACCGAAGTCATGCCTTCGACGCCGAACGGCCCGGGCATCGCCATGCCGGCGCCAAGCAGTCTTGTCCGGTCCAGTCGGCAGGTTGCGATCAGGTCGCTTGAGATCGCGGCAAGCAGGGGCATGGCCTCAGTGGGAGTCGGCCGGTCGACATGTCTCTCGATGCGCGCGCGGACGGCGCCGGAAAGATCTGTGACGACGCCAACGGCTAGCTGGTGGTCGAGCTGCAGGCCGATCGAATAACCGCCATCCGGGTTGATGGAGTAGGGAACGGCAGGCTGGCCGCGCGCGCCTTTCAGCGTTGCTTCAGGACGCAGCAGCCCGGCCGCTTCCAATTCCTCGACGATGTTGGAGATGGTCTGCGACGACAGCGCCGTCAGCCTCGCGATCGCGGCCCGTGACAGCGCGCCGTTGACGCGGATCGCTTCGATCACAACGCGCCGATTGTGCGATTTCGCCTGCTCGAGATTTGTGCCGGAGATGGCTTTTTTGAGGGTCATGCGGTCGTTACCAGTCACGGAACTGTAGATTGCTACTTTAGAAAATCAAGTTGATTTAATTATATCGACGACCAGCAACTGGCCAAAAGCCTGGGCCAGCCCGCAGGCTCGCAGCCGAAATATCGGAATTTGGTGGTGGTGAACATGCTGGCGCGGCGTGGTCGTAGGTCTTGAGCCAAGATTGTTTTACGCAATTCCGGACGGAAAACCCTTCGCACTTTTCCTGGAATTGCTTTGACCCGCGACCAATTGGGCAGGAACGATCTCGCGGCTGACGCATTTTGCTTCGCGTCAGCAGTCGAGGGACCCGATGCGCATAGCCCATGTCGCGCCGCTCTACGAATCCGTGCCGCCGAAACTTTATGGCGGCACCGAGCGGATCGTCTTCTACATTACCGAAGCACTGGTCGGGCTCGGGCATGACGTCACGCTGTTCGCGAGCGGCGACAGCGAGACATCGGCGCGACTGGTGCCGGGTCGCGACCAGGCGATCCGCCTCGACCCGCGGCCGAAGAAATCGGAAATCGCCGCGCATCTGGCGATGCTCGCCGATGTGCGCGAACGCGCCGGCGAATTCGACGTCATCCATTTCCATCTCAGCCACTTCCTGCATTTTCCGTTTTTCGAAGAGATTGCGGGTCGCACGGTGACAACGCCGCATGGCCGGCTCGACTATGTCGACCTGGCGCCGGCGTACCAACGTTTTCCGCGTTTCCCGATGATCTCGATTTCGCAGAGCCAGAAGCGCGGTTTGCCCGACGCAAATTGGCTCGCCACGATCCATCACGGATTGCCGCTCGACGCCTATCAGCCGACTTATCAGCCGCAAGCGGAAGAGCCGTATCTGGCCTTCCTCGGACGCCTGTCCCGCGACAAGCGGCCGGACCGCGCCATCGAGATCGCGCGGCGGTCCGGCTTGAAGTTGAAGCTGGCGGCCAAGATCGGCGACGACGACCGCGCTTATTTCCGTGACAACATCGAGGCGCTCATCGATGGCGACCGCATCGACTATGTCGGCGAGATCACGGAAGACGAGAAGGCCGAATTCCTGGGCAATGCGACAGGCCTGCTGTTTCCAATCGACTGGCCGGAACCGTTCGGCCTCGTCGCGATCGAGGCCATGGCCTGCGGCACACCGGTGATCGCCTGGAACAACGGCGCCCTGCCGGAGATCGTCGACAATGGCGTCACTGGCTTCGTCGTGGCCAATGTCGACGATGCGGTCGCATCGATGCCCGCGCTTCTCGAACTCGACCGGCGGCAGGTGAGGGCAGTCTTCGAGAAAAGGTTCTCGGCGACAAGAATGGCGCGCGACTACCTTTCTGCCTATATGCGTCTGACCGGCATGCCGGAGGCCAAGGCCTCCTGACCTTGGATGATTTCAGGCCTGTTCGACCTGAAATCTGAATCCGGCACTAAATCAAAGAGATAGAGCATGATGTCGTCCGAAAACCGCTTCACACTTTTCGGCATCATGCTCTAGGGTGGGGCAACCGAAAGAGGTGACGAATGACGGAGCTCGACGAGCGCAAGCTCGATCCTGCCGTGGCCCTTTCCTCGCTCGACGAGACGGCGCCGCGAGAACCGCACCGGCTTTTTGCTCTCAAGCAGGGCGACTGCTTCGCCGTCGCCGACGCCTATGGCGACATCAGGGGCGCCGGCGACGGCTTCTTCCGCGATGACACGCGCGTGCTGTCCGAATTCCGGCTGACCATCGGCGGCAGGCCGATGTCGCTGCTCGGCGCATCGCTCAGCCAGGACAATGTGCTGTTCACGTCCAACCTGACCAACCTGCCTATTCAAAGCGCTGCCGGCCGCGATATGCCGCAGGGCGCGATCCATATCGAGCGCGTCAGGCTGATCTGGCAGGACAGGCTGTTCGAGCGCATCACGCTTTCCAACTACAGCCGCGAGCATTCTACCATCACCGCCTCGCTGCATTTCGCCGCCGACTTTCGCGACATGTTCGAGGTGCGCGGCTCAACCCGGGTGAAGCGGGGCACCACGCATATCGCCAAGACGGACAAGACCTCGGTCCTGCTCGGCTATGATGGCCTGGACGGTTTGCCGCGACTTTCGGCAATCTCCTTTTCGCAGGCGCCAGACCAGTTGAGCGACAATCGCGCCGATTTCCTCATCGCCGTGACCAAGCGCAGTCAAAAGGTGCTTTACGTCGAGGTCGGCCCCGCGGTCGCCGACGCGCCCGATCGCGACCGCTTCCGCGCCGCGGCGGCGCGCGCGCGGTTCGGCATGCGCGCCAAGCGCAGGCACGGTGCCACGGTGCACAGCTCGGGGCGCGTGTTCAACGATTGGGTCGAGCGCGCCCGCGCCGATGTGGCGCTGCTCACCACCGAGCTTTCGACCGGGCCTTATCCCTATGCCGGCATCCCGTGGTTTTCGACCGCGTTCGGCCGCGACGGCGTGATCTCGAGCCTGCAGATGCTTTGGCTCAATCCCGGACTGGCGCGCGGCGTGCTGGCTTTTCTGGCCGAGCATCAGGCGACGGAGACTTCGCCGTTCAGCGATTCCCAGCCCGGCAAGATCATGCATGAGACACGCAAGGGCGAGATGGCGGCGCTGCGCGAGCTTCCCTTCGGCCGCTATTACGGCGGTGTCGACACCACGCCGCTCTATATCCATCTGGCTTCCGCCTATGCCGACCGCACCGGCGACATGGCCTTCATCGACAAGCTTTGGCCCTCGCTGAAGGCTGCCGCCGAATGGACGGAGGAGGCGAGCCGCGCCACCGGCTTCGTCACCTACCAGCGCGCCGCCGAGTCCGGCCTCGCCAACCAGGGGTGGAAGGACAGCTTCGATTCGGTCTTCCACGCCGACGGCCGCATCCCCAAGGGGCCGATCGCACTGGTCGAGGTGCAAGGCTATGTCTTTGCCGCCTTCCGCGGCCTGGCGGCGCTCGCGCGCCGCCGCGGCGAATTCGCGGATGCCGAGCACTGGGAAAACCGCGCCGAGGAAATGCGGGTCGCCGTGGAACGCGATTTTTGGCTGGACGACCTGAATTTCTACGCCTTGGCCATCGATGGCGAAGGCCAGCCCTGCAAGGTTCGAACGACAAATGCCGGGCACCTGCTTTTCGTCGGGCTGCCGCAGCCCGAGCGCGCCAGGCTGGTCGCCGACCAATTGCTGTCGGCCGCCTTCCATTCCGGCTGGGGACTGCGGACGCTCGCCGACGATGCGGTGTTCTTCAACCCGATGTCCTACCACAACGGCTCGATCTGGCCGCACGATACCGCGCTTTGCGGCGTGGGCCTGGCGCGCTACGGCGAACGCGACAGCGTGGTGCGGCTGATGAGCGGCACATTCGAATCGGCCGTGCATTTCAATATGCGGCTGCCAGAACTGTTCTGCGGCTTCGCCCGGGCGCCGGGCGAAGCGCCAATCGCCTATCCGGTAGCCTGCCTGCCGCAAGCCTGGTCGGCGGGCTCCACCTTCATGCTGATGCAGGCCTGTCTGGGCCTGGAAATCGATGGCTGGGAAGGCGAATTGCATGTCACGCGCCCAAGGCTGCCGATCGGTATCGACACCCTCATGCTCCGGCATCTGAGCGTCGGGGACAAGGTCGTCGACTTGACCTTCCAGCGGGTAGGCGACCGTGTCGCCGCCTTCCTTTCCGATCGTCATGAAGGTCAGGTGCCGCTTATCGTGCGGACTTAGAAGAAGGCGTCGCAAGCCCGCGTTCAACAATCGAAAAATGTCGGAACCCCTGGCCGGTTCGTGCGTTGCACAGCTGGACCGGTCTGCCGTCCGCAGCCGGCAAGAACGAAAAACAAAAGAGCGGACAGCCGGAGGCAGCCTGGCATTTCAATGACACAATATAGCGTTCTGTTACTGGTCCTCATTCTGGCAAGCCTTGGACTTTCCGCATTCGCGATTTTCATTTCGATATCCCGATACCGCCGCAATCACCCGAGGGCCGCGGCTTCGCCGGCTTCCGGCGACGACTTTGCCACCGAGGCCGCGCGCAAGGTGCTGCGCGAATTCGAGAAGAACGGGCAGTCGGTCGACGCGGCGCTGGTTACATGGTCGCCGGAGACGTTGCGCAAGATCCTCGCGGATGAGTTGCCGGATGCGCAGGTCATCATCGTCTCCAATCGCGAGCCTTATATCCACAACGAAACCAGGGACGGCGACGTCGAGCTTGTCGTGCCGGCGAGCGGGCTGGTCTCGGCGCTGGAACCGATCACGCGCGCTTGCGCCGGCACCTGGATCGCCTATGGCGGCGGCAGCGCGGACCGGACGGTGGTGGACAGGAACGACCGTATGCAAGTGCCGCCCGGCAATCCTTCCTACACGCTGCGCCGCGTCTGGCTGAGCGACGACGAATATCAAGGCTATTATCTTGGCTTCGCCAATGAGGGGCTGTGGCCGCTCTGCCACATCGCGTTCACGCGTCCGATCTTCCGCGAATCGGACTGGGAGGCCTATGAGGCCGTCAACCGCAAATTCGCCGAGACGGTGGTTGCCGAGGCGCGCAACGAGCGGCCGATCGTGCTGGTCCAGGACTATCACTTCGCGCTTCTGCCGCGCATGATCCGCGAGCGCCTGCCGGAGGCGATCGTCATCACCTTCTGGCACATACCGTGGCCGAACTCGGAAGTGTTCAGCATCTGCCCGTGGCGCGAGCGCATCCTCGACGGCCTGCTCGGCAGCTCGATCGTGGGCTTCCACACCCAGTTCCACGCCAACAACTTCACCGAAAGCGTCGACCGTTTCATGGAAAGCCGGATCGAGCGAGCCGACGCTGCCATTTCCTATGGCGGCCAGGTGACGCTGGTGCATTCCTATCCGATCTCGATCGAGTGGCCGGTCGAGCTGCTGAAAACTCTTCCGAGCGTCGAGGAGTGCAGGGCGCGCGTGCGCAAGCGGTTCAGAATTCCAGCAGGCGCCAAGCTTTGCGTCGGCGTCGAGCGTCTCGATTACACCAAAGGCATCCTCGATCGCTTCCATGCGCTTGAGGAACTGTTCATCCGTCATCCAGAAACGGTCGGCAACGTGGTATTCCTGCAGATCGCTGCACCAAGCCGGGGCACGCTGCCTGCCTACAAGCAGCTTCACGACGAATGCCTGCGCTATGCCGACGAACTCAACCAGCGCTACGGCAGCAAATCCTATCAGCCGGTTGTCATGGTGGCCGAGCACCATGCGCAAGCCTCGGTCTATGAGCTTTATCGCGCCGCCGACATCTGCCTCGTCACCAGTCTGCATGACGGCATGAATCTCGTCGCCAAGGAGTTCGTGGCGTCGCGCGACGACGAGCAGGGCGTGCTGCTGCTCAGCACCTTCGCCGGCGCCTCGCGCGAATTGCTGGAGGCGCTGATCGTCAATCCTTACGACGCGGCGATGATGAGCGAGACGATGCTGCAGGCGCTGACCATGGGAACGGACGAGCAGCACGAGCGCATGCGGCGCATGCGCGACATCGTGCGCGACAACAATGTCTACCGCTGGGCCGGCAGCATGCTGCTCGACGCGGCGCGGCTGAGAAAGCGTGGCGACCTCGACCGGGTCACCGCCTTATACGACCGGCCGACCGGCCCCACCGGGGACAATGTCGTCTCCATGTTCGAACGCAAACAGGCAGTCGGATTCCGATGACCATTCAAGCAGACCTTACCCCGCCGCTGCCCGGAGGCCGGTGGGCGCTTTTCCTCGATATCGACGGCACCTTGCTGGAGCATGCGGCGCATCCCGACGCCGTCTCGGTCAGCGAGGAGTTGCGCATTCTCCTGGCGATGATCGAGCGGCGGCTCAACGGTGCGCTCGCCTTCATCACAGGGCGCTCGATAGCAGCCGTCGACCATCTGTTCGACCCGTTGAAACTGCGAATCGCCGGCCTCTACGGGCTGGAACACAGGCTCGCGCCGGACGGAAAGATCGAAGCCGCCGACGAGCCGGCGGATATGGCGGCGCTCGCCGACGAGATCGAACTCGAGCTGGCAAGCAAGGCCGTCTATGTCGAGCGCAAGGGGCCGGTGCTCGCCATCCACACGAGAGCCGCCCCGCAGCTTCTGGCGCGGGCGACGGAATTGGTCGAGGCAGCACTTGCGCGTTTGCCGCAAGGCTACCGCGTGATCGCCGGAAATGCGGGCGTCGAGCTGATGCCGCTCGAAGCGGCCAAGGGCGCCGCGATCCGGCGCTTCATGCAGCTCGATCCGTTCACCGGCAGGCGTCCGGTGTTCCTCGGCGACGATACGTCCGACGAGAACGGCTTCGACACGGTCAACGCCGCGGGTGGGATCTCGATCCGCGTCAAGCCGCAAGGCGAGACCGCGGCGCGCTTCGCCATCGAAGATGTCGCGAGCGCCATTGCCTGGCTCGAAGCCAATTTCGGGAAGCCGGCCACGCCAGCGGCCAGCCGCAATCTCGTCGCCTAAGCCGGCCAAGCGCTACGCCGCTATTGCTGCTGCAGGCCGGTGATCATGGCGATGATCTCGTTCTTGTCGGTCTTCTTCGTCTCGCGCACGCCGATCTGCTTGCCGCGCCTCAAGGCGCAGACGCGGTCCGACAGCTTGAACACCTGGTCGAGGCTGTGGCTGATGATCAGGATGCCGACATTGCGCTGCTTCAGCGACAGAACGATTTCTTCCACCTTGGCGGTCTCAGCGACGCCAAGGGCGGCCGTCGGCTCGTCGAGCAGGATCAGCTTGCTCGCCCAGTGCGTCGCCCTGGCGATCGCGACGCCCTGGCGCTGGCCGCCGGAGAGGTCGCGGATGGTGGCATGCGCGGAAGGGATGCGTACGTCGAGCTCCTTCACCAGCTTTTCCGTCTCGGCGATCATGCGGCGGCGGTCGAGCAAGCCGAAGCGGTTCAGCGGCTCGCGGCCGAGGAACATGTTCATGTAGACGGTCTGCTGGTCGGCTAAAGCGAGATCCTGATAGACCACCTCGATGCCGTGCGCACGCCCCATGGTGGCGTTCGACATCGTCACCGGCTTGCCCTCGATGGCTATCGTGCCGGAGGAAGGCGGATGCACGCCCGAGACGATCTTGACCAGCGTCGACTTGCCGGCTCCGTTGTCGCCGACAAGCGCCACGATCTCGCCCGGAAAGACTTCGAGCGAGAAGTTCTCGATCGCGGTGATGCCGCCGAAATTCTTGCGGATATCCTGAAGCTGCAGAATGGGCGCGTTCATCGTCATCTCCTAGACAGGCCAGGCATAGGGTTCGCCAAAGCCGTTCTCGATGGTTTCGACCTTCGGATCGCCCTTCGAGATACCTGAGACGCCGACGACATAGGCGCGGGTGACGAAGGCCTGGCCGCGGAAGCCGAAGATGGCGCTGTCGCCGGGTTTGGGGGCGTTCACGCCGGAGGCGTCGATCATGGCGTAGTAGTCGATCGCCGAGGGCGGCGGCACCTCGACGCTTTTGAGCGCCGAGGCTGTGGTGGTTGGTTCGGCCGAGACGATCGCCTTGACGTCATAGTCCGGGAAGATCGGGTCGATATAGAAGCCGCCGCCGAAGCAGTAGGCCTTGCCGCCCGACAGATGCGAGACCTCGGTGAGGTAGAGCACCGCAGGCAATTCCGGCAGGTCTTCCATGACATGCAGCGCCGTGGTGCCGTGCAGGCCGTTGCCGGGCTCGCACTGCGTGGCGCCGGCTTCGGCCAGCGCGGCCAGCATGACGCTCGACGTCGTGCCAGGCGCATTGATTTCGATCTCCCTGCGCCCCGCCTTTGAGAGCGCCTCGGCGGCCTTGCTCAGCGTTGCAAGATTGGGCGTCGGCAACACTTTTCGCGCGGCATGGTCGAAGAGCAGGGCAGGGAAGGTGGTGATACCGGCAAAGCGGCCGCCCGGAACGGCATCGAGCCGGTCGGCGACGCCGACGACCTCGCCGGCGTCGAAGCCGCCTTCATGGCCGCGGTAGAAAATGTCGCCTTCGGCCGCGATGCGGGCGAGCAGGTCCTGGACATGGCCGGCGGCCTCGGCGCCCCTGCCTGCTTCCTCGGCCTTGGTGTCGTTGAAGACGGTCCAGTAATCGGGCTGGAAGGTGCTCGCCGCCGCCTCCGCTTCGAATTTCGCGATCTGCTGCAAATGGCCGAGATGTCCGAGCTTCATCCCGGCCTTGTGCGTGGCGCGCGCGCAGGCCATGTCGACCGCCACGGCGCGTTCGATGCCGCCGCGCATCACCGCCTTGCAGAATGAGCTCGAGCGCCCGACCTGCTTGGTCATGGCGAAAATCTTCAGGCCGAGCCGGTCGGCTTCCTGCTTGAGGACCGCCGCATTGTGCTCGACCGTGTCGAGATCGAGCACATAGGCATTGGCCGGCAGCTTGCCTTGCTGATGAAGGCCGATCGCCGCCTCGATGAAAGCGGGATTGCGGCGGCGCAGAACGTCGAGAAACATAGAAAAGATTCCTTCAGCGGGATTTGTCGCGCAGCGACACGGCGACGGCGGTGAGGATGATCAGGCCGCGCACGATCATCTGGTCGGAGACCGAAAGGCCCATCAGGATCAGCCCGTTGTTCAGCATGCCCATCATCAGCGAGCCGACGAGAGCGCCGACGATCGAGCCCTTGCCGCCGTTGAGCAGCGTGCCGCCGACGATGACGGCAGCGATCACCGTCATCAGGTCGGTCTCGCCGAGCGTGTATTTCGCCGCTTGCAGGCGCCCGGCGTAGAGCAGTCCGGCAAGCCCCGCGAGCCCGCCGCTGATGGTGAGCACGGCGAGCCTGATCTTGGGCACGCTGATGCCCGAGACGCTCGCCGCGCGGGCGTTGTCGCCGGTCGCCAGCACATGGGCGCCGAAACGCGTCTCACGGTAGACGAGGTGGCCGATGGCGATGGCAATGACCGTCCACCAGATCAGCGACGGCACGCCGAGCAGCGACCCCGAGCCGAAGAAACCGGTGAAGGTCTCGTTGGTGACCGAGATCGAACGAAGATCGGTCATCGAGCGCGAGACACCGGCGAACAGGCCCATCGTCGCCAGCGTCACCAGGAAGGACGGCAGCCTTACATAGGCGACCAGCGCGCCGTTGATGAGGCCGATCAGGATTCCGGCACCCAGGCCGGCGACGATGCCCGCCGCCATCCCATAGGAGGCGATGGTGACGGCGGCGGCGAGCGCCGCCACCGCGACGATCGAGCCGATCGAAAGGTCGATCTCGCCGGCCGACATGACGAAGACGAGGCCTATCGCCATGATCGTCACCGGCGCCGTCTGCAGCACGATGTTGGAGAGGTTGCGGACGGTGAGGAAGCCGCTGTCCCGCAATATGATAGCGAAGAACAGGAAGATCGCCAGAAAGCCGAGATAGACGACATATTGCTGCAGATTGAAACGGCTAGCGAGGCTGCCCACCTCGGTACTGGTGTTGGCACTGAACATGTTCGATCTCCGATGATGCGTGCTTCGCAGCCTGCCACCGCGTTTACTTCATGGCGTCCGCGATGGTCGCGGGCACATCCTTGTTGAGCGACTTCTTCCAGCCTTCCTTCACCGTCTCCTTGGTGACGGCAATGGAATCGACGGCATAGAAAGGCTCGGCCTTCAGGCCGACCAGGGAACCAGCCGAGGCACGCGCCAGCGTCACGCCGATCGAGTAGGCCTCGTCGGCGACAAGGGCCGCGATGTTGCCGCCCTTGACCATATCGAGCGCGGCCGGTTCGTTGAGGTCGAGCGTGACGATCTTGGTGTGCTTGTTGCCAGCGGCGCGCAATGCGGAGAGCACGCTGAGAGCCGGCTCGGCCCAGGTGACATAGATGCCGTCGAGGTCCGGATGCTGGGTGATCATCGCCTGCGCGATGTCCTCGCTGCGCGCCGGGTCGGCCATCCCGGCCTCGGCGGCGATCTTCATGTCGGGATAATCCTGTTCGATCGTCTTCTTGAAGGCGCCGTCGCGCTGGTTGGTGACGTAGAAGTCGGCGTCATGGAAGATGTAGCCAACCTTGCCCTTCTTGCCGAGCGCCTCGGCCATGGCGATGCCGGCCTTGTTGCCCATCTGGAAGAGGTCGTCCGAAACGATGGCGACGTAATCCGTGCCCTGCTTGTAGCCGGCCGGGCAATTGTCGACGAAGCCGAGCTTGACGCCGGCCTGTCGGGCCGGGTCGTAGACCGAGGCGGCGGTCGCCGGATCGACCGGCAGCGACAGGATGATCGACGGTTTCTTGGCCATCACCGTCTCGACATCGGCTTTCTGGCGCGCGGCGTCGAAGCCGGCGTCGGTCTGCGCCACCACTTC